>UQUU01000017.1 GCA_900544275.1 uncultured Succiniclasticum sp. | reverse complement strand
GGGATGGTGCAGTGCGCTCATGGTCTGATGCCTGTACCGGCTCCGGCTACGGCGGAGTTGTTGCAGGGTCTGCCTCATTATCACGGCAGTGTGGCGCAGGAAATGACGACACCGACGGGGGCCGCGCTTTTAAAGGTGCTGGCAGAACCGGTGACGGAGATCCCGGCCGGATTTCATGGCGGCGGCATCGGTTACGGGGCGGGGACGCGCGAAGTGGAGATCCCCAACGTACTGCGAGTTACCCTGGGTGAGTTTGTTGAGCCCGTTGGAGGGGGCGCTTCCGGAACAGCGAAAGAAACCGCAGCTGGTAAAGAGGCTGTTACAGCAGGCGTTGCGGCCTTAAGCGGCGTAACAGGAACAGGGATCGGCGGGAGCGGCGATACGGTATTAACCGTTTTGGAATGTAATCTGGACGACTTGAATCCTGAAATTTTGCCTTATGTTTTAGACAGGCTATTGGAGACCGGCGCCTTGGATGCCTGGCTCCAGCCGATCATCATGAAAAAGGGGCGTCCGGGCTATTTGTTAGCGGTACTTTGCGAGGAGACGAAAAGAGCGGAACTGGCACAAGTATTATTTAAAGAAACCACTACTTTGGGGGTGCGCGCCTATCAAGTGTCTCGCACTTCGTTGGAACGTTGTTGGCAGACGGTGACCACGCCGTGGGGACAGGTGCGTGTGAAAGAAGGTTTGTTGTGTGGCAGCGTAGTAAATCAGGTTCCGGAATTTGAGGACTGCAAACAACTGGCGGAAGCCAATCATATACCCTTGAAAGAGGTGGAGACCGCCGCTCTGCAGGCTATAAAAAATAAAGAGTGAGGAAGAAGAAGATTGGATTTTGAACATTACATTGACGGGTTGGAAGAAGTTCTATGTTCTTTGGGGAATGTGCAGACAAAGCCGATTAATTATGGTGTCCAGATCGTTTTGACCGGTAATGGGGAAAAGGCGACCCTGAATGTATATAATGGGAAAAAGGGCATTAAGACCGTTTGGGGCGGCGGCGCTTCCGGGTTAAAGACGCAGGCAATGGCTTTATTGCGCCCGCAGATACAGGGCCTGGCGGATGATTCTGTGGCGGAAGAAACTGCGGCAGATCACGGAAAGAATAATCGGAACAGAAGCACAGGAACGGTAACCACAGGGTCCGCACCTCTGCGCGTAAACATGCCTCGCATTCTGTTGCAAAAAGAAGCGGGTTTCCCGGGTCTGTGGATTGGCAGTGATGAAAGCGGGAAAGGCGATTATTTCGGCCCGTTAGTGGTGGCTGCCGTCTGCCTGGATCGGCAAGGCGCGGAAAAATTAATTGAGGCGGGTGTCAGGGACTGTAAAGACCTGTCGGATAAGCAGGTTTTTTCTCTGGTACAATGTATTGAAGATACCGCTTTGGCGCAGAGCGTTCTGATTATGAAGCCGGGCGCTTACAACATGCGGTATAAGCAGGTCAGGGAAGCCGGCGGCACATTGAATGAGTTTCTTTCCTACGGTCATATTGCGGCCCTGAAGCAGACCTGGAAGCAGTATCCTTCCTGCCGCTGGGCTTTGGTCGATCAATTTGCCAGGAAAGATCGTATTACGGATGGGGTGCATGAGTTTTGCCCTTCTTTGCGGGTCGTACTGCGTCCCCGGGCGGAGGAAGATATCGCAGTGGCCTGTGCCAGCGTATTGGCCCGCGCAGCTTTCCTCAGGACGTTGGCGGAACTGACCGGCGAAGCGACGATCGGTAAGCTGCCCAAAGGCGGCGGTAATGCGGCGACACAGGCGGCACAGCGGCTGGTACGGAGCAAAGGCAAAGAGGCGCTGTCTCATTTTGTTAAATTGCATTTTGCCAATACCCGAAAATTATAACCGCGTTTTAGCAGGATTATTTCCTGCGAACGAGAAATATAGTATGTAACTCAGCTTGTTTATAAACAACAAGAATTTGGTGGGTACCTGATGCATAATAAGTTAATGAGGCGTATCGCCCTTTTAGCAGCATTTGTTCTTGCTGTATCGGTGGCGGTTATTTATTTTACTTTTGATATCAGAGCATTGGATTATTTGGCCATGTTTTCTTCATGGTCTGTTTTGTGTGCCTTGGGGATGTTGGCGATCGGTCTTTTTTTTGATGGGGTGCGTCTGTTTACACTGGCGCGTATTACCGGGGAAGAGCTGTCGCTGACGGATGTGATCAAAGTGGTTTTAAGCAATTACTTTTTGGCTCTCATCACGCCGGGCGCTACAGGCGGTGCCATTGCGCAGGTCATGTTTATGCGTCGGGCCGGCGTGCCGGTAGCCCGTTCTACCCTTATTATCCTGGTCCGGACGATCATGTCCATCTTTTTCCTGATCATCACCATTCCTTTCTTTATGAATCGGGATGCGGGAATTACCAGCTGGATCCCGATGCCGATCATCGTCATGGTTTCGGTTGTTTTCATCGCGATTCCTATAACGGCGATCATTTTGATGCACACGGATTATCCGGAACGGATGATTTTCTATTTTTCCCGTTATTTTAAGCATGAAAAACGGCGGCAGGCTTTTCGCTGGTACCACGATTTCCGCCATGCGGTGTATGTTATGGGCAAACAGCCGGTCATGGTATTCCGCGCGTTTATTGAATCGGGCCTGAGTCTGACCTTTATTTATCTGACCGTGCCGGCGTATTTTTACGGACTGCAGTTTCCTTTTGATACCCTGCAGGTCATGGGGCGTATGTATCTGTTGAATCTGGTGTTGTATTTTTCACCGACTCCCGGTGGGAGCGGTGTGGCGGAAGCCGGTTTTGTGGTTCTGTTCTCTAAATTGGTACCCAGCGGTACCGTAGGCATTTTAGCTGTTCTCTGGCGTTTTACGGCGGAATATGTGCCTTTTATGCTGGGAGCAGTTATTACTTTGCGAGCATTTGGCTCCAATGTTCTTTCCATTGCGGAAAAACATATGGACAAACAGGATAAGAAAAGCGCCGAGGTCGAAAAACAAAGTTTGAAAACCATTGAAAGTAAAGGCGCCATCGAACACAGGAATGCGTTGGAAAACAAAGAGCGTCATTGAAATAAAGGAAGACCCATGAATCGTATGTCTCGGAATGAATTTTTTCTGTTATTAGCGGCGGTTGTTTTCGCTATGTTTTTTAGTATTGGCAGTTTTCCCCTGTTCGATGGTTCGGAAACCTTTTTTGCAGAACTGGCCAGGGAAATGTCCGGCAGTGATAATTATTTTGTTTCCCAAAATTTTTCGGCGTATCCGCTTAATTTATGGCCGCTGGGTACCTGGCTGACAGGGACTTCGTTCCATTTATTTGGTATCACAGAAGCTTCGGCCCGCTTTCCCTCTGCCGTTATGGGGGCCTTCACTGTTCTTCTGACAGCGGTTGCGGTTACGCGGCTTTTCAATGAGCGGGCAGGGCTTTGCGCCGGCTTTATTTTAAGCAGCACGGTCATGCTGTTTTATATGGGGAAAACCGCGGCCCCGGAAACCGCGTTTTTATTTTTTCTGACCGGTTCGCTGCTTGCGTTCCTTCAGGAAAAATATTGGCTCATGTATCTTTGCTGCGGCTTTAGCTTTCTTACGAAAGGACCGCTTGGGCTGTTGTTGCCCGCTGTCATTGTTTTCTTTTATCTTCTTTTGCTGGGGGATTTGCGGCGCTTGCTGAAACTACATCTTTTTCCGGGTCTGATCCTTTGGTTAGCGGTCGTGCTTCCCTGGTACATAGTTTTATATGAAACGCAAGGACCTGTGATAGGAGTCTATCTGCTTACAGTGTGCCGTGGCTGGTCTGAGGCGGTCACACTGCCCTGGACGAGCGGATCTTTGTTGGATTATCCCCTGGTGTTGCTGCTGGGTCTGTTCCCCTGGACCGGGTTAGCGCTTAAGGCGGTAAAAGACGGCATTTGTGAAAGCCGGATGGAAGATATGCGTCGGCTTATCTTTTTCCAGGTCTGGTGGATCACCGTGCTGGTCTTTTCTTTGCTGTGTCCGGTGCGGGATGCGGGCTCTTTACTGCCGCTGTTCCCTGCGCTGGCGATTTTACTGGGCTGGGATCTGGATCGCATGTTGTCGGAAGAAGAAGGGCACTTTAGCGGCTGGGCCTGGCGCAACAGCCTGATGTACCTTGCGGCAGCTGCCGGTTGGATATGGGCTACCGGCGCGGTGGACGAGATTGCGTATGTAGGGGTGGGGCTGGGCGCTCTTACTCTGTTGTTCGGCATCGGTATCGTTGTTATTTTAGCCGTGTATAAAGACGGCAGTTTGGGTATCGGACTGCAGGGGCTGTCCGGCATCGTGATCATGGCGACTGCGTTTTCTTTTCTGTTGCCTTTAACACAGGATCAGCTGAGTATTAAATCCCTGACCGGTGAATTTGGCAAAAAAATAAAAGAAAGCGGTCGTGTGATATATGCGGAATCTTCTTTGCGTCCCGGGGTTTTATTTTATACGAAAGAAGAAGCGTCGGAAGTGGACTTTAACAGCGGGAATTCATTGCAGAAACTGGCGAAAGATTCTCGCCCGAAATATATTTTTGTGCGGCGACAAACGTATGCGAAGGCCGCCGCTTTTTTAGACGTTAGCAAGTGGAGCCTGTTGGCAGAAAACGGGACTTACTGTCTGTTTGAAATAAAGTGAATCTCAGGAAAAATTAACAATGGGTAGGAGCATAAAATTTGTTTGTCTGTTTTAAGAAAAGTCAATGAGAGGAATGAAATTGCTATGCAGGAATTTATCTATACGATTACGGATGCGGCAGGGATCCACGCCCGTCCGGCAGGCATGCTGGTAAAAGCGGCCAAAACGTTTACCAGTGCTATTACGGTAACCAAGGATGAGAAAAGCGCTGATTTAAAAAGACTTTTTGCTGTGATGGGAATGGGTGTGAAACAAGGCGAAAGCATCACGGTCAGAGTGGAAGGCGCGGATGAAGAAAAGGCGGCTGCGGCGCTGAAAGCTTTTTTACAGGAACATTTATGAAGCGATAGGCGGGGTATGGTATGCGGATCATAAAAGGGACATCTGTTTTTGCCGGAATCTGTATTGCTCCCCTGGCTCTTTTGCAACGGGATGATCGTTTTGGCGGAACGACGTTGTTGCCGACCGGGGATAAAGCAGGGGAACTGAAGCAATTTCACCGGGCCCGGGAAGAAGCGATCACACAGTTAAAGGCGCTGTATGCTAAGGCGGAAAATCTGGTGGGGGAGAAAGACGCGGCTATTTTCGAGGTTCAACAGATGATGCTGGAGGATGCGGATTTTTTAGAAGGGGTAGAAAACCGGATCAGGGCAGAGAGCCTTTCCGCCAAATCCGCCGTTGCCCAGACCGCTGCCGAATTAGCATCCCTGTTTCAAGCGCTGGACGATTCGTATATGCAGGCCCGGGCTGCGGATGTGCTGGATGCGGCCGGGCGGGTAGAGAAAAATCTTACCGGACAGGAAAAAGAGGACCCTGATCGCTATAACGGTAAAATCCTGGCGGCAGAAGATCTGGCTCCCAGTGAAACGATGCAGTTGGAACCGGAGAAAATAGGCGGTTTCTTGCTGTCCGGCGGTAATACCTGTTCGCATACGGCTATCCTGGCCCGCAATTTGGGGATCCCGACAATAGTAAATTCCGGCGTTCGGATTTCTGAAGAGGATGAGGGAAAACTGTGTATTCTTGACGGGTTTGCCGGCACGGCGTACCTGGAGCCGGACGAGGTAACACTGACTGCCATGCGGGAAAAGCAGCAAGCGGCAGAGCAGGAAACGCAGCGCCTGGAAAATGTGCGGGGCAAAGCCACAGTGACCTTGGATGGAAAGCGGATCCGGCTGTATGCCAATGCCGGCAGTTTAGCAGAGCTGCCCGGAGTGCAGCACGGAGATGCTGAAGGCATCGGTTTGTTTCGCAGTGAGTTTTTGTATCTGCAGCAGAACGATTATCCTACGGAAGAACAACAGTTTCAGGCTTATAAAGCTGTGTTGGAAGCGATGCCCGGTAAGCGCGTGATCATCCGGACACTGGATATGGGGGCGGATAAGCAGGCCGATTATTTGGCTCTGCCAAACGAGGCCAACCCGGCTCTGGGACTGCGGGGCATCCGTTTATGCCTGGCCCGGACCGGGCTTTTTAAAACACAGCTGCGGGCTTTGTGCCGGGCTTCGGTGTATGGTCAACTGGCAATCATGTTTCCTCTGATTATTTCGGTTCAGGAAGTACGTCAGGCCAAGGCGCTTCTCGCAGAGGTTCAAAAAGAACTGGCTCAGGCGGGGGTTCGCTGTGCTCCGGCGCTGGAAGTGGGGATTATGATAGAAACTCCGGCGGCAGCTCTGCTGAGTGACGAATTGGCGCGGGAAGTGGATTTTTTCAGTTTGGGAACGAATGATCTGACCCAGTATACGCTGGCGTTGGATCGGCAGCAAACCCAGCTAGACCGGTTTTGGAATCCGCATCATCCGGCTGTCTTAAAACTGATAGAAATGACGGTACATAACGGACATAAGGCAGGTATCCGGGTAGGTCTTTGCGGCGAATTGGGAGCGGATTTGTCTTTAACGGAACAGTTTTTGCGTATGGGGATAGATGAATTATCGGTGGCGCCGGCAAAAATTTTGCCCCTGCGGGAAAAAGTGCGTAGTTTGCGTCTGGAGATGTAACTTACGTATGAATTGAATCAGTGGAAATAAAAACGGTATCCGGTGTTTGAGCCGGGTACCGTTTTGCTATGTTCTATATTTACGTTTTCTTTTATACCTGTCCTTCCTTTATCCTTACTTTTCTTGCAGTAACTCCTGCAGCAGTTTTAATTTTGCGGCAAATTTAGTCAGGGTGACTTGTACCGGCTGCGGTGTATTTAAATCGACGCCCGCACTTTTCAGCAGATTCAGGCTGTAATCGCTGCCGCCGGAGTGCAAGAAGCCGAGATATTTTGTTACGGCCGTAGTTGCGGTGTGCTCATTGTGTGCATCGTTTTGTAAAGTTGCGCCTGCTTCTTGCAGGATGCTTTCGCTGAAAGCTGTGGCGGCGCTGTAGCCGGTGGCGTACTTATACACGTAAAACGGCGTATAAAAATGGGGGATACGGCTCCATTCTGCCGCCAGTTCCTCGTCAATGGTCAGGGCGGGGCCGTAATAGGTACGATTGCTTTCCAGCCAGTAATGATTCAAAGCTTCGGCCTGAAGCGTTTCTCCCCGGGTGATTTTGTCGTGGATGAATTTTTCAAATTCGGCAAACTGTACCTGACGATAGACGGTGGTGCGGACTGTTTCCAGGAATTGGTTCAGCAAGAAAACCTTCTGCTTTCTGTCAGCCCGCTCCAGACAGTATTCCAATAAAAGGTTCTCATTGGTGGTAGATGCGACTTCGGCGCAGAAAATAGTGTAGTCGCTCTTGGCATAAGGCTGCTGTTGTCCGCTGAAATAGCTGTGCAGCGCATGACCTAATTCATGGGCCAGCGTTGAAATGCTGTTATAGCGGGGCTGGTAGTTCAGCAGCACATAGGGATGTACGCCATAAACACCCCAGGAGTAAGCGCCGCTCCGTTTGCCTTTATTCTCATAAATATCGATCCATCTTTCGGCCATGCCTTTTTTCAGCGTATTGGTATAGTCTTCGCCCAAGGGGCGCAGTGCTTGCAGTACCGTTTGACAGGCTTCTTCAAAAGTGGAAGAAAAGGAGGCTTCTCCTTCCGGGAAGAGAGGAACGTACAAATCATAGTAATGCAGTTCTTTCTGTCCTGCCATCTTCTTTTTCAGTTTCATATATTCTTGCAGGGGGCGGAGATTTTTATGAACGGTCTCAATTAAGCCGTCATACAGGCTGACAGGGATATTTTCTTCCGCCAAAGCGGCACTCAGCGTATCCTTGTAGCCGTGGGCGGAAGCATAAAAATAGCTGCTGCGACAGGCGCCGGTCAAGGTGGCCGCTAAAGTGTTTTCATAGCTGTGATAGGTTTGCAGCAAGGAAAGGAAGGCGTTTTTTCGCAGTACACGATCTGACGCAGTCATATTCAGCATATAACGGCCTTCGCTGACAGGAATTTCTTTACCCTGGCTATCCTTGGCGGGAGGGAACCTCAGATCGGCAGAAACGAGAGCGCGGAACGCAGTCGCCCCGGTGCCTGTGGCCAGACTGCTTTGGGCCAGCAAGGCTTCCTGCTCAGCCGGCAATACATGGGCTGACAGGCGTTCCAGATTGGCCAGATAAAAATCATAGTCGCTGAAGTCAGGTTTATTTTTTATTTGCGCAAGTTTTTCTGAGGGTAATGCGGTAAGCTCGGAATCAATGAAAGAAACAGCGTTTTCGTAGTTTACGAGAAGCGATTCGGCTTTGCCTGTCAGTGCCTGAAAGGCTGTGTCACTATTGTCTGCGTCTTGCTGCAGACGGGCATAAGCATAGATTTTTTCGATCTCCTGTGCCAGTTGATCGCGTAATTTTAGCGTGCGGAGCAAAATTGCAGGTTCAGCCAGGTGTCCTTTGCAGGATTCCATTTGTTTCATTTTATTCGTGATCGCAGTACAGGCTTTTTCCCATTCGGCCTGAGACGGATAGATATGGGAGATGTCCCATTTAAATGGTTCGGGGATGTGACTTCTGTGTATCGTATTACCATGTTCCGGTGTGGTCATAAGCTTCTCCTTGCTTGCATTTTGTTCATTTCTCAACTATTATAACATTAATATTTATCGCATTTTTATTATAGCAGAAACAATGCCTGTCTGGTTTTACGGAAGGAAATTTTTATGAAAACAGTTTTTATCGGCATCAACAGTAAATATATACATACCGCTTTAGGCCCTCGCTATATTGTGGAATATTGCAAGGCCAAAGGCTTTCCGGTCGAATTGCTGGAAGTCAGTGTGAATGAACCGATCCTTTCCGTATTGACCCGGGTCACGGAATTTGTGGAAAAGATGAGAGGGGAAACTGCCGGACTTACGGAAGAAGCGGTGCTGATCGGCATGGAGGTACATATCTGGAACCGCCGCTATGTCACGGAACTATGTGAATTATTGAAAAAGGTGTTGCCCCATTGCCGTATCATGTTAGGCGGGCCGGAAGTCCTGTTTCATCCGGAACAGACGCTGAAGCAGATTCCGGCAGCGGATTATGTGGTGTGCGGCGAAGGCGAAGAAATCGTTGCCCAATATCTTGAATATGAAGCTGAGCGGGAAAAGCCGACGATAATGGAAATAGAAGAAAAACGGTCTGCCACAATTAAGTTCCCCGAAGGATTGGCGTATCGCGGCAAAGGTGGGGTCGTTGTGGCGACCTCTGTCCCCATCGTTGTCGAGGATATGGATCGCTTGCCTTTCCCTTATCCGGACCTGGAACAGGTGGTGCGACAGCATAAGATCGTGTATTATGAGGCGTCGCGGGGCTGTCCGTTTCATTGTGCGTATTGTCTTTCCGGGATTTCCCGTTCTGTTCGCCGCCGCAGTCTTCCTCTGGTGTTGGCAGACATGGATCGCATGGTAGCTGCCGGGGTAAAATTGATTAAGTTTGTGGATCGCACGTACAATCTGGATGAAACGTATTATCTGCCCATGATGCAATATCTGGCAGAGATGGATACGGATGCCACGTTCCATTTTGAAATCAAGGCAGATATGCTGAGCCCGCAGGCCGTAGCGTTTCTGAAGACTGTCCCCAAAGGACGCTTCCAATTGGAGATCGGGGTGCAGAGTACGAATCAGGCTGTGTTGACCGCCATTGGTCGTAAAGATAACTGGATCCGCTTGCGGCATAATGTGGAAGAACTGTTGGCGGCAGGGAATATGCATATTCACATGGATTTGATTGCCGGATTGCCTTTGGAAGATATGGCAAGTTTCCGGCGCTCCTTCAATGATGTATATGCGTTGCGGCCGCAGGCGCTGCAGCTGGGATTTTTGAAGGTTCTGCCCGGTACGGTGATGGATCGGGAGCAGGAGCGGCACGGTGTCGTTCACATGGAAGAACCGCCCTATGAGGTATTAGCCACTCGCTATCTTTCTTATACGGAAATACGGTTTCTGAAGATACTGGAAGAAGTGTTTGATTTGACGGCAAACAGCGGACGTTTTCGGTTCACGTTAGATTATTTGATCCATCAACTATGTAAAAGAAGGGGTATGCAAGAGAACGAAGCCAGGACTGCGCAGGCAAGTAAAGAAGAAACGACGAAAGCAGATAAAGAAAGAAAAATACAAGCAAATAAAGATGAGGCGAGAGCAACAAATGAAGAAAGGGCAATAAAAGCAGACGCTGCTGCAGATTCTGTAGATAATGAAAAAACGGTGGAGGACGCTTTCGCATTATTTTCTGATTTGACCGAATGGTACAGACAAAAAGGCCTGTTTGGATTAGGACATAACAGTACAGCCGTGGCGGAGCTGCTTTTTTCCTATGTAAAAGAACGCCATCCTGATTGGTTGTTTGCCGTAAGGGAACTGTTGCGCCTGGATGTGTTGCTGAATCTGCCTAATTTTAAACCGGAGTGGCTGGGCTGGCGGGATAAAATCAACTATGAGAGAAGCAGCCGGTTTTGGCGAAAAGAAGAACTGGTGCAACAATATGTGCCGGAATATGCCTTTAAAAACTGGCGTGTTCTGCATCGGCAATATGCCTTGGAAGAGTTCCTCTTTGATCCTTGGGAAGGGAGCAAAAAATCCGTATTTATTTTAGTAAATTACAACGAAACAGGCTTGACAAGAATTGAAACGAATGCTATCATTTAGAAGTCGCCGAAAGCGACAGGGAACCTTGAAAACTGAATAACAAACCAGATGAATGT
>UQUU01000016.1 GCA_900544275.1 uncultured Succiniclasticum sp. | reverse complement strand
GGAATTGCCTGTACAGATTATTGGCAAGGTAGTTGAAGTACGAAGAAGTTTGTAATAGGTGCTATAAGAATCAATAAAGTTAAAGGTATCTATAAAAAGGAGGCAGTAAAATGTTTTGTAAAAACTGTGGTTCTGTTTTAAGCGATGATTCGAAGTTTTGTTCAAAGTGTGGTAACCCGGTGGATCAAATCGAGCAATCAAGCACGTCAGAATCTTTTATCCGAGAATTCAACGGTGTGCAATTTGATGCGGTTAAACTTGTTCACGAACAAGGTCTTTTTGATGGTGGCCTTTTCCCAACGCGAAAAACAGCCACCGAGCTGCAAATATTAACCGGTTCAGGAACGAAAGATGCTTTGGCTTTCGCATTGGAGTTACAAAAAGATGAAAGTTTAAAAGCCGCAGTTATGCAGCTGAGAGAGGACATAAAGCGGAGAGAAATAGAAGAAGTAGACAGACAAGAATCTTTGCGACGCCAACAAGCAGATGCTGAAGATGCAGCCGGATTAAGGTGCCCGAAATGTTATTCGAAGAATATCAAGATTGACGAGGTAGGCTATAGCGCAGCAAAAGGCGTAATCGGCGGACTTTTAACAGGAGGCATTGGTTTGGTCGCAGGCTTCCACGGAAGGCACAGGATGAAAGGGAAATGCCTCAAGTGTGGGTATGAGTGGAAGGTGTAAATAGTAAGCATTCAAGCTATTACTTCGCCTAAATGGATCTTGCAATTATGAACGGTAAAAAACTTAAGCGATATTAAATAACGGGGAAAATAATATGGGGTTCTTATCTAAACTTTTGAGTTCTATCCATGATGCAACCCAAAGTCATAAAGATATCCGATATGATAACAAAGAATTTATCCATTACGAAAAAAAGAAAAACACGACGATATCTGACAAAGAACGTTTTAACTCCAATTCTATCAACAAGAGCCTAAAATTTATTTCCCAAGGTGTATGCACAAATGAAAATTTCCAGTATATTCCTAAAGAAGTTCTTGAATTACTGTGGTTTGCAGATGGCTATTATAAAAATTTTGATAATGAAGATCAGTTTACAAATGATGGCATCATTTATATTAAAATACCAGAACCAAGCTTAATATCCTTGAATTTGCCTGTTGGAGAAATTATTAAAAATCCAGAAAACATTGATTACTTTCCTAGATATGCTGCATTGCAACCTGATGAACGAGCCACTTATCTAAACTGGTTAAAAAATATAGACGAGACCATTCCTATTGGGTTTGTTTTCATTTTTTATTACGGCCTAGAAAGGTTCTTGTTTACTCAGGAAGACAAGTTTGAAAAGGCATTTAATATGATACTTAGGCTTCGACGGCATCATAAAAATCATTCCTTTCAAGCCTATTCTTATGACACCTTACTGTTTGCTTGTATATATCGTCAACATTGGGAATTATTTAATGAACTTTTTAAAGATAAGCAGTTTTTAAGTCCTCTAACGCTTGCCTGTATGGCACAAACAGGCAAGCAATTGTTCCCAGAAGATATTCTGAATCTTGCTTCTGCTGTTGGTTTTAAAAATAAGAGGTATATTAAGAACGAACCAAAACTATTCCTGCAAGTGCTGGGAGAAATTCTTCACGAGAAATATGCTTCTTCTGGATACCCTTTATCCAAAATTTCCATCATTGATTGTCCGCGAAAATCTGTATGTCCTGTTATTGCAAATACGTCGTTAAGGTTCATGCCCTATCACGTTCCCAATTTGCTTGAAAACGCTTTATTTAAAAGAGATTTATTAGAAATACTAAATTCTACCCACGAAAAAGTAAAACTTCTTTTACGCCAACAACGCACAAAAAAATAAATTTATTAATAAACAGATAAAAGGAGAATCAACCATGAAAAAACTATCTAAGTGGATTTATGCCTTACTTGCAGTGCTGATAATTGCGGCCGGATCTGCCGCATACTACTTCCTGTATTATATTAAAACGCCGGAATACACGTTGAAAATCATTGCAGACGGTTACAAGGCTCACGATGTCTATAAGGTACACAAGCATATAGATGTTGACCGCATACTCAATTCTTACTTAGACGAAACGATAAAAAATGAGTTGCCGGAGAAAGACAATCCTTTTGTACAGGCCCTTCTGCCCGCATTAAAACAAGTCGCTATTTCTTTAGCCAAGGACAATATTGACAAAGATATCATGGGGTTAGAACCAACTACACCCACGGCTGAAAAAACAGGAGATAAACCTGCAAAAGATTTAAGAAACGCTTTTGACTCTTCTGCCGTGAAATCCGCGTCGTCTAAAAAGATTGACGATACTACAGTGGAAATACAGATGGTCGTAACAAATAAAAGAACCAAGGAAGATATAAATATCCCCCTCCGTGCCAAGCGTTTAGATGATGGTACCTGGCGGATTTATGAAATCCCGGGCATGTATCAGTTAGTAAAGAAATTGAACACAGAGAAATAACCCCCTCGAATTCGAGGGGGCAAGGAAATAAAAAAGCCGCCCGAAGGCGGCAGGAAAAGCAACGATCAATTTTTTTTATACGTCATTTCGTTTTTATAATATTGTAAGTTACCATACTGAATATTAGCCTCTTTTAAAATACTACATTTTTTAATACTTTCTCCTTGGCGTTCCGGAGATTCATAAACATTCACACCCTTATTCTGTACTATTTTTGCATATTCCTTATCAAAATCAATCATAATAAAGTCCCTCCTTTTAAGCATGAACTGTTGTCAATGCCATTGCCTCACCTTTGTGATTTTCTACAATTTTTATAGCGTTTGAGTTTGCTAATGTTTGCATAAAGGCATGATGTATAGACAATACACAATCTTGTAGATCTTTACAATCATTACGCGGTGTTTTATCCAAATTCTCCAATTCCAAGACCTTGACGCCTAAAGTTTTCAGCTCTTCAATATGAATATGGCGGCTATGATTATATGTGTCATCATGACTTGATAACCGATCAATTACCTTTTGGGCTCGATCTGCCTTATTTTTATAACCGCTAAACATATTATTTTCCAGCCAATCTTTTACCATGCTGTTAGACCATTTTATGGCTTTCTCACAATCCCCCAAAAATGTCGGATGATATTTTCCTATAATCATTCTCCACATTTCTACTGCACCAGGTATTTGCGCCGATTGAATACATGCTGTACGGAATTCATCCAAAATACCTGCGCAAGACATTCCGCCAAACTGCGGGTCAATAGGTCCTAAATTTGATTGTTTTCCCATTACTATTTGTTTTGCAGATAATGCTAGCATAGTTCCTGCGGACATGGCCATTTGTGGAACAAAAACACGAATATTCTTACCAAACATTTTTTGAAGGTAAATCACTATTGACTCAGTTGCTGCCAGTTCTCCCCCGGGTGTATGCAAAATTAAATCTAACCCCTTTTGACATTCCAGCCCACAAATGGCTTGCATAAAAGCATTTTTATCGTTATCATCAATACCCAATCCAGCTAATCCTGATTTCTGAAGGAAGGCTGAATAGTAAGCTATAATATTTCTACCCGTATATTCTGACATAGTGGATAAATAATGTTTTCGAAAATGGCTTAATGGATCAGGGATCCTTTGCGCTTGGTTTGCAATCTGCATCCAATTCGGCATTGTAGCACCTCCCGAATATTCCACTTGCTACTACTCTTTGTATATTATAGTATATAGTTTTTATATGAATTCGTCAACAAATAGACCGCCCAGTGCTATCAACACCGAACGGTCAAGCAGGCCCCACGTCACTAAACAAGGGTGTACTCTGCCCTTTTATTATAACATGGCAGGCCTTTTAACGCAAAGGGGCTGCGCTTATGGGATAACACCGCTGCTGGGCGGCGGAGTAAGGAGGTCATTATGTGGATAGATGAAAGAAATGGCAAGTTTCTGTTCCGGGAACGGTATGTTGATCGCTGCGGACGCCGTCGGACCGTAACCGTCACGATGGCTAACAAAACACGCCCCACTGCGAAAAAAGCGCAGGCCATGTTGGCCGACATTATCCGTCGAAAGCTGGAGCCGCCGGAGGCGACGATGACGCTGCGATCTATTCTGGATGATTATGTCAAGCACAAGTCTTTGAGCGTTAAACCATTGACCCTGATCCACTATAGCCTATATAGCCGCAGGATCTTCGAGATCTTCGAGCCCGAACGAAACGCCGCCGGTATCACGGCCCGGGAGTGGCAGCGCTTTTTTGACGGGCTATCGCTGTCCACATCCCCGCGCAGCGCAAAAGACACCTTCCTGTTCGCTAAAGCAGCTATGGAACGCGCGGAGCGTCTGGACGGAATCAATGCCCTAGCCCTGCGTCGGGTTCGTATCGAACTTCCGGCAAAGACAAAGGCAGCGGTGGTCACAGCTGCCGCCAAGTTCCTGTCCCGCTCGGAGTTATCCGAAGTACTTGCTGAGCTGCGGGAACAGTCGCCCTATATCGCCGATATCTGTGAGTTCCAAAGTCGAACCGGACTGCGCTACGGCGAGTTGGCGGCCCTCCGTGAGGCTGATGTAGACCTGCAGCGCCAGTTGATCCATGTAACCGGCACCATCACTTTCAACGTGCCCGGGGGACGGGGCCGCCGGGACACGCCCAAGAATGTCTACTCTATCCGGGATGTCACGCTGGACCGGCGCTCCATGGAAATCCTTCGGAAATTCATGACTCGAAACAAGCTTGCCCGGGCATGGGGAAGCCGCTCCGGGGACAATCTTCCGGATCGCTATATCTTCACGTCAGAGCGGGACGGCTATCCGCTTGATATTTCTTATGTTAACCGTCTGCTGCGCTCCCTGCACCATCAGAAACACCTTACTACTCATATCTTTCGCCATACACACATTTCGCTTCTCGCCGAGGAAGGTGTGCCGTTGAAGGCTATCATGGTGCGCGTCGGACACAACGAACCCCGGACGACCATGGCGGTCTACACTCACGTTTCTGACAAGATGCAGCAGGAAGTCATGAATGCCCTGAATACAATTTCAGTCTGAACATAAAAAAATAAGGCCGTACCTGAATTGCCAGGTGCGGCCTTTCCCTTATTATCAAGGTTAACTTCCTTGTGCTCACTTGGTTAACACATTTCGTCATTTCATGAGGTGACAGTGAACAAAAAGTGAGCAAGTTTTGTTTAATGGTATGGTAAAACGTGGTTCGATATGGTAATTACGTTCTATCGTAGTTCCGCTCTGTGCCTGCACTGTAACATAACATGTCACAATGTGGTTTAAAGAGGAATAGCTAAACCAAAATTGGCGGAGCGGGTGGGATTCGAACCCACGTGCCGCGGACGGCTAACGGATTTCGAGTCCGCCTCGTTATGACCACTTCGATACCGCTCCATAATTCTTTAAATCGGGATTTATTATATCATAATTTGGGTGAATTTGACCAGCAAAATTTTCTATATTAAATGAATCTCTTTCGCAATTCACCGTTGGAAGAAATTCCCACGACAGGATGCAATCTGTTATCTTTTCTACCGCACTTCATGCCGTGGTTACCACCTGCTCAGTCTCTTCGTTTGGCAAAAAACTCTTTTACCACCGCAGCGCAGCGATCTTCTAAGATGCCGCCGATCACCTGAGGCTGATGGTTCAACGAGGGATGGGACAACACATTGAAAAGCGATTCCACCGCCCCGGCCCGATTATCCCGACAACCGAAGACTACCGTATCCACCCGGCTGTTGAAAATCGCCCCGGCGCACATGGGACAAGGCTCCACCGTCACATACAATGTACAACCTGTCAGGCGCCAGTTTTGCAAGGCCCTGCACGCCTCACGGATGGCAATGACTTCCGCATGAGCCGTAGCGTCCAGCCACTGCTCCCGCATATTATGGGCACGAGCCAGTACCAGTCCGTCTTTGATGATCACGGCCCCGACAGGAACTTCTCCCCGCGCCGCCGCTTTTTCAGCTTCCTGCAACGCCTTTTCCATATAGGCTTCATGGGATAATTCAGTCATTTTCTTCCAAGGCCTCCTGTTCTTCCAGCAAGGCTTCCCAGTGTTCCGTCAGTTCGTCCAATTTTGCTTCATACACCGCCCGCTCTTCTGCCAGAGCCTGACTTTTCGCAAAATCCTGCTGATTTTCCGGCATGGCGATCCTTACATCTACATAGGCCAGCAAGGCGTCCTGCTCACGGATTTTCATTTCCACCCCGTCGATCAGTTCCGCCAACTGGGCCGAGCTATGGGTCCTGGTTGCTTTTTTCCTGCTCTCCGCCTCTGTTACTGCCTGATCAGTTGCTTTTTCTCCATCACTCGTCTCAGGATCTGCAGCAGGCGCAGCAGTTTTTTCTGTTTTCCCTGTTTTTGCGATGGTGCTGTCTGTTGCCGGACAAAATTTTGCTTTTTGCTCCAGATAATACTCGTAATTTCCTTTATAGTCCCGGACCTTTTGTTCTTCGATTTCCCAGATACGGTCCGTCACTTCGTTGATTAAATAACGATCATGGCTTACGACCAGCACGGTGCCGTCGAAGATTTCCAGAGCGGCTTCCACGGTTTCTTTAGCCAGAATATCCAAATGGTTGGTCGGTTCGTCTAAAATAAGAAGGTTCGCTCCGTCCAGCACCAGCTTTAATAAAACCAAACGGGCTTTTTGACCACCGGAAAGAGTGCCGATTTCTTTGAACACCTCTTCCCCGCGAAACAGCATACCGCCTAAAAGAGAACGGGTCTGCCCGTCCGTCAGACCATATTCGATCTGTAAACTGTCCATCAACGTCTGTTGGGGATCCAATCTCTCGTAACTCTGGGAAAAGTAACCTATTTTAACCCGATTGCCCACTTTGACCTGTCCGGACAGCGCCGGAATTTCCCCCAGTATGGTACGCAGTAAAGTAGTCTTTCCAGTACCGTTAGCGCCGATCAGTCCCACTTTTTCACCTCGACGCAGCACCAAATTCACACCCTGTACCAGAAGTTTGGAAGGGTAGCCTACATTTAATTGTTCCAGAACCAGAACGCGTTCCGCCGACTCGGGAGCCGGAGGCAGGCGCAGAGAAAAAGACTCCTGTTCCACCGGCGCTTCCAACCGTTCCAGGCGGTCCAAACGTGACTGGCGGCCCCGGGCCATTTTACTTTTGATACCCGCCTTGAAACGGCGGATATAGGCTTCCTGTTCCGCAATAAAATCCTGTTGTGCTGCGTAAGCTGCTTTTTCCGTTTGCGTCTGAATTTCTTTTTGTACCAGATATCTGGAATAATTGCCGGGAAAAGACTGTAATTTTCCCCCCTCCATCTCCAGGATGCGGGTTGCCACATGATCCAGAAAGACCCGATCGTGGCTGATCACGACTACGCCGCCCTTAAAATCGCGCAAATACTGCTCCAACCATTCCATCATGCGAATATCCAGGTGATTGGTCGGTTCGTCCAGCAGCATAAATTCCGGTGAAGAGACCAACGCCGCCGCTAACAGAAGGCGTGTTTTCTGACCGCCGGAAAGCGTTTGCGCCGGTTGCTGCCACATGGCTTCCGGAAAAGCCAGCCCGAACAACACCATTTTAAGTTTTGCTTCGTATTGATATCCTTCCAGGTATTCATACCGCTGTGTCGCCCGACTGTAACTTTCTAAAATTGCCGGGTCGTTATTCCCCAGAGCCTTTTCCAGATCCGTTAATTTCTGTCTGAGAGTCAGGATCTCAGGATTGGCCTCCAGCATAAATTCCCAGACCGAACCCGCACCGATCCGATCAAATCCCTGCTCTACGTAACCGATCTGTAGCCCTGCCGCAAAAGAAACAGTGCCTCGGTCCGCATATTCCGGATCCAGGAGGCACTTCACCAGCGTGGATTTACCGCTGCCATTGACACCTACCAAACCAATTTTTTCTCCTTTGGCGACCATGAAACTCACATCATGAAAAATTTCGTGAGCGCCAAAGGCTTTTGCTAACTTATCTACCACTAATTGCATGAGTCTTGTTCCACCACTTACCTGTCTTATATTATATTCCTTACTTTTATTGCGTTATAACTTCTCATATCCATACGGATGCGCTTTATGCCACTGCCAGGCACTGGCGATGATCTCCGAAGTATTGCTGTGCTTTGGCTGCCAGCCCAACACCTTTTTACATTTAGCGCTGGATGCGATGAGTACCGCCGGATCCCCGGCTCTTCTTGTTTCTTCTTCCACCCGAAAATCGATGCCGGTCACTTTTTTAGCTTCCTCAATGATCTCACGGACACTAAAGCCGGCCTCGCTGCCCAGATTAAACACATCACTCCGGCCGCCCCGGAGCAGATACTGCAACGCCAGCACATGCGCATCGGCCAGATCCACCACATGAATATAATCCCGCAGGCAGGTCCCGTCCGGCGTCGGATAATCCGTGCCAAAAATAGAAATATGATCCCGCACACCCTGCGCTGTTTTTAAGATCAGAGGAATCAAATGGGTTTCCGGATTATGATCTTCTCCGATCACCCCATCCAACGAGGCGCCGGCGGCATTAAAATAACGCAGCGCCACATACTTCATGCCGTATGCCATAGTAAAGTCCTTCAGCATGGTTTCGATCATCAGCTTGGTCCGGCCGTACACATTCGTAGGTACCGTAGGAAAATCTTCTTCGATCGGCGTTTTTTCCGGTTCTCCGTACACCGCCGCCGTAGAAGAAAATACCAGATTATCCACCCCTGCTTCATGCATGGCTACCAACAGATGCAAGGTGCCCGATACGTTATTGTAATAATATTTCGCGGGGTCGGTCATGGATTCCCCCACCTGGGAAGAAGCCGCGAAATGAATGACGCCGTCAATTTCATATTCCCCCATGATATGCTTCAGGAACTGCACATCATGGATATCGCCGGTGATCAGCTGCACCTTGTCCGAGACTGCTTCCGGATGTCCGGTGGAAAAATTATCATATACGATAGGTGTCAGATTCGCGGTCTCCGCCAACGCGCGAACCGCATGGGAACCGATGTACCCGGCACCCCCTGTCACTAAAATATTCATGTAAGATTGCCATCCTCTCTTTACGTGTTGCACACACTGCAACGCCTTCAGAATTATCCTTCTTGCGCCACGATTCCTTTCAAATATTGCAGGAAACCGTCTTTCAGTTCCGCATCCCGCAGGGCATACTCCACGGTCGCCTCCAAAAAGCCCTCCTTATCCCCCACATCATAACGCCGACCGGCAAAATCATAGGCATACATAGGCTGAATCTTTCCTAAAGCCCGCAGACCGTCCGTAAGCTGGATCTCATTGCCGGCGCCCGGTTCCGTATGCTCCAGGATAGAGAAGATCTCCGGTGTAATGACATATCTGCCTAACACGGCATAATCAGAGGGAGCCTCTTCTACCGGAGGTTTTTCCACCATATCCGCTACGGCAAATAAACGGGGATCCTCGGTCCCCCGAACAGCTACGACTCCATAAGAAGACACCTTTTCATGGGGTACTTTTTGTACGCCCAATACCGAAGCGCCGGTTTTTTCATACACGGACATCAACTGACGCAAGGCAGGCTGCTCCGGATTATAAACCACGTCATCCCCCAACATCACGGCAAACGGTTCATTACCAATGAACTGTTTCGCGCATAAAATCGCATGCCCCAAACCGCGAGGCTCTTTTTGCCGAATATAGTGGACCCGGATATCAGAAATGGAACGAACCATGCGCAAAAGTTCTTCTTTCTTTTTTTCTTCCAGGTTAAGCTCCAGTTCGATACTGCGGTCAAAATGATCTTCAATGGCCCGTTTGCTCCGCCCCGTAATGATCAGAATATCTTCAATGCCACTGGCCAACGCTTCTTCCACAATGTATTGAATCGTAGGCTTATCTACGATAGGCAGCATTTCTTTCGGTGTAGCCTTCGTCGCCGGTAAAAAGCGGGTCCCCAGTCCTGCTGCCGGAATCACCGCACGGGTAATTTTCTTAAAATTTGTACTCAAGCCGGGTTACCTCCAATCAGTTGTAATAACTCTTCTGTCTTTTCTTTCAGCAGCTCTCTGTCGCCGCGGGTCTCTACATTTAACCGGATCACCGGCTCTGTATTCGAGGCACGCAGATTAAAACGCCAATCAGAGAAAGCTATGCTCAATCCATCCAGCGTATCTAAGGAACCGTTGCTGTATTTTTCTTGCAACACCGCGAAGATCTGCGATCCATTTTGTACTTCTCTGTTGATTTCCCCGCTGCACGGGAAGGCTTCTTCCATGCTTCCCACCAGTTCTGATAGCTGTTTACCGGCGGTGCAGACGATCCCCGTCACCAATAACGCGGTGATCATACCGCTGTCACAACAGGTAAAGGAACGGAAATAATGATGGCTGGACATTTCGCCGCCATAAATCACATCATTCTCCCGCATACACTGCTTCATAAAAGCATGGCCGCTCTTACAGCGTATTCCCTTGCCGCCATATTGTTTGATAATGGCTTCCGTATTCCAGATAAGGCGGGGATCATACATGATTTTACTGCCGGGATATTTTTGCAGAAATTCCTTAGCCAACAGGCCCACCAGATAATACCCTTCCACAAAGTTTCCCTTTTCGTCGCAGAAAAAGCATCGGTCAAAATCTCCGTCCCAGGCAATACCCAGATCCGCTTTATGGCGTAACACCGCTTCCGACGTGACCTTCCTGCATGCGTCCAGCATCGGGTTAGGAACGCCGTTAGGAAAGTTCCCGTTGGCTTCGTAATTAATTTTTATCAGTTCAAAAGGCAGGCTGGCTTCCAGTTCATCCAAAACCGCGCCTGCGCCACCGTTGCCCGGATTGACTACGATGCGCAAGGGGCGAAGTTCGCTTTGCTTTACATAACTCAGCAAATGTTCTACGTAGGCTTTCATAATATTTTGCTGTGCCAATATGCCCCGGGCTTTACCGGCCACCAGATGATGGGGGAAATCTTCTCCTCTCACCATCTGTTCGATTTCCTGCAGCCCGGTGTCACCGCTTACCGGCCGGGCATCCCGGCGTACCAGTTTCATGCCGTTGTAAGAAGCCGGATTATGGCTGGCTGTGATCATGATACCACCGTCCGCATTAAGATAGGCCGTGGCAAAGTAGACCATCTCCGTACCGCAGCAGCCTATATCGATCACATTGGCGCCCCCGTCCCGCAAGCCGTTACTTAATGCTTCGACCAGCCGGGGCCCGGTCAGACGGATATCACGCCCTACAACAACCGCTTCTGCGCCAAATAATGCGCAAAAAACTTTTCCTACCCGATAAGCCAGTTCCTCATTCACTTCTTCCGGATAAATACCCCGTAGATCGTATGCCTTAAAAGCTTTTGTATTCAGCATTCCTTCTTGCTCCTTGCCCAGATTCCTGCGTCACGATTTCTGCCACCGGAAACTATGGTTTGCGAAATTCGATTCTAAGTAAGTAGTATTCTACCAAAAAGCAAAAAGTCCTGCCACAACGACACCGATTCCCTTATTTTCTATCGGGTCAACTCCCTTTTATGCAGCCTTATCACGAAGTTTTGCTCTCCTGCATATTTTTATAAAGTTTTTGCTATACTCACTTATTAGCGGCTTTAGATAAGAAAATCCCTTTTTCTTAAAAAATCCTCTGCAGCCTCTCCCAGAAACCAGCGGATTGCAGTAAAAAAATCAGGATAACGTCCATCCTGCCCGGGATCTAACAGTTCTTCCGCCAATTCGGACAAAATCAACGCCAACGGTCTTCCCTGTTGCAGCGAAGCATCCACCTGTTCTTGCAGCACATCGAGCACCGCTTTGCGCAGACGTTTTAAACGGGGTGCGTTCAAATTCAATTCCTTAATCGTCACTTTGGCCCGTTTTCGCAGTTTCCCTTCACATTGCGTTTCATCCACCTGCATTTCTCCGGAAAAAGGGTCGTACTTAAACAAGCGGATATTCCCCGGGATCTCCAGTGGATTGAGAATGCGTGTATCCAGAGATTTACAGCCTTTGGGCACGTCACAGCTGCGATCTTCCTTAGACGCTGAATAGCGATATTTAGCATCTTCTACATAAGGGTGACTGCCCCCATGACAAGCTCCCAGCATATTATTCCAATCCAGGTGATAATTATGTTCGTGATTTTCAGTCCCTGTTTTGGGGTGAAAATGTTCCACTCGGAAATCATCCACCAAATCTTCGTTATCCGTAAGGCGAATACTGATCTCACAATAAGCACAGAGACCGTACTGATCTTTTATGAGCTGTTGTTTCACCTGCTTATAACCGTTTCTGTCCCGATGATGGAATTTGTCCCAAGTGTCATGAGGGTGAAGTTGCGTATAGAAAAACAGACGCTCCGGTATCTCTGCACTTTTTCTTACTCGTTTCACAGAAGTCCCCTCACTTTTTCCTACGGAAACGCCGTAAACGGATATCCATATCCGCCCGAATCAGAGCGGGTTCCCGCCCTTTCGACCAAAGATCCAGCTTTTTCCGCAGGGCTAACGCCTCTTCCGAATCCCACTGATCGTCACATACCAACTGAAGATAGCGCTGCAAATCCTTGACGATAGGCACCGACAGGGGTCGGCTCTCCACCCGTTGGATATCGCGTAACAACTGGCTGCTTTCTGCCCCCAGGGCAAAGACCGGCTCCTCGATAGCAACGGCATCCCCTTCCCAACGCAAAATGCGGATAGATTCCGGCGGTACGCTGGTCAAGAGCTGAGGGCTGTGGGTGGTGACAATAAACTGCACCAAGGGAAAGGCTCCGGTCAGGTCGTTGATCACGGTTTGCTGCCAGGAAGGATGCAGATGCATATCCACCTCATCGATTAAAACTACCCCCGGCGTTTGCAACGCCACATTTTCTCCCAGATCCGGGTTCAGGCGGGCCATACGATAGGCGATATCAGCCGCCATACTGATCACGCTCCGTGCTCCGTCGCTCATCGCCTCCAAAGGCAGTTCGCCTTTTTGCGGATGGCAGAGCAACAGGTTCTGTGCGGCAAAACTATATTTTAAGTCGGTCCAGCCCATGCTGCCAATACATTCTATAATTGCTTTTCTCACTGCGTTAAGAATATCTCTGTACGGGTTTTTGTCAGGCAGTTGTTTTTCCGCGATAATGCGGTCATACTCCAGTTCGCTTTCCGATGCATAGCGGAACCACTGACCAAAAGTATTGTAAGAGCCGCTGGGCTCCAGACATTCCACATAGCCGCTGCTGCGAGACAAATCGATGTCTTTCCCCTTGAGCAGGGAACTGTCATTCCACATACGGGTTGTACCGTAGTAGCCCAATACCGGCAGAATAATTTTTTCATCTCCCGGCTGATTTAAGGATAATGCCAAACGCCTGCCATAATCGGACAGGACCTTCGCCCGGGCAGAGGATGTACGGCCTTTCAGGGTTTTCAGCTCTCTTTCCCAGGAAAACATTTTATTGGCATTGTTTACCCCTTCTGCTTCCAACGATACCGGCAGCAGATATTTCATCCTCTGTACGCCTAACTCTTTGCCTTCCGCCGGAACGTCCAACACCATACGCACATCATGAAACTGAAAATTGCGCACCTTGCTGCCCGGAAAAGCAGAAAGGAACGGAGCCATTGCCACTACCAAACCATCTAAAATCGCCGTCTTGCCTTTTCCGTTTTCCGCGACTATCACTGTGAGTCTTGGCTCAAAACGT
Organism: uncultured Succiniclasticum sp.; assembly: GCA_900544275.1. Classification (GTDB taxonomy): domain Bacteria; phylum Bacillota; class Negativicutes; order Acidaminococcales; family Acidaminococcaceae; genus Succiniclasticum. The sequence goes on along the minus strand of UQUU01000016.1, from coordinate 1,918 downwards.
ATGGTAAAATCTGTGTAACAACGAAAATTCCGGAGTCGTATTTTATTGATATACATAAGCCGCGCCCCTTGCCTCTCTTTGCAAAAAACCGGACAGGTTCCCCTGCCCGGCTATGCTTATTTATTTTTTAGGTTTATTTTCCTGTTCTTTGTTCTGCCCTTCATTAGGGTCTAATACCATAAATTGCAACATCGTGATTTTTCCATTTACATTTTTAAACACGGCAATCATTTCCATTAAAGGAGCCTTTTCATATTTTGCGGCATAGCGCAGGATATTGCCGTCCTTGATCATTTGGAATACACGCAGGTCTTTTCCCAGCAGTTTTCCCAGCTCTTTATCCATGCTGGCGAACATATTCTTATACTGTTCTTCCGAAAAGTTTTTGGCCCATTCCGGGTCCATGTAGCCAACCACTTTTTTGTAGTCTTTACCGCTGAGAAACTGGTCCATGATCTTCGCTTCCGCATCCAGGTCGGCTCCGTCACTGGCAAAGCACATTGCCGAAAAACTCAGCATCATTGCCATCACCAGTAATAAAATTTTCTTCATCTTTTATACCTCCCGCGTCCTTCCATCTTCCTTTTGTTGTAGCTCAACCAGTCCTTTACACAAACTACCTGCTATTTTACAATTTGTCTTCACAATATCTGTGTTCGGCCTGTCTACAAAAAATATTATACACTATAAATTTGACAAAAAAACGACATTTTGCCGAAAATTTCTCCTTCCCAGGTATTATGAGACTGATTGATTTCGCCGCTACCTGAAGGCAGTTTAATCGGAAGGATCACAAAGCTTCCAGTTCCTCTTCCGGTATCTCTATTTCACCATGAAATACTTCCGTCGCCGGCCCCTGTAAGAAAATGTGATTGGATTCCGTTTCGTATGTAACTTTAAGCAAGCCTCCTCTGGCCTGCACATTCAGCGGTTTATCCATTGCCCCTGCCTTATGCAAACGCATGCAGGCGTAGTTTACCGCACAGGCCCCTGTACCGCAGGCCAGGGTCTCGCCGCTGCCGCGTTCCCAGACGCGGAATTTGACCGTATTCTCGTCAATAATCTGAACAAATTCCGTATTGACGCCTTCCGGAAACAATTTATGGTGCTCAAACTGCGGTCCCAATACGGAAAGATCAAGGGCATCCACATCTTTTACAAAAACTACGAAATGCGGGTTGCCCATAGCAACTGCCGTACCATTATAATAGATTTTCTCTTTGTACGTTTTCTTATCGGTCCCGACAATCGTCGTTTCTTTTAACACAAGGGACTGATCCACAAAAATGTAGTGGTCTGTGATCATGGGTATTTTTCTCGGACGAATCTCCGGTTCCCCCATGTCTACCCGGGCTTCAACTACTTTTTCATTTTCTATTGTCAGATCAATTTTTTTAATTCCTGCCAATGTTTCTATCATTACCGGATTTTTTTCGGTTAATTTATGATCGTAGACATATTTTGCCACACAACGGATCCCGTTCCCGCACATTCTCCCTTCCGAGCCGTCCGCGTTAAACATGCGCATCTTAAAATCCGCTGTTTCTGACGGACAAATTAAAATTAAACCATCACTGCCGATTCCAAAATGATATTTACTCACATAACGTGCTACGACAGCAGGATTGGACATTTCCCACTCCGTACAATTCACATACACGTAGTCATTCCCGCACCCGTGCATTTTAGTAAATTTAAATTTCATTCCGCCTTCCTCCACCCTTTGCATAGTAATTATTTTTCTGTAATCTTGCGAGCCGTTACGTTTACTATGCCTGATATTTATGTAATTATTATACCGTTTTTAAGCACAAACTACAAGGATAGAAGATTCGAGGATAAAAAAACCGCACTGCGGATATTTTCTCTGCAGTGCGGTTTCCTACCGGCAATAATCTATCCTCCCGGGCCGCTTCCA
>UQUU01000015.1 GCA_900544275.1 uncultured Succiniclasticum sp. | reverse complement strand
GTACTCCTCCGAACACCCTGGTACTGGGCCCCGGCGGATACAAATTCATGGACTACGTAAAAGCAGGTACGGGTCTGGTTATCGTATCCTTCCTCATCTCGATCGTTCTGATCCCGATGTTCTGGCCTTTCTTCCCTGGCAAATAAGCAAGGGAAAAGTTTTAAAGGGCAGTAAGGTAGTTTTCAAGGCAGGCACGGTTTACCGTACCTGCCTTTTCTAACCGCGATTCAATTTTGTGGCCGGGCAGTCTTAAAAGAGCCGCAAAAGGGATTAGACAGGTTTTACCATATCCCTGTTAAAAATGGGAAGTAAAACAGTGAATGGGAAGTAAAAACTACAAGAAACCCCTTGTCAAGCCGGGGAAAATACGCTATAATAGCAAAGTAAGTCGTTGTGAAGCGACCTTACGGAGTGGTACTCAAGCTGGCTGAAGAGGACGGTTTGCTAAATCGTTAGGGGTCGCAAGGCTCGCCGGAGTTCGAATCTCCGCCACTCCGCCATAGTAGCGAATTCGAAGCACCTGAGAGAAATTCTCGGGTGCTTCTTTTTACATTCCGATATGTGTATCTTACTGCTGCTATACTTTTATTTGCCGGCTTACGTATTGGTCAGATAATAATTGATAAAGTTTTTTGCCACAGGGGAAAGGGGACGATCTTTTACAATGGAAAGCGTCTTGCTTAAATACATCCTGTCGTCCTGGATAAAGTGATAGACCAGGTCGGGCGGCAGATATTCTCCTGTGCTCATGGGGACGATGGCGACGCCGATATTTTGCTGGGCCCACATCAGAGCGGATAATTTTGTGGTGCTGATACTTAAAATATGAGGATAAAGCTGAGAGTCCGAACAAATATTGAAAAAAAGCTGCGAGCAACCGCGGGAAAGGCAGAGAGGCGCATCTTCCAGATCCTCCAGGACAAGGTTGCGGTGATTGGTATCAAAAAAGGCAGAGTTTTTGTGGCAAATGACGGCCAGGCGTTCTTTTTTCTGATACAGTGTTTCAAACCGATGTGTCTGAATCAGCGGGGCATTGGCGACGCCGATTTCCGTCATGCCGGAAAGAAGCTGTTCCGTTTGCTCCTGGATCGGTACCTCGTATAAATCATATTGAATACCGGGGTTTAATTTGGAAAAACCGGCTAAAAAATTCTGGACAAAAAGTATGCTCATGGACGGAGACAGACTGATCCGCAGTTTACCTGCCGTTCCTTTTTCGCAGGCGGCGATCTCCCGATGGGCATCGCTTTCCAGGGCCAGTAAAAATTTCGCCTTATTATAGAGGATGGAGCCGGCATCGGTGAGTTCGATGTTCCGCGCGCCTCTTTTGATGTGCATTAATGTGGTACCGTAACTTTTTTGCAGATTTTTCATCTGGGTAGTCAAAGCGGGCTGGGCGATATGTAAATGTTCCGCCGCTGCCGATAAATTCCCGCACTCTACGATCGTGATAAAATTACGATAGACTGACAGATCCATGGCTGGCCTCCTGAAAAAGATAAAATTTTTCCCAATCTCCCAATAAAATAAAGAAAAACAGCTCTAAATTTTGCCGGGGGACAAAGAAGATATAATAAAAACTTTGATTATATATATGATATATTTATAACTATATGCGAGCTGTGATAAAAAAAGCCAAGCCGCCAGAGATCTGTCAAAATCAACTGACAGACGGCTGACAGAATGGAATCACTATAAGGGTGCTTAACGCTGACATGTAACAAATTCGGTTGTGTGTCAGCGCTTTTTGTTTTACAAAATATAAAAAAATATTATAACTTAAATAAATTTATCGTATTTGAATTATAACTTAAAGGCTTTTATAATGCAAGTAAAGGTTAAGCGTATCCTATCACAACTGCCTGCAACGATGCGCAAAAGCTGTGCACTAATGCGATACGTTACATAGAGGAGGGAGAGGGAGCTTATGTTAGATCAGACACGATTAAGAAATCCGGCGCTTTTTGCTAAAATAGTCACTCCGGATAAGGCGGCGGAACTGATTGAAGACGGGATGAATGTGGGGGTCAGCGGCTTTACCCCGTCAGGTTATCCAAAACAAACGACCATGGCTCTGGCGAGAGCCATTAAAGCCGGTAAAAAATGCCGTATCAATATCTGGAGCGGCGCTTCTTTAGGTCCGGAAGTCGAAGAAGAATTGGCGGCGGTGGATGGAGTGAAGGGGCGGATGCCCTATTATGCAGCTTCCAATAAAAGCATGAAAAAGGGGATCAATAACGGTACCATTGAATACATTGACCAGCATCTGAGCCATTTTGCCCAACAAATTGACTACGGCTTTTATGGTGACGTGGATGTGGCTATCGTAGAAGCGGCGGCGATCACCAAGGAAGGCGATATTATCCTGGGTACTGGCGTGGGGAATACGCCGATGCTGGTAAAACATGCCCGGCATATTATTGTGGAAGTCAATACCACGATCCCTTTATCTATTGAAGGGATTCATGACATCTATATTCTGGCAAAACCGCCGGAACGCAGGGAAGTGCCGATTTATCACGTCAATGACCGGATTGGCAGCCCTTATGTAAAATGTGGCATAGAGCGCATTGATTGCATCGTAGAGTCGGATATCGTGGACCATACCCGTGTACTTACGGCACCGGACGAAACCAGCATAAAAATTGCCGGAAATTTAGTGGAGTTTTTGGAGAATGAACAAAAACAAGGCCGTTTGCCTGAAAAAATGCTGCCCATTCAATCCGGTGTCGGAAGTATTGCCAATGCGGTTTTGATGGGACTGGCTGATTCCCGGTTTGAAAATCTGGAAATGTACTCGGAGATCCTGCAGGATTCCGTTTTTAAACTGATCAAGTGCGGCAAAATAGCCTATGCTTCCGGCTGTGCTTTTACTCCTTCCGCTCAGGTACGGAAAATGTATGAGGCAGAACCGGAACTGTATAATAAGCACATTGTGTTAAGACCGTTAGACATCAGCAATCATCCTGAAGTGATTCGCCGCTTGGGTGTGATTGCCCTGAATACACCGTTAGAGTTTGATATTTACGGTCAGGCCAATTCTACCCATACCATGGGAATTACGATGATGAACGGTATCGGGGGCAGCGGAGATTATATGCGTAATGGGTATCTTACCATTTTTACGGCAGAGTCTACGGCTAAGGGCGGCGCAATCTCCCGCATTGTGCCCATGGTGACCCATGCCGATCACAGTGAACATGACACGATGGTGTTCATCACCGAACAGGGTGTGGCGGATATACGCGGACTGACGCCGACGAAGCGGGCGAAGGCGATCATCAATCATTGCGCGCATCCCAGTTTCCGTCCTCAATTACTGGAATATTTCAAATATGCGGCGCAACATTATCCCGGACACGAACCGCAGGATCTGCTGCATGCTTTTGATATGCAAAAACAGTTTCTTGAAACCGGCGACATGCACAAATAACCAACGGGAAGAAAAGACAGGAGGATAAGCATATGGATAAGGAATATCAGGAAAAAATCGCGGCAGGTCTTCAGGCTTATGAAGCAAAAGTGGAAAAAGCCCTGACGAAAACACCGGAGCGGAAAAAATTCAACGTAAAACGGGTCTATACTCCCCTTGATAACGAAGGATTGTCTTACACGGAAAAACTGGGATTTCCCGGGCAATATCCTTTTACCCGTGGGGTACAGCCGACCATGTATCGGGGCAGATTGTGGACGATGCGGGCTTATGCCGGTTTTGCTACCGCCGAAGAGACCAATGCCCGTTATAAATACTTACTGAATGCCGGACAAACCGGTCTTTCTGTAGCGATGGATCTGCCGACGCAGATTGGCCTGGATTCTGACGCTGAGTTAAGTCATGGGGAAGTGGGTAAGGTAGGCGTGGCCATCGACTCGCTGGCGGATATGGAAAAACTTTTTGAAGGAATCCCTCTGGATGCGGTTTCTACCTCTATGACGATTAATGGCCCGGCTGCCGTATTGTTGGCTATGTATGTGGCGGTGGCGGAAAAACAGGGGGTAAAACCGGAACAGCTGAAGGGTACGATCCAGAACGACATCCTCAAAGAATATATCGCCCGCGGCACCTATATCTTTCCCCCCCGTCCTTCCATGCGTCTGATTACGGATACTTTCGCATATTGCTCTAAAAATATACCCAAGTGGAATACGATCAGCGTGGGGGCGTATCATATCCGGGAAGCGGGTGCTTCCCCTGTACAGGAGATCGCCTTTGCTTTCTCCAACGCCATTGCCTATATTGATGCGGCCATTAAAGCAGGGCAGCAGGTAGATAATTTTGCTCCCGGCATCTCCTGGATCTTTACGGCCGGACTGAACCTGTTTGAGGAAGTGGCAAAGTTCAGAGCGGCCCGGCGTCTGTGGGCCCATATCATGAAAGAACGTTATGGCGCTACGGTGCCCAAAGCTCAGATGCTTCGGGTGCATGTACATACGGCAGGCAGCGTGCTGACAGCGCAGCAGCCTTTGAATAACGTGGCCCGGGTGACCTGGCAGGCCCTGAGCGCTATTTTAGGCGGCATCCAGTCTATGGCCTGCTGTGCCTATGATGAGGCCATTGCGCTGCCGACGGAAGAATCCGCTACGCTGGCGTTGCGGACACAGCAAATGTTGGCTTTGGAAAGCGGCGTGACGGACACCATTGATCCGCTGGCAGGTTCCTATTATGTAGAAGCGCTGACCGATAAGATCGAAAAAGAAGCCTACGAATATATTACTAAAATTGACGAGATGGGCGGCGCAGTAGCGGCCATCGAACAAGGCTATATGCAAAGTGAGATGGCGTCTCATGCCTACGAATATCAAAGGGATATTGAAACCGGACACCGTACTGTGGTGGGGGTCAATAAATATACGGATGATAAGGAACTGGCAGCGCAGGAAGTCATTTCTGTAGATTTGTCTGTGGCGGAACGCCAGATCAAAAAAGTTAACGCGATGAAGCAAAAACGTGACGATGCCGCGGTAGCGGAAGCTCTGTCTGCGTTGCGCAAAGCCTGTGAAGGCGAGGAAAACACCATGCCCTATCTGATCGCGGCGGTAAAGACTTATGCTACCTTAGGGGAGATCTGCGGCGTGATGAAAGAAGTGTTTGGCGAATACAGATCGGATGCTAAATTCTAACTTTAATGAGGTGATAGCCATGTCGACGAAGCAATTGGCGGATTTTACTGCCGCTCTGACGTATGCCGCTCTGCGGGAGGAGACTGTCAGAAAAACGAAACAGACAATCTTAGACTGGCTGGGAGTCTGTATCCGCGGAAGTGAAGAACAGCCGGTTAAAATATTACGCAACGTGTTGTTGACAGAGGGGGAGAAAGGAGTCTCCGTATTTGCGAAACCATTCAGGGAGGCCAATGTATTAAACGCTGCGTTTTGTAATGGAGCAGCTTCCCATACGCTGGATTTTGATGACCTGCATAACGCTTCGATCATCCACTTGGCTACGGTGGTCATTCCGCCGGTCTTTGCCATAGGCGAAAAAGAGCATAAAACCGGTAAAGAGATAATTGCCGCTATTGTGGCAGGCTATGAGGTGGGCGCCAGGACAGGAGAAGCTATTATTCCCGAATCCTATCATTTCTGGCATACTACCGGTACGGCGGGTACGATTGGGGCGGGCGCTGCAGCGGCCAGCATCCTGGGGCTTGATGCCCGGGCTACATTGATGTGCCTGGGCACGGTAGGTACCCAGGCCGCCGGCCTTTGGGAATTTGTCAAAGAAGGCGCGATGAGCAAGCCCCTGCATACCGGCAAAGGCAGCTATGCCGCAGTTCTTTCCGCCTATTTATGCAGGGAAGGTTTTACCGGCGCTTCGCAGATACTGGAAGGGCCCAAAGGCTTTTGTCTGGCAATGACGCCGCAGGCGCATCTGGAAAAACTGACAGAGGGTCTGCCGGAGATGCAGGGCGCCTTGACCAACCACACCGGTTTGCTGCACTGTAAAATGGATGATAACTCGTACAAACCGTATTCCTGCTGCAAACATTCCCATGCGGCCATTTACGCCATTCACTCCCTGGCGGAAAAGAATCATTTTTCTTTCAAGGATGTAGAATCAATCGATTTACTGGTGAACCGGATCACGGACTCGCTGATTAATAACCCGGAACCGCAAACGGCCTACGGCTGCAAATTCAGTATTCAATATTGCGTAGCGGTCATGCTGAAACACGGGCGGGTGGGAATCGAAGAATTTTCGCCAACTGCGATGCAGGACCCGGATGTACGTAAGATGATGCAGACCATCCATGTAAAAAGTGATACGGTGATGCAGAAGATTTACGAGTCAGACAGCACCAAGCTGGCTTCCAATGTGGTCGTTTACCTGAAAGACGGGCGCATCTACAGCATGCAGGTGGATTACCCCAAAGGCGACCCCCAGAATCCCATGACCTGGGAAGAAACCGCGGATAAGTTCCGCAGTCTGGCAGAACCGGTCTATGGAGCAGAAAAAGCAGAGAAACTGATCTCCTTTGTAGATACCCTGGACGCATGTCAGGACTTTGCCGCCGGCCTGCGCGCCTGTCTGGCGTAACTAAGGAGAGCGAAACGAGCCAAGGAACGGACACAATAAAAGACAGAGAGAAATAAAAACGGTAGAAAACTAAAACACACAGAGAGAATAAAAGAGCTGTGCAGAAAAGGAATCAATCCAACTGCACAGCTCTTTCTATAGTGTTAAAGACCAAAGTGTCAAAGAGCAAAGTGTTAAAGACCAATAGAGTCAGTCCGAACATGGCAGCAACCATAGCCTTTGGCCGGCTTTTTCTACAGTACTAAACACAAATATACGTCAGGACAGCTTTTTCTTATACTTTCTTTCAGGCGTCCGCAGCTTTTGTTGCCATTGTGTCTGACGGATGAGATTTGCTTTGGCCAGTAAACTGTTCTCCTGTAAGGCTTCCTGCCTCCGTGCCGACCTTTCATTTTTCGGCAAAGTGACTTGAGGCACAAGGCGGTGCATCCTCCGAAGCTCCTGCAATTTTAATAGTTTCTTTTTGGCTGGTATATAAGACAGAGAAGAAATGCCGAGAAGCCGCTCACAGATAAATTTTCTTTGTTGTTTTTGTGCTTGCAGCAGAGCGCGGCATTGTTTTTGCGTTTCCGTTGTTTTGATTAAATAGTTACCGGACAAAATGCATTCCTCCTATCGAGATAAAATACCAACTGAGAATAAAATGATAATTAACTGCTATTATAACAACTTTTCCTGCCATATGCAAATCACGATAAATTCATGTTTCATTCATTCTTTTACATAACATAATATGATATAATAAATTATTAAGTTAAATAACAGGTAAGACACAATCTAAGCAGTCCGGGGAAATGTCCATTCCCGAGTAAATATAAGAGTATAAATCTGAATAAAGGGCGAGTATTACTGTCTGCAACTTTATCGTGTAAATTTCTGCAGCATGATTACTGGAAAATCTGCTAAGAATAGATAAAAATGCTTAAATATGATGAAAAACTATATTTTGAGAAAAAGATAAAAGCAAGTTAGGAGAACCTTAAATTATGTTTATTGATAAAGCAAGGATCTATGTAGAAGCAGGCAACGGCGGTGACGGGATGAGCAGTTTCCGCCGGGAAAAGTTTGTCGAAAAAGGCGGTCCCAACGGCGGTAATGGCGGCCGGGGCGGCAGCGTGATCCTCCGGGCGGTAAATAACCTGAATACCTTGGTAGATTTTCGTTATAAACGGAAGTTTATAGCGAAACCGGGGGATAAGGGCGGTCTTTCCAATATGACAGGGCGCCGGGGGGAAGATGTGATTATTCATGTGCCGCAGGGTACGGCGGTCCGCGACGATGAAACCAATATCCTGATTGCCGATTTAACGGAAGAAGGGCAGGAATTTGTGGCGGCCAGGGGCGGCCGGGGCGGTAAGGGCAATGCCTGTTATGCGACCAGCACCAATCGCACCCCCACTTTTGCCGAAAAAGGCGAACCGGGGACCAAAGGCTGGCTGCGTCTGGAATTAAAGCTGCTGGCGGATGTGGGACTGGTCGGATATCCCAGCGTGGGCAAATCCAGTATTATTTCCCGTGTCAGCGCGGCCAAACCGGAAATCGCCGCCTACCATTTTACGACGTTAACGCCGGTATTGGGTGTGGTACGTCTCAGCGAAGAACAAAGCTTTGTGCTGGCAGATATCCCCGGGCTGATCGAGGGCGCTTCGCAGGGCGTAGGGCTGGGACACGATTTCCTCCGTCACATCGAACGGACGAAGGTGCTGCTCCACGTGGTGGATGTGTCCGGTTGCGAGGGGCGGGATCCCATTGAAGATTTTGCTACGATCAACCGGGAGCTGGAGGCTTACAGCGCTAAGCTGGCGAAACGGAAACAACTGGTGGTAGCCAACAAGATGGATTTGCCCGACAGTGAAGAAAATTTTGAAAAGCTGGCGGCGCATGTGACTGCCAAAGGGTACGAAATATACAAGGCTTCTGCCGCAACCGGCGAAGGCTTACAGGAATTAATGTGGAAGGCTTATGAACAGGTAAAACAGTATGTGCCGGAACCCGGGGAAGAGATCGGCGTGGTGGACGAAGGCGATCCGGACAGCTTTGAGATCATCCGGGGGGCGGAAGACGCGGATTTTGAAGTAAAGGGCAAAAATATCGAGCGCCTGGTGGCCATGACCAATTTTGATAACTCCGAAGCGCTGTATCGTTTCCAACTAATCTGGAAACGCCTTAAGATTGAAGAAGCGTTATTGGAAGCCGGTGTACAGGAAGGCCAGACGGTGCGTATTTTGGATATGGTCTTTACGTATCAGAAGAGCAAATGGGAAAATCGTTAATTATAGGAACGTTGTTAGTACATTATCATGTTGGTATGGAAAAAATTGCCGGTTTTGTACATCGGTATGCCAGTATAGAAAATTGCCAGTGTAGGAAAATCGCAAGGACTGAGGGGAAGTGGCTTCGTTGATTCGCAATCGAAAAGATCTGGCGAAAGTAAAACGCATTGTGGTCAAGGTGGGAACCAGCACCATCACCTATCCTAACTGCAGTCGTAATTTTGCCCGTATGGACCAGCTTTGTCGGGAGTTGGCCGACCTTCATAACCGGGGTTATGAAGTGATTTTGGTGACCAGCGGCGCAGTGGCGGTAGGTGTGGAGCGTCTGGGTCTGAAAGAAAAGCCCCGCACGATTCCCGGTAAACAGGCTGCGGCAGCTGTAGGTCAGGGTATTTTGATGCATACCTATGAAAAATTATTTGCCGAATACGGGCAGATCGTGGCGCAGGTCCTTCTGACCCGTACAGAAGTGCTGGACCGCCATCGCTATGCCAATTCCCGCAACACCTTTATGGAATTGCTGAAGCAGAACGTAATTCCTATCGTCAATGAAAACGATGTGGTGGCGCTGGACGATCTGAAAATCGGCGACAATGACAACATGTCCGCGTTGGTGGCCGGTATTGTTGATGCGGATCTGGATATTTTGCTCAGTGATGTGGACGGCCTTTACACGGCGAATCCGGCGACCCACCCGGATGCGACCCTGATCGAAACAGTCAAAGAAATCACGCCGGAAATCGAGGCCTGCGCCGGTTCTGCCGGCAGCGGCTTTGCTACCGGTGGCATGCTGACGAAGCTGCAGGCGGCCAAAGCGGCGACCAGTTCCGGCATCAGCCTGATCATCGCTTCCGGCACAGAACCCAATGCGATTACCCGTATTCTGCAAGGAGAGCCTTTGGGTACCTTGTTTATTTCCCGGGAAAACCGCCTTCAATTCCGCAAACGCTGGCTGGCGTTCGGCGCTGCCATCGAAGGTACGATCGTGGTGGATGCCGGCTGCGCGAAGGCCATTCAGCGGCCGGGCGGCAGCAGCATTCTGCCGGCAGGAATCCGTGCGGTAAAGGGTGACTTTGAAGCCGGACATACGGTGCGCGTGGTGAATGAAGCCGGGCAGGAACTGGCCCGGGGCCTGACCCATTATGCGTCGCAGGAGCTGGAACAGATCAAAGGGCACAAAAGCACGGAGATAGAGGGTATTTTAGGTACGAAAACCTACGATGAAGTGATTCATCGGGACGATCTGGTTATTTTATAAAGAAAATTCACAGGAAACGTTAAAAGAATTGGTGAAGAGGATAAAGAAGGTGAACGATGTGACGATTCGAGAACAGGCTGAGGCCGCTTCTGCCGCAGCAAAAAAACTGGCCGGCGTTTCCGCCGCCGTAAAAAATGAGGCGCTGTGCCGGATGGCGGCTGCATTGTTGCAGCAACAGACGGAAATTTTGGCTGCCAACGCGGAGGACATGGCTGCCGGCAGAGAAAAACAGTTAAAGGACTCTTTGCTGGATCGTTTGCTTTTGTCGCCGGAGCGTCTGGCGGATATGGCGGAAGGCCTGCGCCAGGTAGCCGCTTTACAGGACCCGGTGGGCGAGATCATCGGCGGCAGTACATTGCCCAATGGTCTGACAGTGACGAAGATCCGCGTGCCGCTGGGTGTGATCGGCATCATTTATGAAGCCCGTCCTAATGTAACGGCAGACGCGATCGGTCTGTGTTTGAAAAGCGGCAATGCTGTCATTTTAAAAGGGGGCAGCGAGGCGCTGCACTCTAACCGGAAAATTGCGGAAGTATTGCGTGGGGCGGCAGAAAATGCCGGCCTGCCGCAGGGCTGTATTCAGTTTATCGACAGTACGGATCATGCTGCGGTGCAGGAGCTGATCACACTGAACGGTTTGGTAGATGTAGTGATACCCAGGGGCAGTGGACGCCTGATCAGCGCTGTGGTCCATGGCGCTACGGTGCCGGTCATCGAGACCGGCGTGGGCGTTTGTCATACATATGTGGATGCGACGGCTGATTTTGCCGGAGCCGAAGCGATCGTGATCAACGCTAAAACGCAGCGCCCTGCAGTTTGCAACGCATTGGAAACCTTGCTGGTGCATCGGGATGCGGCGGCAGCGTTTCTGCCCGGTATGCTGCAAAAATTGCAGGCGCATGGTGTAACCGTACGGGGTGACGCGGCTACCTGCGCTTTCAGCGCGAAGGTTGAAGCTGCCACGGAGGAAGACTGGCGCACGGAATACGGTGATCTGCGCCTGGCGGTCAAGGTGGTGGAGAACCTAGACGAAGCGTTGGCGCATATCCGAAAATACGGGACAAAGCACAGCGAATGCATAGTCACAGAAAACTACGCCAATGCCCGTACGTTTCAGCAGCAGGTAGATGCCGCCTGTGTGTATGTGAATGCTTCGACGCGTTTTACGGACGGCTTCCAATTCGGCTTTGGGGCGGAGATTGGTATCAGTACCCAGAAATTGCATGCCAGAGGCCCCATGGCCTTACCCGAATTGACTACCTATAAATATCTGATTAATGGTGACGGACAGGTGCGCCCATGAGTGAGATCCTTTTAGAAAAACCGAAAAATATTCGCGATTTAGGCGGCATTGAAACCCGGGACGGGCGCAGGATCAAAGCGCGCAAACTGATCCGCAGCGGCCGTCTCAGCGAGATCACCGATGCGGATGCCGCGACCTTGTTAGGAAACTATCGGTTACGCACGATCATCGATTTGCGTAGCGCCAAAGAATGTGAAGAACGTCCGGATCCCAAATGGGGTATTGTAGAGCATTTTCGAGTCCCTCTTTTAAGTGACGAGCAGTTGGGCTTTGGTTCTCTGGCAGCGACTGCACCGGAAGGGAAACGCAGCGTCTTTGATACGCTTATCAGTATGACCAGCAGCCCGGCTTATTCACCGACGCAGTATATGCTGGAAACCTATCGTAAGTTGGTGAATACGCAGGCTTCACAAGGGGCGATCCGCCGCGTGTTTGACCTGCTGGCAACACACACGAAGGGTTCTGTCCTGTATCATTGCAATGGCGGGAAGGATCGGACCGGTATTATCTCGGCGCTCTTATTGACAGTACTGCAGGTGCCCTGGGAAGTTATCGTGGCCGATTACATGCAAACCAATGAGTCAGTGAATCCCCATTTGCAAAAGCGCCTGGATACGCTGCCCGAGCGATACGATAATGCCCATGCCCGTTCAGTCCTGCGCATGGTGTATTTGGCCGACATGGCGTATTTAAATGCGGCCCGGGATGAAATGTGTAAATTAGGCGGAACTCCCGCCGGTTATCTAAAATCCGTTGTCGGTGTTTCCGATTTTGTGGTGGAAAAACTGCGGGACCGCTATTTACAGCCCTGACTTCTTGGCAAACTTCGTTCACAGCGTGACAAAGGAGAGTTTTACAGGTTTTTGCAGGACGAAGTAAAACGTCGTCCCCGAACTTGCTGCAGTATTGAGCAAGGCAGCAAAGTTTTAATTGTATAATAGAAAAATACAATGCCCTTACGCAGTGTTTTTGAGCAGTCTTGCAGAGGAAGCGTGTGCCTGTCTTCTCTGAAAGCTTATAAGAAACGCTTTGTGGAGAGGGCAAATTTTTTGTGTTAACATAAAAATGCCACAAATTAAAGCTACAATAAAGCAAAGGAAACGGAAGGAGATTGTAGAGCCTTACACTGATGCTAAAGCTTTACAATTATGGGGGAGAGGACTATGGGAAAGTTTATCAGGAATAACCTTCATATACTCTTATTTATCGTGCTTTTAGCGGCGGCTTGTTTTGGCGGGTATCGTTACTACCAAAGTAAAAAAGCGGCGGATACCGCACCGGTAAAAACGGCTGCGGTGGAACACGGCAATTTGCGGAAGACCGTGTCCGCGACAGGCAGCCTGAGCGCGTTGGACAATGTGGATATCAGTTCTAAAATTACAGGGCGTATTACCAACGTGTATGTAAAAGAAAACGACCATGTAGCGGCCGGACAGCTTTTGTTAAAGCTGGATGATACATCGCTGAAAGCGACGGAAGTACAGCGTAAGGCTACGTTAGATGATTATGAGCTGACGTTAAACCGTTACGCCTCTTTGCTGTCCAAAGGCGCTATTTCTCAGCAGACCTACGATACGGCGCTGATGAATTATAAAGTGGCTAAAGCTGCTTATGAACAGGCAGTTTCCAACACCAATGATACGGCGATTTATTCTCCTATTGACGGTTATGTGATCGGCAAACCTACGCCGGTAGGGCAGACGATCAGCTCCGGTATCAGCACGCCCCAGGTCATTATGTCCATTGCCAATCTGGATAAAATGCAGATTGAGACCATGGTGGACGAATCGGATATCGGTCAGATCAAAGTGGGGCAGAACGTCCGGTTTACCGTGGATTCCTATTCTGACGAAACCTTTGAAGGGACGGTACGCCTGATTTCCAAAAGCGCGACAACGAGCAGCAACGTGGTGTATTATAAAGTATATGTAGAAGTAACGGATTCAAAAAATAAACTTTTCCCGACCATGACTGCGCGAACGAATATCATTTTGGAAGAAACGGACGATGTACTGATGATACCGCAGAACTGTTTATTCCGCAAAGGAAAACGCACTTATGTGAAAAAATATGACAGCGCCTCCAGGACAGAAACAGAAGTAGAAGTTACCGTAGGGATGACCGGGGATGAAAAAATTGCGGTACAAAGCGATGAGCTGCGTCAGGGTGACAGAGTAGTCGTAAAAACATTGACGACAAAAGCAAAAGCGACTTCCGTAATTCCTCGAAGGAGCCCCCATATGTAAGTAAACGGAGAAAAGTATGGCTGATGTAATTGTATTACAGGACATTGTGAAACAGTTTATTATGGGCGATACGGTGCTGCGGGCGTTGGATCATGTAAATTTCAGCGTGGCGGAAGGGGATTTCGTGGCCATTATGGGTCCTTCCGGCAGCGGTAAATCCACCATGATGAATATTCTGGGGTGTTTGGATCGACCCACATCGGGCAAGTATTTTCTGGCTGGACGGGAAGTGGCCGGGTTGAGCGATGATGAACTGGCCAAAATACGTAACGCAAAAATCGGTTTTGTCTTTCAAAACTTTAATTTGCTGCCCAGAATGACGGCGCTGGAAAATGTGGCGCTGCCTCTGGTGTACGCAGGGGTGGCGGAAGAAGAACGGATGGAGCGGGCCAGGATTGCTTTGGAAAGCGTAGGTTTAGGCGACCGCCTGGAGCATAAGCCGGCAGAGCTGTCCGGCGGGCAACGTCAGCGTGTGGCCATTGCCCGGGCTTTAGTTAATAATCCGGCCATTATTATGGCAGATGAACCTACCGGAAACCTGGATACGAAATCCAGCTATGAAATTATGGATATATTTAAAGAGTTGAATGCCAAAGGGAAAACACTGCTTTTAATCACTCATGAACCGGATATCGGACAGCAGAGCAAACGGATCCTGGTGATGCGGGATGGTCGCCTGAACAGCGACGAAAGGCTGGTAGAAAACTATGTTCAATGAGTCAATTAAAATGGCCATTGAAGGGATGATCACCAACAAGCTGCGGACCTTACTGACACTGTTGGGAATCATTATCGGCGTAGGCGCCGTGATTGCGATGGTCAGTCTGGGGTTTGGCGTAAAAGAGCAGATTAAGGATAACATCTCCCGCCTGGGGAGTAATCTGCTGATCGTGATGCCCGGAGGTCGAACCGCAACCGGGGCCCGGATTCAGTCCGGAAGCGGCGTACGTCTGACCTATGATGACGCAAAGGCTATTGAAAAGAATACGAATGGAATTAAGTATGTGGCTCCTATGGTGAGCGGCGTCTACCAGTTGGTGGCGGGAAATCAGAACTGGACTTCACCCGTGCAGGGGACGACCCCGAACATTATAGCTATCCGGGATTATACCATTGCAGAAGGCCGCAACATGAACGACAGGGATCTGGATGGGAAAGACCGTGTCTGTGTGATTGGGAAAACCATAGTAGACAACCTTTTTCCGGCGGGGAACCCGGTGGGCAAAACCATCCGTATCAAAAAAGCGCCTTTTAAAGTGATCGGCGTCTTAAGCTCCAAGGGGCAGTCTGCCAACGGGCAGGACCAGGATGACGTGGTGTTTATCCCCTTGACGACGGCGCAGAACCGTATGATGGGAATCACTCATATTAATAATATTACGATTCAGGCGGAAAATGAAAATGTAATCAACGATGTGCAGGCAGAGGTAGAGAACCTCCTGCGCACGCGCCACAAAATAAAAAGCTCCGAGGACGACGATTTCAGTGTGCGGAATCTGGCGGCGCTGATGGACACCATGATGAGTACAGCTAACACCATCACTATGTTGTTGGGCTGTATCGCTGCCATCAGCCTGTTGGTGGGCGGCATCGGAATCATGAATATCATGCTGGTCTCGGTGACGGAACGGACGCGGGAAATCGGCATTCGTAAGGCCTTAGGCGCTACCTATAATAATATATTGCTGCAATTTTTAATTGAATCTGCTGTGATTGGCATTATCGGCGGTTTTCTGGGTGTGCTCCTGGGGGTCGGCGCTTCTTACGCGATCAGCGCGCTGGCCGGCTGGAAGACGGTCATCTCGGTACCGGTTATTTTTATCGCTGTGATTTTCTCCGTAGGCATCGGTGTATTTTTTGGTATTTACCCGGCGCGGAAAGCCGCATTGCTGGATCCGATCGATGCGCTGCGCTATGAATGAAAGCGGCGGCTAAGAATGTTTTGAATCGGACTTGTTTACAGGGCTGGGTTTATTGAGATATTGCGTTAAGAATGACAAAGCGGGGCAGGATATAGTATACTTAAAATATACAATCGTTCTGTACAGAAAATTGTAAAAAGGGAGCGGCACATGCAGAAAGAACCCGGTATCTGGCAAAAATTGAAAAATTTCCGGGAAGCGCTGGGAGAATTTATGATGCGGCCCAAGACGATTTTTGACTTAAAAGACAGAGCCCGGCTGCTGATTGTGCTGTTTTCCGTGATTATGGTAATCGAATTGCTTTTATGGCTGCGGACCCGTATGTAACTTTACAAACGGGTCCGCAGATTGTTATAATATAACGTAATACGCAAACAGGGGGGACAGACGTGGAAAGGCTAGCAATTCTGGGCGGCACCTTTGATCCGATTCATGCGGGGCATTTGCGTATGGCTCATGCGATTCAAAAGCAGTTGGAGTTTGACCGCATCGTGTTTCTGCCTGCCTTTAAGCCTCCCCATAAACAGGTGCGGCACGATTTTGCTCCCTTTGAAGATCGTCTGGCCATGGTCAGTCTGGCCATTCAGCCCTATGAAGCCTTTACGGTCAGCTCATTAGAAGCCGAGCGGGGCGGCCTGTCTTACACCTTTGATACGGTCTGTTGTTTACAGGAACTATGGCCGGATGCGGATATCTACATGATTATCGGCGAAGACTCCCTGGATCAGTTATATACCTGGCATCGTATTCTGGAGCTTCTGCGGCTGGTACATTTTGTGGTGGCCGAGCGCCCCGGCTACGAGGGCGAAGACGGGGTTGCACGTCTGGTGGCTTTCTGCGGAGCCTGGGCGAAAGAAAAAATCATCCATGCGGAAGTGCCGGAAACGGCGCTGTCTTCTACGGAAATCCGGCAGCGAATTAAAGAAGGATTGCCTGTGCGAGGCATGATCCCCCGGGAAGTTGAGCGATATATCGCCGATCACGCATTGTATAAATAATATGGTGATATAGATAATATGGCAGAGAAGCCTGCAACCCCCTAAACTGTGTTTTGTGCTACATATAGTTTTATAGTTTGTTGGAGATACGGAAGGTTCAGATAAGTGACAATCGAAGAGATACGGGCATTATTGGAAAAAAGTTTACCGCCTAAACGGTATCAGCATTCGATGCGGGTGTATGAAACCGCTCTGGCGCTGGGAAAACGGCATCACGCAGAAGAAGCGAAAGTGGCTCTGGCGGCCTTGCTGCATGACTGCGGCAGAGAGATACCTGTGAAAGAAAGTGTAGAAAAAGCCCGGGCGCTTGGTTTGCCTGTGGATTTTATAGAAGCCGGTCAGCCTGTTTTACTGCATGCTAAAATAGGAGCCTGTTTGGCAACGCAAAAATATGGCGTAACGGACCCGGAGGTCCTGGAAGCGATACGCTGCCATACCACCGGCGCGGAAACCTTATCTTTGACGGCGCGCATTGTTTTTTTGGCGGATATGCTGGAACCGGGACGCAAGTTCCCGGGTGTAGAGGAACTTCGCCGTCTGGCCCGGGAAGATCTGGAGCAGGCGATGTTTACAGCGTACCGGGATACAATCTGCTACCTCCTGGAAGCGGGGGCTTTGATCCACCCGGCGGCCATTGCCGGATATAATCGTCTGGCTTTACAACGGACAAACACGGACAAGTTATCATCAGATGATGGGAACAAGAAGAAATAGAGGAAATAAATGGATTCAGACAACAAACAG
Source organism: uncultured Succiniclasticum sp. (assembly GCA_900544275.1). Classification (GTDB taxonomy): domain Bacteria; phylum Bacillota; class Negativicutes; order Acidaminococcales; family Acidaminococcaceae; genus Succiniclasticum. Next base: position 8,987 of record UQUU01000015.1, on the reverse strand, counting down.
GGACAGGACTATAACCGCAGACAGGAAGATTTGCCGGAACGGCCGAAACGCCGCCGTCTGCGTTGGGGACGGGTGTTTCTACTTTTAATCTTTTTAGCCGTTCTTTTAACCACTGTATTTTGGGGCGCCGTTTGGATTTACTCGAATGTGATTCACGCGCCGGAGACGAAAACCGTGGCGGCGGACGATAAAATCAGTAAAGATGAAGCGCTGAATAAACGCATCAATGTGCTTCTTTTGGGTATCGACGACGGCGACAGTGAAGCGGCGGCCACAGAACCGAAACGGACGGACGCCATGATCGTGGCCAGCTTTGATCCGGACGAGCATAAAATTTCCCTCATCTCGCTTCCCCGTGACACCATGCTGATCCTGCCGGGGCATAACAGTTATACCAAACTGAACGCCGCCTATGCCTATGGCGGCGTGGCCATGGCGAAGCAGTCCATTGCCAATCTGCTGCGGATCCCTATCCATTATTATGCGCTGCTGGACTGGAAAGGCTTTATTGAAGTGATCAATCTGATTGGCGGCGTAGACTTATATGTGGATAAGGATATGCATTATGAAGATCCGTATGCGCATTTGAAAATTGATATTAAGCATGGATACCAGCACCTGGACGGCGAAAAAAGCGGGCAATATGTTCGTTTCAGGACGGATGAACTGGGCGACATTGGCCGGGTGCAGCGCCAGCAGAAATTTTTAAAGGCATTGGGTCTGCAGATGTTCTCGGTTGAAAATATTGCGAAGATACCCAGGATCCTTTCCACGATAAAAGATTATGTGGAAACGGATATGGATACGGTGACGTTGCTGAAAGCTGCACGGACCTTTAATATTCTTTCTGACAATAAGATCCGTTCCGGCATGTTGTACGGCAATTTCTATGACTCGCCACGCACCGGCATCAGCTACTGGCGCACCACGCGTCCCGAAATTGAAAAATCGCTGGAAGAAGTGGATATCCCCTATATGAAACGCGACGCGGACAGCTCCGCTGAAGACCCGGTAGGGGGCGTCGAGCAGTTCCAGTCCCAGGAAAACACCGGCGGACAAAATAGTGTACAGCGCCCTGCTGCCGCTGCGAAAACAAAAGAAACAAAAAAACGCGCGCAAACCGCTGATGACACCAAAACAGGGAATACAGGAGCGGGGGATAAAACGGATTCCGGGAAAAGCAGATCGGACGGTAAGCAAACGACCGGCCCGGCAACGAAAAAAAACATACCGACTGTGCGGGTACCGAATAAAGTGGGCAATACGCCTCAATCTGTAAAAAATTAACGTATGTGGAAAGTTGCGGAAGAACGAAGGAAATACGAGTAGAAGCGGGAGGAGTGAATTTATGACAGTGCAGCCGAAGGAATTGGCAGCAAAGATCGCAGCGATCGCCGATGAGAAAAAAGGCAAAGATATTTTGCTGTTAAACATGGAAGGTCTGTCTTTTATGACTGACTATTTTGTGATTATCAGCGCCGGGAACACCACATTGGTCAAGGCAATTGCCGATGAGATTGAGGATAAACTGGCGCAAATGGGCGTACATTGTACGCATAAAGAAGGGTATTCCGAAGGGGATTGGATACTGTTGGATTTTGGAGATGCAGTAGCCCATGTGTTCCTGGATAAAGAACGTGATTTCTATAATTTGGAACAACTTTGGGCCGATGCCCCCAGCGAAGCCTTTAAGGGGAGCGAGGATGGAGAATAAAAAATACAGGACCGGCGGGGACCGCGCGGCAGCTTTCAAAGGGAAAAAACCGCTTATGACCGGTGGGGATCGCGCGGCGGCCTTCAAAGGGAAAAAACCGTTTGTGCCCGGCCGTGACGTGCAGGAAACGGCATCGGCTGTAAAATACAGAGCCGGCGACGTGGTGAAGTTAAAAGTGCTGCGTCTTTCCGAATTAGGCGCTTTTTTAGATGCCGGTACGGGAAATACCGCAGATGATATTCTGCTGCATAAACTGCAGCAAAGCGCGCCGGTGCAGGTTGGCGATGAGGTAGAGGTCTATCTTTATCTGGACCCGCGCCGTCGCTTAACCGCCAGTATGAAACTTCCCGGCATGCGGGAGGGGCAGGTGGCTTATGCCAGGGTGCTGCATGTGACCCGGGATGGGGGCTTCGTCGACATCGGGGCCGAACGGGGCGTTTTTCTGCCTTATACGGAAATGATCGGCAAAATTCATCCGGAACAAAAGGTCTGGATCAGGCTGTATCGGGATAAAAGCGGCCGTCCGGCAGTAAGTATGCGGGTGGACAAAGAACTGGCCCGGGCAGCGAAACCGGTGCAGGGGAAAAAGATAGGCGACCCGCTGACCGGTACGATCTACAATATTACGAAAGAAGGATTTTTCCTTTTTACCGCGGAACGGAATATTGCTTTTTTGCATCGCAGTGAGGCGGACCCCAGACGTTATCTGAATTGCGGTGATGAAGTGACCGGGCGGATCACCTTTATCCGGGAAGACGGTCATGTAGATATTTCTGCCCGTAAACAGAAAGAATACGCCATGGAAGATGATGCCCGGGCGATTCTGGATCTGTTAAACTCCCGCAAAGGGCAAATGCCTTACAGCGACGATACGCCGGTGGAAATTATCAAAGCAAAATTCGGTATTTCCAAAGCCGCTTTTAAAAGAGCCCTGGGACGCTTGATGAAGGAAGGAAAGGTATATCAGGAAAATGGCTGGACGATTTTAAAAGAAAAACCGGAAGTCCCCCGTTGAAGATGCTCCGAAGCAGGAGCAGTAAACACAAAATCTGCAGCCGGAAACGTTAAAAAAACCTGCAGCTGAAAACGTTAAAAACAAAGTTCGCGGACGGAAACGTCAGCGCTAACACAAAGACCTGTTGACGATCGTAGTAATACGACTGCCAACAGGTCTCTTATATTTTATTGTTTGTTATAATGTGAACTTCAAGTGCAGTTTTTACCGTGTTCGTTGCAAAGCGCACTTCAAAGCAGGATTTTCTTACATCTGTTGTAATCTATGCGCTGCGGTGTGAGCCTGTCCCGATATAACGTTTACTTCATGTTTTCCAGAATCTGTTCCGCCCGTAAAATCTCTTCCAGATGTTTCAGCACTTCTTTGTTGTAATGATTGGGGCCGGCTTCCCGTTTTAAGATTGAAAAGGTGAGCTCCCGATCCTGATTTTCACTTAATAAACGGGTGTAACGGTTAACGATAAGAGCCAGTTCTGCTGCCGGCAGGCACTGTTGCTTTTTCAATTCGTCCAGATACATGGCATTGTCGTCGGCAGGAGCTGACAAGAAGCGGAAGATGGGATCCAGCCATTGCCCCATTTTTAAAATCTTGAACAGGGCGAAAATCTCCTCCTGATTTACGTTAAGGCGTTTAGATATATCTGCGGGTGACGGCATCAGCAGCGCGATACGAGCCTGTTCCGCAGTGGCTTCGTCCCAGTTCAGCGACTCCAGCAGTTTGTTGCAGTAGACCAGATTCGGAGTATTGATATTGGTAGGTTTGCCCAGCAAAAGAAGACCCAGCCGGCGAATCACCTTTGCGACGCTGATCTGCTCTTCCATCGTATCATTATGGCGTTTGTCCTTCGATAATTTTTGAATAATGGCATGGACTTCATTGTAATTGATGGGCTTTACCAGAAAACTGTCGGCCCCTACCTTAAAACCATGAATGCGGCTTTCTACATCTTCCAGCGCAGTCATCATGATGACCGCGATCCCTTTGGTCGCCGGGTCGCTTTTCAAAGCGCTGCATACTTCGTAGCCGGACAGGCCGGGAAGCATGATATCCAGCAGAATGATATCCGGCATTTCCCGCCGCGCTACGTCCAGGCAGGCAAAGCCTTCGGTCACCATGAGAGCGGTATAGTCCCAGCTTTCCAGGACATCTTTCAGCATACTGTTTAATTGCTCGTTATCGTCTACCACTAAAATTTTTGCCATCCGGATGTCTCCTTTTTCTGACTGAAATAAAACACGTTGTTTTTTTAGCTATCGTTGTCGAGTTAAATCGACTGACAGGGGGCATTTCCTTTGACTACTTTACTGCGGAATCTGTCGCTGCCGGTGTAAGAGCCGCTGTTGGCGAACCTTTTGCCTAGTTATTTTGTTTTTGTCTCGATACCCGCCTCAAGAGCGGTTGCGGTCTGAGTCTCATTTTCCATAATTTCTGTATCCGTTTCTTCGCCGGTCGCTTTCGCTGCCTGCGATAACGGCAGCAGCACAATCATTTCCGTACCTTTGCCGGAATCGCTGATTAAGGAAAGGCTGCCGTGGTGCAGTGCCACCAGACGCTTGACGATGGGAAGTCCCAGTCCGGTCCCCGTTTGTTTCTTCGTATAAGGGCTTTCGACCTGTTCAAATTCGTCAAAAATGCGCTCCTGATCTTCTTTGGCAATGCCGATTCCATGGTCCCGGACGCTGATACGCAATTGCTGGAAATTTTCCAGCTGACGCGCCGTGACCAGGATTTTGGTATTAGGAGGCGAAAACTTTAATGAGTTGGAAAGCAGGTTATAAATAATCTGCCGCAGCATCTGTGGATCTGCCATAACCGTTACGTCTTCCGGCACACAAAGCAACTGAATGGAAATGTGCGCTTCCGGACGAAAGTTTTTCATTTCTGTGATAATCGTACTAATAAATTCGCTGACAGCAATCTGTGAAAAATGCGGCGTATTTTTCCCTGCCTGCAGTCGGGTCAGATCCAGAAGATCGTTGATCAGTGTTAATAAATGCGTGCCGCATTCCGCCGCATTATCTACATACTGGTATTGTTTCTTGTTTAAAGGACCGCTGTAGCCGCCTTTTAGAAAATCACAGGCATTGATGATGACACATAAAGGCGTCCGCAGTTCGTGAGAAATATTGGCCAAAAAGCGACTCTTGATCTCATTCAGCTTCTTGAGCTCGTCTACCGCGTCTTCCAGAGCTTTGGTACGCCGCCGCACCAGGGCTTCCAGATGCTGCTGATTTTGCCGCAGCTGCGATGCCATGACCTGGGCCAACGGAGCGAATAAAAGGAAGCAGAGGACCCCGATAAATAACGTCAGATCCCGATTATCCTGCACGATGCCGGAGAAGTGTTCCTCCTGCAAGCCGAAACTGATGTAGCCGACGACGCGGCCGGAACGGCTTTTCAGAGGAGCGTCGATAAACAGATAGGGCACCCCTTCTAAAATTACCTTGCCGGAGTAAGTTCCGTCCGGCGAAGAGGCCTTGGAAAACGGAGCGCCTTTTTGTCCCACCAGCCAACTGCGGTCTTCGCCTTCGGTTGATTTGGTGGATACATGCACGCCGTCCACCGTAAGGACCAGGAATCCGTCGGTCGCTTTGGAACTGATATAGGAAGGGAAATAATATTCACTGTTACTGATCCCGATCAACAGAAAGCTGGCAATGACTTTGTTGTTGTCTCCTTTATCGATGATGGGCACTAATGTAACTTCACACAGCGCCCGCTGCATATACTGCCCTTCGCCGCCGATGCCCTGCCGGAGCTGGACCGTAAACTGTTTATTTTCTTCGCTTCCCGGGGTAAACAGCTCTCGCAACGGAACAGTTTCTGTAGAAGATAACGGTACTCCTGTTTCCACTATTTCTTTATTTAATTCCCCCAGAATGCCGGCAGGATTAAATAGCACGTTTACATCGGAACGGGCCAGTACATTATTGTTGCGATCCAATAAAACCGCATAGTCTACCTTATTAAAATTATTTTTTAATAAAGCCAACTTTTCCGCCAGGATCCGGGCATCATTTTGTTTAATGGCGTGCTGCGTACTGGTTTCCTGGGCAAGCACCAGCGCCGACCGCTGAATATCCAGCTGCCGCTGCTGCATTTCACTCAGCGCCATGGTCAGAGTGGAGTGGAGATACTGGTCCTGATTCTTGTTAAACTGGCTTTCCAGATAGCGGGTAGAGAAAAACGTGATCAATATAATAGGTAAAATAACAAAAAGAGAGATAACGAAAACCATGCGAGTGGTCAAATCGTGGTATCCCTCATTAAATAAGTCAGAAACGTGTTTAAATAGTTTCATTGTCGCTGTCTACCGTGTCTGCCAGGCCGGCATCATTCTTATTATAATAGTGTACGATGATCTGCATGCGGTCATGAAGATTCAATTTGGCTAAGATGTTGCTGATATGCGTTTTAACCGTAGTTTCACTGATGAATAACTGCTGAGCGATTTGTTTGTTGGATAAGCCCTTGCATAATAGCAGTACGATCTCGTGTTCCCGGCGGCTGATGCGGTCGTCCCGTAGCCGGGCAGGCAAAGTTTCACCCTGTATTTTTTTGCTGCCGGAGGTAAAACCGGCGGCCGTATTTACATTTAGAAGGCGCAACGCACTGTCCAGTAACTGAAGAATATTTTCCACCTGATCTTTGGGGTAACTGGTGATGCGGAAACGGGTCTTCAGGTTTTCCGGTATATTGCTGTTGGTGTAGGTCAGGCCCCCGATGGCTGCGATGGCGGTCAGTTTATCTCCGAAAAACACCGGTACGTACAGGCAGGTGATACCAAAGGGACAAACGTGAATAAAAGGTTCGCCTTTTTGCATGGTTTCTCTGTCATTTTGAAAATTTTCCTGGCAGCGGGCGGCATGGTCTTTTTCAATGGTAAAACAAAACAGGGAATTTTGCGAGCCGACGGTCAGAGAATTGCCGTTGGTATCCAGAAAACTCATGCTGACACCATAGGCTTTCGCAAAATTGTCCTGGAAAGTCTGCAGCTTATCCTTACCTATAAAATGGAGCCATTGTTCAGTAGAACCTGTCTTTTTTTTCATAATGCGCCTCTTTTACAATACATACAAATACAAATCAGGAAGACAATAACGAATAAGAGTCCGACAATTGTGACGCAATAAACCGGGAAAATAATTCGTTAGAAGTATCAGTTTATTTTTTTACAAGTATAGTCAAAATAGCGGAAATAGGCAATACATAAACTGTTTGAGATTTATCTAAAACTTAATAAGTAATATAAAAGTAGTAATACTTAAGAATTATTATGCCGCAAAAGACAGGTTTTTGACAATGGAACAATGTCGTAAACAGAAAGAATGAGACAGGGAAACGAAAATAAGCTATTCTTCCTACTTTTAGAGAATGTGAAAGATGTATGAACATGATATTTTGTAAATGCAACTGTGAGACCCTATTTTATTTTTTAGGAGGTGTTTGTATGGGAAATGACGTAAAATGTCTTATCCTTCTGGCAGTAGTTGCTGTATTCTTTATTACCGAAATTATTCCTCTGGCAGTTACAGCAACAGCCGGGGCCATTGGCTGCGGTCTGCTGGGATTCATCCCTGCAAAACAAGTATTCAGTGGATTATCTAACTCCACAGTAGTTCTGTTCGCCGGCATGTTCGTGGTTGGTGCGGCTATGTTCCACACCGGTCTGGCACAGACCATCGGCGAAACCGTCGTAAAAATCACCGGTACCGGTGAAAACAGCCTGATGCTGGGCATTATGCTGGTTGCGGCGGCGTTGTCTTCCGTACTGTCCAACACCGGTACGGCTGCCTGCCTGATGCCTGTAGTACTGGGCGTATGCGCAGCGGCGAAGATTCCCGCGTCCCGCGAATTGATGCCTCTGGCCTTTGCCTGCGGTATCGGCGGTATCATCACATTGGTAGGTACGCCTCCCAATATTATCGCTGCCGGTGCGTTGGGTGCGGCCGGCTTCCAGCCCTTTGGCTTCTTTGAATTTGCCAAGATTGGTATTCCTCTGACCATCGGTGCTATGGTGTACATGATGCTGTTGGGCAAGCACCTGATTCCGAAACGGGAATTGGACGCGGATCAGGAAATCGAACAGGAAATCGAAGCTTCTTCTCATTCCAAGAACAAAATGATTATTTCCGGTCTGATCCTGTTAATCGTAGTTCTGGTTATGGCTCTGGGTATCAAAGGCGTTACTCTGGAAATGGCCGCGGTAATGGGCGCTCTGGTATGCGTGCTGACCGGCTGCTTGACAGAAAAACAGGCGTATGCGTCCATCGACTGGGTAACCATCTTCCTGTTTGCAGGTATGATGCCTGTATCCAAAGCGATGGATAAAACCGGCGCGGGCAAAGTAATTGCCGACTGGGCAGTAGGCCTGATGGGCGGTTCTCCGTCTCCGATGGTCGTGACGATCGTTCTGTTCATTCTGTCCTGCGGTCTGACCCAGTTCATGTCCAATACGGCTTCGGCAGCGCTCTTGTGCCCCATCGGCATTGCGATCGCCAAACAGTTGGGCGCTTCTCCTCATGCTGTATTGATGGCTATCGCCGTAGCTGCATCCTGCGCATTCGCAACTCCGGTCGGTACTCCTCCGAACACCCTGGTACTGGGCCCCGGCGGATACAAATTCATGGACTATGTAAAAGCGGGTACGGGTCTGGTTATCGTATCCTTCATCATCTCGATCATTTTGATCCCGATGTTCTGGCCTTTCTTCCCCGGCAAATAATTTTACCAGGGAATCAAGGGAATCATCTGTTTAAAAAACAGGCTGCCGTAACTCACAGGCGGCAGCCTGTTTCTTGTTTTACAGTTGCAAATGTTCAGTACTTCTTTTTGCCTGACTCGTATCTCACCATTACTTTATCAGAAACAGAAAAAAACTTAAGAATCGAGGACGTAAATAATGGATGCATTCATAGTTTCAATTCAGTCTGTATGGGCTGATTCCGGCTTTCAGGGCCTGACCGGCGGCAATGCGATTATGATACTCGTTGGTCTGGTGCTGTTATACATGGCCATTGCCAAAGGGTTTGAACCTTTGCTGCTGGCCAATATCGCTTTCGGCTGCCTTTTGGGCAACATTCCCAAGACCGGTTTCTTCACGGACCCCGGCGTAATGCAGGTGATTTTGTTCGGTATTAACAACGAAGTATTCCCCCCGTTAATTTTTATGGGCGTTGGCGCAATGACTGACTTCGGTCCGCTGATTGCAAACCCGAAGACTTTGTTATTAGGCGCTGCCGCACAGGCCGGCGTATT
>UQUU01000014.1 GCA_900544275.1 uncultured Succiniclasticum sp. | reverse complement strand
CGGCTGGGTGCGTATGCCGGTAAAAGATTGACAATACCCATTAAAACGACGTAATTATTCTAAAAAGTGATGTAATAGTTCCAAGAGCGCAGGGAGGTGGAAAGATGAAAAATGAAAACCGGGTATGCAGCGGCTTGCGGTTATTTTTGGCCGTGGCGTTGGCGTTTTCTTTTATCTTTACTTTTTCCTCGCAGGCAATTGCCAAAAATAAAACAGTTCTTACGATAGACGTGGGGTTGGTGGTGGCCCAGTTTTCGGCGGAAATCACAACGGAAGCTGATTTTATTGTGGAGCAACCGGAGGGGCAGCGCACGGTGCTTCCCAAGGGGAAATATTTTGCGGCGGTAGAGCAAGGTAAGATTCGTCTGGGAGAGGCGTTGTTGTCCGGTGGCGTTGTGTTGGAGATGCCTTTTAACGAGAAAGAGGCGGCAAATAAAAAGCTTTTTTCCGTGAACCGACAGGCATACCGGGGCCGGTTGCAAATTTTTGTGACAGAGGACGGTAAAAATCTGACGGTGGTCAATCAGGTACCGTTGGAAGACTATGTGAATTCTGTATTGGGGCCCCAATCGTCTCCCATCTGGCCGGATGAAGCGATTAAAGCGCAGGCGGTTGCGGTGCGGAGTCTGGCGCGCTATCATATGGAGAACCGGGAGAATGCCTTATTCGCTGTGCGGGCCGTGGAAACGGATGCCTTTTACGGCGGGGTGCGGACGGAAAATAAAAACATAAGTAAGGTGGCGGCTTTGACTGCGGGTGAGGTGCTGTATTATGGCAATCATGCTGCTGCGGCCTACAGCGGGGAGAGCAGCGGCGGACAGACTGTCAGCGCGGTCGAAGCGCTGCAGCAGGACATTCCTTATCTGTCTGCCGTGGAAGATTTCGACATGGATGCGCCCTCTTTTCAGTGGGAGAAAAAGATCCAGGTGCTTACGATTGCCCGTATCCTGAATCAAAATGGCTATAAAGTGGGGAAGCTGCAAGGGTATCGCCTGACGGACAGCGGTAAAGCGGCCGGCGGGGATCGTTTCCCCAGCGGCCGGGTCCGGTCGATTTACTGGCAGGGGGATGAGGGCAGCGTCACGCTGACCGGGCAGAAGTTTGCCGAGCTGTTGTCTTTGAACAGTACCTGGTTTGAGGTGTATAATGTGGAGCCGGCGCCGGATAAATTAGATGTACCCATTGAGAATGGGTATGGTATCCAGATTGGTAAAAAAGAGATCCCGATTGAAATCAAGGGGCCGGATGGTTCAACCTGGAAATCCGTGCTTCCGGGCTTTCATTTTTTGAACGGCTCGCAGGAAGAGACTTTGCTTTTTAAAGGCAAAGGAAGGGGCAGAGGTCTGGGGCTGTCTAAATGGGGCGCCCGCGGTATGGCTAATGAGGCGCCGGAAAACGCTAAAGAGTATTATAAAACGATTTTGTTGCATTACTATCCGGGCACAAGATTGGTGGAGCTGTATTAAGCCGTCATGGAGCCCGCAGAAGGATGAGGAGTATAGATGAAGGTTACTGATTTTGATTATGAACTGCCGAAAGAGCTGATTGCTCAGCACCCCATGGAGCCACGGGATCACAGTCGGCTGCTGGTGGTGGATAAGGTTACGGGAGAAACAGAGCATCGCCATTTCTACGATTTGATCAACTATTTACGGCCGGATGATCTGCTGGTCTTTAATGATACCCGGGTCATTCCGGCCCGGCTTCATGGTTTTAAGGATACGGGAGCCCATGTGGAGGTATTTTTGCTGACCCGGCTGAATCAGACGGATTGGGAAGTGCTGGTACGCCCGGGCAAAAAGTTGCAGGTGGGGGCTCATATTCAGTTTTCTGAGGAGTTAGGCTGCACGATTGTGGACCATACGGACTTTGGCGGTCGTGTGGCCCGCTTTGAATTTAACGGTGTATTTGAAGAGATATTGGATCGTCTGGGCGAAGTGCCGCTGCCGCCTTATATCACGGCGGAACTGGAAGATAAGGAACGTTACCAGACGGTGTATAACCGGGATCCGGGTTCGGCGGCTGCACCTACGGCAGGGCTGCATTTTACGGAAGAACTTTTGCGGAAAATCAGGGAAAAAGGCTGCGAGGAAGTCTTTGTTACGTTAAATGTGGGGCTGGGTACCTTCCGTCCGGTGACGGAAGAAAATATTGAAGACCACCCCATGCACCGGGAATTTTACAGCGTGTCTCAGGCGGCGGCGGATGCGATCAATCGGGCTAAGGCGGAAGGCCATCGTATCGTGGCGGTGGGCACTACAGCGGTACGCACGCTGGAATCGGCCGGCGCAGACGGCACGGTAAAGGCGGGCAGCAGTTGGACGCGGATTTACATTTATCCCGGGTTTCAGTGGCAGATGGTGGATGCGTTGGTCACCAACTTTCATCTTCCCCAAAGCACGCTGCTGATGCTGGTTTCGGCCTTATCTTCCCGTGAGGTGATGCTTCGGACCTATGCCGAGGCGGTACGGGAAAAGTATCGCTTCTTCTCCTTCGGCGATGCGATGTTTATTACTACACTACAGAGGACAAGGTGAATCTATGCACGCAGTAACGTATGAATTGATAAAAGAAGAGGGACAGGGCAGCGCCCGTCTGGGGAAACTGCATACGCCCCACGGGACTTTCGACACGCCGATGTTTATGCCGGTGGGGACCCAGGCTACGGTAAAGACCCTGGCGCCGGAAGAATTGTATGAGATGGGCAGTCAGGTGATCCTTGCCAATACCTATCATCTGTTTTTGCGTCCCGGCAGCGAACTGGTTCAAAAAGCCGGCGGACTCCATTCTTTTATGAATTATAAACGGGGGATGTTGACGGACAGCGGCGGATTCCAGGTATTCAGCCTGGGGGCGATGCGGAAGATCAAGGAGGAGGGCGTTATGTTCCGTTCCCATCTTGACGGCAGCCGTCAGTTCCTTTCGCCGGAAGTTTCCATGAAGGTGCAGGAAGAGTTGGGCGCCGACATTGCCATGGCGTTTGACGAGTGTATTCCTTACCCTGCGGATTTTGCCTATACGAAGCGTTCGACGGAACGGACGACCCGCTGGGCTGAACGTTGTTTGGCGGCCCATACCCGGCCTGATCAGTCTGTGTTTGGCATCGTCCAGGGGGGCATGTTCCCTGACTTACGCAAAATGAGCGTGGATGCGCTGCTGGAAATGGATTTTGCCGGTTACGGTATCGGCGGCCTTTCGGTAGGCGAACCCAAGCCGGTGATGTATGATATATTGGGGCAAACCACCGAATGGATGGATAAAAATAAAGCCCGTTATTTAATGGGCGTGGGCACGCCGGATTGCATTGTGGAAGGTGTCAATTTAGGCGTGGACATGTTTGACTGTGTATTCCCCACCCGGGTGGCGCGGAATGGTACGGCCATGACGTCCAGAGGGCGCGTGGTAATCCGCAACGCGGCGTATGCGGAAGATTTCCGGCCCATCGATGAGCATTGCGACTGTTATACCTGTCGGAATTTCTCCCGGGCCTATATCCGGCATCTTTTTAAGGCGGAAGAGCTTTTTGGACTGCGCCTGCTCTCCATTCACAATCTGCATTTTCTGTTGGCTTTCACCCGGCGGATCCGGGAAGCCATTGCTGCAGGGACCTTCCGGGAGTTCCGCAAAGACTTCTGGGACCACTGGGAAGAACGTGATCAAAAGCCGGATGATTGCTGAGGCTGTCGTGACATTTGTGGCCGGTACGGGTTATACCGCGTTTTCAGTGCCTCGTGTCAAGTTGTGGTTAAAAAACTATTTTAGTAAGACAAATTCTTAAATTTTTGCTATAATATTATTGTTTTAAGTAGGGCAGGAGGTGTACAATGAACGACATGATAGCAGTTGCGAATGCAGCGCTGCCTTTTATTCTGATGGCCGGTATTTTTTATTTTATGTTGTGGCGTCCTCAGAAGAAGGAGCAGCAGCGGCGGCAACGCATGTTGGATTCTCTGAAAAAGGGCGATAAAATCATCACTATGGGCGGCATGTACGGCACGCTGACCAATGTAGGCCCGGTTAAGGTCATGGTAAAACTGACCGAGGGTGTGGAAATTGAATTTGCCCGTACGGCGATCAGCGCTTTTCAGGATCCGGATAAGATGGAGCGGGCTGAAAAAGGCGAATTATGAGTGATGATTTAGCACATAAAGACTGCCGTGTAGCCTGTCAGGAACAGGATTCGGACTGTGGCGCGAAGAACACGGTACAAAAAGAGGGCAGAGAATCGGATCCGGACCGCCTCTTTGCAGACAAAAAAGAGGCGCGCCGGGAATTAAAAGAGCTGGCGCAGGGTTTTGCCGCTGATTATCTGGCAAAAACAAGTCAGGCTGTCTGTGAAAACATTCTCCGGAGCGAGATATTTTCCCGTTCGCAGGTGCTTTTCGGCTATCTGGCTTTTGTCGGTGAAATTTCTGTTGACAGGGTGTTGCAGGAAGCGTTGCGTTTAGGCAAGACGGTGGCGGTGCCCCGGATTATTTCCCGTACGGAGATGCAGGCGGCTCAGCTGACTTCCATGCAGAATCTGCCGTTGGATCGTTACAGCATTCGTACGGCGCCGGAACCGGTTAACCTGATTGAGCCGGCCGCCCTGGACCTGCTTTTGGTGCCGGGGACAGGCTTTACGCTTGCCGGCTGCCGCATGGGTCGGGGCGCAGGGTATTATGACCGCTTTTTGCCACGGACCGAAGGCATTACGTTGGGCGTTACCTGTGATTTGCTTGTGCGGGATTTTTTACCTTGCGGACCGCAGGATTGTAAGGTTTCCGCTTTAGTGACGGAATCCCGGTTGCTTTCCTGTTCGTCGGAACAGAAGCGCAGGGAAACTGTTTTGAAATAGTACCATCGTAACGGATGAAAGGGGACACGTATTTTGAAATGGAATGAATTTGGTAAATTCCTGGTAGTTGCGTTGGCAATTATCGGCGGATTCTGTATGTACATCCGACCTTTGGCCGGTTCCGTCAAGCAGGGTCTGGATCTGCAGGGCGGCACCCACGTGGTGCTGCAGGCGGTGGATACGCCGCAGTTGAAGGTCAATGACGATGCGGTAGAGCGGGCTTCTCATATTATTGAGCGCCGTGTTAATGCGTTGGGGCTGACCGAACCGTTGGTGCAGCGTCAGGGTAAAGACCGCATTATCGTGGAATTACCCGGTGTCAAGGATCCGGAAAAGGCCATTAGCGTACTGGGCAAGACCGCTTTGTTGGAATTCAAAGACCCGCTGGGTAAGACGGTAATGACCGGTACGGATCTGAAAGATGCCAAGGCCGCTATGGGCAATGGTAATCAGGCGGTGGTTTCGCTGGAATTCTCGGATGAAGGCGGTCAGAAATTTGCCGATGTTACGGCACGCAATGTAGGCAAGCAGATCGCCATCACCTTGGACGGTGAAGTGCTGACTTCGCCTGTGGTTCAGGAAGCGATCACCGGCGGACGGGCGCAGATCACCGGCAGCCGCAGCATGGAAGACGCGCAGCATCTGGCTATTTTACTGCGCAGCGGTTCTCTGCCTGTAAAATTAGAGGTAATTGAAAATCGTACGGTCGGGCCCACGTTGGGGCAGGATTCTAAAGAAGCCAGCCAGAAGGCCTTTTTGATCGGCGTGGCCGGTGTCTTTGTTTTCATGATTTTATTCTACCGTCTGAGCGGTGTGGTAGCGGATATTGCCTTGCTGTTGTACACCATGCTTTTGTTGTTGGTGATGCGTTACCTGAATGCGACGCTGACCCTGCCCGGTATGGCAGGTATCATCCTGTCCATCGGTATGGCGGTAGACGCCAACGTACTGATTTTTGAACGCTTTAAAGAAGAGATCCGCAATGGGAAAACCTTGCGTAAGGCCATGGATATGGGCTTCAGCCGCGCGCTGGTCACTATTTTGGACTCTAACATCACCACGCTGATGGCCTGTCTGGTACTGTTTTATCTGGGTACCGGCCCCATTAAAGGGTTTGCTGTGACGCTGTCCATCGGTGTTTTGCTGAGTATGTTTTCCGCGGTGACGGTAACGAAGTTCTTATTGAATTTCCTGATTCATTCTGAATTTACCAAGAATCCGGCGGCATTTGGCATCTCCGCGCCTAAGACAGAGGAGGTGGCAAAATGAAAAACTTTTCGATTGTTAAGAACTGGAAGATATTTTTTGCCATCACCTTGATATTCCTTTTGATCGGGTACGGTTCCATGATCTTCCGCGGTTTTAATCTGGGAATCGATTTTACCGGCGGCAGTATTATGGATCTGGGTTTTGCCAAAGAAGTAAAAATTACGGAAGTACGTGAAGTGTTGAGCCGCCATGATTTAGGCGGGGCGATCATCCAGTTGGAAAGCGATGATGCGGCCGCGACTTCCGCCAAGGGTGTGCTGATCCGCACGCCGGTCATTGCGGATAATGACCGTACAAAGGTCATGGCCGATATGGAAAAATCGCTGGGTAAGTTTGAGATCCGCCGCGTGGAGAACGTAGGCGCGACTATCGGCGGCGAATTGATCCAGCAGGCTGCCATTGCGGTGTTCTTGTCCTGGGTATTGATGATTTTATATATCACCATCCGTTTCCAATGGAATTTTGCGGTGGCGGCGATTATCGCTCTGATCATTGATGTTTCCGTGACATTAAGCTGGTTCTCGCTGATGCAATTGGAAGTAGACTCTACCTTTATCGCCGCTTTATTGACGGTAGTAGGGTATTCCGTCAACGGTACCATCGTTATTTTTGACCGGATTCGGGAAAACCTGAAGATACATCGGCGGAGTGAAACCATTACGGAGATGATCGATCACAGTATTTTCTCCACTCTGACCCGTACGGTATATACGACGATTACCACCTTGTTTGCCATTGTGGCGATTTTCCTCTTTGGCGGCGAGACGATCCACAACTTTTCCTTTGCCATGCTGGTAGGCGTATGCAGCGGTTGCTACACTTCCGTTTTGCTGGCGGGCACTATGTGGTTGTTCCTGCAGCATAAGAAGGCGGGAGAATAAGCAGGTGCGTAAGTAATCTGATGCGTAAGTAGCCTGGTATGTAAGTAAACAGGTGCGCAAGTAATTTGGTGTGTGGGAAACAGACGCATAATAAGGAAAGAAAATTAGCCCTTTTAAAAGCAGGCACTTTTCATGCCTGCTTTTTTTGTTATAATAAGAAGGAGGAAACAATACTGAAATATCTGCGTAAGAACCGCAAGGTGTAAAAGGAACGCAGATATAAGAGCAATGCAGTATGCGAGCAATGCAAGTGTTCGAAAAAGCGGTCATTAGAAAAATAGTTGCGCTGTCCGAAAGGAGTTTGGGTAAGTGAGAAGGATCATTCTTTTATGTTTATCGTTGGTAGTTTGTTTTGCTTTCAGCGCCTGCGGCAGCGAGGTGGAAAACAAGCCGCCTGTAAAGCCGGCTAAGGCCGTATTTGAGACCAGTATGGGGACGTTCACCTGCCGTCTGGAAACGGCCAAAGCGCCGCTGACTACCGCTAATTTTATCAAATTAGCGAAGCAGGGGTTCTATAACGGGTTGATCTTCCACCGGGTGATCGATGGCTTTATGATCCAGGGCGGCGATCCGAAAGGGGACGGCACCGGCGGACCCGGTTATACGATCAAAGATGAGTTTAATTCCGAGCTGCGCCATGCGGGTCCGGGGATCCTTTCCATGGCCAATGCGGGGCCTAATACCGGCGGCAGCCAGTTTTTTATCACGCTGCAGGCGACGCCCTGGCTGGACGGACACCATGCGGTATTCGGCCGGGTCAGCGAGGGGATGGAGGTCGTGCAGCAGATTGGCCATAGTAAGACCGGCCCTAACGACAAGCCGGTGTTTCCCGTTGTAATTCGCAAAATTACAATTGTGGAAGAGGATGGAGCGGCGAAAGGAGCAAACTGACAGTGTCTTTTTTGACCGAAGAACATGTGTTGGAGATCAATGATCAGCAGGAAATGGTGGGCATTCTGGGGCGCAACGATGAATTTTTGCGTCTGATTGAGTTAGAATTTCCGGCGGCAGTCATGGCCCGGGGCAACAAAATCATCTTTAACGGTACGGAAGAACAGAATGAACAACTGGATCAGTTGTTCCGGGAACTGCTCTTTCTCTATCGGCAGGGGCTGCCGATCACGGGGCATGATGTACGCTACAGCATTTACATGGTGCAGAGCGGCCAGTCCGGCAAATTGCACGACATGTATGCGTCCTCTCTGCTTACGACCTGGCGGGGGCGTCAGATCAAGGCCAAAACACTGGGGCAATGGGATTATGTCCGGGCGATTAAAAACAACTTCATTACCTTCGGCATCGGTCCGGCCGGCACGGGGAAAACGTACCTGGCAGTGG
This sequence comes from uncultured Succiniclasticum sp., assembly GCA_900544275.1. Classification (GTDB taxonomy): domain Bacteria; phylum Bacillota; class Negativicutes; order Acidaminococcales; family Acidaminococcaceae; genus Succiniclasticum. The sequence continues at coordinate 19,405 of UQUU01000014.1, read as the reverse complement.
CTATGGCGGTAGAGGCGTTGAAGCGCAGACAGGTAGAACGGATCATTTTGACTCGTCCGGCGGTAGAAGCCGGTGAGAAGCTGGGGTTTCTGCCGGGGGATATGCAGGAGAAGGTGGATCCGTACCTGCGGCCTTTGTATGATGCGCTTTTTGATATGATGGGCAGTGAAATGACCCGGAAGTATCTGGAGCGGGAAACGATCGAAGTGGCGCCGCTGGCTTATATGCGGGGACGCACCTTGAATGCTTCTTTTATTATTTTGGATGAGGCCCAGAACACAACACCGGAACAGATGAAGATGATCCTGACACGGTTTGGTTTCGGTTCCCGGATGGTGATCACGGGGGACGTGACCCAGGTGGATCTGCCGCTGGGCAAGAAAAGCGGTCTGCGGCATGCTGCTGCGGTGTTGCGGGATGTGCCGGGGATTTCGGTCAATTATTTTAATGAAAAAGATGTGGTGCGCCATGAGATCGTCGGCGAGATCATCAAGGCGTATGAAAAATATGGAACAGCGGATGATAGGAACTGAGGTGACAAAGTGGTCATTAAGTTTAGTGACGATCAGGATATGATAAAAATTCCCGCTTCGGCGGTTACATTGCTGAAAAAAGGATTGCGCGCGGTGGCGAAGCTGCACAAACTGCCGGCCAGGACGGAGGTTAGCGTGACCCTGGTCAACGATGAGGTGATCCGGGTGCTGAATAAGAATTACCGCGGCATCGATCAGCCTACGGATGTGCTTTCTTTTGCTCTGGATGAAGGGGAAGACGTGCTGTTGACCGGCGGCCCCGAAGAACATCTTCTGGGGGATATTATCATCTCGGCAGAAGCTGCAGTGCGCCAGGGCAAGGCGTATGGACACGGGCTTAACCGGGAACTGGTGTATCTTGGGGTGCACAGCATGCTGCATCTGTTAGGGTACGATCATATGCAAAAAGCGGATAAAGTAAAAATGCGGGCGGCGGAAGAAGAAGCGCTGGCTACGCTGAACCTGAGTCAGGCGCAGTTGGATGCGGCAGAGACCCGGCAGGATCCGCTGCATTTTGCGGATACGCTGATTGACAAAGAACTGGTAACAAAAGCGCGTTTGGCAGAAGATACAACGGCTGTGGCAGTTGCCAAAAGGCAGGCGTCACGTGAGAAAGACGCGGGAAAGTCAAAGGGAGCCGTGCGCCAAACAGAGAAAAAAACGATACCGGAAAAGACTTTACAGCGTTTGCTGAAGGCGGCACTGAAAGTGCGGGAGAACGCTTATGCGCCGTACTCTCATTTTCAGGTGGGAGCGGCATTGCTGACCAGTGCCGGTAAGTTATTTACCGGCTGCAATGTGGAAAATTCCGCTTTTGGTTTGACGGTCTGCGCCGAGCAGAATGCCATTCATACGGCGGTAGCTGCCGGATACGGACCGGGGCAGTTGGATATTCTTCTGGTAGCGGCAGATACGGAACAGGTTACTTCCTGCTGTGGCGCCTGCCGTCAGGTCATAGCTGAATTTGGCATTGAGCGCATCGTGCTGGCCAATACGCAGGGGAGAATGCAGATTGTGACGCTGGATGAACTGCTGCCTTCCAGGTTTAAAGCCAAAGATTTTTTTTGAACGGAGCAAAACGGAGAAATAAGTTCATAAAGTAGTGCAGTGAACGCATAGATATAGATGTATAGCTATAAAACAGGGAAATGAGATCAAGCATAGATGTATAGCGATAAAACAGGAAAGCGAAATCAGGCATAGAAGTAGAATCGTAAAGGTACAGAACAAAAGGAGTTTTTATGACAGAAACGAAGCATTATTCCGGCTTTGCCGCTCTGGTAGGCCGTCCCAATGTAGGAAAATCGACGCTGATGAATGCGATGATCGGGGAGAAGATTGCTATTATAAGCGACCGGCCTCAGACGACACGCAACAAAATCATGGGCATTCTTACTACCGATCGGGCGCAGATACTGTTTCTGGATACGCCGGGCATTCATAAACCCCTGCATAAATTAGGGGAGTATATGAATAAAACGGCCGCCGGAACGCTGGATCAGGTAGATGTGGTATTGTTTGTGGTGGATGCCAGTGAGAAAAAAGGCGCCGGCGAGAAATTTATTCTGGAACGGTTAAGGGCGATCAAAACACCGGTGCTTCTGGTCATCAATAAAATCGACAAATTGGCGGATCATAGCCAATTGCTGGAAATCATCCGGGGTTATACGGATGAAATGACTTTTGCGGCGGTAGTGCCTGTCAGCGCACTGGCAGAGGACGGACTGACGGAATTGCGGGAAGAGATCATCCGTCATTTGCCGGAAGGACCGAACTTGTATGCGGAAGATGAACTGACGGATCAGCCCATGCGTACCATTGCCGGGGAGATGATCCGGGAAAAGGTGTTAAAGAACACCCATGATGAAGTGCCGCATGCGATTGCGGTGGAAATCAATGATTTTAAAGATCGCCCGAATGGCAATGTGTTTATTCGCGCGACGATTTTTGTGGAAAGAGAATCTCAGAAGGGAATCGTCATCGGGGCGAAAGGCAGTCTTTTGAAGAAAATCGGACAGGAAGCCCGCCGTGACATTGAGGGGCTGACCGGTACCGATGTGTATCTGGACCTTTGGGTAAAGGTGCGGGCCGACTGGCGTAACAAGGCTAAGGCGCTGAAAGAGCTCGGCTACCGGGACGAAAAATAAAGAAAGGGGAGATGACCTATCAGCGGCATCTCAGGAACAGACTGGCTGCAGCCGGCTGCTATAATCCTGGCTCTCATTTTATTAAATGCGTTTTTTGTCATGGCGGAATATTCTCTGGCCAAAATTCGCCGGGGGCAATTGGAAGAACTGCAGGAAAAAGGCCGGGCAGGGGCGGATACTCTGTTGGGTATATTAGGAGAGAAAACCACATATATCAGCGTGGCGCAGATTGGCATCACGTCTACTTCTCTGGTCCTGGGCTGGTACGGGGGACCGTTGCTGGCCGGAGCGCTGCTAAGGACTATGCAGCCGGTGGCGGCATCGTATGCTGTGACCCTGAGTGTGGTGTGCGCGTTTCTGCTTTTAATGGCGTTGCATGTGATTTTGGGTGAGCTGGTACCCCGCCTGATTGTGCTGGACCGGATCGAAAGTATGGTGCTGCGCTTCGGTCGTCCTTTGCGCATTATTTATTTTTTATTTTACCCTATGGTTTGTCTGACCTATACGGTATCCCGGTGGATTGCGCGTCTTTTTGGCGTAAAGAAGGCGCCGGTGGAAGCTCTTTCCCGCAGTGAAGAAGAATTGCGCCGCATTGTCAGCGCCAGTGAAATGGACGGGGAGCTGGACAGTGTGGAAAGTACGCTGATTGATAATGTGTTTGAATTTAATGACAGCGTGGCGCGGGAGATCATGATTCCCCGGCAGGATATGATCTGTCTGTTTACCGATGATACGTTGGCGGAAAACTTGACCGCCATCCGGGAAAGCTGCCATACTCGTTATCCCCTTTGTGAGGAAGACAAGGATCATGTGCTAGGCATGATCCATGTGCGGGATTTGATGGATGTGACCCCGGATTCCGATTTTGACCTGTGCAGTGTGATGCGGAAAATCATCGTGGTTCCGGAAAGTATGAACAGTTCCCGGGTCCTTCAGATGATGCAGCAAAAACATGTGCAGATCGCCGTGGTCGCCGATGAATACGGCGGTACTACCGGATTATTGACGCTGGAAGATCTGGTTGAAGAAATTGTAGGCGAAATACAGGACGAACATGATGCGCCGGAAATGCCCGAGTACATTCCGCTGGATCACGGCAACTATGAATTGGACGGCGAATTGTTGCTGGATGATCTGGGCGAGCTGTTGGGTCTTTCGTTTGGCGAAGAAGAAGAGGATGATACCATCGGCGGCTACATTTTTGGCCGCCTGGGGCGGAAGCCGGTGGCCGGCGATGAGGTTATCCGGGATAACTGGCGTTTTACCGTGCTGAAAATGGATGGGTTCCGTATTGAGCGGGTTAAGGCGGAGCAGATCAGCGCAGCGGAAGAGAAAAAAGGGCCAGAGTAGCAAGAAAAGTAAAAAACAGGAAAAGATTCGGAATACTGCGCAAAATAAGTGCGCTAAAAAATTTTAATCAGAAAAGTAAGAAATTCCGGAAAACAAAGATAAGGAAGAGAACGATTTGGCAATGGCCGGCGAAAGTTACACGGATGAAGTGTTGGTATTACAAGTAAAAAACTGGCAGACAGCGGACAAACAGGCCGTTTGTCTCTCCCGGGAGCACGGCAAGATTGTGTGCATGGCTTATGGGGCTCGTTATGCCAAAAGCGCTGTCGGACGGTTGTTGCAGCCGTTCGCCTGCTTGCAGGCGGAGTTTTATCCCGGCGTTCGGGTGGATAAATTGAAAACCTGTGAATTGGCGGGACCGATGCCGGCTTTTACGTTGCCGCAACTGGCTTACGGGGCTTTGATGGCAGAGGTGACGGAAATACTGACAGAGCAGGGTGAGCCGGCCGCGGCGATCTATAAGTTGCTGCAGCAGAGCCTGGCTGTCCTCGTGCGGCGGAATCCCCGTCTCGTTTCCCTGGCGTATATTATTAAGCTGTTGGATCTGTGCGGTATCGGCCCGGTCTATGAGGTCTGCGTCAATTGCAGCTGCCCGGCGGCGGGTGACGGCTGGTTCAGTAATGAACAGGGCGGGTTGATCTGCGTATCCTGTGTGGCTGCGCTGCCGAAGGCTGAACGGCTGCCTTTTGCGGAGGAAACGCGAAGCCTTTGGCGGCAATTGCGGCTGCTGGATCTTTCTTCTGATGAGCGCTTTTCTGTTAAAGGCGGCGCATTGATGGAACTGGAGCGGATTTTGCACAGCTATCTTTTGTATCAGACGGATCATCCTTTGAAAACGTTGGAGTTCATCCGGCAACTGGGCAATGGGGATCGTTATTGACAAGTTCTTTCTAACTGCCTATAATAAAAAATAGCTATGACAGACCCAAGTATTTCTCTTTAAACAGCGAGCCGGGAGGGTGTAAGCCGGCGACAGAAGGAAGAAGGCAGTCTTGAGCATAATTAAATAGGAGTTGAGGCGGACTGTGTGTTTGCAGTCAAGCAGGGTGGAACCGCGGAGTTACTCCGTCCCTGTAACATGAATTTGTTACGGGGACGGTTTTTATTTTGCTCCGATACGGTGTGTAGCGGGAGCTGAGAGAAGGACGGGAGGCCCCGGCAAAATGCTTTAATGTTAAGGAGGAAAAAATGGATTTTCAGGAAATGATCTTAACACTGGAAAAATTCTGGTCTGAGCAGCAGTGTATTCTGGCCCAGCCTTACGACATCGAAAAAGGAGCGGGAACGATGAATCCCTCTACCTTTTTGCGGGTATTAGGACCGGAACCCTGGCGCGTTGCCTATGTGGAGCCTTCCCGCCGTCCGGCGGACGGACGCTACGGCGATAATCCCAACCGTCTGTTCCAGCATCATCAGTACCAGGTTATCATTAAGCCGTCTCCGGCGAATATTCAGGATTTGTATTTACAGAGTCTGGCGGCGTTGGGATTTAAAGCGGAAGAGCATGATATCCGCTTTGTGGAAGATAACTGGGAATCGCCTACGTTAGGCGCCTGGGGTCTGGGCTGGGAAGTGTGGCTGGACGGCATGGAAATTACCCAGTTCACCTATTTCCAGCAGGTCGGCAGTCTGGATATTAAACCGGTGGCGGTGGAAATCACGTACGGGCTGGAACGGATCGCCATGTATATCCAGGGCGTAGAAAATGTATATGACGTAAAATGGGTCGGAGATGTGACCTATGGCGATGTCTTCCACCAGAACGAGGTGGAGCAGAGCTGGTATGCCTTCCAACTGGCGGACACGGATATGTTATTTGATATGTTTGAAAAGTTTGAGAAGGAAGCGGAGCGCGTTGTTGCTACCGGCAACATCCGTCCTGCTTATGACAATGTCCTGAAATGTTCTCATACCTTTAACCTGCTGGACAGCCGCGGAGCCATCAGCGTCAGCGAACGGGCCGCGTACATCGGACGGGTACGTCGTCTGGCCAGAATGTGCGCAAAGGCTTATGTGGAACAAAGAGAGCAGTTGGGCTTCCCACTGCTGAAGGGAGGGAAAGCGTAATGGAAAAGATTCTGTTTGAGATCGGTACGGAAGAATTACCGGCTAATTATATGCCGAATATTATAAAAGAACTGCAGGCGCTGGCTCTGAAAAAACTGGAGGATGCCAGAATTCCTCATACGGAAGTGAAGGTGTGGGGGACGCCCCGCCGTTTGGCCTTGCTTGTGGACGGGGTGGAAGAAACTCAGGCCGACAGTACGGAAGAATATAAAGGGCCTTCTGCCGCCATTGCCTACAAAGATGGGGAACCGACCAGGGCCGCCCAGGGGTTTGCCCGGGGCAAAGGGCTGGACGTAACGGATCTGACTTTGCGGGATGGTTATGTGTATGCCGTGAAACATACCAAGGGACAGGCAACGGCTGCGCTGCTGCCGGCTTTACTGGAAGATATTCTACATAACATTCCTTTCCCCAATCATATGCGCTGGGGCGATTTTGATTTTCGCTTTCTGCGCCCGATCCGCTGGCTGACTGCTTTATTCGGCGATCAGGTCGTACCGGTAGCGGTCACGGATATTCAGTCCGACCGGTGGACGATGGGACATCGTTTTCTGAGCAATCAGCAGGTATCGTTGGCGAATGCCGCGACCTACGAAACAGAGCTGGAGAAACATTTTGTCATCGTGGATCAGGATAAACGGCGGGAGCTGATCCGTCGGCAGATCACGGAACTGGCCGAAGCCGAAGGCGGCAAGATTGAAATTGCGCCGGATCTGCTGGAAGAGGTAAATTATCTGGTGGAGTATCCCACACCTTTGTGCGGCCGGTTTGAAGAAAAATACCTGACATTGCCGGAAGCGGCGGTGATCACTCCTATGCGGGATCACCAGCGTTATTTCCCCGTGCGGGGCAAAGACGGCAAACTGTTGAATAAATTTATTGCCGTGCGCAACGGCGGCAAAGCGTTTCTGGATAATGTGACCCACGGCAACGAAAGGGTGCTGCGGGCCCGTCTCAGCGATGCGGAATTCTTCTTTACGGAAGACAGAAAGCAGAAGCTGGCGGATTACGAAGAAAAAATCAAAACGGTCGTGTTCCAGGAAGGTCTGGGCAACATGTATGATAAGAGTCAGCGCCTGATCCGTCTGGCGGAAGCGCTGCATTTTGAACTGCAGAGCCGGGTTCCGGTGGCGGAACTGAAACGGGCGGCGCAGCTGTGCAAATGCGATCTGGTAACGGGCATGGTGACGGAATTTACCGAGCTGCAGGGTGTGATGGGCCGTGAGTACGCACGTTTGGACGGGGAAAAAGAATCCGTCAGCGAAGCGATCTTTGAACATTATCTGCCGCGTTTTGCCGGGGATATTCTGCCGCAAACGGAGCCGGGACGTATCTTAAGCATCGCCGATAAGATCGATAATATTACGGCGACCTTCAGCCGGGGCAAAGCGCCGACCGGTTCGCAGGACCCCTTTGCGCTGCGTCGTCAGGCCTTGGGTATTATCAATATTTTATTGGAAGGCAAGCTGGACCTGAATCTGGAAAAAGCAATCCTGGCCGCCGCGGGACTCTTGCAGGTACCCGGAGAAAAGGTAAAACCGCTGACGGAACAGGTCGTGGAATTTATTAAACTGCGTTTCCGCAACCTGCTTCTGGATCAGAAGCTGCGTTATGACGTGGTGGACGCGGCGATGGCGGATACACGCAATACGGATCTGTATGATATTGCACAGCGGGCGCAGGCCCTGCAGGGTTTTGTCGCGGAAGCAAAGGCGGCGGACAGCATTCAGGCTGCCACCCGTGTTAACAATCTGAGCGGCAAAGTGGAAGTAGAGGTTCCCATCAATGAGACTTTATTTCGGGAAGAGGCGGAACGGGCTTTGTATGCAGTGGTGAAAAAACTGGATACGGAGCTGATCGCGGCAGATACCCGTTGCGACTATGCGGGAGCATTGGCGCTTCTGGCGGAATTAAACGGTCCGGTCAATCGTTTCTTTGACGATGTGATGGTCATGGATAAGGAAGAATCCGTGAAGAAGAATCGCCTGGCACTTTTGTCGGCGGTCAGAGATATCATGAATAACGTGGGCGACTTATCTAAAATCGTCATGTGATAGTGGTTTTACTATAATGGTTTTTACTTGTATGGCAGGGGCCGGAAAAGCCCCTGTCTTTTTTATGATTTCAGAGAAGTGGAACTGCAAAAATATATGTCGCATAAAGTTTACAAAAAAGACGTGTATGGAAAGAAAAATGCTCTTGAATAACTGAAAAATTGATGTTATAGTATACTATATTGAAACTAAAAATGCGTTAAGTTGTACATTAAAACAAAAAAGGAGCGGACATTATGGACAAAGAAAAGCAATACCTGCTGTGGTTTGAGCAAATGGAACGCAAGGATGTTGCCATTGTGGGCGGCAAATCTTCTTCTCTGGGAGAAATGACAGCCAAAACGGATGTACCCGTACCTTATGGGTATGCCACAACAGCGTATGCCTATCGCTATTTTATTGAAAAGACCGGTCTGAAAGACAAGATGGCCTCTTTGATTGCCCAGCTGGCTGATGTGGAAAACACCGCTCTGTTAAGGGAAGTCTGCGCGAAGTTGCGTCAGGCCATTATGGACGAAGAAATGCCGCAGGATCTGCAGGATGCCATTGCAAAAGCCTATGCGGAACTGGGCAAGAAAATGGGGGAAGAAAAACCCTATGTCGCCGTTCGTTCCAGCGCTACGGCGGAAGATCTGCCGGATGCCAGCTTTGCCGGCCAGCAGGATACCTACCTGAATGTACAGGGCGCGGAGATGATCATCCGGAAAGTAAAAGAATGCTATGCTTCCTGCTTCACGGACCGGGCTGTGTATTATCGTGAAAAACAGGGCTTTGATCATTTGGATGTCGCTTTGTCCGCTGTTATCCAAATGATGGTATACTCCAAAACTTCCGGGGTTATGTTCACGGTGAACGTAGCGACCGGCGAGGATAAAGACGTTTTGATCGAAGCGGCTTATGGCTTAGGAGAATATGTGGTGCAGGGTACCGTAACGCCTGATGATTATCTGGTGGCGAAAGACACGCTGGAGATTGTGGATAAAGTAGTGAACCCCCAGGAAAGAAAAATGATCCGCAAACACGGCGGCGATGTGGAAGAAGTGCCGGTTGCCGAGGCGGATGGCAAGGCGCAGAAACTGACGGATGCCCAAATCAAAGAATTAGCGGGCTATGCGTTGAAGATCGAAAAACATTATGGCTGCTACATGGATATGGAATGGGGTATTGACGAGCGGGATGGCAAGATCTGGATCCTGCAGGCCCGTCCGGAAACGGTATGGAGCCGTCGTAAGGCAAAAGCAGCAGCGGCTAAAAGCGAAACGAAGGGAGCGGTTACTACGGATCATAAAGTGGTTGTAAAAGGTTCACCGGCCAGTCCGGGCCAGGTTTCCGGCAAGGCACATGTGATTTTGGATCCTTCTTTGATCGATGAATTCAAACAGGGTGAAATTTTAGTGACGGAAATGACAGCGCCTGACTGGGTTCCGGCGATGAAAAAAGCAAAAGCGATTGTGACCGACAGCGGCGGAATGACCTGCCATGCGTCTATTGTCAGCCGAGAATTGGGCATTCCCTGTATCGTAGGAACGAAGAGCCGTGGCGACGCTGCTACCACAGCGATCAAAACAGGTGATGATATTACGGTAGACGCGACCCATGGCGTTGTCTACGAAGGCATTCTGGAAGAAGCCAAACCGGCTGCACAGGCTACTGGCGCTCCGGTCGTAGCAGAGGTGTTTGCGCCTACCGGCACGAAAATTTACATGAACCTGGGCGATCCCGAGCTGGCAGAAAAATATGCGGTACTGCCCTGTGATGGGATCGGCCTGATGCGGGAAGAGTTCATTTGGACTACCTACATCCATGAACATCCCCTGTACCTGATCAAGACGGGACATCCGGAAAAAGTGGTGGATCAGTTGGCGGAAGGCATGCGTCAGGTATGCCAGGCGATGACCCCCCGTCCTGTTACGTTGCGTTTCAGCGACTTTAAATCCAGCGAATATCGTGATTTAAAGGGCGGCGATGAATTTGAACCCCATGAGCCCTCTGCCCTGTTAGGCTGGCGCGGCGCTTCCCGTTACTATGATCCGAAATATATTGAAGCCTTTAAACTGGAGTGTCAGGCTGTACGCAAAGTACGGGAAGAATTTGGCCTGAAAAACCTGAATGTTATGATTCCGTTCTGCCGCAATGTGGAAGAAGCGGAAAAAGTAACCGCTATTATGGCAGAACAGGGTCTGCGTCGCGGTAAGGACTTTAAGGTGTGGCTGATGGCGGAAATTCCGTCCAACATCATTTTAGCGGATCAGTTTAACAAATATGTAGACGGTTATTCCATCGGTTCCAATGACCTGACCATGTTGATTTTAGGCTGTGACCGGGATAATGATACGGTATCCCATATTTATGACGAACGGAATCTGGCGGTACGCCGCGCCGTACGTCATCTAATCGAGGTCGCGCACAAAGATGGCAAGACCGTTTCCATCTGCGGACAGGCGCCTTCCGTGTATCCGGAATTCTGTGAATTCCTGATCAAGAGCGGAATCGACAGCATCTCTGTAAATCCGGATACGGTTAAATTCACGAAGCGGCTGGCCGCCCAGATCGAACAGCGTATTCTGTTGGATTCCCTGACTCACCGGGGACGCGCGGAAGCAGAAAATCTGGAGTGGTAAGAAATTTTCTGATTTCGGCAAGAGAGCGGACTTTACCATGTAAAAATTTTTCTCACAATTAAAAATCAAAGGATATGAATAAGCTCCTTTATAGAAGACAAAGAAAAAACTAAAAACTTCTAATTTTGGCGGCAGCTCGTACGAGCTGTCGTCTTTTTCTGGTTGCCTACTATGCAGGTACGGGCGTTTGGTGCTATAATTAAATTGTATATGTGTTTGTGTATGCATATGTACAAAACGCGGCTATCAACGCGTCAAGCCAGATTTTCTTTCACGGCGGCAAATAGAGAAACAGGAATCTGTTTTTAAAGGAGTGTTACCGTGAAACTTTCAACTTTGTTTTATTTTCTTTGTGGGGCAGTGGCAGGCAGTTTTATCAATGTCTGCATTGCCCGTTTACCCCGGGAAAGATCCGTAGTGTATCCGCCTTCGGCCTGTGATCTGTGTGGGCATCGGTTGGGCTTGTGGGATCTGCTTCCAGTCCTGAGTTACCTTCTGCTGGGGGGACGCTGCCGTTATTGCGGCGGGGCGATTTCATTGCAGGTACTGTGGGTAGAAGTGATCACCGGCACCCTTTTTGTCTGGGCAAGCCGCTACAGCCCTTTTGGCTGGCAGCTTCTGTTGTTGTGGTGCTTTCTGGGCTGTTTGGTGCTGGAGACCTTTGTGGATCTGCGGGAAATGATCATTCTGGACGAAGCGCTTATTGTGCTTTTTGCGACCGGTCTTTGTTACGCTGCATTTTACCATCCGCTGGGGCTGGAAACTTTGGGCGGAACGCTGACGGGGGCGGCGGTGCTGGGAACGATCCACTTTCTCAGCAACGGCGGTATCGGCTGGGGCGATGTGAAGTTTGTGACGGCTCTGGGGCCCTGGCTGGGTGTTTCGGGGATGGCCGTTTGTCTGGCAGGGGCGTTTCTTCTGGCCGGCGCGGCAGGCTTTCTTCTCTGGCTTACCGGCAGGGTCACGGGGCAAAGCCGTATTCCTTTCGGTCCTTTTCTGGCAGTGGGAGCCGGTCTCGGTTTCTTTTATGCGCCGGAACTTTTGGCCGACTACTGGTCTCTTTTCATATAAAGGGGGCCGGGACTATGGAATGTAGGTTCATGACAGACGCATGGGCGCAGAGGGTTTGCCTGCAGGGAAAACGGCTTCGGCAAAAATGGCAGCGCTATCGTACGGCAACGGATACGACTTTTGCGATTACAGATGCGCTTGTAACGATAAAAGACGGGACGGGAGAGCATTGTTTTACTTTGCCGCCGACGTTTCAAGCGTCTCAGTATTTAGACCATATAGAAGAAATGGCTGCCTGGCTGCGGCCACAGCTCCAGGCCGGCAGTATCTCGCTGAAACGATGTAATTTTATGCCTGCTGCAGAGCGAATCTACCTGTGTCAAGTTGAATTGCCTGAAATGACGCAAAAAGAGCAGCGCAGCTGGCTTCATTGGGAAGCGGCCCGTTATGTTCCCTTTGAACCCGGAACTTTTTTCGCGGCCTTGCTCCCGCGCCGTGAGTCGGGAGAAAAAAGTGTTTTCCTGGCGGCAGTGCTTAGAGAGCGGCTGGATGCCTGGCAAAAGCTAATCCAATTGCTGGGGGGCAGGTTGCGGAAAATCACGTTTTCCGGACCGGAGGGCGATTGTCTGGAGGCCGACTTTTCTCCGGAGGAAGCAACCGGGGAACGGATGGCGCATTATTTATACCGGGGCCTGACCGTGTTGTGTTTTCTGACGACAGTCTTTCTGTTGCTGCAGGGACTTTGGCAGCGGCACCAGGTGCAACAGGCATTGACGGAAGCAGAGCGGAGGCTGGCGCCTTTCAGCACGCTGCAGGAGGCGTACCGACAAAGTCAAAAGATGGAGCATGAGGTATGCAGCCTGAAAAATGCGTTGACCGGTATCGAAAGACAAACGGTAGTATGGCATGTTTTATTGCGTACGTTCGGTGAGGCGATTCCTGCCGGCTGCTGGCTGGAGAAAGGGGTACAGAAACCGGGGCCTTCCGGAACGATCACGCTGCAGGGAAGAGCGTTGGAGCTCCAAAGGGTGTTGCTTTTTAAAGAACAGTTGGAAAAAACAGGGCTGTTTTCTTCGGTCCTGTTATTGGAGAGCAGCGGCAGGGAGGTGGCTTCTGTAGCGGTAGGTTCGGCAGCGCCCCTGGGTGAAATTCCGTATAGGGAGTCAGCGCCTCTGGGTGAACTTTCGCACAGGGATACAGCGGTCCTGAATGAAATTTTGCACGGGGCGGCAGGGATTCGGCATGAACTGCCGTACGGGGCGACAGGAAACCGGTATAAACTGCCAAACCGGGAGACAGGGATTAGATTTGTGCTGGAACTGACGTTGTGTTCCCCCATAAGGGAGGTGACGCAATGAAAAAGGTGAGAATAACAGAAAACAGTAAACAAGCGCTTTGTTTGTTGTTTTCTGTGATCCTCCTGGCAGGTACTGTAACGGGTATTATCCTTCCTTTGCGGGAGACAAAGGAACAGCTGCAGGAACGGATCCGGCTTATGGAAAAAGAAAGACTGCGTTATGAAGCATTTGCTTCTGATTTCCAACGGGAAGAAAGACAGAGGCAGCGCAAGGTCCGGCTGCTTCATTTACAACAGCGTCTTCCGCTTAAGCTGGAAGACACAATCGCGGTTGACTCAATCTACGAGTTGGCCCGGCGCAGTCACGTTTCCGTAGTGAAATTGCGGCGGACGGGGGAGGCGTCTTTGTCCGGAGTAAAAAGGAACGAAGGAGCAGGGAAGGGAAAAAACACTGTTGGCGCGAGGTCCTTGTCCGGGACTAATATTGAACGGTGTGATTGGGATGCGGAATTCTCCGGTACCTATTTTGCCCTGCTGGATTTTTTTCAGCACCTGGAAACGACAGGCGGCATGGCGCGTTTATCCGGGGCGGTGATCCGTTCCTCTGCGAAGGAGGTCGGATCGGTGCATATGCAGGGCGTTCTGAGTATGTTTGGCAGATCTGCCTCTGCCAACGCCTTGCCCCGTACTGAAAATTAAGGGCAGCGGAGGCCATCTACATCATGAATATACAAGATAAGCGGATGCGTATACTCATTTATACATTGATTGCCATTGTGGGAATCGTTTTATTCCGCGTGGTTTCTAATATTATGGCGCGTAATGAACAGGCGAAGAGCAGCGGTCAGGGGCGTACGGCGGTAGTGACTGCGGCTTACCCTGTCCGTAAAACGATCGTGCCGTCTTTTCGGTTTTCGGGTACGCTGCTGCCTGTGTGGCAGGCGGACGTAGCCGCTAAAATTGACGGGCGCATTGAAAAAGTACTGGTGCAGGAAGGGGAAATGGTGACTGCGGGGCAGGCGCTGGTGCTTTTGGAGCAGGTGGATACGGCAGCCGGTGTGATGAATGCCAAGGGCGCGTATTTAGATGCCAAAACGAACTATGAAAAGGCGCGGATGGATGTACAGCGGTATGAAGAACTGTATAAGCGGGGCGCGGTTTCCAAAGAAGCCGTGGACAATAAACGGTTTGCGCTGGAAAATGCACAGGGGAAACTGGCTGCGGCTAAAGGCCGGCTGTCTTCGGCCGAATCGAAAATGAGCGGGACGACTGTTACGACACCCCGCGCCGGCATTGTGCAGAAACGGTATTTTCAGGAAGGATACTTTGCCAAGATCGGCACGGCGTTGTTTAATATTGCGGATATATCGACGCTGTTAGCGAAAATTGATGTGCCGGAAGGTTATATTTCCAGCGTGTTTGTGGGCGGGCAGGTGAAATTTACCATTCCTTCGATGAGCGGTACGGATAAGCACGTGCAGGGCACGATCACCCGTATCAGCCCTGTGGCAGTGCAGCCATCCAGGACCTTTGAGGCGGAGGTTTCCGTGGACAACAGCGACAATCGTCTGCGGGGCGGTGTTTATGCGGAGGCGGCAATCACTTCTTTGCCTAAAAAAGATGTGCTGACGATTCCCATGACGGCTATCGTCATGCGGGATGATCAGCGGACGGTCTATGTGATCGAGGAGGGCAAAGCGATCCGTAAAATTTTGACGACGGGTTATATCGGCGAAAATCTGGTAGAAGTACTGGGCGGTATTACGGAAAAAGATCAGATTATCACCGGCGGTTTGAATAAAGTACGGGAAGGCGCGGCTGTACAGGTATCAGAGAAGGGTGCGGAAAACTGATGATTGAGACTTTTATCAAACGGCCGGTTTTTACCACCATGTTTATTCTGGTACTGGTGGTTTTTGGGATCCGCGCGTATCCGGGATTAGGCGTAGATCTGTATCCGGATGTAGATCTGCCTATGGTTGGCGTAACGGTTACCTATGAAGGTACGGCTCCGGAAGAGATGGAGACGCTGGTGACCAAGCCGATCGAAAATGGCGTGAGTCGGGTTTCCGGCATCAAGACAATGACCTCCACCATTCGGGAAGGATTTTCCCAGACGGTTCTGGAATTTGAGATCGGCACCGATCCCCGTCAGATGGCCAGTGAAGTGCGGGAGAAAGTTGCCGGTGTACGCCGGAGACTGCCGGATGATATTGACGAGCCGGTCGTCCAGCGGTTTGATATTTCCTCACAGGCAATCGCAGCCTATGCCTTTTCTTCCGAAAAACGCAGTACAGGAGAGATACGGCGTATTTTGAAGGATGTGGTGATCGACAATCTGCAGATGCTGGAAGGCGTAGCGGATGTTTCTGTTTTTGGCGCCGGCAACCGGGCGATTAAAGTCCATGTTAATTCGGAAAAATTAAAACAGTATGGGGTTTCTTTTCAGGCAATCCTGCAAAAAATAAATAATGCCAACGCCAATACGCCGGGCGGTAAGGTTCGCGATGACAGTAATACGATTACGGTGCGTACGTTGGGCAAACTCAACACGGTAGATGACTTCCAAAAAATCGTGGTAGCCAACGTGGACGGCAAGCCGATTCTTCTGACGGATGTGGCACAGGTGGAGGACAGCTGGGAAGAAGCCGAATCTTTTTCCCGGACGAATGGTGTACCCTCCGTGATGATGGCGGTACGGAAGCAAAGCCGCACGAATACGGTAGATGTCATTGATCGGGTCAACAAGGAAATGAAGCAGATTCTGAAAAACGATCTGCCGCCGGATATTAAAATGGCAGTAGTCCAGGATCAAAGCCGCTATATCCGGGCAAACGTAGCGGATGTCTGGAACACGATTTTATTTGGCGGTTTTCTGGCGCTGTTGATCACGTATTTGTTCCTGCGCGATCTGCGGGCGACGATTATCGGCGGTCTGGCGATCCCTACCTCGATCATCGCTACTTTTTTCCTGATGCAGGTTATGGGCTTTACTCTGAATAATATGTCGCTGATGGGATTGTCACTGGCGGTCGGCTTTTTGATTGACGATGCTATTGTGCTGGTGGAAAATATTTTTCGTCATATGGAAATGGGCAAGTCGCCTTTCCGGGCTTCGGCTGATGCCACGAAAGAGCTGGTGCTGGCGATTTTGGCTACTTCCATGTCCTTGTTGGCGGTCTTTGTGCCCATCGGCAGTATGGGGGAGATCATCGGTCAGTTTTTTAAACAGTTCGGTCTGACGGTAGCCTTTGCCGTATTTTTCTCTACGGTTTCCGCGTATACGCTGACGCCTATGGTTTCCGCTTATTGGCTCCGACCGCCGTCTAAAGACACGACACGGCGGCCGGCGTGGGTTGCTTCCATGTTAACGAGTTTTAACCGGGGCTTTGAATTTATCCGTGGCCTTTATAATGAATTAATGGCTTTTGCGGTGAAGCAGCCCAGGAAAATGATTGCTGTTTCTATGGCTACGTTACTGTTTAATCTGCTTTTGCTGCCTTTTGTAGGGACAGAATTGCAGCCTACTTACGATTCCGGCGAATTTCGCATCAATTTAAAAGGCGCGCCCGGGATTGGCTTGGAACAGATGGGAAAATGGTCTGAGCCACTGGAAGAAAAAGTTATGCAGGTGCCGGAAGTTAATGTAACCTCTATGCATCTGGGTGGGATCAGGACTTCGGTTAATGAAGGCGCGATCGAAGTAAAGTTATCTCCTTTGGAAGAGCGCAGGCGGGGGATGCTGGAGATCATGTCCGAACTGCGCAAAAGCTTTAAGGATGTAGGGGATATTCAGGTTTCTGTAGTGACCAATCAGGGCAGCCGCGGCGATCCGCGTCCGGTGCAGATCGGCCTGCGGGGCAGCGATTTAAAAAAGCTGACGGAGTATGCCAATGATCTGGCGGAAAAGATTCGCCAGGTACCGGGCGCGACGGATGTGGAGATGATTGGTATTGCTTCAGAACCGGAGATCGTGGTGCGCTTGGATCAGTTGAAGGCCAGTCAGCTGGGACTGGATAATACCAGTGTCGGCAAAGTGGTGCAGTACGCTTTTCAGGGCCGGCGTACCGGTCGTTCTTATACCATCGGCAATAATGACTATGACATTATTTTGCAGTTGGATAAGGAGGACAGACGGACGATTCAGGATGTGGCGAACTTGCGCGTATCTACGGAAAGTGGGACCTTTGTCCGGTTGGGGGATGTGGCCGATGTACAGATGAGTTCCGGACCGACCCGTATTGACAGGGAAGGACGCCAACGTCAGATTGCTGTCTATGCTAATACGGTAGGCATCTCGCCCGGCGAATTGCTTAAAATTATTGAGGGGAAGCTTATTCCGGAACTGAACATGGATATCGGGTACCGTTATAAGCTGATTGGCGGCTCAGATATGATGAACCGTATCTTCGGTGAAATTGTGAAAGCGGTGATTTTGGCGGTAATTCTGATTTACATGGTCCTGGCAGCGGAATTTGAAAGCTTCAGTCAGCCGCTGGTGATTATGATGAGTCTGCCTTTTGCGATCATCGGCGCGGTGCTGGGGCTTCTGGTTGCCAATCAGACCGCCAATATGATGTCCCTGATCGGGGTCACTATGCTTTTGGGTCTGGTTACCAAGAATGCGATTTTGCTGGTGGACTATGCGAATCAGGCGAGGGAACGGGGACTGCCGTTACAAGATGCCATTCTGGAGGCCTGTTCTTTGCGTCTGCGTCCTATTTTCATGACTACCTTATCTACCATGCTGGGTATGACCCCCATTGCCTTGGGAATCGGCTCCGGCGCAGAATTGCGCCAGAGCATGGGTGTCGTATTGATCGGCGGTTTGACCACTTCCACTTTATTAACGCTGGTAGTGGTGCCTTTGATTTATTTGCTTACGGAACAGTATCTGGAAAAACGTCGTCTGCGGAAACAGACGGTTGCCCGGGAAAGAGGGTAAAATGAACTACGAAACGGAACTCCATGAGGCATTGGCCTCCTATAAAGAGGGAAAACTGAATGATAAGGAGATCGTGGAAATCTTTCAGAGGCTCAGTGTGACTGACCTGGGATATGCCAAGGTGGATCATGGACGGAGTTTGCGCCGGGGCTTTCCGGAGGTTGTGTATTGCGAAGGAAAGTCCATTCCCCAGGCGGTGGGGATTTTAAAGGAGCTGCATGCTCATCATAGCAATATTTTGGGTACAAGGGCTTCCCGGAACTTATATGATAAGGTTAAAGAAATCATACCTGAAGCCCGGTATGACGAGACGGCGCGTTTAATTCTGGTGGAAAAAGAACCGTTGCCCAAAGACCCGCTGCATAAAATTGCGGTGATCACGGCCGGGACCAGTGATATTCCGGTGGCGGAAGAAGCGGCGCTGACAGCAGAATTGATGGGCAATGAAGTGGTTCGCCTCTATGACGTAGGGGTGGCCGGCCTTCATCGTCTGTTGGACAGGGTGGATGTGATCCGCGGTGCAAACGTGGTCGTGGTGGTGGCCGGTATGGAAGGAGCTCTGGCCAGCGTGGTGGGCGGCCTGGTGGATAAACCGGTGATTGCGGTTCCCACCAGCGTAGGATACGGCGCTAATTTCGGCGGGCTTTCCGCTTTGCTGGGGATGCTGAACAGCTGCAGCGCAGGTGTTGCTGTGGTCAATATTGACAACGGCTTTGGCGCCGGGCGCATGGCCAGCATCATCAATCATTTACGGTGACGGGCCTCAGGCCGGGATATTATTTGCCAGTTTTCACCATGCGCCATTATATGAGACGAGGAGAACAGCTATGAAAGCATTGTACTTGGAGCCTTTTGCCGGTGTCAGTGGAAATATGCTTTTGGGGGCTTTGCTCTATGTGGGCGTTCCGTTTGACTATTTGCAGAAGGAATTGACAAAACTTCATCTGGGAGAATATGAACTGATTCATAAAAGGGTCAATAAAAGCGGTATTCAGGCTTGTTATTTTGATGTGGTGACAGAAGATACGCCGTTGTACGGGCATGCTCATGAGCATCACGAACATGCGCATGCGCACCGGGGCTTGCATGATATTGAGGCTATATTAGACGGTTCTGATTTAAGTGCAGAAGTGATCGTCAAAGCCAAGAAGGTTTTCTTTGCGCTTGCCGAAGCGGAAGCTAAAGTCCACGGTATGACCATAGAAGAGGTGCATTTCCACGAAGTAGGCGCGATCGACACCATTATTGATGTGGTTGGGAATCTGCTGGCGCTGCAGTATCTGGGCGTGGAACGGATTTTCACAATGCCTGTGAATACCGGATTTGGGATGGTGCAGTGCGCTCATGGTCTGATGCCTGTACCGGCTCCGGCTACGGCGG
>UQUU01000013.1 GCA_900544275.1 uncultured Succiniclasticum sp. | reverse complement strand
AGCGTCTGCCTTACAAGCAGAATGTCAGCGGTTCGATCCCGTTAGCGCCCACCATGAGACGAATCTTACGGCAGGTCTTAAGGATCTGCTTTTTTTATTGCGGACACCTGCCGGAAACGGCAGGTGTCTATTTCATTTGTAACACAAATTTGCCTGTTTCTTTCTGTCTGGAGTGGAATGTTCTATGTTATAATAAATAACATATATGAAACAAGCAAAGGTGACTTTATTTGCCTGAGTTTTGACGGAAGTTACAACGGCGTAGAGAGGATATGACAGCGGAAAAGAGGGGATCCAATGAAAATTATTGATCAGCTCCAGGAAGATAAAAATGGTCTTTCCTGTGAATTATTTCCCCCTAAAGAGGGCGGGCAATTAGCTAATGCTTTGGACATCGTTCGTACGATTTCACAACAAGGTGTGGATTTTATCAGCGTCACTTATGGAGCGGGAGGGACTTCCACAGGTAAAACGGTAGCGATTGCCGAGGCTGCGGAGAAATGCGGCGTACCGGCTATGGCGCATCTGACCTGCGTGAATGCGGAAGATGCGGCGATTGAAGCGATGCTTGATCAGCTGCAGGCTGCCGGTATTCAAAATGTACTGGCATTGCGGGGAGACTTGCTTCCCGGTATGGAATTGACCCATGAAAAATATCAGCACGCCAGCGACCTGGCCAAAAAAATAAAGTCGTACGGGGATTTTTGCGTGGGCGGCGCCTGTTATCCGGAAGGCCATCCGGAAAGTATCGGGCTTAATGACGATATTGAAAAGTTAAAAATCAAAGTGGACAGCGGGGTTGAATTTTTAGTGACCCAGATGTTTTTTGATAACAACCTTATCTACAATTATATGTATCGGCTGCTGGCTCGTGGTGTAACTGTTCCGGTCATACCGGGCATCATGCCGGTGATCAACGCGTCTCAAATCACCCGTATCTGCAAATTGAGCGGCACAAAACTGCCGCCTCACTTTCGCGCCATTATTGAGAAATTCGCCCATGATCCGGAAGCGATGAAACAGGCCGGCATTAACTATGCCACGACCCAGGTGCTGGATCTTTTGGCTAATGGTTTTAAGGATGTTCACATTTATACTATGAACAAACCGGAAATCATTGGCGGTATCTTGCAAAATCTGTCCCACATTGTAGGGACGCAGGCAAGATAGCAGGGAAAAGGCAGCTAAGACGGGAAACAGGAAAATAGGTGATTATGCCGGGAGAATAGGGAGCTATGGTGGGGCTTTGGCAGAAAAAAGCTGCTGAAAAGCGTAACACATAGCGATATAGCAATGGCGAAGCAAGAATGAAAAAGGCATGATTGACCGCAAGCAACGAGGGAAACGGGATGGCACAGGCAGAGATCGTATTTAATGAAAGAGAGGCCCTGCGTTATTTTCGCGCCGCGCCGGGGGATACACAGGCACAGGCCGTGGTGCGGCAGGTCTATGAAGAATTGAAAACGGAAATGCAGCCTCGTTATACGGTAAAAAAATTCGGCTGTCAGGTGTATACGGAAAATAAATTGCTGCAACAGTGTCCCCAATATGAGGTTACGATCAGGGAGCGAAAGAAGGAACGGGGTAATTCTTTGACTGCTCTATCTGTGTCTGCGATTGTAGAGCCGGAAAAAGAGAATGCGGATTTTTGCCTGAATCACACTGCCTTACCGGCGGGGAATCTGCAGCCTGCGATTGTGGTATTGTCCAACAGTACGTTGTTTTACAGCCAGGCCCTGGCCCGTTATCTGCTGCCGTGCCGGGAACTGTATCTTTTTGGCGCGACACTGGGCAGCCGCGTGGACATTGCGTTACGCCGCTTAGCCCTTACCAGTGTGGCGCAGGGGGCTGCTGCACAGGCGGTCGCGGCGGCGCTGATCGAGTCCTATTGCGATGCCTGTTGTCAAAAGCTGCAGGAACAGCTGCCGTCGGGCAAGACCTTAAAACCGCGTTTTTCGCCCGGTTACGGCGATTGGCGCTTGGAAGAACAACGCATTCTTTTTCCTGTACTGGACTGCGCGCATACGATCGGCCTTACCCTGACAGAAAGTTGTATGATGGCGCCGGTGAAATCAGTGACGGCGGTGATCGGTATTGCGGAACAAGGCGCGGAAGGTTGTAACAGAAAAACGGATAAATGCCGCTCCTGCGGCAAGATGGACTGTGAATTCAGGAGGTGACAGAAGATGGGGATCCGTGAATTTTTAGGAAAAGAAATTTTATATTTTGATGGCGCCATGGGGACCCGTCTGCAGGAAGCCGGTATGAAACCGGGCGAATTGCCCGAGACTTGGAACATTACGCACCCTGAAGTGGTGACCGCGATTCATGCCAGCTATATAAAGGCGGGAGCCAATATTTTAAAATCCAACACGTTCGGAGCAAACCGATTAAAGCTGGAAGGCTCCGGTTACTCGGTGGAAGCTGTGGTATCCGCCGCGTTGCAAAATGCCCGGGCTGCGTGGGAGTTGGTTCCTTCTGCACCCCATGAGGCGGTTCCCGGAGAGGCTCCTGATGTGACGCATCGTGCGTCTCATGATGTGGCGTCCGATGTGACTCAGGGAATGGTTTCAGAAGTGGATCCTGTTAAACGATTCGTTTCTCTGGACCTGGGACCTACAGGGAAATTGCTGGCGCCTTATGGCGACCTGCCCTTTGAAGAAGCGGTGTCTTTGTATGCGGAAATGGTTCGCGCCGGGGTCAAAGCAGGGGCAGATCTGATCCTGATTGAGACCATGAGCGATACCTATGAGGCCAAGGCGGCGATTTTAGCGGCAAAAGAAAACAGTGATCTGCCCGTATTTGTGACCTTTACCTTTGATCGGGACGGCAATCTGCTAAACGGCGCTTCGGTGGAAACCGCAATGCTGCTGGCAGATGGGCTGGGCGTGGATGCGGCAGGCTTTAACTGCGGTCTGGGGCCGGATCTGATGGCCGGTTTTATTCCCCGGGCCCGGGCGGTGACGAAGCTGCCGCTTATTGCGAATCCCAATGCGGGGCTGCCTGTAGAAAAGGCGGGGAAGACAGTCTACACCATTGCACCTTACGCATTCGCCGCATATATGAAAGAAATTTGCCGTTTGGGCAGCTCGGTCTTAGGCGGCTGCTGCGGTACCAGTCCGGACTTTATCCGGGCCCTGGCGCAGGAAACGAAAGGCATGAAGCCATCGGCTGCGCCTCTGCTTACTGTGACAGCAGCAACCGGCTACGGAAAACCCGTTTATTTTAACGGCCCGCCGGTTCTGATCGGTGAGCGGATCAATCCCACGGGCAAGCCGTTGTTAAAGGAAGCGCTGCAAAAAGGAAACATGGATTACGTCTGCCGTCTGGGGCTGGAGCAGCTGGATCGGGGAGCTCATGTATTGGATGTGAACGTGGGTTTGCCCGGATTGGATGAAAAAGAGACGCTGGGTAAAGCGGTGTCCGCGCTGCAGGCCATTACATCGGTACCCCTGGAGATCGATACGGCCAATCCTGCGGTGATGGAAAAGGGATTGCGTCTTTATAACGGCTGCCCCATCCTGAACTCGGTGAATGGAAAGCAAGAATCCATGGAGCAGGTGTTCCCCCTGGTAAAAAAATACGGCGCTTTGGTAGTAGGGCTTTGCCTTGATGAAAAAGGAATCCCCGCTACGGCAGAAGGACGTCTGGCTGTAGCGGAAAAAATAATCCGGGAAGCGGAAAAATACGGTATCTCAAAGGATCGGATCCTTGTCGACCCGCTGGCGCTGACCGTCAGCACGGACAGCCGCAATCCGCAGATTGACGAAGCGGTGATCCGGGCGCTGCGAAGCCGTGGTATTCATACCGTAATGGGGGTTTCCAATGTTTCTTTCGGTCTGCCCAACCGGGACGCGGTAAACAGCGCGTTTTTCACCCTGATGCTGGCAGCAGGGCTTTCTTCTGCCATTATCAATCCGCAAAGCGTACGCATGATGGAGACCTATTATGCTTTTTGCGCTTTGTCCGGACAGGATGAGGGCTGTAAAAATTATGTCGCCCGCTTTGCCGATATGCCGAAAAATACGCCCGGCGCAGCGGTTTCTGACTACACGCTATATGACGCAGTGGTGAAAGGTCTGGTGGAACAAAGCGGCAAAGCAGTCAAAAAGCTGTTGGCAGAAAATAAGGCGCCGCTGGACATCATCAATCAGTTTATTATTCCGGCTTTAAATACGGTAGGAGAAGGTTTTGGCAAAAAAACTCTGTTTCTGCCGCAGTTATTGATGGCGGCGGATGCAGCCAAAGAAGCTTTTGAAGTGTTGAAAACTGTGATGAGTACGAAAGATCAGACCGGGACGGACGAAGAAAATACTATTGTGCTGGCCGTGGTCAAGGGGGATATTCATGATATTGGTAAGAATATCGTCAAAGTATTATGGGAGAACTACGGTTACACGGTGGTGGATCTGGGCAAGGATGTGCCGCCGGAAACGATCGTGGCGGCAGTGGATAAATATCATGCCCGGCTGGTGGGACTCACTGCGCTGATGACGACTACGGTGGCTTCTATGGAAGAGGCGATCGCGGCGCTGCGGAAAAATACGGATGTCAATATTCTGGTGGGAGGCGCTGTGATGACCAGGGACTATGCGGCGACCATCGGCGCGGACGGTTACGCCCCTGATGCCGTGGCCGCTGTGGATTATGCCAATGAGTTATTGCGCAAGAAAACGACTGTTTGATTGGCAATATTTATGTATGGCTGAAAAACCCGCCTTCTATGTAAAAGCAGCTACCGGTTTAACCTGTAACATTTATTGCATGACGGCAAAAATCTTTACAGAAAAAATGAAAAGTGACAAAAAAACGTTCCTTTTTATGTCTTTTCTATGAGGACATAATTCAGGAGCGTTTTTCTTAATGTCCTCTCAATGAAAACTAAATTTAAAATAAGACTACTGATTAAAGACATATAATTGTATAGTTTTTCAAAAATAAAATATATATGTAAATTATATGCGAGCGAATACGGAAATAATGTCCTATTGCGCGGAATTCGGAAAAATGTTATAATTCATCTGTCTTTAAAATGCTGTGTATACGTTAAGGAGGAATATTCACATGAAAATGAAGAAATTTGTCTCTGCGTTTTTGGTGTCGGCTGTAGCGATGAGCTTATTCGCAGGTTGTGGCGGTGACAAAAAAGCTGCCGACGGTAAAAAAGCAGAAGGCGGCAACGTGGTGAAAGTCGGCGTATTCCTGCCCCTGACCGGCGACAATGCTGCAGGCGGCGAACTGGAATTGCGCGGTATCAAATTAGCGAACAAATTACATCCTGAAATCAATGGCAAAAAGATCGAACTGGTCGTTGTGGATAATAAATCCGATAAGGCTGAAGCGGCCAATGTGGCAGCTCGTTTGATCGAAAAAGACAAAGTAAAAGTAATTTTGGGTTCTTATGGTTCTTCTTTGTCTATGGCTGCCGGGAATATCGTAAAAGAAAGCAAAGTGCCGGCCATCGGTACCAGCTGCACCAACCCGCAGGTTACCAAGGGCAATGATTACTATTTCCGCGCCTGCTTCATCGATCCGTTCCAGGGCACGGTAATGGCGAACTATGCGTTCAAAAAAGGTGCTCGTAAAGTAGCTATTGTCCAGGAAGTTTCCAATGACTATTCCGTAGGTCTGGCGAAGTTCTTTAAAGAAGCCTTTGAAAAACTGGCTGGCGCCGGCAGCGTAGTGGATATTGCCAACTACCAGACGGGCGATAAAGACTTTACCGCGCAGCTGACCAACCTGAAAGCCAAGAACCCGGATGCGGTATTTGCTCCCGGCAACTTTACGGAATCGGCGCTTTTAATTAAGCAGGCCCGCCAGTTGGGCATCAAAGCTCCCTTTATGGGCGGCGACACCTGGGAAACGCAGGAATTTATCAACGTAGGCGGTAAAGAAGTAGAAGGCATTTCCTTCTCCAGCGCTTTTGACCGTGAAAAAGCTGCGACTCCGGAAGCAAAAAAATTCCTGGAAGAATATACCAAAGAATATAAAGGCGAACAGCCCGGCGGTCTGACAGCTTTGGCTTACGACTCCTACTTGATTTCCTATGACGCTATGAAACGGGCCGGCACGGATGACAGCAAGAAGATCCGTGATGCGGTAGCCGCTACTAAAGATCTGGAAACCACCACTGGCAAGACGACGCTGAACGCAGATGGCGATCCGATTAAATCTGCGGTAATCAAGACGGTTAAAGAAGGTAAATTTACCTATCTGGATACGGTCAATCCGGAAGATCTGAAAGCAAAATAAGTTAACAGATCAATTACAGCTTCCTGCCTTTTCCGGTCAGTACTGACGGGAAAAGGCAAAAGCTGTCAGGAAGCGTTATCCGGTTCTTTCTGCTTCCTTTCCGCAGGGAAGGAAGCTATTTATTTTTTTGTATCTGAGGTGCTAAATAATGGAGCTTTTTCAAGCTATAGCCAATATGACTGGGGCAGGACTGGTCCAGCATTTGGTGAACGGTATCTCGCTGGGCAGTTTATATGCGTTGATTGCTATCGGATATACCATGGTCTACGGTATTTTGCTGATGATCAACTTCGCCCACGGTGATATTGTAATGATGGCTTGCTATTTTGCCTTCTTCGGCATTACGGCATTCCATATTCCCTGGTATTTGACTTTTATCGGCACGATTGCCGCCACGGCTCTTTTAGGAGTGGTGATTGAACGAACCGCTTACCGTCCTTTGCGTGATGCTCCGAAAAATTCCGTGTTGATCTCGGCTATCGGCGCGTCTTTCCTTTTGGAAAACCTGGCAAACTATGTGTTCAGCGGTCGTCCCATGCGTTTTCCGGACATCCCGTTTTTATCCAGCATGATTTCCGTCAGCGGAATCCAGATCCAGGCAATTTGCCTGTTTATTCCGGTGATCACCGTGATCTGCCTGGTGCTGCTTTTGCATGTAGTAAACCATACTAAAACGGGTATGGCTATGCGGGCTGTTTCCAAAGATTATGAAATTGCCCGTGTCATGGGTGTGAATATCGATAATATTATCTCGATCACCTTTGCCATCGGTTCTGCCCTGGCTGCCATCGGTGCCATTATGTGGGGCATCCGCTATCCCGGCATTACACCGTATTTAGGCGTCATGCCCGGTTTAAAATGTTTTATCGCAGCGGTTATCGGCGGTATCGGGAATATTAAGGGCGCGGTATTGGGTGGCTTTATTCTTGGACTGGGTGAGATCCTGATCGTGGCTTTTTTCCCGCAGTTCTCCGGCTACCGCGATGCTTTTGCTTTCATCATGCTGATTCTGATCCTGTTCTATAAACCGACAGGACTGTTAGGCGAAAAAACAACGGAGAAGGTGTAATCATGAATAATAAGAAAAGAAATATCATGCTCACCCTCTTTGCGATCATCGCCTTATTCGGTGCAGCATGTTTTGTACAGGCTGAGGTGGACTCCTATATCCGCCGTATTGCCAACCTCTGCCTTATTTACGCGATCATCGGTTTGTCCATGAACATTACCAACGGTTTTGCCGGTCAGTTTTCTCTGGGGCAGGCCGGGTTCATGGCCATCGGTGCGTATATGGTGGGTATTTTTACTGTACCTGTGAATCTGCGGGCGGATGTATTTTATGCGACGCCAATGCATCCGGCGCTGGTAAATATTTATCTGCCTTTGTGGGCGGCCCTGTTGTTGGGCGGTATCCTTTCCGCGATCATCGCCGGCCTGATCGGCACGCCGGTACTGCGTTTGCGGGGCGATTATCTGGCCATTGCGACACTGGGTTTTTCCGAGATTATTCGTATTGTGATCACCAACGCCCAGTCCATTACCAACGGCGCGCTGGGAATCAAAAACATCCCGCCGCTGAACGACGTCCGCTACATTTTTCTGGCGACGGCGGTGACCTATGTAGTGATCACTTTGCTGCTGAATTCTTCTTACGGAAGAGCGTTCAAAGCCATCCGGGAAGATGAGATCGCGGCGGAAGCCATGGGTATTAACCTGTTCTACCACAAAAACCTGGCTTTCATGGTCAGCGCCTTTTTCGCCGGTATCGGCGGCGGCCTGTATGGAGCGCTCCTGGGTACGGTAGACCCGAAAAACTTCCTCTTTACCTTGACCTATAACTTCCTTTTGATCATTGTGCTGGGCGGTATGGGTTCTGTCACCGGCAGCATGTTTGGCGCTGTGATCGTAACCGCCGGACTGGAATATCTGCGCATTTTTGACGAACCGCTGGAAATTATGGGTACCATGATCCCGCTGTTCCGCCCGGGCCTGCGCATGGTCGTGTTCTCCGTCCTGCTCATGGCCTGCGTCTTATTCTGGCGGCACGGTATTATGGGAACCAACGAACTGACCTGGAAAAAAATCATCGCGTTCCTGAAAAACCCTCTGGCATGTTTGCGGAAAAAGGGGGTACAGTCTAAATGAGTAAAAATGTGTTGCGTACCGAACGTGTAACCATGCAGTTTGGCGGCGTAATCGCTGTCAACGATCTGAATATTGAAGTGAATGAACATGAGATCGTCGCCCTGATCGGGCCGAACGGCGCCGGCAAAACAACGGCTTTTAATGACATCACAGGCGTTTATACACCTACCCAGGGGAAAGTCATTTATACGTTGCCGGACGGCAAAGAAGTGGATATTACAGGGAAAAAGCCCAGCGACATTGCCCGTCTGGGTGTGGCCCGTACCTTCCAGAATATTCGCCTTTTTAAGGATCTGAGCGTGTATGAAAATGTACTGATTGCCAAGCATCTGCACCTGAAATCCAATTTTCTGTCCGCCACGTTCCGCCTGCCGGCTTACCGGCAAGAAGAAGCGGTGATGCGAGAGGATGTGGAGCGCTTATTAAAAGAAGTGGATCTGTGGGATCTGCGGGAGGAAAAAGCCAGCAGCCTGCCCTACGGAAGACAGCGCTATCTGGAGATCGTCCGGGCTTTAGCGACGAATCCGCAGTTGCTGCTGTTGGATGAGCCTGCCGCCGGGATGAATCCCAAAGAAACCAACGAGCTGACGGATTTTATCCGTTATATCCGCGACCAGTTTAATTTGACGATCTTCATGATTGAACATCATATGGATCTGGTCATGGAAATTTCGGACCGCATTTATGTATTGGACTTTGGCACGACCATTGCCCATGGTAATCCGGTTGCCATTCAAAATAATGAACGGGTCATTAAGGCGTATCTGGGGGAGGATGAAGATGCTTAAAATCAGAGATCTTGTTGTCGCCTACGGTGGCATTGAAGCGCTGAAAGGCGTCTCCATTGATGTGCCCGACGGACAGATCGTGACGCTGATCGGGGCCAACGGAGCCGGCAAAAGCACGTTGCTGCGCACGATCATGGGTCTGGAAAAACCGAAAAACGGTACGCTGGAATACAATGAAGAATCATTAAACGGGCTGAACAGTCAACGCATTATGACCCGGGGGATTACCTTAGTACCGGAAGGCCGCCGTGTATTCCCGAATCTGACGGTGCTGGAAAATCTTCAGATCGGCGCGTATTTACGCAAAGATAAAGAAGGAATCGCCGCGGATATCAAGCGTATTTACGAACTTTTCCCCCGTCTGGAAGAAAGAAACTGGCAGATGGCGGGCACCTTATCCGGCGGTGAACAGCAGATGCTGGCTTTGGGACGGGCCTTAATGAGCCGTCCGAAGCTGATCATGATGGACGAACCGTCGCTCGGTTTGGCTCCTTTGGTCATCAAGGATATTTTTAATATTATCCAACGGATCAACAACGATGGCACTACCGTATTGTTGGTTGAACAAAATGCCAATATGGCTCTGAAAGTCGCCCACCACGCTTATGTGCTGGAAACCGGCAATATTAAGATGGAAGGCAGTGGACGGGCCTTGCTGGAGGATGAGGAAATCAAGGAAGCCTATTTGGGGAAACGGAAAAAATAAGGCTCAAGAACAGAATAAGCAAAATATCGAGCGAGAGAGTAATGCCTTTCGCTCTTTTTTGATTTCCAAATCAAATGTTGGAGGAATACAATTAAAGGCTCTGAGTCAAATGTGGGGTTTTACTACAATTGAATGTGTTCTTTAAAAAGGACAGCAGGGGGTTCTCCGCTGTTTTTTCCTTTTACCACGGAAAAAGATAAACAAAACCTGTAATCATCGGTGGGGGACACTATGGTGTAATATGTGGCCGGTTTTCCCTGGTTGAATTTCTTGTTGAAATTCAGTAGAATAAAAGTATGAATATACATGGATTCGGGAGTCACCTGCGTTTTGTTGCGCAGCAGCGCCGCTTTTTATTGCTTATTTTTTATATCGCAGTCATTGCCGGCTTATATTATCTGCCCGGTGTGTTTCATCCTCATTCCGTGGAGGAGATACGGCTATGGGTGATGGGCTTTGGTGTGTGGGGACCTTTGGTGTATGTAGCGTT
The DNA here is from genome assembly GCA_900544275.1 of uncultured Succiniclasticum sp. Taxonomy (GTDB): domain Bacteria; phylum Bacillota; class Negativicutes; order Acidaminococcales; family Acidaminococcaceae; genus Succiniclasticum. The sequence continues at coordinate 32,444 of UQUU01000013.1, read as the reverse complement.
ATACACTGTGCGTCCCTTACTTTTGTTTCCCGGATTGCTGCTGAATCTGGCTGCGGGAATTTTATTCCCTCCTGAGTGGGGTATCCCGCTGCTGCTGTTGGGCGGTCTGGGCAGTGCCACATTGTTGTTCGTTATGGCCCGGACAGGCATCGGCTCTACCTTTTTCCACTTGCATGGAGGACGTTGGGGGAAGCGTATTCACACTTATGTATCCGAGTCGGAGCAGAGCTTTGTTCATATGTTATGGCTGCGAACGGTGCCCTTGTTTCCTTACGATGTTATTAGTATGGTAGCCGGCTGTACCCGACTGTCGTATCGCATTTTTGCTTTGACCACTTTGCTCGGCATGCTGCCCGGCGCAGTTGCTTACAATGTGTTAGGCGATTCGTTAGGCAGTAATGGGGGTTGGGGCTGGTCGTTGCTGTTAACCGCGGCTGCGTTTGGCATCCCTTTGGCAATCTGGTATTTTGGCGGGGAACGGAAAAAATTATTGGGCAGGAAGCCTGCTTGCATGAGTGTTGGAGCAAAATAATTTAAAAGCGCTGAATGGAAAGGGGAATCTGACGGGAGGAGAACAGAATGGGCAACAACGTGGAAACGGAAATCAAGCTCCTGGTGGCAAAAAAAGATCTTAAAACCTTGCTGTCTTCTGATTTGGTGGTCAAAAAAGTAAAAAAAGGCAGCCATAAGACCCTGAAATTGACCAATGCCTATTATGATACGGAAGAACTTTTGCTGCAGCAAAGGGGGATCGCCTATCGTATTCGGCAGGAAGGAAAAACGTTTGAAGCTACCGTTAAGTTGAGCAAAACAGAGGCCGGAGCGTTAACGGAACGTCGGGAATATAATGCTCCGGTAAAAAGCTGGCGGCCGGACCTGTCTGTTTTTGCAGAAACGGAGATGACGGAAGCGCTGTCTGATCTGCCTGAAAAGGCAGCGATTCAAAAGCTGTTTTCGGTGCGGGTGGAACGGGACCTGCGCTTGCTGCAGATCACAAAGGATACGCTGGTGGAAATGTCCATAGACGAAGGCTACATCAGCGCCGGGGGTAAAAAAGAAACAATTTATGAGGTGGAGTTGGAGTTAAAGTCCGGCTCTTTGGGCGATCTGCTGGATTACACTACCAAGTTGTCCGCAGTCGTGCCGGTATTCTCCGAATCCCGCAGTAAATACGCCCGAGGCATGGCGCTGTTGGATAAGTTGCCTTTACGCAAAGATACATCTGCTTCGGATATAAATTGGACCAACAGTTATCGGGAAGAAGCGCAAAAACAATTTTATCGCTACGGCACCGCTATTTTAGAGGAGCAGAATGTGTTTATGCACAGCAAGCTCCAGTCTGAGGCGGATACGATCTTTTTACCGCATTTTGAAAAAATAAGAGAAACCTTGTTCTGGCTTCGCCCCATGCTTACCGGTACGCCCGGCATGGAAGCGAACCTGAGGCGGATCTTAGCGGACTTATATACACTGCGTGAGACAAAGGCGTTGCTGCGCTATTGGCTGGACCTGTATGCTACCGGCGGAGAGCACTGGAGTGAAGATAAGCTTACCGGTATGCTGCAAAAGCAGGTGCGGACGTTGGGAGAAGGGATCCATCAGCGTATTTTGCAGGGGCGTTATTCTACGGTGGTGTTTTCCTTGTGGGCAGCGATGGAAAATGCCAATTGGAAGGTGGACGAATACCTGCGGGGAGATCAGCTTTTGCAGGTTCGTACAAAAGATATTCTGGAGAAAATCAAAACGGCGGCCGAGGTCAAAGATAAAATGAAGGGTAAACGCAATTCGGCTCCCGACTATCTGATCGTTGCGGAGCTGGATATGGAAGTGTCCTGTCTGCAAAAAGCCAGTGAAGCGGAGGTCCTGACGGTCGGCGGTAAGGAAGGACGTAAGAAGCTGGCGAAGCTGAGCAAAGCGCTGGCCTTTTGGAATGATAAATGCGCATTGGCTCAGGCTGTTCCTTCCGAACTGATGGGGCTTAAATCTGTGGCGGCTGCACATCAGGCAGGCTATTTGAAAGGGGCGTTGTTTGCGGAAGGGTCCCGGGAGAGTCTGAAAGCGGGTAAGGCGTTTAAGAAATGGTTGAAAACGCTGGCATGAAATGAACAAAGGGAAAGCAGATAAGAAAAAGGAAATAAGAAAATAAAGAACCTGACAGGAAAGTTAAAACGAAAAATGAAATAAGAAGTCAGGTCAAGCAGCTCAGTTACTTTCCGTCAGGGTATCCTGAAGGGAAAGGGAAGTTCCGTCTTTAAAAATCACATATTCAATCTTCATGACTGCGGCGAGGGGTTCGTCCGGTTTGGTTGCTAAAATGCTTTGGCTGGGCACATACATGTCCAGCGGCCATTGATTATGTATACGCACCGACTTGCCGGCGGGAATGTTTTCGGCTTCAAAACTGTTCCGGAAACGGACCGTATCGGAAGAATCTTTCACGGCAAAGACGCCGGAGAGACTTACAATATCCTGACTGCCTCGATTGGTAATCGTAAAGTCACCGCTTAGTTGGGCGGAAGGCGGCAGGCCGGGTACATCGACTACTTTAAACTGAGGGAGTTCCCGATCGTCGTTTTCCACCGTGACAGCCGCCGCGATTTTTTCCGTAACCGGCTTGTTTAATTCATCTAATTTTTGCTGGACCGCTTTTTTACGGGCACTCAGATAAAGCTCCAGTTTATCAACATGCGTGACTTTCCAGCCTGCGTCTGTTTTTTCCAGGTGCAGCTGCAAAGGCAGATCCTGTTTTAACTGCCGGTCAAAGACGGTGAGGGTTGCCGTAGCCCGCTGTGTGTCAATTGAGGTGACTTCACCCAAAGACTGGAACGACAGGTTGCAGATGCCTAAGTGGGAAGCGAGGGTGGCGGCGATCTGCAGACCTCTGCCGCCGGAAACGTCGTTTACCGGCAGGTCGTTGTTCCATTTGCCTGCGAGGATCGCGTTGCGGCTTTTCTGCTTCATGATCGGCAGGACCTGTTCACGTACGGAAGCAAAATATTGCTTTAGCTGCGAATCGGGTTGTCTGGCGGAATCGCTGCCCCGTAAACCGAATTCCCATTCAATGCTTTCATCAAATAAACGGGTAAACAGCTTATCACTGTCAAAATGCGCATCATAAAAGGCCACATCCCGCACGGCTGCCGTCTGGATCAACTGCTTCAACATATATTGGGGCGTACGGGTATAATAACCGTAGTAAAAGGCACAGGCGGCTGTGATAGCTATTGCCAGGCCCCCTAAAAGCGCCTTTTTTAAAGACATCATAAAAACCTCTTTCCGATGGAAAAACCTTCGTTTCACATAATTTTCAGAGATAATTTTAATCCCGCTTTTTATTTTGTCAAGGGGGAGAAAAACTTTTATAGTCACCGGGTCTTATTATAGTCGTTTTCGGCTTGGCCGGCAGATGAAAATAACAGGAAAAAAACAAGCAAAAAACCTTTGACTTTTTGACTTTATCGGTTATAATGTGATTAGGCAAAAGAAAAGAGCTCCTGGAAAGGAGCTCCTTATACTGCCTTTTCTTTTCCTCTCGTCTTAGCAGTCAGAGGGGGAGAGTGCTAACGTAACGACCGGACGCTGCGGACACATCACCGAAGCAAGTGTCCGCACAGTCGAAAGAGTGCTGACATGGCAGCCCGGTATTTTCAATAGCCTGTTGTTATTTAAATATGGCAATACCCAGCAGGATCACGACGATAATGGCCAACAGTGCGGTATTGTATTTGCGGACTTTTTCCAGATGATGACGGGAAACCGCTTCATTCAGCATATTGTAACAGCGTTGCAGGACCTGCATTTTCAGTTCGATGTTTTCCTGCCAGACGGAGGCCTTTAACAGTTCCAGATAGCGGGTGTAGACTTTGGCATAGAAAATATCTTCCGTGACCAACAGTGAATTGGTAATATTGCTGGTCAAACTGCTGACATCAGCCATGGTTTCCAGCAACTCGTCCCGCATCTGACGGAAGATGGAGATTTTGTCATCGCTTTCCTTGTCTTCGATTACATCGTAGGTTTTGTCAATGGCATGGTTCAGGAAATTATCGTAGTAGCGCAGCTCCAGATACTGAGCATTGGCAAATTCCAGCAAATCGGGAATGTCCATACTGCCGGTGGGATCGTAGACTATGGCGCTGTCCCAGGCCAGATAGGCCACATCGTCCGCATAAGAAAAACGGTTGGCAAGAGTGGAAGCACGGGTGTCTGCGTTGACAGGGGCCGGGTCTTTCAGCAGGAAAGGCACGATATCCCAGTCTGTGGGGATCGCATCCTGAAAGTAATAGACCACAAAGTCTTCGTCATAACCGGAAACATTTTCGTTGGTGCAGGCCGGCCGGATGGTTTCCAGAGTAGCGTCGAGAAAATCCCGGAAGCTTTCATCCGGAATTTCTTCCGTGTCCAGCACCAGTTTCAGATATTCGTCATAGGTGATATCTTCATCCAGCGCAATATTAAAGATGACGCAGATGACCCCCAGATCCTGAATCCGGGCCTTTACTTCCACCAAATAAGTCTTCGCGCCGATCTCCATCTCGTGAGAACCCAGTTCCACTAAAACAGGGGGGTCATGGAAGGTGATGGATTTTGTGGAAATACGATCCAGGCGCAGACGGGAAGCAATTTTGTTGCGGCTTAACCAAAGGGCCTGTACCTGATCCAGATTGACTTCGTCCGCCACGTCAAAAAGGCGGTAAACGATAATGTTTGTTCTCATAATAAAACCTCGCATAAAAAGAAACCGCTAATAAAGAAGCATCATACATCAAGAAATGAAACTGAGAGAATTGCAGAGAATAAGAGTTTCCTACCGTATGGTATCAGAAAAGTATCAGATAAGGTATCAAAAATAATCACCTGCTGTGTCAACGAATCAGATTCAATTATGATTCCACTAAATTTAAGTGCAATTCCACCAATTAATACAAGTCAATCAATCAAAACAATTATACACTATTATATTCGATAAAAGAGTAAGTATCCCTGCTGAATATAAATTATTATGTAAAAATTTTGGCAGCAGGCAGTAACTGTAAAGGAGTGAACGATTATGAATGAAAATTACACTGAAGAAGTAAAACGCGTCCTGGAAGCGGCTCAGCAGCAGGCCGTGATGAACTACAATCAGGAAGTGACGGGAGCGCATCTTTTAGCCGCTGTGTGCCACGAAGAATTTTTTGCCTTTTTGCTGAAAACTTTCCATGTGGATCAGGCTGCTTTTGAAAAAGAAGCCCGGGCGTTGGTAAGCCGTATCCCGTCGGTCAAAGGACAGGATCGCCAGCTTTTGATGAGTACCGACTTTGCCCGGGTCAATGCGGTCATGGCGCAAAAAGCCGGGCAGGGCAATATCACGTTGGGGCATCTGGTCAGCAGTCTGATCAGCGATGGCCCCCGGGATGTGGTGGATCTGTTCAAAAAATATGGGATCGACAGCGGCAAAGCTGAAAAATTGTACGAGCACTACCTGAACAGCTCCGCTAATGACGAAAGCAAAAAATTATTGGAAAAATATGGCCAGGATCTGACGGAAAAAGCCCGGGCGGGAAAACTGGACCCGGTCATCGGCCGGGACGACGAGATCCGCCGGACCATTGAAATCTTAAGCCGCCGGAAAAAGAACAACCCGGTTTTGATCGGGGAGCCCGGCGTAGGTAAAACGGCTATTGTAGAAGGCCTGGCCCGCCGCATTATGGACGGGGATGTGCCGGAATCGCTGAAAAATAAAACCCTGTATGCGCTGGATTTGGCTGCCCTGGTGGCCGGGGCCAAATACCGGGGCGAATTTGAAGAACGGCTGAAAAAAGTTTTGAAGGCGGTGTCGGAAAGCGCCGGGCAGATCATCATGTTTATTGATGAACTGCATACGGTGGTAGGCGCCGGCGCGGCGGAAGGGTCCATGGATGCGGGGAACATTCTGAAACCCATGCTGGCCCGGGGCGAACTGCGCTGCATCGGGGCAACTACCCTGAACGAATATCACAAATATATTGAAAAAGACAGTGCGCTGGAACGGCGTTTCCAGCCGGTCATGGTGAATGAGCCGGGGGTAGAGGATACCATTTCCATTCTCCGCGGCTTGAAAGACAGTTATGAAAATCATCATGGCGTCCGGATCAAAGATGCGGCGCTGGTAGCTGCTGCAGTGATGAGCAGCCGTTATATCAACGACCGTTTCCTGCCGGATAAAGCCATCGACCTGGTGGATGAAGCGGCGGCCCGTCTGCGGACGGAAATCGACTCTTCCCCGACGGAGATCGATGAAAGCAAACGCAAGATCCTGCAGTTGGAAATTGAGGAACAGGCCCTGAAAAAAGAAGATGACCCTGCGACGGCGGACCGTCTGGCAAAACTGCAGGAGCAGTTGGCGAAACTGCGGGAAGAAAACGCCGCTTTGATCCGGCGTTGGGATCAGGAAAAAGCCGGAATCGTCAAAGTCCGGGAAGTAAAACAGGAAATCGGCGCCGTGAAGCAGGAAATGGAAAAAGCGGAACGGGATTACGATTTGAACAAACTGGCGGAACTGAAGTACGGCCGTTTGCCTGAATTGCAGAAACAACTGCAGGAGCTGGAAAGTAAAGGCGGCGCGGAAGATGCGCTGTTGAAAGAAGAAGTGGATGAAGACGACATTGCCCGGGTGGTAAGTACCTGGACGGGGATCCCTGTGCAGCGGTTGGGCACTGGGGAACGGGATAAGCTGGTGCACCTGGAAGAAACCCTGCACGAGCATGTGATCGGGCAGGACGAGGCGGTGAAAGCGGTGGCGGATGCGGTGATTCGTGCCCGGGCCGGCATTAAAGATCCTAATCGCCCCATCGGTTCTTTCATCTTCCTGGGACCTACCGGCGTAGGTAAGACCGAACTGGCTAAAACCCTGGCGGAAGTTCTCTTTGATGATGTGAAGAACATGATCCGCATCGATATGAGCGAATACATGGAAAAACATACGGTATCCCGCCTGATCGGGGCGCCTCCCGGCTATGTAGGCTACGATGAGGGGGGGCAGCTTACCGAAGCGGTACGGCGTCACCCTTACTCGGTCATTTTGTTTGATGAAGTTGAAAAAGCGCATCCCGATGTGTTCAATGCCCTGTTGCAGGTACTGGATGACGGGCGGCTTACCGACGGTCAGGGGCGCAGCGTGGACTTCAAGAATACCCTGATCATCATGACCAGTAATATCGGCAGCCAGCAGATCATGGAAGCCGGAGACAGGATGAGCAAAGAAGAAGTACGGCAGATGCTGCTGACCCGTTTCCGTCCGGAATTTTTAAACCGGGTGGACGATATTGTGACCTTTAAAGGATTGCAGTCGGAACAGATTAAGGACATTGTGAAACTGATCCTGAAAGAATTGGCCGACCGGGTGGAAAAACAGTTGGAAATCAAAGTGACCTGCACGGATGAAGCGGCGGCTTATCTGGCAAAAGAAGGCTTTGACCCGCAGTTTGGCGCCCGTCCTTTGAAACGGCTGATCGTGCACAGCGTAGAAAATGTGCTGTCCCACAAAATCGTCAAAGGAGAGATACAAAGCGGCGACAAAGTGGAAATCTGCTTGCATAACGGGCAGATTGATGTAAAATAAAGCGAGGCTTTTCTACGGCGTTTCTGAATCCTATTGCGGATTGAAGAAACGCCGTTTTTTCTGTTTGTTGCGCATTGCGTTTTTTGCTTGTGAAAGATTAGACTTTGGTTTGTTGCATACCGGGTTGTCAATTTTTTGTGCATTGCGTTTTCGATTTACTGCGGGTCTGCCGGATTCGCTGTTTATCTATAGGGATATTTATGTTACAATAAAATATATACCTTTAACATATTTTGTCTTGCCATACATAAAAAGCAACGCGATATACGAGGCATTGCGCGTATCGGCACAAAGGAGGTCAGACCATGGGTAAGATGAAAAAAATTATGGTTGCAGGCGCTGTCTGCTATGTAGCGTATAAACTGGGGAAAAAATACCTGCGGGAAAATAATCTGACAGTGGGCGATGTGGCGGATCGGGTCAAGGCGAAGGCGGAGGAATTTGTCAAACAGGCCGTAGGCATTGTACCCGACACCGGAGAAGAATACACGACAGGCCGTAAGATTTACACCTTTGGCACAGAAAAACGCATTGCCCTGGTACATCTTTCCGAGGGAGTGACCGGTCTGTATGATAATAAAAAGAACTATCCCATTGAAAAAAAGGTAAAAAGCTACAGCGAAGAAGGGGACAAGCTGTATGTGTACAGCGATCAGGCGGATTATGTGCTTCGCGATGCGCCTTTCTTTATGAATGTGTATGTAAAAGAAGCGGCAGAGGCGGAAACGATTGCGGCAAAGTTAGGCGCGCAATATGATCCGGCAGAAGCAGCGGTGTATCGGTATGGTTCCGATGAAAAACTGGACATAAAGGGACTGGCGGCGCAGGCAGCCGCAGCAAAGATCGCGGAAGAACAGGCCGCTGCCGCTAAAATTGCGGAAGAAATGGCAGAGGCTGCTAAAATTGCAGAAGAACAGGCGACTGCAGCGGAACAGGGCTGAGCCTGATAAAACAAGGTGTCGGAATGACTCGATCCCGGAAGGGATTGCTGCTTTCGGCGGGAAAATGAAACCGTCAGCAGAGCCCATCCGGCGCCTTTCTTATTTTGGGTGGGGGATATATGGTACTGGGGTTAGGTTGCGATCTTACCGATGTGGAACGCATCAAAAAAGCGTTGAAGCAAAAGGGCTTTAAAGAACGTGTTTTTACTGCGGAAGAAATTGCGTATTGTACGGGGACGCACGGGGATAAAAACGAAAGCTATGCGGCCCGGTTTGCGGCGAAAGAAGCTTTCCTGAAAGCCCTGGGGACAGGGCTCCGCGGCGGCAGACTCACAGAGATTACGGTGACGAATGATGCACTGGGCAAACCACAGATCAAACTGACCGGCTATTTTGCCGAGCTGGCGGCGGAAAAAGGCGTGACGGCGATTCAGGTTTCCCTGAGCCACATAAAAACTACGGCCATGGCTGTGGTGCTGCTGGAAACACAGTAAGAAGCGGAGCAGAAGAAAACAAAAAATAAAAAGCAGAGCAATAAAAGTAGAATAGTAGAATAGTAAATAGCCAAACAGCAAGAAGTGGGGCCATAAAAAGCAGGACAGCAAGAAACAGGATGCTAAAAAGCAGGAGGGAGAGCAATGCGCGTATTATTGGCAAAAGAGATGCGGGCGCTGGACAGAGCGGCGGAAGAAGAAATCGGTATCCCCGGTATTGTGCTGATGGAAAATGCCGGGCGCGCGGTAGCTGACGCGGCAGAACAAATGCTGGGCTCCTGCAGGGGTAAAACTATTGTTATTTTTGCCGGGAAAGGCAATAACGGCGGCGACGGCAGCGGTGCGGGGCGCTGGCTGCTGAACCGGGGCGCCCGGGTCAGTCTGATCCTTGCAGCGACGATGGAGGAGTTGAGCGGCAGCGCGGCAGATCAACTGCAATATTTCTTTGCCTGCGGCGGCGAAGTTCTCACCATCCAAGGCGATGAAGAAGAAAGTTTCTGGGAGCAGCTAAAAGTAAGGGCTTCCCGAGCGGATCTTTTTATTGACGCTTTACTGGGAACCGGCTTTGCCGGAAACCTGCAGCCGACACTGCGCCGTTTGTGCGACTGTATCAATGAGCTGAAAGCCCGGTCGGAGGGACGCTGCAGGGTGCTGTCCGTAGATATTCCTACCGGTGTAAATGCAGATGACGGAAGCGCTTCCGCTTCGGCTGTAGCGGCTGACGAGACTGTGACCATGGCTTTGCCGAAACCGGGACTGTATTTGTATCCGGGGGTACGACAGGCGGGCAAAGTCACGGTAGCGGATATCGGTATGCCGGCCACTTTACTGGAAAGCGCCGGCAGCGACCGCTTTCTGCTGACGGGGGAAATGGTAAAAGCCATGCTACCGACGCGCCCGAAAAATGCCCATAAAGGTATGGCGGGCAGAGCTTTTATACTGGCCGGATCGTACGGCTATTTAGGGGCCGCGGCCTTAAGCAGTTTTGCGGCAATCAAGGGCGGCGCCGGTCTGGTCACACTGTATACGCCGGAGCCTTCCCGGGAAGCGCTGGCGATAAAATTGACAGAAGTTATGGTGAAAGGCCTTGCCGTAGATGCCGCGGGACACCTGGCTTCCGAGGCTGAAGAAGAAATGCTGGAGGCTGTTCACCAGGCGGCTGTGCTGGCGCTGGGACCGGGGCTAGGCGTTTCTGAAGCTACCGGCGCGGTGGTGCGTAGACTGCTTGGCAGCGCCGAGCTTCCCTGTGTCATTGATGCCGACGCGTTGCGGGCGTTGGAGGATCATACGGAAATATTGCCTCATATGGCGGCGGAGAAAGTGTTGACGCCGCATCCGGGAGAAATGGCCCGCATTACGGGGCTCACGGTAGAGGAAACGGATCGGGACCGCCTGGAGATCGCCCGGGTCTATGCGGAAAAATGGCAGGCTGTGGTCGTCTTAAAAGGCGTTCCTACGGTGATTGCCCTGCCGGACGGAAGCGTCTATCTGAATCCGACCGGAACCCCGGCGATGGCCACCGCCGGCTGCGGCGATGTGCTTACCGGTCTGATCGCGGCGCTGATCGCGCAAGGCACTTCTGTCAGAGAAGCGGCCCTGGCAGGCGTCTATCTGCATGGCCTGGCCGGAGAGATCGCGGCGCGAAACGGGATCGGCATGACGGCCTCCGAGCTGGTTGAGGCGCTTCCGGAAGCAAGAAACCGCGTCATATCTGAATTTTTATGAGAAAACATAGCTGTTGTGCGGTTTGTGAATTTCATATGAAATTAAGATAAACGGGCTGCATAAGGTTTACATTCCCTGTCCGGGCATGATAAAATAAATTATTATCAATAAATGAAATGTTTCAGGAAGCCCGTGGGGGTTCAGAGAGAATGTGAGGAGGGAAGCAGCTTGCGCCGAAAGATTATCTTGTTCCTGGTTACGTTGATGTGCATGTTAACGGCCTGTACTGCTTCAGCAGCGGCCACCGTTACCGATGTGAACTGGGGCGTAGATCAATATAATGTGCTGCGTTTTGTGGTGGATCTGACGGAATCCGCCCGCTATAATGTGAACGTGCAGCCGAAAGAACTGCAGATCAAAATCTATGGCGGTTTGGGTAATCAGGTGTTTCGCAAGAGCACGATCAAAAGCGACCTGGCGAAAGTTATGTATGTAGAGCGGGCGAAGGATGCTGTAGTGATCCGTGTGCCTGTGACCAGAACGATTCAAAGGGCGGACGCTAAAAGCTTTATCTTGCGAAAAGACAATGCTACGGGCAGACCGCCGCGTATTGTAGTGGATCTGGTCACGAACAAGACGGAGAATCCTTCCCTGAAATATGGCGCTACTTCGGTGCGCCGTCCTCAGGTTAAGCCTTCCGGCGTTGGCGTTCCACCGATAGGCCCCCGGATCAATTTCCGAACCGGGGGGGGGATCGCAGGGAAGCGGATCACCATCGATCCCGGCCATGGCGGCACAGACCCCGGTGCGATCGGGCTGAAAGGACATAAAGAAAAAGACTCGGCGTTTCTCATCGCCAAATATGTGCAGGCAAATCTGGTTGCGGCAGGAGCTCAGGTCACCCTGACCCGTACCTCCGATAAAGATGTGTACGGACCGTATGCTTCCGGTAAGGATGAACTGCAGGCCCGCGTCGATGTGAGTACCCGTACCCGGGCGGATGTCTTTGTCAGCATTCATCACAATGCAAGCAACAATCGTAGCGTGGGTGGGGTGGCAACCTATTACTTTCCTAAGACGGGGAACGATTACCGTCTGGCATCCAAGGTACAATGCCGCCTGATAGAGGCTTCTAAGCTGGACGATTTCGGTACGCGCCAGGCTAATTTTTATGTACTGAAACGCTCGTATGTGCCGGCGATTTTATGTGAGGTCGGTTTTTTAAGCAACCCGAGAGAAGAAGACTTGATTGCTTCACCGGATTTTCAAAAAGCTGTCGCGAAAGCGATCAGTGACGGACTGATTGCGTATTTTGCCGGATAAGGATGGGAGGCATGACAATGATGAAGAAATTATGTACATTGTTGCTGCTGATCCTGTTTGTAGTGATGGCAGGGTGCAGTCCAACAGAAAAAATCACCGGCAAGACCGGCGATGTGACGGATGTGACAGGGAAAAGTTCGCCTGTGATCACCGACACGAATAACCCTGAATTGAAGCGGGTGGAAATTGTGGTATACCGTGTCCCCAAAAACGGGGAGATGAACCTGGTGCCGGAAAAAGTGAAATATGCCATGGGCAAAAAAACACCGGCCGAAGCAGCTTTGGATGCGCTGGTCAATACCGACCCGGTGGCTAAGACACTGACAAACCTGTTTCCGTCCGGCACGAAAATCCGCAGCGTAACAGTAAAGGGCGACACGGCCCGGGTGGATTTTAATCAGGCCTTTGCGGCAAAAGGGCAGGGTTCTTATGGCGAATATATGATGGTCAATGCAGTGGTCTGTACCTTGACGGAGATACCGGAAATCAAGAAAGTAAAGTTTCTGGTAGACGGTAAGGACATCGATACCATCAGCGGCCATATGGATCTTACGGAACCGTTGACGCGGAATCCGGATGTATTAAAAAAGAAATAACGAAGGAGAAAGATATTTTATGGACGTTCACTCGTGCAGGAAAACCCAGGAAAAAGAAGCCGTTCCCGATGGCGCCGGACCTCTTCCCGACAGGCAGCCGGATCTGACCGGTATTACGTTTCTGACAGGTACATTCCGCAAAGCCATACAGCTTTGCCTGGCAGACCCTGCCGCCACGGAGGCGCTGGGACACTTACTGGGCGGTTTGGCACAGGACGGGGATGTATTTTGTCTGAGCGGTGATCTTGGCACGGGCAAAACTTTGTTGAGCAAAGGTGTGGCGGTGGCCCTGGGCGCCCGGAAAGAAGATGTGACGAGTCCTACTTTTTCCCTGATGAATGTATATAACGGAAAATCTTTGGAAATACGTCATTTTGATTTATATCGGTTAAATTCGCCGGAAGAACTGGCGGATATCGGTTTCTACGAGTATGCAGGCGGCGAAGGCGTGACGCTTATTGAGTGGGCGGATCTGTTCACCTCGGAGTTACCTCCGGAATATCTGCAGATCACGCTGGAAATTGCCCCGGAAGGGAGACAGGTGGAATTATTCCCTGTGGGCCCCCGGTACGAAGCATTGTGTGAGGAAGTGTTGCGATATGTTGACTCTGGCATTGGACACAGCCACTAAAGTGTGCGCCGTGGGTCTGGTGAAAGATGGTCGGGTAGTGGCAGAATATGATATCAGTGTGGGTCTGACCCACTCCGAAGGGCTGATCCCACAAGTGGATCAGCTTTTTTCCCGTACCGGGTTTAAAAAAGAACAGATCGACCGGATCGCGGTCAGTATCGGTCCCGGTTCTTTTACGGGACTGCGGATCGGTTTGGCCGCGGCGGAAGCGATGGCTTATGCCTGGCAGTGTGACATCTGCGGGGTGAACACGCTGACCGCGCTGGCGTATAATCTGCCCGTGGAGAAAGTGTTGCTGGCGCCGGTCCTGGACGCTCAGAAAGGCAACTATTATACGGCTTTTTACACCTGGGAACAGGGGCAGCTGCAAGAATTGCATTCCATTGAGATGGTAGATCCCGAGGCTTTGTTTTCCCAGGCGGAACAGTTCGGTATGCCGGTGCTGTTATTAGGCGAAGCGGAAAAGTTGGCGAAAAAAACGTTGCCGGAAGGCATCTCGCCGGCTCCGGAACAGGTGCGCCTGCCCAAGGCGTCTTCCGTAGCGCTGGCCGGTGAGAAGGAAAAGTCTGTGCAGGGGGAAGCTGTGTTTACTCTGCGGCCCTATTATGTCCGCAAATCAGAGGCGGAAGAGTTATGGGAACAACGTCATCCGCAAACCGGAGCAGGGCGATGAACCAAAAGAACGCTGCGGATACGCCGGCGGAAGTAACGGAAAAAAACACTGTGAGGCAGACAGAAAATCCTGCGGTCCTGGCCGTACGTTTGCTGGAAGAAAGAGACCTTCCTGTCCTGCTGGCGTTGGAGCAGGAAGCTTTTCCCGATCCCTGGAGTATGGCTACCTGGCAGAGAGAACGGCAAAACGCCCTGGCCACCTGGTTGGTGGCGGAAACCGCAGACGGCACGACGCCGCAGATCATCGGCTATGCGGGGGTCTGGCTGGTAGCCGGCGAAGCGCAGGTCATGCGTGTGGCGGTACGGAAAAATTTACGCGGACGCGGACTGGGGCTGCGCCTGACCCGGGCGCTTCTGATAAAAGCCTGGGAATTGGGCGCCGAAGCAATCACGTTAGAAGTGCGGGAAAGCAATCAGGCGGCCCGGGCAGTCTACGAAAAATGCGGTTTTACATCGGCGGGGATCCGTCCGCATTACTATGAAGATAACCACGAGGGTGCGGTCATTATGTGGCTGCACCGGGAACAACAGACCGGTGCGGCAGATCTGCCGGAAGACGGAGAAAAAGAATCTTGATCGGGCGTACACGGTCCGGATAGTGACCCGGAACATCTATCAGCGCAATAAAGAAAGAAGCAGAGCTATGGAGAATAAAGACATTTATATTTTGGGAATTGAGAGCAGCTGTGATGAAACCGCTGCGGCTGTGGTAAAAAACGGCCGGGAAGTATTGAGTAACATCATCTCTTCCCAAATCGCGATCCATCGAAAATACGGCGGGGTGGTGCCGGAAATCGCTTCCCGTAAGCATATTGAGCATATCCTGCCGGTAATTGATACAGCGCTGGCGGAAGCCAATGTAGCCCTGGCCGATATCGACGGCATTGCCGTGACGTATGGCCCCGGGCTGGCCGGCGCTTTGCTGGTAGGACTTTCTGCGGCAAAATCTTTAGCCTGGGCGACGGGGAAACCCCTGTTAGGCGTAAATCATCTGGAAGGGCATGTGTTTGCCAATTTTCTGAACGACCAAACGCTGGAACCGCCTTTTTTGGCGCTGGTGGTTTCAGGGGGACATACGGCGCTGCTGAAGATCACCGGCTACAATCATTTTGAACTGTTGGGTCAGACCCGGGACGATGCGGCCGGCGAAGCCTTTGACAAGATCGCTCGTGTGATGGGCCTGCCTTACCCGGGCGGTCCGGAAATTGAAAAATTGGCTCGGGCCGGCGACCCGCAGGCCATCGATTTTCCCCGGGCAATGCTGGACGATCCCTTTCAGTTCAGTTTCAGCGGTATGAAATCTGCCGTGATCAATTACCTGCACAACGAAGCGCAGGCAGGGCGTCCTGTAGATAAAGCGGACGTAGCCGCGTCTTTCCAGGCGGCGGTTACGGATGTGCTGGTCCAAAAAAGCGTGGGTGCGATTCAGGCGACCGGGATGAAAGATATTGTGTTGGCGGGCGGCGTTTCCGCCAATAAAACCTTGCAGGAAAAGCTGGCAGTGGCCGCCGAAAAAGTGGGAGCCCGACTGGTACACCCGACGCCCATCCTCTGCACGGATAACGCCGTGATGATCGCCTGTCGGGGCTATTATCTGTATACGGCAGGAGAAATAGCGCCCTGGGACCTGAACGCGGATCCTTCTTTAAAATTTGCCTGACTTAGGATTTTCTTAGTTTAGAATTTGCTTACGCAGAGCTATTTCTCCGGTTTTCCTTCGCAGGACCTTGATTAACAGGGGAAACGCTGAAAAAAATACGGCGACAGCATGAATTTGCTGTCGCTTTTTTGTTTGATTTACGTTTTTAGAAAAGTAACAGATAAAAGTGGCGTACACAAGTAACGCAAAGGAGCTATCTTTTGGTCGTGCCGCTTTCAGATCTTTCTCTGCGGAAAAAACTGACAAAGAAAAACGATGCAATCGGCAAAGGAACGGCAAAAATAGCACAGTTACATGACAGGACAAAGATAAAGTCAAAAAGTCAGAGATGAAAATTGCTAAAATCGCTATTTTTCTATATTTACCTTTAGCTTTGTGAATTATTGGTCAAAAATAGCTGAAATGAAGGGTGAAATCAAAAAATCAAGTCCGATTATTAAAAAAATGATGAAAAAAATGTAAAATTAATGGATTTTGTCATTTTGACTATTGCAATTTTTTGACGGATGCTTATAATGATAATTGGAGTTAGCACTCGGAATATTTGAGTGCTAATAAATGAAGCTTGGAAAGCCTCAAATAAATTCTGAGGCATAGCAGTAGAATGAATATTGGCAAATGAGAAAGGAGAAATTTAAATGTTAAGACCGTTAGGCGCAAATGTAGTGGTAAAGGCTGATGAAGTTGAAGAAAAGACAAAAAGCGGTATTTTTATTCCGGACACCGCATCGAAAGAAAAACCCATGCAGGGGACTGTACGGGCAGTAGGCGGCGGTGCGCTGGTAGAAGGTAAACGCGTGCCGGTCGATGTAAAAGTCGGGGATTCCGTTATTTTCGCGAAATATTGCGGTACCCAGATCAAATATGAAGGCGAAGACCTCCTGATCTTGGCCGAACGCGATATTTTAGCAGTAGTTGAGCCGGATAAGAAAAAGAAATAAGGCGAATTTAACAGTGTTCGTAACGCAACGAAGCATGACAAAAGCTTGAATAAGAGACAAGAACGGTCAAAGTAAAGTAAGAATCGGAACAAGAGCATAAAAAAGACGACTTGTTGCATGTGTATAACTTACTTACTGATGAACGAAATGAACTATGAAGGAGAGAATATAATGGCTAAACAAATTCTGTTTAATGAAGAAGCTCGCCGCAGCCTGGAACGCGGTGTTGACGCACTGGCTGATGCTGTAAAAGTTACCCTGGGCCCGAAAGGCCGTAACGTAGTATTGGACAAGAAATTCGGGGCTCCCACCATCACCAACGACGGTGTGACCATTGCCCGGGATATTGAGCTGGAAGACCCGTTTGAAAATATGGGTGCGCAGCTGGTAAAAGAAGTGGCCACTAAGACGAACGATGTGGCCGGTGACGGCACCACTACCGCTACTTTGCTGGCCCAGGCCATGATTCATGAAGGCATGAAAAACGTAGCTGCCGGCGCTAATCCCATGATCCTGAAAAAAGGGATCAGGAGTGCAGTAGATGCGTTGGTCGAAGCGCTGAAGAAAGATTCCAAGAAGGTAGTAACCAAATCTGCAAAGGCGCAGGTGGCGTCCATTTCTGCCGGCGACGAAGAAATCGGCGGCCTGATTGCAGACGCAATGGAAAAAGTTGGCGATGACGGCGTAATTACCGTGGAAGAATCGAAAACCATGGAAACTCATCTGGAAACGGTGGAAGGCATGCAGTTTGACCGTGGTTACATTTCGCCCTATATGGCTACCGATGCGGAAAAAATGGAAGCGGTCATGAGCAATCCGCTGGTATTAATTACGGACCGCAAGATCAATGTGATCCAGGACATTATGCCCGTACTGGAAAAAGTGGTACAGGCCGGCCGCGAACTGCTGATCATTGCGGAAGACGTGGAAGGCGAAGCGCTGGCTACCCTGGTCGTAAACAAACTGCGCGGCACCTTTAAGGCTGTAGCTGTAAAGGCTCCCGGCTTCGGCGATCGCCGCAAAGCCATGCTGCAGGATATTGCCATCCTCACCGGCGCTACCGTGATCAGCGAAGAAATGGGCCGTAAGCTGGACAGCACTACCATGGAAGATCTGGGTAGCGCAGGCCAGGTTCGCGTCAGCAAAGAACTGACCACCATCGTTGATGGCGGCGGCAAAAAGGCGGAAATCAAAGCCCGCGTAGAACAGATCAAAGCACAGATCCCTGACACCACTTCCCAGTTTGATAAAGAAAAACTGCAGGAACGTCTGGCAAAACTGGCTGGTGGCGTAGCCGTGATCAAAGTCGGCGCTGCCACTGAAGTCGAACTGAAAGACAAAAAACTGCGTCTGGAAGATGCGCTGAACGCGACCCGCGCAGCGGTAGAAGAAGGCATCGTACCCGGCGGCGGCACCGCACTACTGGAAGCACAAACTGTGCTGGATAAGATCAAAGCCGTTGGCGATGAAAAGACCGGCGTGATGATCGTGCGCCGCGCGATTGAAGAACCGGTACGTCAGATTGCCATAAACTCCGGTCTGGAAGGCGCTGTGATCGTAGATAAAGTAAAACATTCCAAGAAGGGTGTAGGCTTTGATGCCCTGAACGAAAAATACGTAGATATGATCGAAGCCGGTATCGTAGATCCGACCAAAGTAACCCGCAGCGCGCTGCAGAACGCAGCCTCCATCGCCGCAATGGTACTGACCACGGAAACCCTGGTAGCAGATAAGCCGGAAGAAAAATCCGCTATGCCTCCCATGCCTGCAGGCGGAATGCCGGGCATGATGTAAGATAAGCTTTCTAAATTCCCCCCTTTAAGAAATCCGGGATCGGTTCTAAAGAATCGGTTCCGGATTTTGTGCTATAATGAATGAAACAGTAAAAAACAGAGTGGTTTGTGGTAAGTAAACATAACAGGCGTGCAAGTAAGAGAGTTACGCATACATCTACATAGTTAATAAAGTACATAGTTACTAAAGGAGGTATCCGGATGGATATTCGTTATTCTGCCAATCCCAACGATATGAAACGCTATACTACGGAGGAACTGCGCCGGGAATTTCATATCAGTGGGCTGTTTCAACCTGATCGCGTCACCGCTACCTATTCTCATGTAGACCGGATGGTGGTATTTGGCTGTATGCCGGTAAAAAAGGAAGTCTTTCTGGATGAGGGAATCGATGTGATGCGCAATTTCGGCACCCATTATATCCTGGAACGCAGGGAGATCGGTATTTTTAACGTAGGGGGCAATGGCAGCATCGTCTGTGACGGCGAAGTGTACAAGCTGGGCTACAAAGACTGTCTGTACGTGACCATGGGTACGAAAGAAGTAGCTTTTACCAGTGAAAGCGCGGACAAACCGGCGAAGTTTTACATGGTTTCCGCTCCGGCACATAAACCCTGTCAGACAAAGTTACTGACTATTAAGGACGCACGCAAGGTCCCCTGTGGCAGTTCGGACACGGCAAACCAGCGGGTGATCAACCAGTTCATCCATCCGGATGTATTGGAAACCTGCCAGCTTTCCATGGGGATGACGGCGTTACAGACCGGCAGCGTGTGGAATACCATGCCGGTGCATACCCATGAACGGCGCATGGAAGTATACTACTATTTTGAGATCCCGGAAGATAATGTGGTCTTTCATATGATGGGGCAGCCTCAGGAGACCCGTCATATCGTCATGCAGAATGATGAAGCGGTGATCAGCCCCAGCTGGAGCATTCATGCAGGCTGCGGCACGGCCAACTACACCTTTATCTGGGCCATGGGCGGGGAAAATAAAACCTTTACCGATATGGATGATATCAAAACGCCGGATCTGCGCTAAATTCATAGTAAGAGCGGCGTACGTTGTGATTCGACTCGCAAATTAATTAAAAACGCAAGGCGCACATACCTTTTTCGCAACATGGTAACAGAAGGAGAGGCCGTAAGGCTGCACAGTGAAGTGGCAACAATGAAATAGGGTGGGATAAAACATAAGTAAAAGCATACATATTACGGTCACTGCGTATTATGCTATGGAAGACAGAGTTACAGGAGGTATGGAATATGGCATATTTAGATAAATTTTCGCTGGCAGGTAAAGTGGCGCTTGTCACCGGCGGCGCTTACGGAATCGGTTTTGCTATTGCCAGGGCGTTGGCAAAAGCCGGCGCGCGGATTGCCTTTAACTGCCGGAGGCAGGCTCATCTGGAACAGGCACTGGCGGACTATCGGGCGGAGGGTATCGAAGCCCACGGCTATATCGCCGATGTAACGGACGAGGCCCAGGTCACAGAACTGGTTAAGACCATCGAAAAAGAGCTCGGCGTGGTTGATATTCTGGTCAATAATGCAGGGATCATCAAACGGATCCCCATGATAGAAATGAGCGTGGCCGATTTCCGCCAGGTGGTGGATATTGATTTGACGGCCCCGTTCATCGTAGCCAAAGCGGTGCTGCCCGGCATGATCCAAAAAGGTCATGGGAAAATCATCAATATCTGCTCCATGATGAGCGAGTTAGGCAGAGAGACCGTATCGGCTTATGCGGCGGCTAAGGGCGGTTTAAAAATGCTGACCCGGAATATTTGCTCCGAATACGGGGGGGCGAATATCCAGTGCAACGGCATCGGACCGGGCTATATTGCGACGCCTCAGACCGCGCCTTTGCGGGAAAAACAACCGGATGGCAGCCCCCATCCTTTCGATCAGTTCATTATTGCCAAAACGCCGGCGGCCCGTTGGGGCACACCGGAAGACCTGGAAGGCCCGGCTGTCTTTCTGGCATCGGACGCTTCCGACTTTGTAAACGGCCATATCCTTTATGTGGACGGGGGCATCCTGGCCTATATCGGCAAGCAGCCCTGAGGAAAAAGTAAATCGTTTTCTCCTGCGGACAGCGTAAAACACCTGACGGCGGCGCTTACCGCTTCCTGACGGAAAATGCGCGGGGAACCCGGAAAAGTAACAAAGCAAAAAGTAAAACAGCCTCGATCGAAAGATCCGAGGCTGTTTGTGTGTGCAGATGTACAGGGTGTTTGGTAAGCAGTGTGAGGATCAAAGGATGCCCAGCACTGTCCAATATGTCTTGGCAAAAACCAGCAGCAGTAAGTAACCGATGATGGTAATGGGAAGACCAACTTTTATGCAGTCTTTGACGGAGAACGTCTCGGTTGCATAGGCCAGGATCCCCTGCGGAGAGTTAACCGGAAGGATAAAACCGAAGCTGACAACGAACTGGAGCAGCATCGTGATATCCACCATGTTAAGCCCCTGGATGTTCAGGTTTTTCAGCACGGCGATCATGATTGGGATCATGGACGAAGCTACCGCAGTGGCGCTGGCAAAGCCCAGATGTACGATGATCAGGAATGCGGCTAAAATTGCAAAGACTGCGAAAACACCCATGTTTACAAGCCCCATCTCCGTCACGAGCTTATTGGCTATCCACATGGCTGCTTTCGTATTTAAAAGCGCGGAACCCATGCTGATGCCGATGCCGAACAGTACGAGCGTACCCCAGGAAACTTTTGCCTGTGCTTCTTTCCAGGTCATGATGTTAATGCCGGGCATGAACATCAGGGTAATCGCGATGACGGTAGAAGCGGTAGTGGAAACCGGGTGCAGGATTTTTTCCGTGACCCAGAAGAAAATCAGCAGAAGGGAGATGATAAGGAGCTTTTTCTCCTTCGGACTCATGAAACCCATCTCCAGCATGGCTTTTTTAACCGTTTCGTCGCCGCCTTTTACTTCGCTGATTTCCGCCGGCAGCATTTTCATGCAGACGAAATACAGAATCACGGACATAATCGCTGCATAAGGCGCCGCTGTGATAAACCAGTGCAGCCAGGTGATGCTGGCGCCGAATTCTTTTTCAATGAAGCCAAGCGCTACCATGTTCTGTGCTGCGGCGGTCTTTATGCCGATGTTCCAAATGCTGGCCGCATGAATAGTGGCGACCATTAACAGAGCGGAGAAACGGCTTTGCAGCGGCAGGTTAAACGCTGCGATGATACCGAGTACGATAGGGATGATGCAGCCGACGCGCGCCGTAGTGCTCGGAACGAAGAAGGCGAGTACGAATCCGACAAAAATCATACCGGCCACGATGCGGTTTGTTTTAGAACCGACCTTGGATAAAATCGTCAATGCGATACGTTTATCCAGTCCGGTGTTGGTCATTGCCGCAGCTAAGAACATAGCAGCGCCTACTAATACAGTACCGCTGGCGCTGATCCCGCTGAAAGTCATGGCAATGGCTTTGCCGAACCCGATGGTCTTGCCGGCGGCAGCGGCTGCCGGTTCCAGCGCCGGGGCCGTGCCAAGCAACAACAGCATCAGAGAAGCGATGACCGTGGCGCTGACGGGATACGTAACGGCTTCCGTGATCCAGGTGATTACTGCGAAAAGCAGGATTGCCAACATCCTGTGACCGGCTACCGAAAGACCGGCAGGCATCGGCATGAGAAGCACGGCCACCAATACGGCCAGAGCAATCAGCAAACCGTATTTTTTGGCAAACGGTGTCTGACCTTCAGGAGCAACAAGGTTTGATTTTTTGATATCCTCAGACATAAAAATACCCCCTTACGCAAGTTCTGAAACATTGTTTGATTGATACATCGACACTACACATCCGCACTATTTTATGTCCCGATTATATACCCGTTAAGTAGGGAATAGCAATATATCTTTAAGTGCTTATTGATAAAGAGAAACAGGGGGATCTTGCCGGATTTTGAAAAGGAGGATAATAAATTGACGGTACCTTTTTTTAGTGTTAAAATGAAAATGATTTAAATTTAAAAAAACGGTTCGTGTCGGTTGCGGCCGGCTCATTTTGTTTTATTTTTTCTTAACATTGTTGCGGTCCCGGGGTACCCTAAGGGAGATCCCGGTATCAGGTATAGACTATCAATAGCTAAGGAGGAGTATTACATGAAGAAAAAATTAGCAGTAGCATTGGCGTCTGCGCTGAGCGTATCTCTTTTATTGTCCGGCTGTGGCGGCGGCGATAAAAAAGCAGGCGAAAAGAAAGTGGAGTACCCGACTAAAAACATCACCATGATCTGCCCCTGGGGCGCAGGCGGCGGTACTGACGCTATTTTACGGGCACTGTGCAAAGCAGCGGAAAAAGAGACCAAAGGCAAAACCATCACGGTTTCCAACATTACCGGCGGTGGCGGCGCGACCGGTCATGCCGCCATTATGAATGCCAAACCGGACGGTTATAGCATCGGCATGATCACTTTCGAATTGAATTCCATGCCGCCGCAGAAGCTGGCGCCTTTTACCTATAAAGATTTTGATCCCGTCATTCGTGTAAATACAGACGCGGCGGCGTTGACCGTGCCGAAAGATGCTCCGTACAACACGCTGAAAGAATTTGTGGATTATGCCAAGGCTCATCCCGATGAGATCAGCATCGGCAACTCGGCTCCCGGTTCCGTCTGGCATATTGCTGCCGGTCTGATGGCCCAGCAGACCGGAATCAAAGTAAAACACGTTCCTTTTGAAGGCGCAGGCCCCGCCGTAACTTCTCTGGTAGGCAAACACATCCAGGCCGTTTCCGTATCTGTTGCGGAAGTACAGGCTCAGGTCAAAGCCGGACAGTTGAAGATATTAGGCGTTATGGACGACAAACGCTCCGATCTGTTCCCGGAAGTTCCGACTTTCAAAGAGCAGGGCGTAAACGTAGTATTCGGTACCTGGAGAGGTATCGGTCTGCCTAAGAAGGTAGATCCGGCCATTAAGAAAGAAATCACCGATATCTTTACGAAAGCGATGAAAGATAAAGACTTCGTTGAAT
This sequence comes from uncultured Succiniclasticum sp., assembly GCA_900544275.1. Classification (GTDB taxonomy): domain Bacteria; phylum Bacillota; class Negativicutes; order Acidaminococcales; family Acidaminococcaceae; genus Succiniclasticum. The sequence continues at coordinate 9,136 of UQUU01000013.1, read as the reverse complement.
TCGCTAAGAAATCCGGTCAGAATCTGGCTTATCAGGACAGCGATGCTTTCGGCAAATTCCTGGCAGAAAACTACGAACTGGTAGATAAAACCATGGATTCCATCGGCCTGAAAAAGAAATAAGGAATACGAATCCTGTGTTCAGGGGGACAATCCGGTTGCTTTCGGGGCACAATGGTTGTCCCCCTTTCTTGAATTTGACCCACACGCTGTTTTGCGGAGCCGCCTGATTTGACGGGGGATCGTGTAATTCAGTGTCAAGCTGGTTGGTTTTACGTCAATCGTGTAATTCGATGTAAACTTGTTTAATTTGAAATATAAGGTAGTGTACTGGAATGAGAAAAGCCAATTTTGTATTTAGTATTTTGGGGCTGGTATTATGTGCCTATATCTGGATATCCAGCGCCGCTTTCCCCAGAGATGCCATCATGGTCATCGGGCCGGAATTTTTCCCCAGGGTCATGGCAACCAGTATGGGGATCGCTTCTGTGGCTCTGCTGATCCATACGCTTTGGATCGGGCACGCAGGCGAAGCAAAACCGATCAACTTCAAAGATCCCGGGATCCGCCGCGCCATCATTGTGTTTGTGGCGGCGGTGCTGTATGCGATGTTACTGGAGCCGTTGGGCTTCATTATCACCACGATCCTGTTCATGATGTTTATGATGTACATGCTCAAGTTCCGTTCTTACGGACTGATGTTTTTAGCATCGATCGCAACGGTGTGTATCGTTATTTTCGCATTTCAGATCATGCTTCAGATTCAACTGCCTCCGGGCATTCTGGACGGCATGCTGCCCTGGATGTAAAAATTTCAGCGATACGACTTCGATATAATTCGATATAATATGGCAGAAGTAATGATGTGAAACTAATAAGGTGGAAAATTTATGGATTTTGAACTCTATTTAGGCGCTTTACTTAATGTATTGCAACCCTATAATCTGGCCGTTGTTTTTGCCGGAGCACTGGGGGGGATACTGGTCGGTTCGATCCCCGGTCTGACAGCCACCATGGGAGTGGCGCTGCTGGTACCGTTCAGCTTTGGAATGGATATGGACGTATCGATCGGTATGTTGCTGGGGTTGTACTGCGGTGCGATGTACGGTGGTTCTATTGCCTCGATCCTGATCCGTACGCCGGGTACGCCGGCAGCGGCCGCGACCTTATTGGACGGTTATCCGTTGGGGCAGAAAGGGCAGGGGAGCCGGGCTCTTTCCATGAGCCTGTGGGCTTCTTTTATCGGCGGACTTATCGGTTGCGGCGTCATGACCTTTTTGTCGCCCCAGGTCTCCAAATTCGCTTTGAAATTCAGCCCGGCGGAATACTTCGCGCTGGCCATTTTCGGCCTGTCCGTTATCGTTTCCATTTCCGGGAACTCGGTGATCAAAGGCATCATGTCCGGCTTGTTAGGTCTGATCCTCTGTACTGTTGGGTCGGATCCGATTTCCGGTTACCCCCGCTACATCTTCGGTAATATGCAACTATATGAAGGGCCGCCCTTTATTCCGACCCTGATCGGTTTATTTGCAGTTTCCGAAATCTTGTCTAACGTAGAGAACTTTTCTATCGAAAAGGCCCGGGTGAAGGCGGAGAAAGTAACGCAGGTCCTGCCCACCGCAGCCGATATCAAGCGCTGCTTCAGCACCTATATTAAAGGAGGAATCATCGGCACTTTTATCGGTTCCATTCCCGGAGCCGGCGGCGATATTGCGGCTTTTGTTTCTTACGGGGAAGCCAAGCGTTCCTCCAAAACACCGGAAAAATTCGGCACCGGTATGATCGAAGGGGTGGCGGCATCGGAATCGGCTAATAACGGTTGTTCCGGCGGCGCTATGATCCCCCTCCTGTCTCTGGGCGTACCCGGCGATTCCGTGACCGCGATTTTATTGGGCGCTTTCATCATTCACGGCCTGCAGCCCGGTCCTCTGCTGTACAAAGACCACATGAATGTGGTTTACATGGTTTTTGCCTCGCTGCTGGTAGCCAATATCGCCATGTTTGTCCTGGGCGCGATCGGCGTACGCTTCTTCTCCCGCGTCATCGGGATGGATAAACGCTTGCTGCTGCCCATTATTTTTGTGCTGTCCATCATAGGCTCTTATTCCATGCGCAACAGTTTTTTCGACATTTTCCTGACTCTGGGCTTCGGTATCGTAGGTTTCCTGCTACAGCGGTACGGATTTCCCCTGGCGCCGATCCTGTTGGCCCTGATTCTGGGCCCTATGGCGGAAAGCAACCTGCGCCGTATGCTGGTCATTTCCCAGGGGCGGGTGGACGTATTTTTAGAACATCCCATCGCCATGACCTTATTTGTCCTGGCCGGTACCTCCCTGGTTCTGGCTTATATCAGTCAGCGCAAGACCATTAAACGGGTCGGCGAAAACAGAGACAGTGACAGTGGGGACACGTTCAAATCTTAGCCATCTTATGTACCATACAATTTAAATTAGAGTAAAAGATATACGCAACAGTATAAACGCTCAATTGAAGAGGGGAAAGAAACATTATGCAACAAAACCATGAAATGGTACTGATCATTGACTTTGGCGCCCAATATTCGCAGCTCATCGCCCGTCGGGTACGGGAATGCGGCGTGTATTGTGAAATTGTGCCATATAGCTATACATTGGAAAAAATTCGGGCGAAAAAGCCGGCGGCCATTATTTTATCCGGCGGTCCGGCCAGCGTGTATGTCGAAAATGCGCCGAAAGCCGATAAAGGTATTTTTACCTTAGGAGTACCTGTGTTGGGCATCTGCTACGGCCATCAGTTTATGTCGCAGACACTGAACGGAACCGTCAGCAGCGCCGATATCCGGGAATACGGCAAAACAGCGATTACTCTGGATACCACCTGTCCCTTATTTCAGGGGATGGAAGCGGACACTGTCTGTTGGATGAGCCATACCGACTTCGTTTCTGCGCCCCCGGCAGGGTTTACCGTGCTGGGTAAGACCCACGACTGCCCGGTGGCGGCGATCGGCAATGCGGCGAAAAAATTCTACGGCGTACAGTTCCATCCGGAAGTAGAACATACGCCCTTTGGTAAAAAATTAATTGCCAACTTCCTTTTTGCGATCAGCGGTCTGTCCGGCGACTGGTCCATGAAATCCTTTGCCGAACGGAAAATCGCCGAGATCAAAGCCAAAGTGGGGGATAAAAAAGTACTCTGCGCCCTGAGCGGCGGTGTGGATTCCTCCGTAGCGGCCATACTGGTTCATAAAGCCATCGGTAAACAACTGACCTGTATCTTTGTTGATCACGGCTTATTGCGTAAAGGCGAGGGCGACCAAGTAGAAAAAGTATTCCGGGAAACCTTTGACATGAACCTGATCCGGGTGAATGCGGCCGATCGCTTTCTGGGCAAACTGCAAGGCCTGTCTGAACCGGAAGCCAAACGCAAAGCCATCGGCGCCGAATTCATTCATGTATTTGACGAAGAATCCAAAAAACTGGGCAAAGTGGACTTTTTAGTGCAGGGCACCATCTACCCTGACGTGGTGGAAAGCGGCGCCACCGGTACCAGCGCCACCATTAAGAGCCACCATAACGTAGGGGGTCTCCCCGAAGACATGGAACTGCAGCTGATCGAGCCCCTGCGGGAACTGTTTAAAGACGAAGTGCGGGCTGTAGGTCTGGAACTAGGCATCCCGGCCGATCTGGTCTGGCGGCAGCCTTTCCCCGGTCCCGGTCTGGCGATCCGCGTACTGGGCGAGGTCACCGAAGAAAAATTGCAGATCACCCGGGAAGCCGACGCCATATTCAGGGAAGAAATTGCCAAAGCCGGACTGGATCGGAAAATCTGGCAATACTTTGCCTGTCTGCCCAACATCCGCAGCGTAGGTGTAATGGGTGACGGGCGTACCTACAGCTACACTGTAGCCCTGCGGGCCGTGCTCTCCAGCGACGGCATGACCAGTGATTGGGCCCGTATCCCCTATGAAGTGCTGGACACCGTGTCCCGCCGTATTGTCAACGAAGTGCAGGGCGTAAACCGCATTGTATATGACGTGACCAGTAAACCGCCGGCCACGATTGAGTGGGAATGAAAAAAAGTTAAAAATGCAGATTGATGCCGACTCTTCATTGTTGTTGGAATTTGACGATGGGGAGTTGGTATTTTTTTCTATATAAAATAAGTAAAATGCGACAGACAATGATTATAAATCGACTTCATTAGGATTTAAGCGTATTATTTATGTTATAATATAAAAAAACACTAACATATAGTTTTTGGGAATTTCTATATCATTGGGGGAAGGCTAACAAATGAATTTAGAGAATTTTATTGAGAAAAAACTTATGAATAAATTCGATTTCTATAATTATGGGCATGCCTTAGAAATTCTTCATGATGCATTTCCTATGGAATGGTATGAAATCCAACAATGCTTACAAAATTTGTATCTTACGTTGGATGATATAAAAATTTCTGGTGGCAATGAGTCCCCAATTCCTAAAAAATTTGATGATATATTATACCCATTTGGTTGGCGAGAAATTCGAATTAAAGGGGATATCATTGTAAAAAAGTATCCACGACAAAGTGTTCAAAGAAGAGGTAGGTTTTCTGATGTACCCTATGAGGTCGAAACGATTGAAGGATATATAGATGGTCATAATATTGATTTCTTAAAAAATAGAGTTGCTTTTGATTTGGAGTGGAATAGCAAAGATCAAACATTTGATAGAGATTTATTGGCAATGAGGACTTATTTTGATTGTGGATTGATAGACGTGGGAGTAATTGTTACAAGATCGGAAGCGTTAAATGATATTTTTAAAGAAGTGATGGATGATAATGGACAACGATTGATAAAAAAGTATGGGGCAAGTACAACTTGGATTGGCAAGCTTATATATAGGCTTGATTCGCGTCGTAACGGAGGTTGTCCCATTTTGGCAGTAGGTATTCGGAAGGAGTGTGTTGAAGGTTATGGCAGATTTGTCGAGGACAATTGAGAACTTGATGACTTTTTCCGATGGGAAAAAGTACAATACAATTTATGCTGATCCACCTTGGCAATTTAAAAATAGAACAGGGAAAATTGCACCAGAACATAAACGTCTTTCCAGGTATACTACGATGAATGTAGATGAAATCAAAAAAATACCAGTGTCAGACATATCTGGGGATAAAGCGCAGTTATATTTATGGGTTCCAAATGCATTGCTTCCTTATGGTTTGGAAGTGATGGATGCTTGGGGCTTTGAGTATAAGTCAAATATAGTTTGGGAAAAAATTCGCAAAGATGGGGGCCCAGATGGGCGAGGCGTTGGATTTTATTTCAGGAATGTTACCGAACTGTTGCTTTTTGGCATTAAGAAAAAAAGTGCTCCGAATAGGACTTTGCAACCAGCACGTTCCCAAGTAAATATAATCCGAGCTAAGAAACGAGAGCATAGCCGGAAACCAGATGAAATTATTCCTGTAATTGAATCATGTAGCCGAGAACCCCGTATAGAACTTTTTGCAAGAGGTATACGGGAAGGGTGGGATATGTGGGGGCTTCAAGCCACTGCTGATTATGAACCTACATGGGATACATATTCTAACCATACTGTAGCTAATATAAATGAACAAAATTTATTTAAAGAATAAGCCTTTTCTGTGTTTGATGCAATTTATTTGTTCTATTGGCGTAGTTGGTATTAGTATATGATTACAAGTTTGATTAGTATCTAGTATATTAAATAATATTTTTATGAATTGGAGGGTACCTATGGGTTACATAATAGAACCGCTACCTCTTATCACATTTCTGGACGAAAGTAAATTAAAGCTACCACGTTTTCAAAGAAAAGCGACTTGGGATAAAAAGCAGAATTTTGAATTAGCTATAAGTATTTTTCAAGATTATCCTGTTGGTGTGGTGATTATTAATAAAGAGCAAAGGGTATCGTGGCTCTTAGATGGTAGGCAACGAAGAAATGCTTTAATTACTATGAGGGATAATCCAGTTCAGTTGTATGAGTGGGCGCGTAATTATATTGGATTTAATAAAAATGCGGATGACTTGGAGCTAGCAACCGCATATTGGGGAAAAGTTGAAAGATATCTTCAAACTGAAGAACGTAGTGATTTGGATGTTGATGAATATGAATCAGACGACGAATCTGAAAATGATATTAGTTCTGACGAAAATTCATTTAATAGCACGAAGCAGCGTAAAGGGCTCCAAACTTTGTTAGATATTATTCTTATGGTTCACCAAAATAAACCTAATGGTAGCAAATGGGAAAAGCTTTTTGATTTTAAAGATTATGTTAAGAGGCTAAGATACACACCACTTAAAAATGCTGGTCAGGTTTCTCCTGTTTTGCTTAGACGATTTATTCTTGAAATGATCAAAGATTTTAAGCTTGATGACGATGGAGAACTTTCTCAATCTGATTTTATTGATTATTTTGAGCAAAATTTTGATGTCATTGATAAGCAAAAGTTTAAAAAAGAAATTGAAAAAAGGTGGGATAATATTGAAAGAAGTATTCGTGTAATAATGCACTCTGAAAAAATATTTTCAGATGCTAGAATTGGTATTATACGTCTAACAAATGCTACAGCATTAGATGCACAAAATATTTTTTCAAGAATCAATAAAGGCGGCACGCAACTCAAAGCGGAAGAACTTCTGTCTGCAAAGCCCTATTGGAATCGTGAGGTTGCAGTTCTTGATCAAATGGTAAGAAACCTGGTTCGAAATATGTATACGAAATTAGAAATTCCAACGCCTGAATCTATAGTTAGGTGGGATTTGGCTGCAACATTGATTTCAAGGATAAAAGACGAACATTTAATATTTGATTCTTATGATGAAGCAAAGAAAAAAAATGAAGTTTCAATGGATGAAATTTCAATGGGTTTCAAACTTCTGAGTGCGGTTTATCAAGGAGGAATGTCGGGCAGACATGTAATTGATTTGGAGAAAAATGAAACAATAAAATGGGATACTGATATAGAGGAGCTGATTGATAGCCTTAATATTATATGTAATATTCTTCTTCAAGATAGTTTCTTTAAATATTTACAGAGTTGGTGTATTCCAATAACAAGGCTTTTGGGAAATGCAATAGCTCTTGAGTTTATTACTATTTTGTGGCAAGATTGGAAAGATAAAGGAATGCCTAAATTTTCAGAGTCTGGTGAGATGAAGGCATTGAGACGCGATGCACGAGGATTATTTGATCGATTGGTTTTTGAATATGCTACAAAGACTTGGAGGGGATCTGGCGATTCTAAAATGGCTAATGATATAAAAAATTGGAAATCTAGAATTGCTTCAGTAAGTGATGAAGATTGGAGAGTATTTATTGCGGGTGCATGTACCGGGAGTTATAATGGTCAACCGACGACAGTAAAATTGTTGAGACCCATACTTTACTATTACTATGTGATACGTGAGCAAAGGCCAATAAATCAATCAAACGTGTCTTTTGATGTTGATCATATTATTCCTAAGGAAATTTTTGAAGGGAATGGTATGATTAATCAGTTATTTAGAGATAGTCTTGTTAATTTAGCTTTACTCCCTACCAAAGAGAACATATCTAAAAAATCAAAGAAACTTAATGAAATTCAAGACCGTTGGCTTAAATCCCAAATTATGGTTTATGCGGGCATTGAAGAAAATGATTTTGAAAAATACTCGGATGTAACAAATTTAGATTCTTTAAAAGAGAAGAGAAAAAGACTATTTGAAATTGCTTTTTCCATAAACAGGAAAACAATGTTAGCAAATTGATTTAGTAATCGTAATTTTGAAATAAAAATATTAATTTAGATGTTTAAATACACTAATTCTCATTGCAAGCTTGTATTTTGTTGACTAAAAAGAAGGTATGAGAAAAATCTATAAAATCAAAGTAGGTCTTCTATGATAAAATAAAAGCATAGGAGGCCTATTTATTATGGCAAGAAAAGAGAAACAACCCATCCACAAAGTACAGATGACGGAAGGAAAACGAAATATTATCCGCCAACTTCTCCAGGAGTATGAGATAGAAAGCGCGGAAGATATTCAAAATGCTCTTAAAGACTTGTTAGGTGGCACCATTAAGGAAATGATGGAAGCGGAGATGGATGCTCACTTAGGGTATCGCAAATCGGAACGTTCCGACACAGAGAACTATCGAAACGGCTATAAGCCCAAGCAGGTGCATACGAGCTATGGCAGCATGAGTATTGATGTGCCGCAGGATCGTCAATCCAGTTTTGCCCCCAAAATCATCCGTAAAAGGCAAAAAGATATTTCTTCCATCGACCAAAAGATCATCAGTATGTATACCAAAGGAATGACGACGCGTCAGATATCGGACACCTTGCAGGATATCTATGGTTTTGAAGCGTCAGAAGGCTTCATTTCAGATGTAACAGACAAAATCCTTCCTCAGATTGAAGAATGGCAGAATCGTCCGTTAGAAGAAGTGTATCCGGTAATTTTCATTGATGCAATCCATTACTCCGTCCGGGATGAGGGGGTCATACGGAAACTGGCGGCGTATGTCATGCTGGGAATCAGCGTAGAAGGAAGAAAAGAAGTGTTAACCATCCAGGTCGGCGAGAAGGAGCGGAGGCGCTGGATCGAGTGACAGAAAAATGGAATGAAAAATATCCCAATGCCATGAAAAGCTGGTATAAGAATTGGGACGCACTGACGCCCATATTTAAATTTTCTTCGGATGTGCGTACGGTGATTTATACTACGAATGCCATAGAAAGTCTGAATTCTACTTACCGTAAATTAAATCGACAACGTAGTGTGTTCTCCAGTAGTACCGCCTTGTTGAAAGCCCTGTATTTGGCCACATTTGAAGCTACGAAAAAATGGAGTATGCCGTTGAAGAACTGGGGGAAAATTTACGGGGAACTGTCGATTATGTATGAAGGGAGACTCCCCGAATAGCGGTTAAAAACACACGTCTGAAACCAGCGGAAAATCCGCTGGCTTTTGACGTGCCTAAAAGAATCCTGTGTAAGTAAACTAAGTTAAAGGAACTGAAAAATAGGTGTTTTTACTACCGAATTATTATAGAAGACTGGATTTACAGAAAGACTTTCACAGTCCCCATTATATCGTCTAGCAACGGAAGTATAGGTTGCCTCCGGATACTTTAGGTCTTTCAACACATTGACCT
>UQUU01000012.1 GCA_900544275.1 uncultured Succiniclasticum sp. | reverse complement strand
GGAATTGCCTGTACAGATTATTGGCAAGGTAGTTGAAGTACGAAGAAGTTTGTAAATAAGTATAGACGCTATTTTGTGTAAGATAAAGGAGGTAGGTTTACATGCTCCCTGTAAGATTGCTTCGCCTAATTTGTTGTACCATTGCTGTTAGTGCAATAGTGTTGTTTTGCTCTTTTGTTGAAGCTACTAACAGAGAAAACCATGATACTTCCCATAGAAGCGGCTTTCAGATTGCACAGTTAAGCGAAAATAAATTAAAAGAACTTAACAATGAAGCGAAGCTGCGCGGTTTTGGCATAAATCCTGACACGATGCCTACACAGGATGAGGCGGACAATTATAAATATGCGCCTCAGCGTACTATGGATAAAGAGCGTTTAAAAGAATTAAAAGCAGATTTTGAGAAACGATACAAACAAAGGATGAACATGATCCCGGAGGAAAAGAAACATATTCCGATCGACCAGCGTAACTTTGACTTCCTGTCCGAACAGGAGGTAAAGGACAGACAATGGGATCAAAGAAAGAAAGTTTTCCTAACCTTCATGGTCCCGCTAATCTTAATACTTGCCATTAAAAAAGTCTTTTTTAATGGCAAGTCCGCAAAGAAAAATGAGGAAGCATTTGGAATTAAAAAATGGCTGCTCATAATAACAGCCGTTGCAATTCTCAATGTTATTTTTGGTATTGGAATATTTGGAACTAAAGATATAGGTTATCGAATAGTTATTGCCTCTGGCTCTGCCCTAATATGCGCTGCATTCATTCAAATATTCTATACCTTAAAAAATAACTTAAATCTAATAAAGGAACTATTTAAAGATAATCTCATGGTAGGAAAATTTCTATCCATTCTCTTCTTGCTGTTCATCGTCATATTCTCCCCGTTCCCTAACGGAGTGTACACGCTTTTACGAATCGTAATAACCCTGTTTGCTTCATGGTCTGCTTTTAGATACAGCCTTTTACATCAAAATAGCGGGGTATGGATATTTGGTTTTGTAGCCATATTATTTAATCCAGTGATAACAGTTCATTTCACAAAGGATGTTTGGCTACATTTAGATTTATTAACCGCAATGATATTCATCATCAGTTTTTATTTTGACGCAAAACAGGTTCAACCAAGCAGCTAGCCCGGCCGCGCGGGAGATACCATATTTGGCAAAAAGCTGAACTTTTTCAGTATAATGCCTAAAAAATTTGACTTTAGTCCACATTTTGTGTAAAATATAGACACATGAATGGGCCGATACCATACGTGGTCGGCCGGCGCCTCGTTGTCTATATGACAGCGGGGTCATTTTTATTTCAGGGGGTTTTTACATGACTGCAAATTATGACAAACCTTTTAAGACGTTGGACGAACAAATACAACTACTAGAGGACCGGAATCTCCGTATTCCTAACAAAAATTTTGCAAGAGAAGCTTTATTGACTGTTTCATATTATGACCTTATTAATGGTTACAAGGAATATATGATGACAGGTAACAAGTTTAAACCCCAGGTCAGTATTGATTACCTTTTTCTGTTCCACCTTTTTGACAAGAATTTTCAAAACATTATTTTTAAAAACAGTACTATAATTGAAAATATATTAAAAACGAAAATAGCCTATGTCTTATCTAAAAACATTGGCGTAGATATTACAGATTACCTAAACCCTAAAGAATATAAATTCGCTTATAAGGCACTTACATTCTATAACCTTAAGGAACAATTTGACAGTGTATACCTACGTCCGGACAAAAGCGGCAGCTTGACAATTCCGAAAGACGCCCCTTTTATCCCACAGCCAACCAGACATTATCTACAAAACCACAATCATCTGCCAAGTTGGATTATCTTGCGTAATGTTTCTTTTGGCAATGCTATAAACTTATTCCGACTTATTAAAACTACCAATAAAAATGAAATTGCAGATCTTCTATTGCCAAATTGTTCGGCTAACAATAAAGACAAAATCAATTTCCTTGTAGCGGCATTAAGTCTAATCCGCGAATTTAGAAACCGTGTAGCTCATAACTTAAAATTTATTACATACACATCAAACAAGTATAGACTTCCTAAAAAATCTACCAATGCAGTAACTTTAGATAAAAATTTGACCACATACAGTCAGGGTTTAAATGACTTATATGCATGTCTTCTCTCCATGTTTATACTGTTGGATTCAAAAGCATTACGGGCAAAATTCATATCAGATATATTCAACTGTATCTATGCTGAAAAAACCCCTACAAATCCTGAATTTTCTATTCAAGCGCACATCGTCAAGGACTATTTTGCTTTATCAAAATTACCTGAAGATATCATCACGATTCTTTTAAAGCACATATAATTCGCTCTGTTTAGAAGCAACTATTCGAAAAATTCGAGTAGTTCAATAAGAAGGTACCCGCAGGGTAGTTGAGGCCGGATGTGTGAAGTTAAAGGTTTGCCTGTACAGATTATTGGCAAGGTAGTTGAGGTGCGGAGAAGTTTGTAACGGTAATTTGCTGGTAACACCGGCTAAAATAAAGGAGGTAATAACACTATAAGTTACGAAACTTGACAATAATTATGGATATACATATAATAGAGGAGAGATCAGCGCCGGATTCCCTACGGGGAACGGTACGGAAAGACCTCCTCTGTTATAACAGAGGAGGTCTTTTTTTGAAAGAGTTTAAAACCCTTGATGAACAAATAGATATTTTGACTAATCGGGGCTTGGTTATTTCTGATACAGAACGCGCAAAGAAATACCTTTTGAGCCAAAACTATTATAACATCATAAACGGGTACGCTAAATTTTTCCCGCGAACAGGAGAACGTTACACTAAAAAAACCACCTTTGATGAAATTACAAGTTTGTATGTGTTTGAACGCGAATTTAAACAAACACTACTCATCGGAATATTGGAAGCTGAAACACATTTACGTGCTATTTTCTCATATCGTTTTGCAGAAATGTATCAAAATGAACCTTATGCGTACTTAAATATAAAATGTTATGAAGAGGAACAAACTCTGCCCGCCATCAAAACGATATCCAGCCTTGCACAAACAATATCAAATAACCTGAGACAAAAAAATGGGAGTATTGCACATTATGTAAGAAAATATAAGCACGTTCCCATTTGGGTGTTAGTTAATTATCTTAACTTAGGAGAATTGCGCTACTTGTTACTACATGCTAAAAAACCTTTGCAGAACAGTATCGCCCGAGATTTTACCGACTTTATTAGTCAAAACATTTCAGGTAATCTCGCCCCCTTCCCTCCTGAAACTCTGAACAGTTTTATAGATAATATCAATCAAGTTAGGAATATCTGCGCACATAACAATCGCATTTTAGAATTTCGCTGTCATCAAAATGCTAAATATTGGAAGCCATTGCATTCTAAATATAACCTTACTCCCGACGATGATAAACGCAGCACCTACTCTGTTTTCATTACCCTTCAGTGTTTTCTCAGCAAGCACGAGTACGCGACGCTTCACAATACATCCAGAAAACGAATTAGAACTCTTTCAAATAAACTGAAAACAATTTCTATAAACGATGTTTTAAGCAAACTTGGATTCCCTAATGATTGGCACCTTACCGTTGACAAGATAGATCAGTGTAAACTAAAAGCAAAACAATAACCGATTTTATAGAAATCGCCAAAATATCCAAGTAAAAAAGTTAATTGCTTTTATAGTCAAATAACCCGTCATGCGTTTACTGCCCTGCTTTTATGCAGGGTAGTTGAGGTAGGATGTGTGAAGTTAAAAGTTTACCGGCAAAAATCATCGGCAAGGTAGTTGAAGTACGGAGAAGCTTATAACGATAATTCGCTGGAGGATATCTGACAGTATAGGAGCAGTAATATGGATACAACGCAATTTAAATTTTTAATCTATCGCGCAGCAGATGAAGATATTTCAGTAAATGCCTTTATTAAGAATGATACTATTTGGCTTACACAAAAGGCTATGGGAGAACTTTTCCAAGTCGAAAGTCATACTATCAACTATCATTTAAAAGAAATATTCAAGACGCACGAATTAGAAGAAGAAGCAACTACTCGAAAAATTCGAGTAGTTCAACAAGAAGGTACCCGGCAGGTTGAGCGGGAACTATTATTCTATAATCTCGACGCCATTATTTCCGTAGGCTATCGCGTTAACTCCCGCCGTGCTACTCAGTTCCGCATATGGGCCACAGACATCCTAAAAGAATATATCATCAAAGGCTTTGCCATGGATGATGACAGATTAAAACAGGCCCGTACAGCATTTGGTAAAGATTACTTCCGTGAATTACTGGAAAGAGTACGTTCCATACGGGCCAGCGAGCGGCGGATCTGGCAGCAGATTACGGATATTTTTGCCGAATGCAGCATAGACTATGACAAGGATTCCGAAATTACACATCAGTTTTATGCTATGGTACAAAATAAATTCCACTATGCGATTACCGGACAAACCGCTGCCGAAATTATTTACAATCGGTCGGATCGGAGTAAAGACCATATGGGACTGACCACCTGGAAAAATTCACCGGATGGTCGTATTTTGAAGTCCGATGTAACTATCGCAAAGAATTACTTGGACGAGAAACAAATACGACGACTGGAAAGCTCTGTATCTGGATATTTTGATTATATTGAGGATCTGATTGAGCGGGAAGTAACATTCACGATGGAGGAATTCGCCGCCAGCGTTAATGAATTTCTGGCCTTTCGCCGGTATAAAGTTTTAACGGGTCCAGGACGTATTTCAAAAAAGACGGCCGACGCTAAAGCTATTGCAGAATATGCGGAGTTTAACAGGACGCAGCATATTAGTTCCGACTTTGACAAAGAGATAAAGAAATTAATCAAAAAAAAGACTAACCCGCAGGGCAGTTGAGGCCGGACGAGAAAAGTTTAAAAGACAAAACTGATCGAATTCGACCAGTTTACCTTGCGAAAGGATTTTATTATGAATACATTGTTCAATACCATAGACCAGCTGGCAACAACTTTGAAATCCTTGCGCCCGCTGAATGAAGCAGAGCTAAAACGTCTCCGTGGGGAGTTCATCATTGAGACTACCTACAACTCCAACGCTATTGAGGGCAACACCCTCACCTTGCGCGAAACTGCCCTGATCTTACAGGAAGGTATTACCATTGCCACCAAACCGCTGCGTGACCATCTGGATGTGATCGGTTACCGGGATGCATTTTACTACATTCTTGACCTTGCACAAACGGATACACCTCTGACAGAATCTGTGATCAAAAATATTCACTCCCTTGTGCTCATGCGTGACGCGGAAAATAAAGGCCGCTACCGTAGCGTGCCTGTCCGGATCATGGGCGCCGAGCACACTCCGCCTCAACCATATATGGTTCCCGTTGCCATGGAACAGCTGATAGAAAATTACGCTGCTTGGCAAAGGAACCAACACATTATCGAAGCTATTGCTCGGATGCATCTGGAATTTGAAACGATTCATCCGTTCATTGACGGAAACGGTCGCACCGGCCGTCTGCTTATGGAACTGGAGCTGGTGAAACATGGCCTGCTCCCGATTGATATTAAATTCCGCGATCGTTCTGCGTATTACGATTGTTTTGATTCTTATCGCGCGAATGATAAGAACCCGGAAGCAATGGCGTGCCTGATTGCCAATTACGAAATAGAAGAATTGAAACGGTATATCAGCATAGTAAAAGGGAAAAAAGAATGATGTTCTTAAATAGCGGCAAATAAAAAAGACCGCCCGGAGCGGCAACTCCGAACGGTCCAGTCGACAAATTCCACCCAACACGCGAATGAGGGAAGAAGGCTTTGTCATGTCTATTATAGCATGACATGCCTTCTAAATAAAGAAGGAGGGAAAAAATATGCGCGGAGACGGAAGTTTTGGGTATGATCGTTCCCGGAATAAACTAACTTACGATTATTACGATAATACCGGCAGGCATTGTAAAAAACGTTTTGCGAACACAAAAGCCGGTGAACGAGAACGGGATCTGTTTGCCCGGAAGACACGTTCTTTACGGGAACAGTGCAGTCTTATCTCCCCCTGCTCTCTTTCTCTAGGGGAATGGATTGTTCATTATATGGTAACTTACCTTAAACCTAAGTACCGGGAACAAACCTTTTTAAGAGCAAAACAAACTGCGAAAAAATTAGAACCGATTTACCAATTCCCCCTGGGGCAAATTGGTGCGGATCAGATACAAGGACTTTACAACACTTTGTATCTGACATTGGCCCCTGCATCAGTAAGCAAAGTCCATAAGCTATTAGTCGGAGCTTTCAAAAAAGCAATGATATTGCGTAAGATTATCTACAATCCGATGGATGCAGTGGAACCGCCAAAAATCCCATCTTCCGAAATAGAGATTTTTACTTTGCCGGAGTTGCTTCGGATTTTCCGGGTGCTAAAAAGAAACACACCGGCGCCCGGCAAACCATACAACGCGCGCAGATGTCAGCAGCCGTATTACACATTTTTTTACTTACTGCTTGTGACTGGAATGCGTGTAGGTGAATTGTGTGCGCTTCGGTTTGAGGATATTGATTTTACAAAACGGGAGATTCACGTTTCCCGGACAAAGGTAGGGCGTGTAGGGAATAATTTCAACGCCCCGAAGACTCGATCCGGAGATCGTTACATCCCTATCGTTTATAAGAAGGCCGTAGAACGAATCAAAGCGCTGCGTCGTGAGGACAATGTTACAAGGCTTACCGGGTTGTTATTTCAAACAAAATACGGGAATGCCTGGAACTATAACAACATCCGGAAGATATGGAATAAGACCTGCGACCAGGCAGAAGTTGCCGGTAAAAACATCCACGTGTTCCGACACACGTTTGCCACAGCCGCATTGGCGCACCAACTTCCTATATTGGAGGTTTCTCGTATCCTTGGTCATGCCAGTTCAACGACCACGCTGAATATGTACGGTCATGCAATACCTGGCTACAATCAAAAGATTATTGAGAAGTTTAATAAAAAGCGTCCAGAAAACAGTTTACCGACCAAAACAGCGACCACAAAACTATAAAACCACGCAGCCATGGTATTTAAGACAATTTTAATTCATACCTCACATGGCAGAGGTCCAGGGTTCGAGCCCCTGTCCGAGTACCAGAAAAAATCACCCCGGAAACGCACTGAATACGCGCTCCCGGGGTTTTGTTATGCGTTTGACTTCATTTCTTATTATTTATTTTACCTGTTCCGCACGGTCTAAAAAACTTCGTATAATTCCACAGGATTTCTCCAGCGCGGCCCGTTCTTCCGGCAAGAGGTTTACCTCTAAAATCTGTTCTACCCCTTTTTTACCAATCACACACGGTACACCGCACGCTACGCCCTGTTGCCCATACTTACCTTCTAAAGCAGTGGAACAGGGCCATACCAGTTTCTGATCATGAAAAATAGCAGAAATCAGCATACCGGCCGCGTTGGCTATACCAAATTCCGTACAGCCTTTTCCGTCAGCTACAAGATAGCCTGCCTGACGTACTTGGTCCTGAAGATCGGCCAACGATATTTTGCGCCAGGCCGCTTTTGTTTTCCGTAATTCCACAAAGGGAATCCCCTGAATCATCACATGCGACCAGACCACAAAGCTGGAATTTCCATGTTCGCCCATACAAAATCCTTGAATGGAGCTGCGTTTATAACCGGTCAATTCGGATAAAATCCGCAAAAGCCGACAGGTTTCCAGGCTGGTACCTGTACAAATACAACGTCGCGGTTGCCAGTGCATTTTCCGCCGGATATATTCACAAATAATGTCCGCAGGATTTGAAATACTGAGCATGATGCCTTTAAAGTCCACTTTTTTTAAATGCGTGAGCACTTCATTCGCCATACGGATCGTATCGTCAAACATATCCAGCCTGGTTTCTCCCTTGTAAATCTCCCGTCCAAAGGCAATCACCAATATGTCTGCATCGTTCAGCTCTTCGTAGGACCCGGCTCGCACCGTTGCATCCTTATGGCACAGGGATGCAGAAATCGCATCGTCCAGATCCAGCGCCTGCCCTGCCGCTTTTTCCCTAAGAATATCAATTAAGACAATATCATCCGCTTCGCCGGATTGAACCAGGTTCAACGCCACATGGGACCCCACATGTCCTGCACCTACAATAACGACTTTTCTCATTTTGAACATCGCTCCATAGCCTCCTTCTCTGTCACATGCACATAAGCGCGCTTTTAATACTGCACTCAGTCTTCTGTCAGGATCCGCATCGTTTCATCGTAATCCGCCTGTGCTTCCGGAAAAAAAACGGTAGTACAATAACAATGCGGCATCTTAGGTGCTATTTTCATGTGGTGTAGCACTTCCGCCTGCGTTAGTAAGTCATCATAAAATTTTGCCTTGGCAAAAAGTACTTCATGAGTACCATAATAAATCCAGGTCTCCGGCAAGCCCCGAAGATCTGCCTGTTCACAAGTCTGCATCCAGGTCGGAATGTCCTGGCAACCATGCTTTAACAAGGGTTGAATCGTTTGCATATAACGGGCGGAAAGCATGACATCCAACTCATCCCGGTCTTGCATATCCTGCCATTCCTTCTCATTCACAGGGACGCCGCCGGGTGAAATAAGGATCAATTTCCGGGCGCGGACCAACAAAGGTGATTTGATCTCATTCAGATAAGCTCCTAATAACAAAAGCAAGGCTCCGCCGGAGGAATATCCATACCAACAAACTTCCTCATATTCTCTGCACATGGACTCATACACCTTATATACCATCCGGACGCTGTCGCGGATCGTGTAGCTATCACACAGAGGATAATAAGGGAACCATACATCCAGACCGGTCTTTTTGGCCATATCTTTGGCAAAGCCCACAAACAAACGTAGCGGCGATAAAAGCATTCCCCCACCGTAAACACAGAGTATGCCACGCTTTTTGGGAGCGTTCTCCGCCTGTTCTTTATGACAAATCGTCAGACAGTGAAAAGAGGCCTTTTGTTCCTGATCTGCAAATCCTTCCGCGCCATCTATCCCGGTCAGAGAGATGACTTCATCCCGATATAAAAACTCCTCATCCTGTGGCACAAAAAAATGATTCCGCTGATTCGCATGACGAATCCGGCGTAGCATCTTCTCCGGGGGCAACGACGTCAGTCGCTTGGTGCCCAAAAGTTGCACCAGCCACTTCATAACAGAAAACCGAATGCTCATGCCCTACCCCCAAATACTGATTGATCAAAACAACTTCACAGGCGCTCATTTCATGCGAACAGCCACATTTTAGATTCGTTTATACAACCACTCGCGCCTTCCCCATAATAACTTTTTCCCGGCGCTGATTCAGACAAATCACGTGCATCTGCACTTCCCGGTTTGCTCCCTGCGGCGTGATTTTGACGATCTTAGCCTCTGCTGTGATCGTATCGCCGGGGCGTACCGGAAGCATAAAGTTTACATCTAACGCACCACTTTTCAACCAGTGTTCAGCAAAAACTTCCGCCAATAAGGTTTGCACAAAAGCCAGACTCAGCATACCATGCGCAATCGTACCGCCATAGCGCGTTTTCTCAGCAAATTCTACGTCAACATGCAGCGGATTATGGTCGCTGGCCGCATCTGCATAGCAATTGATTATATTCTGTGTCACATTTTTCTCTTTTAGAGTAAATACCTGACCTTTTTCCAGTGTTTGCATACTTTTTCCCTCTACCTGTTATCATACAAATAAGCAAATCTGCCCTTTACGCAGGCAAAATAATCGTAATCTCGCTAACCACCGCCAACTCTCCTGATTCGTCAAACACCTCGATTTGCTGTGTCACAAAATAAAGGCCTCTCTTTTCCTTTTTTTCCTTTACCTGCCCCCGCAATGTCAGGGTTTCTCCCCAATGGATCGGTTTTAAATAGTGAAATCCCTGACGGGCATGGATCGTACCTTCTTCCAGTTTTTCGCCGCTCAACGCTTCCCAACGTGTAAAAACGGCAGCAAAGGCAGGCGGCACCAATTTTTGCTCTATATATAGAGGATTGGCATCTTCTATTGCGGCTAAATACGTCCGCACTGCTTCTTCCGTAACTAAAAATTTTTTCTCCGGATAAGGTATTCCTACTTTTACATCCGCAAATTTCATCATTTACCTCGTTTACGCTCTTCCATTTTACGTTTCAGATTTTCCGCCATATCCGCAGCCAGGTCATCTGCCGCTTCTAACCCTTCCCGCAGCGATTCCCTGATATTGCGGGCCGTTTCATACAGCGCCGTCAGAACAATTTCAATCTGGGCTGATTCCGAAAGACCGGTTTTACACCAAATTGCAAAATGCTCACAATTGTTGGTGAACAAGTTATATTCGGTCTCGCCAATGCGTTCCCGGGCCCGCAACACAGTTTCGGCAGGCGTATATAACCGATAGTTGGTTCCTTTCAGCGTATCCCACATAATTCGTGCTTTTTCTCTGTCCTTAAACAAAAGAGAAAAATCACTGAACTGGACTTCCTCTGTAGGACGCCCGTAAATACGGGGGAATTCACAAATAGTATACACATCACTACCATTTAAAAATTCCTGCATGGAGGCCTGATGGACACAAATTTTGTAATTATCTCCGGGGTCCATATCATAATGAATGACCTGGTTATTTCCCACATATACAGCATAGTGTGAGAAACCCACCCTCTCTACAGAAATAATATCACCAAAATCGGCAAAATCCGGGATAATGTCCGCCTCTTCTTTCCCCAAAATACATCGTACCAGACTGGACAGTTTATTTACTGCAATGAACAGCGGATTGATATGTCGGCCCAAAAAACGACGTGTTTTTTCCAGCGGGCTCTCCGCTTCACGCACCTTGTCTGCGCTCCATTGCTCAGATAACGTATCGCTAAATACCTTTGCTTCTTTTTTATCTCTTTCCACGGACCAATGTTTCGGTGCAGCAGCACCCTTTACCGGTTGTTTTCTGGTATCCTTTTCCATTTTACCTCTACAATAGCTCCTGTTTCAAACAAATTTTCCCTGTCAATATAGTGTAAGCGCTACGTGATACTCCCGACTTTTAGCTCAACCTGTCACAGCTGCTTCCAGGACTTTGCGAATATCATCTTTTTGCGGCGCACCTTCAAACAATTTTTGCGCAGGCTCCCCTTCTGCATCGCACAAATAGAACGTTGGTACATAATAATAATTCAATTTCCTGGCTCCCGCATATTCCGGATGCAGATTTTCATCCACTTCTTCTACGAGAACCGGGACGTAAGCAGGATTTTCTTTTTTTAATTCCGTCACCCATTTTTTAGCTTTAGCGCAATAAGGACAGCCGTCAAACATCATCATAATTAATTTTTTCATAACTATTTTTTCCCTTTCCGGTACTTCGTTATTCCTTTTTATTTTTCGTTTCCGAATGCTTTATTATAAATGATCGATGGAGCCCCGAACATGTGTGTATACCACTTTCGAGCCTTCCAGGGGCACCACCGCAGGCTCCAGTTGGCGAAGGTCTTCAACCCGCCATCCTTCCTGGCGTGCAGCTAACAAATCCAGCGCTTCATCTACGGTTTTTGCCGCAACTATAGCTATCGCATCCAGATAAAATTCGTTCAGCACACAAGGTTCATTGATCATGCTGTGGCTGTGATACGTCTTATTATGCCGCCAGATATACAGATTCATGGTCTTCCTCCTCTTCAAAACCGGTTTCTACACCGGATACAGATTTACGGTACTATTTTACCTAATTATATGTCCCCGGCGCTATTATATATATCCTCCGCCTTCACTTTTGTTTTGAGTCTGCCAAAACCTTTATTTTATTATTATATCATATTCTGTTCCTCTACCAGAACCTCTACTCAAATTACATTGTCTGCAGTCGTACACCGCATTTTGCTTTTTTGGTTGACCTTACTTCTATTATTAGGTATATTTAATTAATAAGGCTTTATCTTTACACCGATATGACTACAAAATCAGACAGAAAGAAAGGTGCGATCCATGTTTTTTCAAAAGAAGAAATTAGTCATTTGCAGTATGGTATTAACTTTGCTGACCGGTGCCCTGGCCGGTTGCGGCAGTGATGCAAAAAAAAGCGGGGAGAAAAATGCGGAAGGCAAAACCTATACAGTCGGCATTGTACAATTGGTAGAACATCAGGCTTTGGATGATTCCCGCAAAGGTTTCATCGACGGATTAAAAAACAAAGGCTTTGTCGAAGGAAAAAACATTAAGTTTGACATCCAGAACGCACAGGCGGATCAATCCAACCTGCAAACTATCGCCCAACGCTTTGTAAATAATAACGTAGATTTATGCTGCGGCATCTCTACACCGGCAGCCCAGACGCTGGCGAACGCAACCAAGACGATTCCCATCGTCGGCAATGCGATTACCAGTTTTGAAACAGCCAAACTGGTAAAATCCGATAAACACCCCGGCGGCAACGTAACCGGTGTCAGCGATATGGCTCCTGTAGCTGCGCAACTGGATCTGGGGCTTAAACTGCTTCCCGGCACTAAAAAAGTGGGCTTGATGTACACGTCCAGCGAAATGAATTCCCATGTGCAGATCAACATCGCCAAAGAGCATTTGAAAAAACTTGGCATCGCTTACGAAGAAGGCAGTGTCAATACAGTCAATGATATTCAGGAAATCGCCCGTGGTTTGATCAGTCGTGGCGTAAACTTTATTTATGTGCCGACCGATAATATCATCGTCTCTGCCACACCGGCTTTGGTGGCCATTACCGATGAGGCTAAAATCCCCGTGGTCGCGGCCGAAGCCAGCCTGTTAAAATCCGGCGCCACAGCCAGCATCAACGTTGAATACTATAAATTAGGTGTACTCAGCGGCGAAATGGCGGCCGATATCCTCGCAGGAAAATCCAAACCACAGGATATGCCGATCCAGTTCCAAAAAGACTTTACCAGCATCATTAACAAAGGACATGCAGAAAAATTAGGCATCAAAATCCCGGAAGAACTGGCTCAATTCGCTAAATAACAGGAGTTAAACTAAGACGAAGCAGCAGCATTACGAAAATAAACCACGAAGATAAATAGGCTACAGAGATAAAATTTAAAAATGTGTGCAACAACACCCTCCTCACTAAACCATAGTAAGGAGGGTGTTGATTTTAAGTGGATGAAAAATCTGTTCAAAATATTGCATACAAGCCGGATATTGAGTCAAAGTCTGTCCAGTTTCAGTATTACAGCGTTTTATTTTCCTCTTGCGTCCGCCTTTTCCTGAAAACGTTCGCTAAATACCGCCACACGGGTATGCGTGCCTGTAGATATCACCCCAACCGCATCCCGTGCTTCCAACGCAAAAGTAAATATTCGGCCTTCCTGCTTAAGCAAAGTCGCAGTAACACTGAATTCCATCCCCAATGGTGTAGGTGCGTCATGAGTCAGAGACAAAGAGGTTCCCACTGTAGTCGTATTACCATCACAGTATTCTGCCGCCAATTGCACCGCGGCGTTTTCATATAAAGAAGCCAGCACCGGTGTTCCCAACACATTTAAGGTACCACTGCCAACATGTACTGCCAGCATTTCCTGCGTCACTGTTTTCGTAATCGTTTTTGAAGTAAGCATGCAAGTCTCCTTTTATGATTATACTAAAAATCGTCTTTTATATCCGGTGTTTTGTATTATAGCATATTATCAAAATAATATGCTCCATAGCGATCTAAGCTCCGGAGAATTTCCCGTAGTGTCAATGACGCGCCATCGGCTAAAATATCCATTAAGTAAAAAGGAAGGGTGATTATCTTGTCTGTAAAACTTTTGGTTTTAAATGCGCGATATAACGGATTATGAAGTATTTTCCTACTGTCCACTGAAATAAAAAAAGTTTAAACTAATGGTCCCAGCTTATTCAACATTAACTCATCAGCGCGCAGTTCTTTTAATGCACGCTGTCGTCCCCTTTCAAATTCATAGCCTACCTGCTCTGCATCTTGCAAGCAAAAGTGTTTCAACTCATCGTCAATCATAAAATCAGTATTGCAATAATCGCAGGTCAGTACTTTTACATTGGCTGTTGCTTGTAAATGTGCTCCACAATTAGGGCATGTAGTACTAATTAACTTCATATCCAATTTTTCTCCCCAATAATTTATAATGTGCAACTATAAAGACTATAGCGCTTATTGCTGCAAAGTTAATTGAAATCTCTGCTTAATGCCACCGTCACATATCGTCTTCTTCCGTCTGCGCTTCAAACAAAAGCTGTTCCCAATCAGCCTGCTTGTCACGCAGATAAGCAGTCATAGTATCATCTCCTTCATATCTGGTCAGCAGCCAATCTATCTCTAACAGTTTACTTTGGCAGACCTCGGGTGTAGGAATAATAGACGGAGTGGCAAACTCAGATTCAAGGTCTATGCCTTCACTCTCAAGTTCCATATCATCAGAACTGTGTGACGAAGTAGGGAAATTTGCAGATTCTGATTTTGTTGCTTCATCACTTGCTTTTTCATTATTATCAAATACGCATAATAAAAGTGCAGAAATCAGTAGAATCGAAATAAAAATAGCACTTACTGCTGCTGGTGTAAACTTTATAAAGACTGCAACTAAAGCAAAAATACCAATTCCGGCAATAGCACGAATCCACGGTATATCTTTTTTTACTCGATTTCTTGCCGCCAAAATCAATTTAGTATCGGGATCAAGCTGTAACGCTTTATCGTACCAGTGGACAGCAGATTCAAAATCTCCCCTTTTCTCATAATAAAGACCTTTGCAAAACAGCATGGCTTGCGGGATATTCATTTCCTTTTTGCAATCAGGGCAATAACCAAATCTTTTATCAGAATCTGCATAAAAAAAGAAACCGCAAAGAGGACAATTTACCTCTTCCATCCTGGCTTCCCGCTCCTGTTTCTCCCGCTTAAAACGCCACCGGCCTTCTTCAAACAAGTAGCCGGTCTGTTCTGCATTGCTAATTCGATGATTCACTTGCATTGTTTCATCATCAATAAGAAAATCATGCTCGCAATATTTGCAATGCACGGTTCTAACATTATCTGTTATTGTCATAGCGCCACCGCAATGCGGGCAAGATATGTCAACTAATTTCATGTCAATTTTTTTCTGAACCGCCTGTCCTATTTTCTGTAATACATATTATATTTATTATATCATTTTTTAGTCATTTTCCAATCTTAAAACTTCTTTTATCCTTTTCTTTACGTATTCCAGAAAATTCAGCCGTACTGCACTTATTACCCAAATTATATTTTTGCTGTCCAAAAGCGCTTTTCCCGATTGTAAAATTAAGTTGTATATAGATTGATTTCTGCCAAACCATGAAAGAGTCGCCTAAGCAAAAAGAAACTGCCCCGGCAACTTAATGCAGCGCAGTTGAAAGCTCTTCCACTATTATGTTGAAAAGTGTGAACCATTAAAAAATGGTGGAGGTGGAGGGAGTCGAACCCTCGTCCGAACATATTGCCATACAACTTTCTCCGAGCGCAGCCAGCATATTAAATTTCGCTTTGACAACGTGTGCCGACCCACTTTGCCATTGCTATTTCGTAAAATTTAGCCCGGAACTACGAAACTCGCTCACAGACGATCCCGCTAAATGACGTTCTTACCGCTCCTGCGGGAGCCGGATTGGCAGAACGGGTTGCCCTTAGGCAGCCAGTGCTAAATCATTATCTGCGTTTAAATTTAAACGGCCACCGATTAACGTGCAGATGGAACCACGGCTCGCTTATCATACAGCACCTATACCCGTCGAAGCCTTTACACCCCCTTAAAGGCCCTGCCAACAGCAGGAAAGGAAGCAGCATACAATCTGCACCCGGTTTCGCTCCCGACGTTCAGACTGTGCTGCCTGCGGTTTTGAAAACAACACCGCCTTCGCAGATTGATTGTGTAGATGCATTGTAGCACATCCTGTCAGGAAACGCAACGTAAAAACTCTTTCGCTTCGAGTTGCAACTTACCAAATCGATTTAAAACTTGCCTACTAAATTCAGCATAGTATTCTTATTGATATTGTCTATTATTAATGCTAAAATAATAATAGCGAAGCAATAAGAATATAGGGGCAGGTGTTGTAATATAAAGATACTTGCCACCCCCTCATAATTTCTGCATCCGGGAATTTATTTAAATATGGAAGCGCGCTGTTTGCGCAGAGGAGGAGCTTATGGAAGAACGCAGAATTACCTATCAAAATGAACTGCATATTATGATTGAAGATTACTTAAACAACCCTTTAGAAAAAGAGTTGGACCGTGTTATCCCCGGGTTAAC
This sequence comes from uncultured Succiniclasticum sp., assembly GCA_900544275.1. GTDB lineage: Bacteria > Bacillota > Negativicutes > Acidaminococcales > Acidaminococcaceae > Succiniclasticum. The sequence continues at coordinate 31,945 of UQUU01000012.1, read as the reverse complement.
GGAAGAAGAGTCAGAAGAACGCAAAGCGGATATCCGTCAGGTCTTAAGAGGACGCGAAACCTATGAAATTCCCAGCGCCCAGATCCTGCATAATATTATGGAGGTTTGGCGCGCCTGCCGTCCTTCTATTTACACAAAATTAAAGAGGATGGAAACCATGCCTCTGACAGCAGAAAAGCTTTTGCAGGAGCAAAAAAAAGTGAAATCCCGACTCCCCTATAATCGAGAAACCACGGATATGTTCACGTTAATCGATAAAAACGAAGACCCCTTAAACGAATGTGCCGAATGAAGTGTTCAGCGCAACGCAACAAAGTATAACGCCCCTGAACAATAAATAAAAAAGACGCCGGGACTAATGTGCTTTATTTCCACCAAACGAGACTATTTGGTTGGAAATGCAGTCATCAGCGCCACGACGTCCTTAAGTGAATGAGGCAGGGTAATTATGAGGAGAATGCCCTGCCTGTGAATGGGGATCTGTTATTTCTCGAAAGAAAACAGTACGCCCTGATACTGTTTAGGGCAATCCATTTTATGTTTTGTCAACATCATGTAGTGATTGCACTGGCCAAGGCGACGGCGTGTCAGCCTTTCAATAAAGCCTTCTCCACTTTTTGCCGTTTCTGCTCTGAAATAATCAGGAACTGCCAAATAACCGGTTCTCATCATAACTGCGTTCATTTTGTTTCCTCCTTGTTTTTACAACTTTATTTTATGATATCTCTTTTAGGAATCATTTCCTTTTTCACCTGCATTATAACCCGACACTCGCGAAATGAATAATATCTATTGGGAATGAAAGATATATCCCTTTGGAATACGTCGATTCTGTTTTGATGTTCCAAAGCCGCTTTGCGACTGGTTTTTCTTCACCTTTTACTGATATCAGTCCGTCCTTTCTTCAAAATATTCCGCCCTTGCCTGAATAAAATTTATACGTTATAATACGATTGCGTTTTACTTTGGGCAGCAACTTGGGATATTCATTCGTTTGGCATTGCACCGCAATTTTGTTATCGGTTCGTTTGGGCACCAACCTTTAACACCACACCTTATTTTGATGAATCATAATCTCAGGAGGCGTAACTATGAGCGGAACAAAAGTATACGATGAAAACCAATTATACGATATGTATGATTATCTGCTGCAAAAAGAAAAAGAACTGGAAGCTGCCATTCTAAAATCTTCCCCTGAAGGACTCAACACTTCGCGGGAAAAAGAACAGTTAGCTTTATTGAAAAGTCTGGTTCGGCTTGAAATCAAAGATTTGATTCAACGCGAAGCATTGGAAGGGAAAACTCCCAGTTCAAAAATTCAAAAGTTTCAGGATTGACATACTTGATCCAGCTATCTGGTTTTTAGCTTTTCTGAAACAACACTTTACACAAAAAATGGTCACCGACTGCAGAATACAGTCAGTGACCATTTTTATTATTGCTACAAACGCCCCTGTCTTTCCCCGGTCGGAAAGATAGTTAACATAACCATCAGTACTGATTTTCGCATGCTCCAGCTTATTTTACGGACGCGGCTCAGGCTTTGCTCTCACGTTCTAATTGACGTATATCGCACAAACGCCGGGAGCTGCTGTTCTCATTGTAAAATTCAATGAACTTCAATGCCAACGGTGACAAAGGACGTCCTTTTACTTTAACCACCGATTTATAAAGCTCCGCATCGATATCAAGAATCTTCTTGATCTGGTATTCATCTCCCATGTCTTCGCCCGGCTCAATAGGAACCACGGCTACGCCCACATCTGCCAAGGCCCATTGCAAAGCGGTATGACGTGTAGAATTGATGCTTAAAATATGCGGCACAAAACCAATCCGGTCACAACATTTTTTTAAAATCTCATGACAGCCGGTGGATACGCATAAAGGGATATTACGTAAATCAGATAAATTCAGACCTTTTCTTCTGGGTTGTTCCAGCCACTTTGATTTTTGACAGTAAATCGCCGCCAGATATTCGTCTCTGCGAAAGAGTTCATCAAAATTATCCTGCTGCCCGATAGGGGTACTCAAAACACCGATTTCCGTGATTCCATTTAATAATTGCTGACTTTGTTCGTAAAAGCTGGTTTCAAAAATCTCATAATTTACTTCCGGATACAGGGCACAAAATGCTTTTAACGTACGTTGAATAAAAGGGGCGGAACGGGAATTGGCTACACTGATCCGCAAGGTTCCGGCCGCACCTCTTTGCACGCTGGTAATTTCTTCCCTGGCTAAATCTTCCAGAGAACAGATATATTTAGCTTTTTGGTAGAGCAAGCGTCCGGCTTCTGTCAAAATTACTTTTCGGCTGCCCCGTTCGGTAATCAGTAAACGCGCCCCAAAAAAGTTTTCCAGCATGCGGATTTGTTTGCTCAGCGCCGGCTGCGCCACATGTACATATTCAGACGCACCGGTGAGGCTGCCGGTTTCAATTACGGCTAAAAAATTACGATAGTTCTCCAGATCCATAGTTTCCTGCCTTTCCTTTTGCTACTTAACTATGATTTAAATTATGAGCACTCCTCTGCTCCGAACGTCTTAAACGGTTTCACAGGACAGCCCCTACAGTATTATTTGTTTGATCATTATTTCCATATTTTATATTTATCTTTCGTATTTATATTATATCTTTCGTATTTATATTAACATAGCTTACCACATTAAATCAAATTTATACCAAATAGTATTTTATATCGATAATATTCCAATTTGTTATATTTTTATTGCCTAATCGATATTTTTAATTTTTCTCCGAACAGCCTATACTGATAGTAACCCAAACGAAACGATTCCAAAGTTGCAATAATTTACACGAGCAAGGAGGACACGGAATTGGCACCGGAATTGACTATGAATAAAAAAAGAAATATAAGCGTTGATTTTTCTCATGAAAAACAGCGACTGGAAAAATTTTTGCAGAGTCTGGACTCCCACAGATATCATCGTATTTTAGGGGATGCCGCCAATTACCCGTTTTTCCTTGATCCAAAGAAAATGCATACCCTGCGTGAACTGCCGGACCTCTATCCGGTTCATGCGGAGGATGAAACAGCAAAATCAAAAAAATAATTGGAGGCAATACAGCATATGACACCTGTTACAAAATGTTTATTATTGCTGCTGATTGTAGCAATCTTATTCATTACCGAAATAATTCCTTTAGCGGTGACATCCATGGCCGCCGCAATCGCTTGTTGGGTATTGGGCTTAGTTCCTGCCAAACAGATTTTTCTCGGCTTAGCTGATTCTACCGTCGTTTTATTCGCCGGTATGTTTGTTGTCGGCGCATCCATGTTTCACACCGGCGTCGCACAGAAAATAGGCGCGAAAGTTGTACGGTTATGCGGACAAAGCGAAAATAGCCTGATGATCGGCATTATGGTAGTCGCAGCACTGATGTCTGCCGTGCTTTCCAATACCGGTACCACTGCCTGTCTGATTCCAGTGGTGATGAGCGTCTGTGCCACGGCGAAACTCTCCCCTTCCCGCCAGTTAATGCCGTTAGCGTTTGCTGCCGGTTTAGGCGGAACGATCACTTTGATTGGAACTCCGCCCAACATTTTAGCCAATGTTGCGTTAAAAGCCGCCGGCATGCCGGAATTACAGTTTGGCTTCTTTGAATATGCCTATATCGGTATCCCGTTGACTTTTGCAGGTATCATATACATGATGTTCATCGGAAAATACCTGTTGCCTAAAGATACAGACTTCGATCCGGACAAATTGGAACTGGAAGCCGAAGGCAACGAAGGAATCGCTGTAAAAACCAGCCGTCAGATTATTTGCGGGCTTATCGTATTAGCAATAATCATCACCATGGGTCTGGATCTGATTCCGTTGCATATCGTGTCTGTAATCGGCGCTTTGTTAGCTGTACTGACCGGTTGCTTAACAGAAAAACAAGCCTATGATTCGATCGACTGGATCACCATTTTCTTATTCGCCGGTATGATCCCTGTGGCAGAAGCAATGAATACCAGTGGTGCAGGCGCAGCTATCGCCAACTGGACGGTCAACATGCTAGGCGGCCACCCGTCTCCTTATGTGGTAACCGCAGTTCTCTTTGTGTTAGCCGTTATTCTGACACAGTTTATGTCCAATACTGCGTCTAAGGCCCTGCTTTGCCCTGTCGGTATTGCTCTGGCCGCCCAGTTAGGCGCGTCTCCCCGAGCAGTTCTGATGGCGATTTTGATTGCTTCTTCCTGCGCTTTTGCTTCTCCGGTAGGTACCCCTCCCAACACCTTAGTTTTAGGGCCGGGCCACTACCGCTTCATGGACTACGTAAAAGCCGGCGGCGGATTGATTTTTGTCTGCCTCGTAGTATCCATTATTGTCATTCCTATCGTTTGGCCCTTTTTCCCCGGCAAATAGTTTTCGGTAGGCTATTTACCCATGGGGTTAAGGTTCCTTATACAAACGCAACCTTAAGGTTGCGGACCCTCCTCCTCTCTTATGTTCTTACGGCTTACTGAGCATGGGCCCTAAGGATGTAGAGAAAACAGCCGCCCTTGGATAAGGCGGCTGTTCTATTTTAAGGAAAAATTCCTATATTAAAATCCCCGGTTTTCTCTTTAGAAAACCGGGGATTCTTTTATAGAACCTGCGCTTAATTTGATTCGTTTAAGTGTTTAACAGATGCTTTTTCCATATCGAAACAACGAATCAATTCTGTCACTGCCTGACTGGGCGAAATCAACCCATTGACAACAGAATTCTCTACCAATGGAATTCTTCCGCGAATCATGGGATCGTTAAAGAACAGATTGTGCAAATGTTCATCGATCATACTGTAAACCCAGGACAACACCTGTTTTTTTCTACGATGTTCAAATACGCCGCTGGCTTTTGTATCTTTTTCAAACTTGCGCATTACCGCCCACAATTCGGGTAATCCGTCATGGGTCAGAGCGGAGCATTTATAGGCATGCGTTTTCCATCCCTCTGTGGCCGGGCGAATAAATTCCACCATACGCTCGTATTCACCTTGGGTTATGGTAGCACGGGCCAGGTTATCTCCATCCGCTTTATTGACCACGATAGCATCCGCTAATTCCATAATACCTTTTTTAATACCCTGGAGGTCATCACCTGCGCCGGTAAGAACGACCAGCATAAAAAAGTCTACCATATTACGTACAGTGGTTTCTGACTGACCTACGCCAACCGTTTCCACCAAAATAACATTATACCCCGCTGCTTCGCACAGCATCATGGTTTCGCGACTCTTACGCGCCACACCGCCCAGTGTACCGCCGGAAGGTGTAGGACGAATAAAACAGTTAGGTTCCCGGGATAAATTCTGCATACGCGTCTTATCCCCTAAGATGGAACCGCCCGTCAGGGGGCTGGTGGGGTCAACTGCCAGTACGGCGACTTTATAGCCCATACTGCACAACAGCTGTCCGAATGCTTCAATGAACGTACTTTTACCGGCACCGGGAACACCCGTAATACCGATCCGCAACGCTCTGCCGGTTTTCGGCAGAAGGCCCTGCAATACGCGTTGAGCCCTATCAAAGTCTTTGGGAGCATTGCTTTCGATCAGTGTAATCGCCTTCGATAACATCACGCGACTGCCTTCGCTCACACCTTTGATGATGTCATCGACACTGGCTCTTTTGCGCAACGGAACGCGACGTACCGCATTAGGATCGTACGTCTTTTCTTCCGAGTTGGCATTTACTTTTGTATCAATTCCACCCATCACAGAACAGGCAAAGTTCTCATTTTTTTCGGCAGGCACCCAACTTGGGTGCAGATCCGATTTTGGTATTTCCGGCATGATTATCATCTCAACTTTCTGAGAAAAGCAATGGGATGCCTGCGGCTTCAGCTATTATGCCGCAGCCGCAGACATACTCCATTATCATTTCTCACACTTAGTCTTGAGCTTGTTCCGCCTTCACACGGTCTACTAACATCTGCAACAATTTAATGCAGCATTTCGGGATGTTGGTACCGGGTCCAAAGATGGCAGCAGCACCATGTTCGTACAGATAGTCATAGTCCTGCGCCGGAATTACGCCGCCAATGGTGACTAAAATATCATCGCGGCCGCGTTTTTCAAGCTCGCCGACCAATGCCGGCAGCAAGGTTTTGTGACCAGCCGCCAGGGAAGAGAAGCCAACCATATGAACGTCGTTGTCCACGGCGTCCTGGGCGGTTTCTTCCGGAGTCTGGAACAAAGGCCCTACGTCAACGTCCCAGCCCATGTCAGCGAAGGAGGTCGCCAGTACTTTCTGTCCCCGGTCATGTCCGTCCTGACCCATCTTGGCCAGGAAGATACGAGGCCGGCGGCCTTCCAGCTTTTCAAACTCTTTCGCCAGCGCATTGGCTACTTCCATGTCATCGTTGCCGCTGTATTCACTGCTGTAAACACCGGATACAGTATGGATCACGGCATTGAAGCGACCGGATACTTTTTCTACCGCATCGGAAATTTCGCCCAGGGACGCCCGGTCGCGGGCAGCCTGTACGGCCATTTCCAGCAGGTTGCCGTTTTCACGGCTTTCCGCAGCGGCAGTGATCGCCTTCAGGTCGCGCTGTACAGCTTCTTCATTACGTTCGGAACGCAGTTTTTCCAGACGTTTGATCTGGGAATTACGTACTGCCGTGTTATCAATGGACAGAACGTTCAGCGGATCTTCTTTGGCCAGACGATATTTATTCAGGCCAACGATGGTTTCCTTACCGCTGTCAATATTTGCCTGACGACGGGCCGCGCATTCTTCAATACGCATCTTCGGCAGGCCCGTAGCAATCGCTTTTGCCATACCGCCCAGGGATTCAACTTCCTGGATATGCGCCCAGGCCCGGCGAATGATCTCGTTGGTGAGGTATTCCAGATAGTAAGAACCGCCCCACGGATCGATGATTTTGCAGACCTTGGTTTCATCCTGGATGTATAACTGAGTATTACGAGCCAGACGCGCCGAGAAGTCGGTTGGCAGTGCGATGGCTTCGTCCAGTGCGTTAGTATGCAGGGACTGAGTGTGACCCAGAGCGGCAGACATGGCTTCCATACAGGTACGGGAAATGTTGTTGAACGGATCCTGTTCGGTCAGAGACCAACCGGAAGTCTGCGAGTGAGTACGCAGAGCCATAGATTTCGGGTTTTCAGCGCCGAAGCTCTTCAGGATCTTAGCCCAAAGCACACGAGCCGCACGCATCTTCGCCACTTCCATGAAGTAGTTTTTGCCCATGTCCCAGAAGAAGGACAGACGTTTTGCGAAAGCGTCAACTTTCAGGCCGGCTTTTTCACCGGTACGGATGTATTCCATACCGTCAGCCAGCGTGTAGCCCAGTTCCAGGTCACAGGTTGCGCCGCATTCCTGAATGTGGTAACCAGAAATGGAAATGGAGTTGAATTTCGGCATGTAGTTCGTAGTGTATTCGAAAATGTCACCGATGATACGCATGGACATATCAGGCGGATAAATATAGGTATTACGTACCATGAATTCTTTCAGAATATCGTTCTGAATAGTACCGGCCATGATCTTCTTGTCGACACCCTGTTCCTCACCGGATACGATGAAGAAAGACAGGATCGGCAGAACGGCCCCGTTCATGGTCATGGATACGGACATCTGATCCAGCGGAATGCCGGAGAACAGGATATTCATATCCAACATGGAGCAAACAGAAACGCCTGCTTTACCAACGTCACCGACTACGCGGGGGTTATCCGCATCATAGCCGCGGTGGGTCGGCAAGTCAAACGCGATGGACAGACCTTTCTGACCGGCTGCCAGGTTGCGGCGGTAGAAAGCGTTGGATTCTTCTGCGGTGGAGAAACCGGCATACTGACGTACCGTCCAGGGACGGAACACGTACATGGTAGAATAAGGTCCGCGCAGGAACGGCGGAATACCGCTCATGAAGTCCAAATGGTTGCAGGATGCGTATATATCTTGGGTATATAACGGTTGCACAGGAATACGTTCCAACGTGGTTCCCCGCAGTGCATCCCAGTTTTTTCCGGTTTTCTTTTCCAGGCTCTTCTTCCATTCTTCATAGGAGCAGGAAGGATGTTCGGGAAGGCCGATCTTGGTAAAGTCAGGATTCAGGCTAGCCATTATTCAATCATCCCCTTCCTTTTCTGTAAATCTTTCAGAATATCAAAGCAGTTAGCAACCACGCTGATAAAATCATCCACACCGGCGCCGGTATAAACCGGAACCAGATCTTTGGGGGCTGCGCCGGCCAGATACAGTTTCATGGTCGGATTTGCCGCTTTCAGCATCGGCGCCAGGGCCGGTACATCTTCCGGATAGGTTGCGTCCGTAGAGCAGATCACGGCTGCATCATAGGGAGTTCCCTTTCCGTCGATACCTTCTTTTAAGGCGGCTACGCATTTTTCGTACCGGGAACCGGGTTTGTCTTCATCATCCTGGAACCCATTGTTCAGGTGTACATTAAATGCGCCTACCTGCAGGAAGCTGGTGGAGAAATCTGCACGGGCTTTATGCTGCGGGATCGGTCCCATATTTGCCAGGAATACTTCCACATTTTTGCCTGTTTTAGCCACAAACGCTTCTGTATCACGGCGCAGTGCTTCAAAGCGTTCCGTCCAGTGATGTTCTTCAATCGGCTGTACCTCAATTTCACCGGCCTTTTTTGCAGCGGCTCTGGCTACGGCCCCTGAAGTCGCACCGGCGGCAAACGCTTCTACTGCCGCATCGATCAAACCTTCACTGCCGACAGATTTTACTGCGGCCAGTTTTGCTTCAGCTTCTTTGCTATCCACATCGACCAGGTATTTATCCACATTGGCGGATAAAATTTTCTTCAGTTCAGCTACGTCTTCCAGATTTTCGCTCAGCGGTTCTTCCGTCATGTTGGGGTACATATTTACACCAACCGCACGATCTTTCCGCAGTTCCAGCGCTTTCAGGCGCTTATCCAGCACTTCCTTCACAGCAGCCTGAATTTTGCCTTCCTGCAAAGCAGGAATAATACCGCCGAAGCCTTCCACTTCCTGGAACTTCGCCCAGATTTTTTCCGCAATTTGCTGGGTCAGTCTTTCTACCGCCCAGGAGCCGCCAGCCGGGTCAATCGGCCACAGCATACCGAATTCTTCCTGCAGCATAATGTGTACGTTACGGGCAATACGACGGGAGAATTCGTCCCCTTTGCGGATCAGTTCATCAAAGGGTTCGTTTTCATATGTATTTACACCGCCTACTACACTGGAGAAAGATTGAGTGCAGTTACGTAGCATATTGACATAAGGGTCTACTACGGTTTTCGTAAACGTTGCGGGGCGTCCGTGTACAAAAGAAGCGCGATCGGCTTCTTCGGCACCGAATTCTTTCATAATATTGGCCCAGATTTGACGAGCTGCACGCAGCTTGGCAATTTCCATAAAGAAGTTGGCGCCCTGGTTAAATTCAAAAATCAGAGCCTGTGCAATCTGATGGATAGTCAGACCGCGTTTCAGCATCTGGCGCACATATTCTACCGCGACTGCATAGGTATAGGCGACTTCCTGGACGCTTTCAGCGCCGCCCAAAGAGAACGCATTGCTGCGTACCATGATGGTGCGTAAGCCCGGCGCGTTTTTCTCGGCCCACTTAACAGTAGCCGCCATCTGATCATACAGTACGTCCAGAGACTCAGCGGTTTTTCCTTTGGCTACCAATTCGCCAATGGGGTCTGCGCCGATGACGCCACGCAGTTTTTCTACTTTTTTACCGGCTGCTTTCAAGGCCGCTACAGTAAGCGCCAGCAAGCGGGCAGAAGACTCGCCTGCATACAGCATGAACGGATATTTTTCCAGATCCAGATCGGCCAGCATGGTGTGCATGTCTTCCGCAGTGGTCAGACTCACGCCTTTATCGCCCGGAACCGCAGCATCTTTTACATCTACGCCTGCCAGCGTGGCGCTGTCAACTCGTACATGATATACGGTACTGCCGGTTTTGATTTCATGTTTTAGCAGAGTGTTATTTTCTTTCGGTTCGGTCAGATCACAGGCCTGTGCAATGCCCCAGGGCTGTTCTACATATCCGTTTACCGTACTGCCGCGTAAAAAGTCACCCCTCCCGGGATAATTATCCGTGGGCAGGATCTCCTTCCACTTGCGCAGGGTATAAATGGGGTCGAAGGTGATACCTTCATAGTTCTTGGTGTACATCATTTTGTCAAAAGGTTTTCCTTTTAACAAGGCGTTACAGGCTTCCACCCATTCTTCTGTAGTGGGCACTGTAAACTCGTCAAACTTTACTTCCGGATACTCAGCTTTTTGGTCTGATTTACGCAGAAGTTCTTCCAATTCCTTGTCAGTCATAGGCTTGGACTTGGACAGGTCGACATTGGTTTGTTCAGCCATAAACAATTTACCTCCTCTTAGATTAATGATACAGAAGCCGGGGCATGCACCCGATTTCATGAATCTATGTAAAACCGTTACCATAACCAACGGTTATTACCGAAAATAAAAAAAACGAGATCAGAGCAGGATCCTGCTGCGTTAAAATTCCTCAAATATCGGAACATAATAATCTCCCGAACCAAGTGAAATAACAAGCTGCAGCCACTATTTATCCGTTCTTACAGTCAATGGACAAAAATCACATAAGTACTAAACATTCGCCTTGTGAAAACCGGATAACTCCGGTCGTTTCTCTTCCCAATTCGTGCGCAGGTAGCGGCAACTGTACAGCGTCGTTACCCTGCGCCTGCGAATTAAGAAGATTTGAGAATGGCAAATCATTATATGACGGTTGTCCAGGCCGTATATAAACTAAATAAAAAAGCCGTCCTTCCATTTTAGAAAAGACGGTTTGAAGGCGGCTGAAACCTGTAAATCGGTTACGCAGACATCTCCTCCCCGTCGCTCGCGGGTCAAGCAGTGATGCTAAGACAGGTAGTTCTTCTGGCTCGGGTTCCTGGTCTGCTTCGTCTTCCCAAAATAAAATTTCAGTGACATAGTGAAGCGTCCTCCCCCTTACAGCGGCGGGACCGCGCCGGTTTTGCACCGGACTTCTCTGTTAGGCTCTTATGAGCACCTGTACTGGATATTCAATTTTATGGTATAATAGGTATCGGTATCTGATTGGAGCATACCTGAACTCTATTACTAATAGTAATATTTATTAGTAGTTATGTCAAGTCATTTATTACTATATATCGATATTTTCAGGAGAGGAACAAGTATGGCAAATTGTGATCATGATTGCGGCAAATGCGCTGCAAACCGCAAAGAGAGGCAGGACCTGTCCTCTTTCAAAAAGGCGCCTCATAAAAACAGTCACATAAAAAAAGTAATCGGCGTTGTGAGCGGCAAAGGCGGCGTGGGAAAATCTATGGTAACGGCGCTCCTGGCGATTGCCCTTCGAAAAAAAGGGAAAAAAGTCGCGATTTTGGATGCGGATATAACCGGGCCTTCTATACCTCGTACCTTTGGGCTTCATGGCAGAGCTCCCATGGATGACAATGGTGTATATCCGTTGGAAACCAGAACCGGTATTAAAGTAATGTCGATCAACCTGTTGCTGAATAAGGAAACCGATCCCGTAGTCTGGCGCGGTCCTGTTATTGCGGGCGCGATCCAACAATTCTGGACGGATGTAATTTACGGAGAAACAGACTATTTATTTGTGGATCTCCCTCCCGGCACAGGGGATGTGCCTTTAACAGTATTCCAGTCACTGCCTGTGGATGGGATCATCGTTGTTGCTTCACCGCAGGAACTGGTGGGGATGATTGTGGAGAAAGCCTGCAATATGGCTAAAATGATGCAGATCCCGGTCCTTTCCCTCATCGAAAATTTCAGTTATTTCAAGTGTCCTGACTGTGGCGGTGAACATACGCTTTTTGGTCAGAGCCGTCTGGATGAGACTGCGCGTTTGCACGGACTGACCTGTCAGGATAAAATGCCGGTGGATCCCAAACTGGCGGAAGCGGTAGATGCCGGAAATCTGGAAGATTTGGACACAGGTTATCTTCCCCAGACCGTTGAGCTTTTGCAGAAAATGCTATAGTTAATTCTGGGATTATTTAAGTGTCCTGCACTTGCCCGGAGATAACTATCTGTCATACCAGGCGCATATAACGCTTGGATAATACAACGCCGGACAACAAACGACCCTGCTGTAATTTTTACTATGCCAATTACAGCAGGGTCATTTTCTTTGTGACCTTATGTCGGTGGAGTATCTTGCGCATTTTGGATCCATCTTGCACAGCATTATGCATCGGCTTCTACATGAGCTTTTAAAGTATATCTCCGGAGGCCAATAACAGTTTCCTTTTCAGGTCCCAGAGTTTTTTAGACAGATCCACATTATACTCATGGGGGTTGTCAAAACGCTTTACTTCTTCCCATAAAGAATCTACTTCTTTAGCGCAATACTGTTGCGTCTCCCGCAAAGACGGCTGTTGGTAAACCAGTTCGCCATTTTTGAAAACAGGCACCAATAATTCCCGCGCGGTAAAATCTTTAAGAGTCCTCTGCTTCCATGTTGCTTCCGGGTCAAAGATCGTATGGGGCAGGGCTTCGGAGACCACTTCGTTATGAAGACAGATTTCGTCCGCAATCGCCTTGCCTGTTTTCTTATCGTAAAAACGGTAAACCTTCTTAAAGCCGGGATTGGTAATTTTAGCTGTGTTATCAGAGATTTTAATCTTGGGAACGATTTCACCTTTTTCGTCCTCAACCGCTGACAACTTATACACACCACCAAAAACAGGGCTTGTCTGGCTGGTGATCAGCCGTTCTCCTACGCCAAAGGCATCAATTCTCGCGCCTTGCCGCAGCAGTTCTTTGATCAGGTGTTCATCCAGCGAGTTGGAAGCTACGATTTTAGCGTCTTGCAAACCGGCTTCATCCAACATAGCACGGGCTTTTTTCGTCAAATAGGACAAATCCCCCGAATCCAGGCGAATTCCATAATTATCCAGTTTGCCGCCTTTCGCCAGATACTCCTTGAAGACCCGGATCGCGTTGGGAATACCGCTTTTTAAAGTATTATAGGTATCGACCAACAAGATCGCATTATTGGGATAGGTTTCCATATAGAATTTGAAAGCCTCGTATTCCGTATCAAACATCTGAACCCAGGAATGGGCCATGGTTCCGGCGGCAGGAACGCCATAAAGCTGATCTGTCAAAGTGCAGGCTGTCGCTACACAACCGGCGATATACGCAGCTCTTGCACCGATAACCGCAGCCGAAATGCCCTGCGCTCTGCGGGAACCAAATTCCATAACCGGACGCCCTTCCGCTGAACGTACGATGCGATTTGCTTTCGTGGCAATTACAGATTGATGGTTAATGCACAAAAGCAAAAAAGTCTCAATCAACTGTGCTTCTGCGGCCGGCGCTTTTACCGTGATAACAGGCTCGTAGGGGAAAATCACTGTTCCTTCCGGTACCGCATACACATCACCCGTAAACTTAAAGTTACGCAGATATTTGAGAAATTTTTCATCAAAGATCTTCTTATTCCTCAAATAGGCGATGTCTTCATCTGTAAAATGCAAATTACGCAAGTAATCGATAATATCTGCCAATCCACAGGCAATAGCGAAACCACCTTTGTCCGGTACCTGTCGATAAAATACATCAAAATAGGTTTGTTTTTTATAAAACCCGTTTAAAAAATAGCCGTTTCCCATGGTGAGTTCATAAAAATCTGTCAGCATGGTCAGGTTCTGTTCCGCCGTTGTCACTGTCATCTGATCCCGTCTCCTTATTTTACTTTGATAATATCCCCGTCATGACGGATCTCCCGTGTAATGTCTTTCAGCAAACGCTGCTGGTTATCCGGAATATATACCCCGCCCGGCTGTCCGTCTGCCAGATTCGGTTCCGCCTCCGGCTGGTAATTCACCAATCGGGTGCCGTGTCCGCTGCGCACCAACAGGTCTACAATGACCGCGCCTTTGTTACAGAACAACACAAGAGAACGGCCTTCAAATACGCCTTTCAAAGCGCCCATTGGTTTCCCGGTGGCCGCAGCTTTCACCATCATACGCGTTTTGGCAAAATGAGGAACGATAAGAAAGGCCTGTTCATTACCCGCCCGGATGATTCGATAATGTTTGATCCCTTTCGGCAACACCACGGAATCCAACGTATTATATACCTTCAAATTCGCAATAGCAGCTACTACGTTACGCTCGTTAAATTCTACCGTAGCGTATTCTCCGCCCAGCAAACGCTGATAATCGGCAGCGGCAACATCCGTGTCCGCATCTGCGGCCAAAGCCGTGACGCACAAACTCAAAAGCATACATACCAGCGCCAGTAATTTTTTCATCGCCACACCTCCTCAGTATGATAACATTATATACCCTGGCCCTGCTTTAAGCAATAAACAGCAATGCTATGATTATTGGCTATGGTTTATTGATTATTGCTCTAATTCTGCGCTCGGACTATTCATACAAACCATGCTGTACTTCAATCCGGTGATTGGTTTTTGCTCTTATCTGCAACTTCATTAAAGGCTTAAATTTTCGTAATTTTCACGCTGTATTTCTCCTTAAAGGTATATTGCAAAAGAATTTTACTATGCTATAATGAAGGCACAGAATTGCAGTATTTTTGCTGCAATGCGCTCACTGCCGCAAGCGTTGTGTTGGGCAGTTTGACAGTTAGTTTGCGAAGAGGGATTTTCAGGAAAGGAGGATACGAAATGAAAAAATATGTATGCAATATTTGCGGTTATATTTATGACCCCGCAGAAGGCGATCCGGATAACGGCGTAGCTCCGGGCACCGCTTGGGAAGATGTTCCTGAAGAATGGGTCTGCCCCCTGTGCGGCGCTCCCAAAGATGATTTCTCCGAAGAATGATCGGTAAACAATTTGTATAGTAACAATAATAAAACAAATCGACGTCTGTTCTCAAAGCAGGCGCCGATTTTTTTGTCTGTTTTTCCTTTTTCTGACGTGAAAGCCAACATCTTTACAACATATAGGACAGCGTGCGCAATCCCCTGCGTCGTTCCCGCCAGGTTGGATAAAAAAGATCTATCCTGGCTTTAAACGCCTCTCCGTGCCCCCGTTCCCATAAGTGCGTCAGCTCATGAATCACGATATAGGTCAGGTATTCCGGCGGCAGGTGGACCAAATTTAAATTGATGCAGATGCGCCCCGTCTTCACGTTACAGCTTCCCCAACGGGTCTTCATTTTACGTATATACCAGGACTTCGCCCTTTTACCCACCAATATTTCACAGCCGGGAAACGTATGCCGTAAAAATTCCCCCAATTCTTCCTTTAACCACGACTCTACACATTGCTGCCGCTGCAACTGAGTAAATTCGGCGGGACAGACAAGCCGAAGGTCGGTATTCTCCAGGAATACCCTGTACTTTTTATACTTATGGATCGACCTTGCTGCCTTCTCCGGAACTGAGTTCAATTTGTCTGTATAAAACCCGTCCACGCTTTTCGTGCCGGAAGAACCTTCTTTTTGACGGGCACTGCCCGGCAAGATTGCCACTTGTTCCTGCTCTTCCTGTACATGTAAAGTACAAGGCTTGCCCCAAATATAGATTGTTTCACCTTCTGTATATCGGTGCGTTACAGGCAAGGGTTGCGACGCCATTTTTTCTCTCTGTCGCCGGATCCATTCCCTGTTTTTGGCAAGAAAAACGCCGATGGAAGCTTCACTCACTCCAAAAGGCGCTGTGATCCTGATTTGGCCGGTGGGCACCTGCAAGCGAAGATTAATACGGCGGATAGGCTTGTATTGCAAAGAATAAGCCATTTCCTCCCACTGACAGGTCCTCACCTCAGACGGTATACGTCTTAATCCCATCTCCGCATACAACTCCCATCAATCCCGGTTTTTCTCTTTTATGGCGCGCTGCATATCTCTTTTCGCATCTCGTTCCGCCATATCCCGCCTTTTATCGTAATTTTTTTTGCCGGTGCAAAGCGCCAGTTCCATTTTTACGATCCCATGCTTAAAATACAACTTTAACGGGATCAGGGAATAACCCCGTTCTTTTACTTTTCCCAACAGGCGGTCAATCTGACTGCGATGCATGAGCAGCCGCCGCGTCCGCAGCGGATCATGGTTATTATAGTTGCCATAATCATAAGGGCTGATGTGCATATTCATCACCACCAGTTCACCGGCTTTGGTAATCCGCACAAAACTGTCTTTTAAATTAACCTTGCCGGCACGCAGGGACTTCACTTCCGTTCCCACCAGTTCCATACCGGCTTCCATCGCTTCGATCACGCTATAATCATGACGCGCTTTGCGATTTTCTGTAATAATTTTAATGTTATTTTCTGTCATAACCCCTCCTGCCGTTCCGGTGTTTTCCTTTGGAAGGATTCCGGGAGGCATCTTTTTTACCTGACGCAAGAGAAACTATGTCGGCAAATTCCCGCTTAGCATCTTTGCGTTTGCCGGAGCCTTTCTTTTTTCCGGAATTTGACTTTTTCCCGGAGTTTTTCTTCTTGGCAGACAGATTTTTCTTACCGTTCCTGCCGCTCCTGTGCTCCAACTGCAGTTTAATATAATCCTGCCTGGCGCTGGTGGTTCCGGCCAAAATAAAGTCTATGCTGCGTTCCTCCAGGTTGACCTGGAGAACTTCAATTTTAACTGCGTCGCCCAACCGATATGCATTGCCGGTGTGGCTTCCTACAAGGCAATACGATTTTTCGACAAACTCATAATAGTCATCTGTCAGGCTGGAAATATGGACTAATCCTTCGACCCCGTTAGGCAGTTCCACAAACATGCCAAATGAAGTCACGCCTGAGATAACGCCTTCAAACGCCTGACCGATATACGCCAACATATATTCGGCTTTCTTAAAATCTACCGTCGCCCGTTCCGCTTCAATCGCTTCCCGTTCTTTAAGGGAAGCATGCTCTGCCATAGCTTGCAGACTTTCTCCATTAAGTGCAGTAAAATCCCGCTGTTTAAACGGATTTCGCAGCCAGTCATGGAGAATGCGATGGACCAATAAGTCAGGATAACGGCGGATTGGCGAAGTAAAATGACAATAATACTTTGCGGCTAAACCAAAGTGCCCCGTATTATCTGTCTGATACACAGCCTGGCGCATACTGCGCAAGGCTACGGTATTAACCAAACGTTCCTCCGGACGTCCTTTCATCTGATCCAACGCTTCCTGTACGTCTCCCGGCTGCACCTGCCCGTTTTGCGGAAGATGCAGGCCGATACCAAAACTGTGCAAAAGACGCGCCAGTTCTTCCATCTTGGTTTCACTGGGCAGATCATGGACCCGGTATACGCAGGGCCATTTATGTTCTGACAAATGACGCGCCACCGTTTCATTGGCGGCCAACATAAATTCTTCAATAATGGATTCCGGCATACCGTGAATCCGCTGTTTAATTTCAAGAGGCCTGCCCGCTGCGTCCAAAACAACTTTCTGTTCCGGCAAATCAAAGGTAATGGCTCCCCGGGCAACACGTTTTTTCTGCAAAAGGCGACAAAGCTTTTGCATATTTTCCAGCATAGGAACAATATCCATATATTGGTTCTGCAGCTCCGGCACTTTCTCTTCCAGAATGCCGCGAACCAGATTATAGCTCAGGCGATGACGGGAGCGGATCACACTGGGAAAAATTTGATAGTTGAGGATCCGTCCGTTCTTGCTGTCAATTTCCATCTCGCAGGCCATGACGAGACGATCTTCCCCCTCGTTCAGACTGCAAATACCATTACTGAGACGAGACGGCAGCATCGGCAGGACCCGGTCCACCAGATACACACTGGTGCCTCTTTCACGGGCTTCCCGATCCAATAAGGTTTTAGCTTTAACATAATAGCTGACGTCGGCAATGTATACGCCCAACAAAAATCTGCCATTATCCAGACGACGCACATAGACAGCATCATCCAGATCCCTTGCGTCCTCGCTGTCCACTGTAACCACAGGCCAGGTACGACGGTCTTCCCGCCCCCGTAAGTCTTTTTGTAAGATTCTCTCCGGTACCCGATACGCAGCTTTTTTCACATTATCCGGAAAATCCAAAGGCAGATCATATTGTTTGATAATGGAAAGTATCTCCATTCCCGGGTTGCCTGCAAATCCCAGAACTTCTACTACACGACCCTCTGCATTGCGCCGATCCGTCGGCCATTCCGTGATTTCCAAAACAACTTTCTGATTGGTAACGGCGCCGCCAAAGTCTTTGCGCAGCACATAAATATCCCCGCCAATATGTTTATCATCCGGCGTCACGAAAGCAAACTCTTTATTTTGTTTGAACAGGCCGACGATCCTCCGATTAGCCCGACTGATAATGCGCAGTATTTCCCCTTCCGGACGATGGCCCTGAGCGTTGCTGTCGATGCGGGCCATGACCCGGTCATTATTCATCGCGCCGTGCAGTTTGCGCGGAGGAATAAAGACATCAGGGCGCTCCCCCTTATTATCAGGGATAACAAAACCAAAGCCCTTGCTGCTTAATTGAAAACGACCGGCTACCAAGCCCATTTTTTCCGGCAAGCCGTAGGTTTCAAAACGGGTCTTGACCACATAACCTTCCTTTTCCAGTGTGACGATTGTTTCCCAAAACTCATGCAACTGCTCGCCATCTACAGGGATGGCATCGATCATATTTTCCGCTGTCATCGGAGCGTAGGATGCCTCTTGCATGAACGCCAGGATTTTATCTCTTACAGCTTCTTCTCTCATTTTTCCAACACCTCGTTACACCAGCCTGTGTATTCCACAGTTTCAATGTGATTATTTCATATCTTCAAGATTTGCTTTTATTCGGGTAAAACTTTTGTTCCCCGGTCAAAACCTGATCTTACCAACGGATTTATTTGCTTCCAGCATCAAATGGCTGACCGCTTCCGCCGCAATGGCGCCGCCCTGATTAATAATTTTTCCCTCCATTATCACCAAACGCCCTTTTCGTTTGATTTCCCTGGCCTCGCATTTAATGGTCGAACCGATGGCAATCGGCTCCCGAAAGCGTAAGTCTATACGGGCGGTATAGGCAGGTACCCCCTCTTTTTTGAAAAGATAGTTGCCCATAACTTCATCCAACAACACCGTAATCAAGCCACCGTGCATTCTTCCGTTATAGCTTTGATGTTCCGGCTTCGGAGTAAAAAATGCCATCTGTCCGTCAGGGACAGGGAAAAAATGCAGATGCAGTCCCACAGGATTATCTTCACCGCACGCAAAACACATTCCGTAAGCTTTATCCTTAGGATATTCTTCCAGGTTTTTTCCTGCTTTTTCTTCTTCTTTGTGCAGCCACTCTTTTTCGGCTTCATTTAAAGGAAAGCGACTTTGACCGGCCGCATTTTCTTTTATCTGACTCATTTTATATCCTTCCTTTATTCATTTATAAGTAGTAATCAAAATCATAGGGTTCTATACCGTTATCAAACGCGCCTTTTATCTTGACGATGCCCGCACTCTTTCATCTTACCGTTGTCTGCTGCCCTTTCATCTTACCGGCGCCTGCATTCCAGCAACTGTATTTTATCTCGTGCATTTAACGACGCAATGATTTTCCGGCTTTACTCAACTTCCGTTTTTACCGACGCATTCTTGGAAAAAAAAGCTAAACAACGGGCAAATACCACTTCCCGAGCCTCCCCTAAGGTCACGATATGACCGGAATTTTCCAGCCACAAAAGTTCCTTCTCCGCCGGCGGCACAGAGCGCAGGCGTTGATAAATATACCGGGCGCTGTCAGGCTCCACCGTCTTTTCATCTTTACTTTGGACAATCAAAACAGGGATCCGGATGCGCAGTAAATAGTCGTTTTTACAAAGAGCCAGCAGGCCCAATAAACTGGGCAAGGGCCTTGTGGGCGTTTCCTCATACCCTTGCTGGTACTCCTGCCCCACATTATAAAATCGCTTATGTTTTTTTACCCGACGGATAAAATAACGCAGCACCTTTACAAAAGGGAGTCTTTTATCCTGTAAAAAAATAGGAGCCGCTAAAAAAGCAGCTTTTTCGACAGGCAATTCTACCGCGGCCTTCATCGCCAAAAGAGCGCCCATAGACAAGCCGACGATGTATACATGCGCGCAGTGCTGCCGCAGGCGCATCACACCCTCTTCTACCGCCTGATACCAGTCAGGCCAACGCGTTTTTTCCAGATCCTCCACGGTAGAACCGTGCCCCGGCAAACGTACGCCCAGAATCGTAAAACCGCCCCGTTCCTGCAAAAATTCACCCAAAAGGCGCATCTCCGGCGGCGCTCCGGTAAAACCATGAACCAGCACCATGCCCTTTTCGCTGCTGCCCGGCAGAAAAAATTCTTCCGCTCCATGACGTACCTGCTCGTTCATACACACTCTCCTCTTGATTTATTCAGATTGGATGATGCGCAGTTTTACTGCACTGCCGTTGTCGAAAATATTATAACACAACCTGCCATAATTCGCGATGCGGTCCAAAAGATTTCAAAAGCAAAATCCCGCCTTTTGCACAACAGGTATCATCACGAAAGACCCATTGCCAAATGCGGGATTTTCTGTCACAGGGTAAGAAATGAAAACACATCTTTGTTCTACCCTGCTATTTTACTTAAAAATTACTGCACTGCGTATTTACTTATTAATTATCTGAACAGGCCCAGCAGCAAGCCGCCATGAGCAGCTAATACCGGAGCAAATACCAGAGATACGATGGTCATCAGTTTAATCAGAATGTTCATGGACGGTCCGGAAGTATCTTTAAACGGATCGCCTACCGTATCGCCGGTTACCGCCGCTTTATGAGAATCAGAGCCTTTACCGCCATGTACGCCGGATTCAATGTACTTCTTCGCATTATCCCAGGCGCCGCCTGCGTTAGCCATCATAATGGCCAGCAACACACCACCGGCCAGAGAACCGCCGATCATACCGCCCAGTGCAGCAGGTCCCAGCAGGAAACCTACCAGCAACGGGAAAGCAATCGCCAGAACGCCGGGAACGATCATCTTATTCAACGCAGCTGCAGTAGAAATATCTACGCAACGGCGATAATCACCACGAGCCTTACCTTCCAGAAGGCCGGGGATCTCACGGAACTGACGGCGCACTTCCACAACCATTTCATTGGCCGCTTCGCCTACAGATTCCATTGTCATAGCGCCAAATACGAACGGCAGGGTCGCGCCGATAAATAAACCAATTAAAACAACCGGATCCAACAGGTCGATCGCTTTCAGATTCACTACATGGGAGTAAGCCGAGAACAACGCCAAAGCGGTCAGCGCAGCGGAACCGATAGCAAAGCCTTTACCGATTGCAGCGGTGGTGTTGCCCACAGAATCCAGCGTATCGGTGATTTGACGTACGCTTTCAGGCAATTCAGACATTTCCGCAATACCGCCGGCATTATCGGAAATAGGACCATAAGCGTCAACGGCAACGGTAATACCGGTAGTTGCCAGCATACCTACAGCAGACAGGGCAATACCATAAATACCCAATTCGGGATTGGCTGCGCCGCCCATTACAAAGAAAGCAATGAATACGGCAATCGCAATAAACACAATCGGCAGGAACGTAGAATACATACCTACCGCCAGACCGGCAATAATAACCGTAGCATGACCGGTTTCAGCCTGATCGGCAATGCGTTTTACGGAACTGTAGTCAGCCGAAGTATATACTTCAGTAATTTTACCAATGAGCAGACCTACGATCTGACCGGCTGCAATAGCCCAGAAAGCATTCAGGTTGCCAAACAGGGAATTGGACAGGTAAGCAGCTGCGGCAATAGTCAGGATACCTGCAATATAGGTACCGGTGTTCAGAGCGCCCTGCGGATTGGTAGATTTGCTGTGACGCACATACAGAATACCGATAATCGAAGAAATAATGCCGCACAGAGCCAACAGGAAGGGGTACGCAACACCTTCACCGCCTTTAAACGCTACTGCGCCCAGTGTCAGGGCAGAGATAATCGCCCCTACATAGGATTCGAACAAGTCAGCGCCCATGCCGGCCACGTCACCTACGTTATCGCCTACGTTATCAGCGATGGTGGCGGGGTTACGCGGATCGTCTTCCGGAATCCCGGCTTCTACTTTACCAACCAGGTCAGCGCCTACGTCAGCGGCCTTCGTATAAATACCGCCGCCCACACGGGCAAACAGTGCAATGGAGCTGGCGCCCAGACCAAAGCCTGTAACGATATCCATGTTCGCGCCATTTTCGCCAAACACAGCAAAAGCCAGCGCTACGCCGGTAATACCCAGGCCAACTACGCCCAGGCCCATGACAGAACCGCCGGAGAAAGCGATTTGCAATGCCTGCGGCATACCATGCTCCGCGGCTGCAGTTGTACGAACATTGGCTTTAGTAGCCACGTTCATGCCGAAGTAACCGGCTAAAATTGAGAACAGCGCGCCGCCAACAAAGCAAAGCGCCGTCTGCGGAGTCAGAAAGATCCCGATAATAATTGCTACCACAACGATGAAAATTGCCAGTGCTTTATATTCACGGCTTAAAAACGCCATCGCGCCCTCGTGAATATGACCGGAAATTTCCTGCATTAATTTACTGCCTGCATCGGCTTTCATGATAGAACTGCTCAGAAAAGCAGCCACTAACAAGGCCAGAATACCGGCAGCAATGGAAAACATAATAAAGCTGCTCAAAATGTAATCCCCTTTCGACAAAATAATAATTTAAAATTTCAGGGAACCAGTCCCTTGATAACTGAATACACCGGCAAAGCTGCACCGACCCGGCCAACTTCGCCTCCGGACCTTTTGCGTGCGACCGGACAGCCTTTACGCATTGAGCTTAGCAAGAGCCAACGTAATAATGCCGAAGGCCGAGCCCAAAATCACGGTAGCCTTGGACATGACCGTATCCAAATCATTTCCCTTACCAAAAAAAGCACTGTCACCGCCGCCAAAAGAACTGGACAAACCGCCGCCTCTGCCGGACTGTAACAAAACTGCTCCAATCAAGGCAATGCAAACGATAAAGTCCAAAACCATCAAGACAGTTGCTATCATTCACTTACCTCCCTTTTTCTTGAATTCTAATGAGTACCACAGTATTTTACCATACCTTTGTGTACGTGGCAATAAGAATGTTAAATTTTTGTTACAGTTTTAAAGAAAAGGAAAGCAAATTTTTGTTTTCCCTGCTTATTTCAGGTTGTAGAATACTTCCATCCCTTTATAAGAAGCGGCCGGCCCCAGATCTTCTTCGATGCGCAGCAGTTGGTTATATTTCGCCACCCGGTCGGTACGGGCCGGCGCGCCGGATTTAATTTGCCCTGCGTTTAATGCCACCGCAATATCGGCCATAGT
Source organism: uncultured Succiniclasticum sp. (assembly GCA_900544275.1). Lineage (GTDB taxonomy): Bacteria > Bacillota > Negativicutes > Acidaminococcales > Acidaminococcaceae > Succiniclasticum. The sequence continues at coordinate 8,705 of UQUU01000012.1, read as the reverse complement.
GGTATCTTCCGTTTCACCGCTGCGGTGGGACACGACAGCCGTATAGCCGGCCCGTTTAGCCATTTCTACCGCACGGAACGTTTCCGTCAGAGTACCGATCTGATTGACTTTAATTAAGATAGCGTTAGCGACGCCTTTCTCGATTCCCGTTGCCAGGCGTTCTACATTGGTGACAAACAGGTCATCTCCTACCAACTGCACTTTGTCCCCCAACTTTTTAGTCAGGGCCGCCCAGCCTTTCCAGTCATCTTCTGCTAATCCGTCTTCGATGGAAACAATCGGGTATTTTTCGACTAATTCTGCCAGATAATTGATCATTTGGGTGCTGGTTTTCGGAGCCCCTTCTGCCAGCATATGGTATTTACCGCCTTTATAAAATTCACTGGCCGCCACGTCCATCGCCAACTGCACCTCTTCACCGGGTTTAAAACCGGCTTTTTCAATCGCTTCCACGATTACATCCAGGGCTTCCGCATTGGATTTCAGATTCGGCGCAAAACCGCCTTCGTCACCTAACCCGGTCCCCAGACCTTTTTCTTTCAGAATCGCTTTTAATGTATGGTAAATCTCCACCGCCATGCGCAGCGCCTCGCTAAAATTCGCCGCGCCTACCGGCATGATCATAAATTCCTGGATATCTACGTTATTATCCGCATGCTGTCCCCCGTTCAAAATGTTCATCATGGGTACCGGCAATTCATGAGCATTGGTGCCGCCCAAGTATTGATACAGAGGCAGGCCTACATAATTGGCAGCGGCTTTGGCCACCGCCATGGATACGCCTAAAATCGCATTTGCTCCCAGTTTCCCTTTATTCGGAGTGCCATCCAGACGCATCAGCAATTCATCAATCTCGATTTGGCGCGTAGCATCCAGACCGATCAACGCATCGGCAATCGCATCGTTTACATTTTCTACCGCCTGAATCACACCTTTACCTTTATAACGACGCACATCTCCATCTCGCAGTTCCACCGCTTCATGTGCGCCGGTAGAAGCGCCGGAGGGCACCGCTGCGCGGCCTACCGTACCGTCTTCCAACACGATCTCCACTTCTACCGTGGGATTGCCTCTGGAATCCAGAATTTCTCGTGCATAAGCCTGCGTAATGATTGACATAACATCACCCTACCTTTTCTTTTTTCAAATATTTTTTGTTAAAATCCGGCCATCGGAAAAGCAAAAGCTTCTTTCCTGCTAATCCAACAAGCAGTGCCCTGTCATTTCTTGCGGCTGAGGGATATCCAGCAACCGCAGCAATGTGGGCGCGATATCGGCCAAGCGTCCTTCCCGCACAATGCAGGTATGCGCCCCACCAACGATGATAAAGGGCACCTTATTGGTAGTATGGGCAGTACAAGGCGTGCCATCCTCGTTTTGCATTTTTTCCAGGTTGCCGTGGTCGGCCGTGATACAAACCGTCCCTCCCAGCTTGAGGACCTTGTCCACCACCTTGCCTGCACATTCATCCACCGCTTCCATCGCTTTCACTGCAGCGGCCAAAATTCCCGTATGACCCACCATGTCGGGGTTGGCAAAATTTAAAATGACCACATCGTACTTATCTTCATCCAACGCCTTCAACAATGTCTCTGTAACCAGAGGAGCGCTCATTTCCGGCTGTAAATCATAGGTAGCGACTTTAGGGGAAGGGATCAGGAGACGATCCTCATTTTGATTAGGTTCTTCTACCCCGCCATTAAAGAAAAAGGTCACATGCGCATATTTTTCCGTTTCCGCAATACGCAGCTGGTGCAGCCCTTTTTCCGCCAGCACTTCGCCCAGGGTATTTTTATAGTGCTCCGGCGGGAACGCAACAGGTAAATCAAAAGTTTTGTCATACTGCGTCAGGCTCACCATGTGAATAGGGCGGGAACCCTTGGTTCGTTCAAAATAAGGGAATTCTTCATCCCGCAGGGCCCGGGTTATTTCTCTTGCCCGATCCGGACGGAAATTGAAAAAAATCACACTGTCATTTTTACGGATCCGGCTGTCCGCTTCTACTTTTAAGTTACCGGCGGCAGCGCCCGCTTTCGTCCCTTTTACTACGCGAAAAGGAACAACAAATTCATCATGGACCCCGGCCGCATAAGAGGCTTTGATCCCCTCTTCCGCAGAAGTAAAGATTTCTCCTTCGCCTTTGACCATGGCCCGGTACGCTTTTTCTATCCTTTCCCAGCGTTTGTCCCGATCCATGGCATAATAACGACCGCTTACAGTAGCAATCTTACCGGTGCCTTTCCATTTCATGAAGGTTTCCAGCGCCTGCACATACTGCAGCGCACTTTGCGGCGGCACGTCCCTGCCGTCCAAAAAAGCATGGACATACACCTTGGACAGACCCATTTCCCGCGCCATATCGATCAGCGCCTCCAGGTGCTTGATATGGCTATGCACCCCGCCGTCACTCAAAAGTCCCATAAGGTGCAAAGAACTTTTTTTCTCCCTGGCGTGCTGCATCGCTTCAAGTAATATTTTATTTTGAAAAAAACTGCCTTCTTTAATAGCGTTGGAAATAAGGGACAATGACTGATAAATAATGCGTCCTGCGCCAATATTCAAATGCCCCACTTCCGAATTCCCAATCTGCCCGGCAGGCAGACCTACATCTTCGCCGCTGGCATCCAGACGCGTGTGCGAATACCGGGCAAAATAACTGTCCAGATGCGGCGTCCGGGCCAAAACAGCAGCATTATGAGCGGAGGCCGGAGCCAGGCCCCAACCATCTAAAATCATGAGTACAACTGGTTTCTTTAACATTCTTTCTCCTTTAGGAGTTTCTGCATCAGAAGCTTCTGACTATCTTAGCAAAACTTTCAACTTGAAGGCTGGCGCCGCCAACCAACACACCATCAATGCCTTCTGTTTTAAACTGTCCGGCATTATCTTCTTTTACACTGCCGCCGTACAAGACGCGAATATGACGTGCCACCGCTTCACCAAATAATTTTTCCAGGGTATTCCGGATCAAGAGGCAGACGATCTGCGCATCCTTTACCGTAGCGGTATTGCCTGTTCCGATAGCCCATAAAGGCTCATAGGCCACGGTCAATACAGATGCCTGCTCTTTGTCTACTCCCTGCAGGCCCTTTTCCAACTGTGCCACAATACGCGTTTCTGTAATTCCTTCTTCCCGCTCTGCCGCAGTTTCCCCCACACACAAAAGCGGCTTCAGGCCGTTGCGATAGGCGGCGGCGATTTTCTTCGCCACGATTTCATCCGTTTCACCAAAAAGCGTGCGGCGTTCGCTATGTCCTACGATCACATATTCACAGCCAATATCCGCAATCTGCGAACCGGAAACTGCCCCCGTATAGGCACCCGCATCTTCCCAACACAAGTCCTGCGCGCCATACCCTACTGCTTTTCCATCAATAGCTTCCGCCACACTTTCCAGAGCAGTAAAGGACGGGAAGATAACGACCTCATTTTCCGTACCGTTGGTTTCTTCCACCAGGCCTTCTGCCAGATCCAACGCCTCATCTACCGTTTTATGCATCTTCCAGTTCCCGGCAATCAGATGCCGGCGTATATTGTCCAGTGCTTCTACCCCCGGCAGTACCTTCCCTTCCAGATATTCCAGAGAAGCGCCGCCACCGGTGGAAATATGGCTGATTTTATCTTCCAAACGAATCTTTTTGACTGCTGCGACACTGTCTCCGCCACCGACGATGCTGACGGCTCCGCTTTCAGCTACTGCTTTAGCCACCGCTTCCGTGCCTTTACAGAATGCGTCCATTTCAAACACACCCATCGGTCCGTTCCAGACAACCAGTTTTGCATTCTTAACCGCGTCTTTGTACAATTGGCAGGTGGCAGGTCCGATGTCCAGCGCCATAGAGTCCTGATTCAGTTCCTCTAATGTCTGCACTTCATATTCTGCATCGGCCTTAAATTCCTTTGCCATAACCAGATCTACCGGCAATAAAAAGGTGACCTGATTTGCCGCTGCCTCTGCCAGAATCCGCTTCGCTTCTTCTATTTTCTCGGTCTCTACCAGCGATTTTCCCATCGGTATGCCCTGCGCCGCTAAAAAGGTATTGGCCATACCGCCGCCAATCAAAAGCTTATCTACTTTGCCTAACAGATTGGTGATAACGCCGATCTTATCCGAAACCTTGGCGCCGCCAATAATGGCGACAAACGGATGCTGCGGATTATGAACGGCTCCCCCGATAAAGCGGATCTCCTGCTCCAACAAAAAACCGGCTGCGCTGGGAAGAAAATGCGTAATTCCTTCCACCGAAGCATGCGCCCGGTGGGAAACGCCGAAACCATCATTCACGTATACATCTGCCAGAGTTGAAAGTTTTTCGGCAAAACCCAGATCATTTTTTTCTTCTTCTTTATGAAAACGCAGATTCTCCAGCAGTAATACCTGTCCTGCTTCCAAAGAAGCGGCTGCCGTTTCCGCCGCTTCGCCCACGCAATCCGGGACAAAAGCAACCGGTTTACCCAACAATTCGGCTAAATGTTCGGCCACAGGCTTTAAGCTGTATTTAAGATTTACTTCGCCTTTAGGTCTGCCCAGATGACTCATTAAAATGACCGCTGCCTCATGCTCCAGCAAATACCGGATCGTAGGTAAAGCTGCCTGCATACGATTATCATCCGTAATATGTCCCGCCTCATCTTGCGGCACATTAAAATCGACCCGCACCAGAACTTTCTTACCTGAAACGTTCACATCAGAAAGGATTTTCTTATCCACGAAACTGCATCCTCCTTTAAAACGCGCTTATTTCTGTTCTGCATTTATACTTTCACGAAAACGCAAACAAAGCCGACACCCGAAAACCGGATGTCGACTTACAAGCAAACTTTACTGGCCTTTCTTTGCCATGTAAACAGCTAAATCCACTATACGGTTGGAATAGCCCCATTCGTTATCATACCAGGAAACGACTTTTGCCAAGCGTTTATTGATGACCATAGTAGACAACCCGTCAATAATGGAAGAACGGGGATCATCCTGGAAATCTTTCGATACCAGAGGCAATTCCGTATAGCCAAGAATGCCTTTCAACGGACCTTCCGATGCTTCCTTGAGCACCGCATTAATTTCTTCGGCTGTAGTATCTCTGCTGAGATTTACTGTTAAGTCAGTAATGGAAACATCCGGTGTAGGAACGCGCATGGCAAAACCGTTAAGTTTGCCCGCCAGCTCCGGCAGCACCAGAGATACGGCCTTTGCCGCACCGGTCGTAGTAGGAATAATGGACATTGCCGCAGCGCGGGCACGGCGCAGGTCTTTATGGCCTACATCAAGAATACGCTGATCATTTGTATAAGCATGCACCGTAGTCATCAAACCGCTTTCGATACCAAATTTTTCCAAAAGTACCTTTGTGAACGGCGCCAGACAGTTCGTGGTGCAAGAGGCATTGGAAACGATAGTATGCAACGCGGGATCATACTTTTCTTCGTTTACACCCATTACAATCGTAATATCTTCTTTTTTCGCCGGCGCGGAAATAACTACTTTTTTAGCCCCGCCTACCAGATGTCCCCTGGCATCATCCGCATCCGTAAAGCGACCTGTACATTCCGCTATGATCTCAGCGCCTTCTTTGGCCCATGGTATTTCAGACGGATTCCGATCTGAAGAGACCAGGATCTTTTTACCATTTACTGTGATATAGTCTTCACCGTAGCCAATATCATCTTTTAATGTACCGTGTACGGAATCATATTTTAAAAGATGTGCCAATGTTTTAGAGTCAGCCGGATCATTGATTGCCATGATCTCCACATCGGGATTCTTCAAAGAAGCCCGCAGAACCAAACGGCCGATACGACCAAACCCATTGATACCAATTTTTGCAACTGCCATGTTTTCTTCCTCCTTAAAATTAAACATCTACTTTATTTGTTTTTACCGGATTAATTAAACAAAATTTAAAAATCCTTATTATCTAAAAAAACGAGGATGTCCGATTCCGATTAAACCGGCTTGGATTAATTCTGATCCACTGCTATTTATTATAACAGAAAACCCAATTAATTTCCTGCTTCAAAGAGAGCTACCATTTCATTGGCCGCCGCTTCATCCGTAATCAATATATCCTGTTTCGTAGCCCGAGATACCGCGATGATCGCTTTGGCTTTTGATTTTCCGCCTGCAACCCCGATCACAGTACCGATGCGAGGCAGATCATTCATCATGAGCCCTGCGTTATTCGTCATATAAATCTGTTGCCCCCGGATATCGCTGTACTGTCCCACAGCTTCGCCTACCGCGCCTTGTTCCAGCAGCCTGTCAATAAACGTCTGCGGCAGATGGCGGTGCCGGGCCATTACATCTGCCCTGCCAATGCCATGAACCAGAATATCGGCATGCTTTATTATGTCAACTACGGCGCGAATTCCGGCATCCTCGGCCAAAATACTGTTCAGGATTTCCTGACTCACCGAATCCGGCACATACAGTTGGCGATACGCGGCCCGCAAATGTCGCGCCATCACCGTCGCGATCGTATTCGCCTGCAACTCCAACGTATCCCCCAGGCCACCTCTGGCAGGAACCACGACCACATCCGGGAAATTCCCCCGAATATTAGAGGCTGCCGCCGCCAGTGTCGTTCCACCACTGACTGCTACTATGCGCCCTTTTCCCTCCTCCAATAAAGAGACAAGCACATGCGCAGCCGCGCGTCCAATCTCGCGTTTTACCACGGCTTCTTCGTCACTGTCTCCCGGTAGGATCACTACCTTCTTTACCGTCAGTTTGCCTAATAAAATCTGTTCCAGAGAAGACAAACCCTGCAACTTACGTACATATTCCGCAAGTTCCCGCAAAATTTCACTTCCTTCATCTGTCACAGCCATACCGGCAGAGGAATAGCTGAGCAAGCCGCAGCCCTTAAGAAAATCCACCTGCGAACGCAGGATACGTTCGCTGAGATTCAGCTTGCCTGCAAGTACACGCCTGCCCACCGGCTGATCATTGCTGACCTGGCGCAAGATGCGATAGCGTTCTATCAATAAATCTGTCATTTCAGGAACGATCTTTTTTTGTAAGTTGATAATGTTATCCACGATCAACCTCCCACTTTTGTCCCGTCCGGAACATTTTTAGTCCCACAAGTAATAAAATAAATTGCTCCTCCTTACAGAAACATTCTATCATAGTACCCTGTAAATGTGAAGAGCAAAATAATGTAAAAAATATATGATGTCGCCGTAAAGAAGTTCAGATAACGGCCATCTTAACGGTTCGTAATATTTTCCGGGGTCATATCGTGATAGTGAAGACGTTTGTGAGCCGTTTCTTCCCATTCCGTACCCGGTTTACCATAATTGGCAAAAGGATCGATAGACAGACCGCCACGCGGCAAAAATTTACCCCAGACTTCAATATATTTGGGAGAAAGCAAACGGATCAAATCTTTCATGATGATATTGACACAGTCCTCATGAAAATCCCCATGATTGCGAAAACTGAACAAATACAGTTTAAGAGACTTACTTTCCACCAGTTTTTGATCCGGTACATAAGAAATATAAATCGTGGCAAAATCCGGTTGCCCGGTTTTCGGGCAAAGACTCGTAAACTCCGGACAATTAAATTTAATAAAATAGTCATTTCCCGGATGCTTATTAGGGAAAGATTCCAGGATTTCCGGCGTGTAATCAAAGTTATAGGCAGTTTTCTTCCCTAATAAATTGACACTTTGCAATTCATCTTTCGTTCTTCCTGCAGTCATGTTCTTCCCTTCTTCTTTCCGTCTCATTCTCTTTCTTTTGCTGTGTTAAATGCGAAGTTAAGTACGTCCGCCCGCTCCAACGCATTGATCAACAACATACCTGCGATTCCGGCAATTAGCTGCCCAATCAGTAAGCCCGTCACCAAAATCCCGTAAGGGATCCCCAGCAAAGGAGAAAGCCACAAAGGCACGCCTAAACCAGGCAGCAACGTAACTGCTGCAGCTACGATCCAACTCCCGAAACCGGCTTTCCTGCCCAACACGATAGCGCCGCTTACCGCAATGCCCATAAAAAAGCCGCAGATTGCATCAAGCGGCCCCAAACTTCCCATTAAAATATTGCTGGTCACATTGGCAATACCAAACGGGAGAACAAGGAAGGGAAAATTGTAAGACAGGCCATATAAGGCGGTAGCGATACGAACCTGATATTGGCCAAAAGCAAACCCCTGAGTACATAACATAACCACTAAATACAAAGCAATGCAAATAGCGGAAATTGTGATTTTTTGTGTTGATGTAAATTCTTTTTTCATACTAATCAAGCCCTTTCCAACTAAGTTCTTCAACTTATCCGTAGCGGAATAACACCATGATCCGGGCCATAAAAAAACGCCTATAAACTATAGGCGTCATACTCTGTTTTGCAAGACCGTGCTGCTCTAAGTCAATAGAGATATTTTCTCATTATCTCCCTCAACTTTTTCAGGACCTCTTATGCTTAGCCCCAAATGAACACATAAACCTGCGCCCGTAGTTTTCTTTAAAGACAGGATGGTCACGAACTGTCTGCTATTTAGTTACTGTAATACTATATCATAAAATCCCCAAATGTCAAGAAATGTGATGTCTGATCATAACCCTGTCATAAAGCGGGCGGTTGTTTTACATAACAAAAAACCGCACTGCGGATATTCTCTGCAGTGCGGTTTCCTACCGGCAACAATCTATCCTCCCGGGCCGCTTCCAGCCAAGTACTTTCGACGCGTGAGAGCTTAA
>UQUU01000011.1 GCA_900544275.1 uncultured Succiniclasticum sp. | reverse complement strand
GGGAAAATTTACGGGGAACTGTCGATTATGTATGAAGGGAGACTCCCCGAATAGCAGTTAAAAACACACGTCTGAAACCAGCCGAATTATTATAGAAGACCGGCTTTACAGAAAGACTTTTACAGTCCCGAAAAGGGCAAAGTACCAAAAATAGATGAGCATACAACGCCGCACAGAAGCTTGTTGAATGCTAACTTTATTTATACACCTGATCAGCATCATAGCATCTCATTGTCTTTAAACAATATTCTGGACAGAAAAGATGTTATTAACAAGTATGAAAACTGGGGAATGCCTTTTAACTGGATGCTGACCTACAAATATACTTTCTAAAAAACTTAATTTTACTTGATATTAATTTATCAACGGCTAAAGCCTATCGCAAGGAAGGATTTAGCCGTTTCTTTTTGACTTATTGCCCAAGTGCAATATTACTACACAAATCAGGTGTAAAAAAATAAGTTATTCCTTTTCGGTATATCTTTCTTTCCCAAAAGATATTATTTTCCTTTACAATGATGAGTTATGTTGTATACGGCGGGATAGTCATTAAAATAGTGTGGCAATTACTATGGCATGTAGTAAGTATGTGGTTTTTAATATAGGAGGGAAAAATGACAGAAAGAATATTAATGACGGGGTTAGATACGGAACATGCTCATTTTCGTGAAGATTCTTGTGAAGAGAGTTTCTTTTTAAAACATTATCTGGAAAAACGAATTGAGCGGGCGGAAACCTTTGTTAAGGTAATGCGCAGGAATTTTGGTAAAGGTGAACAATGTCAAGGTTTTCCATTAACGGAGGAAGAGCAAAAAGCGCTTCACCCATACCGGGTAGAAGAAGAGGAGGACGAAGAAGAGGAGGAATATGCCTGCACTGCAGCAAAAAATGAAAGTACAAGTGAAAGGAAATAAAGAAGATAAAGCCGGTCACCAACAATCAATCATTGACGACCGGCTGTTTTAATTATTTCTTAATTCTAATACTAATGCTCATAATTCACAAAAAGTTTCAAATTTCATTGACATAAAAAGGACTACATGGTTAAATAATAATATCAATAATAAATATCATTAAAACAAATATACCAGTAATGTTTAGATATTGATAGATAGACCGTTTGTAGTGCCCTCTGCAGGATCATGCAAGAGTGACTGTGGGGCCAGGCATCACAATAAATTTATTTTAAGGAGCGTTCTGAATGAAAGAAATGAAGGGTCATGTATCAAAAGGCATGTTGATGTGCGCTTTGATTTGCGGAACACTGGCAAGCAATGCGATTCCTGCGTTTGCCGGGAAAATGGACAACGACAGCTTGAGTGAATTTATGCTGGACCCCATGGTGGTGACGGCAACACGTACAGAAAAGAAAGAGGTGGATATTCCTGCGGCTACTGAAATTTTGACACATGAACAGATTGTTTCAGCAGGCGCTACCAATGCCATGGATGCCATGCGTCAGGTAAACGGCATTGAAGCGAATAACTATTTCCCTGGCGGAAACGCAATGACTACCATGACCTCAAGGATTAATATACGTGGTTATGGGGATTATACATTAGTTATGGTAAACGGTAATCCTGTAAACTTAAACAGTGTGTATAACATTGATGCTATTCCCGTAGAAGCAATTGAGCGAATTGAAATTGTGAAGGGTGGTGGCGCTGTATTATACGGCTCTGAAGCAACTGGCGGTGTAGTCAATATTATTACAAAGAAAAAAGCGAATGATTTTGTCACGGTTGGCGGAGGAAATTTTGGACAGAAGAAATTTGACATAGGATTGGGTAACGATAAGTTCCGCTTAAATTATAATTTGAGAAAATGGGGAGAAGTAAAAGATTTAAGTTACAGTGATAAACCTGTAAATAAGAAGACGACTACTTTTACACAAGACAATAGCACAAAAGAAAATATTGGTGTAGGGTTCAATATTACCGATACATTGAGTTTGGATTATAATCACTTTGAATCCAAGGTTGATTATCATAGAAATTTTGCTTCTTCTGGAATTATGAACCAGTGGCGCGATACATATACAAAAGAGGACTTGGTGCAGCTCAATTATTTAGAAGATAGCTTAAAAGGCCATATCTGGTATAACAAAAATAAAATTAATTATTTTGGCGGCGAGCTAAAGAAAAATAAGTGGATGGAAAATAAAGTAACTCGCAGAGAAAATACTGCCTTTGGCATGGACATCCAAAAGGATATGGAGTTTAACGAAAAGTCGTTATTGACGGTGGGTGCAAATTATAAATATGAAAATTTAAATCAGAAACTGACCAAGGGAGTGCGTCCTGTTGAACCGGAGAAAACACGTAATACATGGGCGCTTTTTGCGCAATTAGATCAGAAATTAAATGATAAAGACTCGATTATTTTAGGTGGCAGGGAAACTTGGACAACCGGTGGCTGGAATGGGCAAAATTATAGTAATTTTAGTGCATCCGGTCAATATTTGCATAAAATTAGTGATGACCAAAGCATGTATGCAAAGATTGCGCAGTCTTTTGTTATGCCCACATTTTCTCAGATGAGTCCCAGCGGCATTTTAGGAGGAGTGGCCAATCCGGACTTAAAACCACAAAAAGGGATGCACTACGAATTGGGCTATAAAGCAGCAGTGGGCAATCATAGCTGGAAAGCGGCCTTATTTCATATGGAGGTTAAGGATAATATCAGCGCGACTGTGACGACTGGCGCTTCTGGCACAGAGTATACATATACCAATAAAGATTTTAGAAACACCGGCTTCGAAGCGAGCTTGGATGTTGCAGCTACGAAGCAACTGGGATATAATTTGGCATTCACGATTCAAAATCCAGAAGAGAATTCGGATGCAAAAGATAAAAAAACTGGAAAAATTTTAAAACCGGGTTGGCAACGTAAATTCGGTAAATACCAGGTGAAAGGTGGTGTAAATTATAATTTTGCTAAGTTGAGAACGTCATTAAATGGCAGTTATATCTGGGATCGGTATTCCAGTCCTTCCGGCTCAGACTCCTATAAAATAAAACCATACTTTTTGACTACTTTTACTGCGACTTATTCTCCTGATAAAAATAATACGATTTCATTGATTGTTGATAATGTGTTAAATCGAGACGACAATGTATCTAATACAGGTAGCAATGGTGGCGGCTATTACACGGCTCCCACTAATTTCCTGTTGAGTTATACTTATAAATTCTAAGCGGTCAACAAAATGATGAATTGCGCTAAACGACTACTCTCTGAGTTTGATTTAAGAGTAGTCGTTAATTTTCATAAATTAATGATCATAATTCACAAAAAGTTTCAAATTCCATTGACATAAAAAGGACTGCATGGTTAAATAATACTATCGATAATAAATATTATTAAAATAAATATACCAGTAATGTTTATATATTGATAGATAGACCGTTTGTAATGCCCTCTGCAGGATCATGCAAGAGTGACTGTGGCGTCAGGCATCACAATAAATTTATTTTAAGGAGCGTTCTGAATGACAAAAATGAAGAGTCAAGTATCAAAAGGTATGTTGATGTGTGCTTTGATTTGCGGAACACTGGCAAGCAATGCAGTGTCTGCGTTTGCCGGGGAAATGGATAGTGAAAGTTTAAGTGAATTTATACTGGATCCCATGGTGGTGACGGCACAGCGTGTGGACACAAAAGATCTGCACACCCCCGCATCTGTCGAAGTGTATAATAAAGAACGAATCGAAAAGACCGGAGCTGCTAATGCCTACGATGTTTTACAAAACACGTTGGGAGTTGTGACACAGTCCCAGGGGTTTAATGGTACCTCTATGAGTACGATGACTAGTAAAATTATGATCCGCGGGGTAGAAAAAGGTACTTTGGTCATGGTAAATGGAGTACCGATGAATCTGGATGGTAAGTATAATTTGGATGATATTCCTACAGAATCTATTGACCGTATTGAAGTCGTGCGCGGCGGTGGATCTGTTTTATACGGCAGTGAGGCTACTGGTGGAGTTATCAACATTATTACCAAAAAGAATGTTGGTAATAGTATCGGTGTCGCAGCCGGTAATTTCGGCAAGGAACGGTATAAACTAAGTGTAGGGATTGAACGGTTCAATATTATTGCAGGATTGGAAAATCGTGGCAGAGCAGAAAATATGAGCGGCGTTTCTACTACTGGCAGTACTAATGTTTATGACTATGGTAAAGGTGAACGGAAGAGCCTTTTGTGGAATTTTAAAATTAATGATGCGCTGACATTTACCCATAATTATTCCAAGAATGAGAACGAATATCAACAACGGACTTTTGGAAAGCCGAAAATTCAGCAATACAATGAATATAAAGATACGGACAATAACTTTATGCTGAATTATGACCAACATGGCTGGAAGGCCTCATTAGCATACGGAACACAGGAAAAAGGCTCGGATCAGGGGAAATCCCTTGATGCATTGAAGGTATATAGCTGGCGTAAAGGGCATAGTACGAATGCGAATGTACAGAAACAGTTTAATTTAGGCCGTAATAAACTTCTGATAGGTACAAGTTTCCAAAGAGAAGATATCGACTTATATTCTTCTGAAAAGAAGGGGAAAAAGGGAAAGCCAGGAACCCCTCCTCTTGATAGTAACTATAAGCGGGATGTGTATTCTTTGTATGCTTCTTACGAAATGACGCTGGGAGAAAAGTCCAATCTATTCCTTAATGCCAGAGAGACATGGGCTACTAATATCCACGGGAGTCAGACTGATAAAAATACGAACTTAACTACAAATACTGATAATGATATGATGCGGAAGTTTACTCCGGAAATAGAATACCTCTATAAGTTTGATGAAAACAGCAGTTTTTATGCTAAGGCCGGCAAATCTTTCCGTCTCCCTCACTTAACTCAAATTTATGGTATTGGGATTATTAATCCAACTTTGGACTTAAAACCGGAACAAGGTACCCATTACGAAATGGGCTACAAATTGAATCGTGGCAATGTAGCTTGGCGTTTATCTGTTTTTAATTATAAAATTAAAGACTCAATTGATGCCAATGTGATTTATGATGAAGATACAGGTATACTTACCGGGGTTGATTATTATAACGAGGATACCAGAAATACGGGCGTAGAACTAAGTGTAAATTTGAAACACAATGATAACTGGAGTTCCAGTTGGGGGGCAATGCTCCATAATCCACAGGCAAGGAATATACATACCTATGGAGATAATAACTGGCACAACATGTTTGGCAAATATCAGATTAACGGCGGGTTGAATTATAAGAATACCAAATTTACAGGCTCTTTAACAGGCAATTTTATTGGAGATCGCACTTCTACAAGAGCTAGCATTAGGAATCCGCAGAGGCATATTAAGCCACAATTCTTTACCAATCTGCATCTGACCTATGCACCCGAATCGAATCAGAAGGTATGGCTCCATTTGAATAATCTTTTGGATCGTATTGATATTACTTCAAATAGTACTGCCAACTTCTATTCTCTCGGCCGCAACTTTATGCTTGGCTATGAATATACGTTCTAAGCAGGCATCATTGGCGGAGAGAACGGTTTCGGAATGTGTTCCCATGGTTTGGACTAAAAGATAGTACAGTTCAGAATAAGTGAAGTTTAACTTTAATCTTACCGTGAGCGGCTTTTTAAGCCGCTCACATTCACAAAGGGGCGTGAAAATTATGATGCTGCGTTTGCCGGAAGAAGAACAGTATCGCATTTTATGGGAAAAATATGGCATGACGGAAGATGAGGTCAAAAAGCATAAAGCCGCCGGTTTTTCCTATTACGATCTGGATAAGGGGGCGATGTACGCCTTTGTCGCCCAAAAACCGCTTGAGGATGTATTGGCGCTGCGTCGGGATTATGCCTGGATGAAAATTGAGCTGCTGTTGGGTATTACGCCTCAACTTTTGCATGACCGCGATCTTTTGCGCAAGGCGCACTGCGCTGAAAAGTGGTGGGGGATCGATGCGAAAGAGGTATATCGTCTTTTTATGGCGGGGTATCCCATTCATCACATCAAGTTGGCCTGGATTATTTCGCAGCATTCTTCGATGACGATGGACGAAGTGCTGCTGTCCCGTAAAAAATCCGTGAGCTGGTTTGACTGGGCACAGCAAACGCTGGGTATCGCCCCGGACGATCTGAAGTCCTGGATCAGGCAATATCCCAACCCCTCTATTGCAAAAAAGTCAAATACTTGAAAACACATAGGAGAAAAATGACCTGCCCTGAGAGTGGGCGGGTTATTTATTTGTAATGGGTTCTTCTTTTTACTTTCTAAATAAGATATAATAAGACTATTAGAATTTTATATTAATAAGAAAATCATTTTGAATTAAATATAAAGAGTTAAGAGGGAATGACTGTGGAGACTGTATTAGATATACGCAATTTAACGATTGGGTATGGCGAAAAAACAATTATCAGTGGGATCGATGCTGCTGTCCATGCCGGAGAGCTGATTGGCATCATCGGCTGTAACGGGGCCGGCAAAAGTACTCTGTTAAAAACCATCCGGGGCCTGCTTCCCCCACAGACAGGGGAAATCTTTTATTTTGGCAGGGCCCTGGCGGAGTACGGAGAGAAGGAACTGGCCTGTAAGGTGGCTTATCTGCAACAGCATGTGGAAACCTCTTTCGGCTATACCGGTATGGATATAGTCCTGACCGGTCGGTACCCTTATATGAAATGGTGGGAAAGCGAGACGCAGGGAGATATGGAACTGGCGCGGGACTGTATGTCCTATACGGGGACGCTGGATCTGGCGGATCGGCCGGTCACGGAGGTTTCCGGCGGTCAAAAGCAACGTATTCTACTGGCCAAAGTGCTGGCGCAGCAAACGCCGGTGTTGTTTTTAGATGAACCGACCACCGGGCTGGATATGGTGTATCGGGAAGAAATATTTCGTTTTGCCCGGGAACTGGCCAATATGGGGAAGACTATTTTAATGGTGGTTCATGAACTGGATTTGGCGGCAGCTTATTGCAGTCGGGTCATGCTCTTAGGCGAAGGCAAGCTGTTGGCGGATGACAGGCCGGAACAGGTATTTACCGAAGCACTGTTGAGCCGAGCTTATGAAGCGGACATTTCTGTTGTGCATAATCCGTTGAGTGGCAAACTGGAAATCACAACGCGGGAAAACGTGAAGACAAAGCGGCGGGAAGAACATCTTCTGCACAGGATTTGCCATACGCCTGAAGCGAGGATATAGTGGGCAGGAAAGTTTGTTTTAAATAAAAGAGTAAAGGATTCGTATTACAGATGCATCCTATTTTCAGAAGAATCATCACGATATTGCTGTTGTGCCTGAGCGTAATCGGTTATCCGGTCTTGAGCCGGGCTGGGCAGAAACTGGAGACGATTTACCCCTATAGTATGGAAAAACATGCGTTGAGCGAGATGACCGGGCGCAGTACGCTGCCGCTCTATGTTCACCTGCAAAGCTTTGATGTACCCCACACGCAGGAAGCCAGGGTTACGGTTTCTTTGCCTGAGGGGTTTACCGCGTTGCCTAAAGAGGGATGGCAGGTTGGCAATGGCAAGGCGACTGCTCAGTGGAAGCTTGATGCGGACTATGCCCAGAATTTTGACTTGCTTTATCTGCAAGGTTTACAGGGGACGTCGTCCGGTAAAAAAGAAATACAAATCACGGTAGAAACAAAAGAGTGGTCGGAAACCCGGTTAGTTCGGTTTTCTTATAATGCAGCCGGAGCCGAAGAGCCTGCCGCTCAGTCATTATCCAAAAAAATGGATAATAAACAATTTAATTGGTATATACAATCCGTTGTGTTGCCGGTCGATAATCTGGGACACCGGGATGAAAGAGCGGAAGCGGGTGTAATTTATGTTCGTGACACCACGATGGAAAGTTTTCGCAACCGGATGGTGGGGGACGGAAGCACCAGCTGGGCCGCAGTGTTTAATCATCCGGCGGCGTATCTGATGCTGGATATGCGAAACCCGCAAAAAGATATCCGTGTGCTAAAGTTTAAGGCACAATTGTTGGATCGGGCTACGGGGAACGTGGTAGATGGACTGATTACTGCCGGTAAGACCGATCATGAAACAGGGGAAGGCTGGGCCGGTAAAACGGGAATCGGAGCGGAAACGACAGCTTTGATCTCGTTGGACGGGAAAAAGATGCAGTCGTTTATATTACCGTTGTATGTAGATTATTTTAAGATTCTGGAAGGGGATTATACGCTACGGATTACGGTCACGGGCGGTGAACAGCAGAAAATACAGGAAGTACCTCTGACCATTGCGAAAAAACACAGTCTTGGTTTTATTGCTGTTTGTGTTTCGGGACTTTGTTTTCTAATCTTGTCTTTCTTAATGTTTCGTCTGAAGAAATGTCTCAGGTTGATTGGCGCCAAAGGCGCGATTACGGTAGCCTTGTTTGCCGCGATTTCCTTTGGCGGCATTTCCTTGCCGTCAACGATTTTGGGGGATTTGGTCCATGCGCTATTAGGTCCTTTTTCCAGTTTGGTTACCGGTCTTTTGAGTGGCGTAATGCAATATCTTTTGGTCATGTCTTTACTGGTCTTATACCGCAAACCCGGCGTTTTGACTTTGCTTTATCTGGTGAAATACATGTTGTCCGGTATTATGTTCGGACATTTTACGCCGTTAGGTATGCTTAGTATGTCTGTAAACGTGGCAGTACTGGAGATTTTACTTTATCTTTGTAGGTTTTACAGTAAAAAAACGGTGAGCAGGAAATATATGCTGGGAGTGGCCCTGCTTTTAGGGTTGGGGGATGCGTTGATCAGTTTTATTAACCTGGAACAAATGATGTTTTTCTATCGGCTATATTATGCCGACTGGTTTTTGGTCATGTATATGTTTGTCAATGGTTTGCTTTATAGCAGTATCGGCTGCTGGCTCGGTTATAAAACGGGTTTAAAACTGCAGCAGGTGGTAGGAGAATGATTTTGTCGGCGGATTGAAGCAGGGAAGCATATCTTGTTAGGATGTTGATTTGCAACAGACTGTTGACCGGACGCAGCGGGCGTCGGTAAGAAGGATAGAGGTGCGGCAATGTTGTGCATACAGGATGTTTCGTATAAATACCAGAGCCGGGAAGAGTGTACTCTGAAACACGTTTCACTGACGCTGAACGACGGAGAAATGCTTCTTTTGGCCGGACGCAGCGGTTGTGGGAAATCTACCTTGATTAAAATCATCAGCGGTCTGGTTTCAGAAGAGGGTCGTGGTGTTTTGCAGGGAAAAGTTATGCTGGACGGAGAGGATATTACTTGTTGGCCGCCGGAAAAAATAGGACGTTTGGCAGGTACGGTATATCAGACGCCGGATGACCAGCTTTTTGCCATGACGGTGGCGGATGAAACGGGATTTGCGTTGGAAAATCAGGGCGTAGAGCCGGAACAGGTACATAAAGCGGTTGCAGAAACATTGGCTAAAGTAGGGCTAGAGGGCTATGAGGATTATAGTATTCATCAACTTTCCGGCGGACAGCGGCAACGCCTGGCGCTGGCTTCAATTTTGATTACGAAGCCCCAACTTTTAATTTTAGATGAACCTGTCAGCCAGATGAATCCACAGGGTGTGCAGGCTTTTATGGAATTGTTGCTCCGTCTAAACAAAGAAGAACAAATTTCTATTTTGATGATCGAACACCGTGTGAATGAATTAGCCGGCTATTTCCCTCGTCTGGCAATTATGCAGAAAGGGAAAATCGTTTATGACGGTCCTATGGAAGAGGCCTGGCCTACACTGGGCCGGGACCGGGAGATGGGGGTACGAGAACCCCAGAGCGTCAAACTGGGACGTTTGTTGGGCTTATCTGAACTGACTTCTGATAAAGCCGCGACGGCCCGTCGGATTGCACAGGAATGTGTCATTTCGCGAATAGCAGTAGATGAGAGCCTTACGGAGAGGGAAACCGCAACGTCTGCGAAAGCGTTTTCCCCAGGGGCGACAGATACTGCGGTCGTGGAGGGTGAACATATTGTATATCGCTATAACGGGGCGAAAGAGAATACTCTGCACGGTATATCGTTTGCTTTGTACCGGCAGCAAATCACGGCGTTGATGGGGTCTAACGGCGCCGGAAAATCGACCTTGTTAAATCTTTTGGGTGGAATTACCCGTCCTTCCGGAGGTTGTCTTTTGTTAGAGGGGAAACCGCTCCAGGAACAACTGGGAGAAATTGGTTATCTGTTGCAGGAATCCGACTTGATGTTATTGGCAGATACAGTGGAAGAGGAGCTGGCCTGGAAAAATAAGAGCATGACCCCGGAAAAATCGGCTGCGTTGCTGCAGCGTCTGCATCTGGCGGGAAATGGCGCTGACTTTCCTCTGGCGCTAAGTAAGGGGCAAAGGCTGCGGGTGGTATTGGGAGCCATGCTGGCAAAAGAACCCAAGTTGCTGCTGTTGGATGAGCCGACTACGGGACAGGATGAAAACAGTCTGACGGAGATTAAAAAGCTATTGTCCGCGTATAAGGAAAAAGGCGGCAGCGTGTTTATCTGCACGCATGATATTGAATTGGCTTCGCAAATTGCAGACAGGATCATTTTATTGGAACAGGGAAAGATTTTAGCGGATGGGAGGGTCGGTACGGTGTTAAGTGACCGCGGGCTCTTGCAACAGAGCGGTTTAACGATACCTGCGGTGTTGGATATTTCGGAATCTTTATCCATTCCCCCCTGTATCACAGAAGAGGAGGTGACCCGGTATGTCCATGCGGCAGTTATGGGAGGGCACGGATGCCCGTCCCTGGGCAAGGCAAATTAACGGGAGAACCAAACTGATCGTCTTATTTCTGGTAGCGATTCTTACCATTACTATCGATAATCCCCGTTCTTTGTTTTTGATTTTTGGCGCAACACTTTTATTGCATGTAGCAGCCGGTACTTCTCTTTATAAATGGAAGGTTATGGCTGTACTGTTGATGCTGGAACTCTGGGGCAGCATGGTCAGTCAGGCTTTATTTTTTGCGCAAACGCCCCGTACTCCTTTGTTTGTACTGATTTCACCGGGGGTGCCGCTGTTGGGCGCTGTCACCGGAGGGCTTTATATTTACCGGGAAGGTATTTTGTACGGTGCAGTACAGGGGCTGCGCGCTGCCAGCATGTTTTCTCTGGGATTGCTGGTTTGCTGGACCGGAGATCCCCGACAACTGTTGCATGCACTGCTGGCCTGGCGTCTGCCGCCTCAGATTGCGTTTATGCTGGTGACGGCCATTCGTTTTCTGCCTGTATTGGCCTCAGAAACCGGAGAAATCATTACGGCGCTGCAGCTCCGCAGTGACAGTAAAAAGGGGCGTAAGGCAGTCGTACGTCATCTGCCTTATGTAGCAAAGCCTTTGCTGGCGCGTTGCCTTAGAAGGGCGCAGACGTTGGCTCTTTCGGTGGTGAGCCGGGGCTTTTTTTCAGCCAGAAATTCGCCGATCGTGCAGTTCTGGAACCGGTGGGAAAAGGCAGCCTGTGGTGTGTTTGCCGTAGTTACGTTTCTGGTGGTCTGCGGCAAAATTTCGTATGTGTTGTCGGAACAGGGGTTTTATTTTGGTGTGCTGCGGCAGATATATGATATTGCGAAGCTTTATTTTTAAACGGTACGCCATTTTGATTCTTTTATTTTCGAACAACACATTGAAATTATCCGGTCGACATATTGAAATTGCCGGTTAAGAAAAGACAACACGAGGTACTTTAATTAGGGATGTAATTATGCGAAAACTGAAAGAAGTAGCGATTTTACTATTATTTGCTTTTTCCTGCTGCGCGTTATTTTGGCTTACGGGCAGCCGTACGCCCTGGACCTTGTTTCAAGACAGCAGCAGGAAAGACGGCTATAGTGTGTATTTAGGCGATGTGCCGGTCGAAAACTATGATCGGATGGGTTTTACCCGGGCGCTGATCGAATATGTGAAAAATGAAGAAGGCTGGCTGGTCGGTACGGACCGGGGGGAACTGTTTCTGTTTGATAAAAAGGGCAAGCAGCTTTGGAAGCGTTCTTTGGGCATTGGCAAGCTGGTTTCCTTAGCGGTGACCCCGGATGGCAAGATCGCCTATGTGGGCGAAAGCAGCGCAGAAGGTAATCTGTACGGGATAGAAATTCAGACCGGTGATATTTTATGGCGGCATAAAGGTGCTGACTTTGCCGGTTCTGACGCATCTATGCGGTCGTATCCGGCTACGGTTCATATAGCAGTAGATAAAGCAGGAAACGCTTATGCGAATATATACCGTTTCATTATGGATGAAAAAGGTAATCGCACCTATTGCGGACGAATGATAGCGGTATCCGTCAAGGGCGATCTGATTTGGAAATTCCCGGCGGAGGAACGAATTGACAGTTGGATCAACTGGTGCGACGTAAGTGATGCGGCGCAACGAGTGGTAATTTCTACTTCTTCTTTTGATTTTCGACCGGAAATGAAATATAAAAGTACAATGTATTTTCTGGATCAAAAGACAGGCAGGTTGCTGGAGGAACGTTTTATACCGCCTGTGGAACCTTTCGACAATACGGTCATGCGTGGCAGTCCTAATTTTTCTGCTGACGGGAATTATTTAGCCGGTTCCGCCAGTGACGGAAGAGGGTTTTACCTGGATAAAACCGGAAAACTTTTGTGGTGGCGTTATCTTTCCAAGGCAACAAAAGTAGATAATGCCTGGATTAATGCTTCCGGCAGAGATGGTTATATTTTGCCGCAGGGTGTGTTGTTCACAACGATTAACACCTTTAACAGGGAAAACTGGCAGTTGCCTACGCCGGTAGAGCACCCTAGCAACAGCAGCTTATTCATGTTTAGCCCGGAAGGGAAATTTAAATACCAGTATCAAGGCAGGGCGCCGATTGAAAATCTGGCATTTGCTGCCGGCAAGGCGGCCTGTGCCATAGGAAGAAACGTACGGACGCATGCGTATACGGCTCACGGCCTTGTGGTGCTGGATCTGGCGTCCGGCAGGGAAGAGGCTTTTTATCCGACAGCCGGTCCCTGCCAGGCCGCAGGAATCAGTGATGACGGCAGGTGGGTGGCGGGTGTGGAAGCACCGGCGATTACCCCGGAAGGGAAGATTATCGGAGCGTATCGTCTGCATATCTGGGATCGCTTAAAACGGGAGGAAAGTAATGATTAAGCTGATTTACTCGTATTACAAACCCTACCGCGGCGTGTTGGCGCTGGTACTTTTCCTCTCGCTCCTTACGGCGGTGCTGGATCTGGTGTTCCCGGTCCTGGTACGTCATATACTGAATACCGAACTTCCCCAGAAAGATGTGCAGGGGATGCTGCATATTCTTGCTATTCTTTTTGTGTTATATTGTATGAATTTTGGCCTCATGTATACGGTGCAGTACTACGGTCTGCGCGTATCTGCCAATATGGAAAATGATATGCGGCAGGATATTTTCCGTCATCTGGAAAATATGTCTTTCAGTTATTTTGACAATAATAAAACAGGGCAGCTCCTAACACGGATTACGACCGATATTACAGAAATCGGCGAACTGACGTTTCGCGGTCCGAATGATGTGATCGTCTGCGGCATTACCATGTTGGGGACGATCTGCATTCTTTTCTGGATGAATGCGCTTCTGGCCGGCTTAATCGTATTTTTACTGGTAGTGAAAACGATTCATACGGTGGTGATCAATCGGCGTATGAAGCAGCAATTCCGCAAGAACAGGGTTCTTTATGGTGAAGTCTCCGCGCAGGGAACGGAGGCCCTTACAGGGATCCGCCTGATAAAAGCCTTTGCCCTGGAGGAACAGGAAAGCCGCCGCTTTTCTGAAAAATGCGTGGCCTATATCAAGGCGCGTATTCGGACGCTGCGCCTGGTGGCCTATTTTTCCGGCAGCATCACCTTTTTCAGCAACATCACTAACGTGGCGATCATGGGCGCCGGCGGCATGCTGATTGCAGCAGACAAACTGCCTTTCAGTGATTTTGTAGCGTTTTTACTGTATGTGAATTTGTTTATGAAACCGCTGCTGCGCCTGACGGTGCTGACGGAAATGTATCAGAGAGGCATGGCGGGTTTTCAGCGCTTTTATGAGATTATGCAGCTGCAGCCGGAGATACAGGATCGCAGCGATGCGATAGATTGTAAGAATGTGAAAGGCGAGATTGAATTTGACCATGTGAGCTTCAGTTATGGCGGCGGTTTGGTGTTAAAGGATCTTTGTCTGAAAATCAGACCGGGAGAAAAAATCGCCTTTGTGGGAGAAACCGGCGCAGGTAAAACTACCATTACGAGTTTGCTGTTGCGTTTTTACGAGTTGCAGGGTGGGCGTATTCTTTTAGACGGACGGGACATCCGTGAATATACCCAGCAATCTCTGCGCAGAGCCATTGGCTTGGTGCAGCAGGATGTGTTCCTGTTTTCTGATTCTGTAAAATATAATATTGCTTACGCGGAAGAAGACAGCCGCGAAGAGGAGATAAAAAAAGCAGCCGTCATGGCGGCTGCGGATGAATTTATTGAAAAACTGCCCCAAGGGTATGAAACCCGTATCGGCGAACGGGGGGTGAAGTTGTCCGGCGGGCAAAAACAGCGGATTGCCATTGCCCGGGCTTTTTTGAAAAATCCGCCGGTGTTAGTACTGGATGAGGCAACTTCTTCCTTAGATAACGCGACGGAAAAACTCGTTCAGGAATCGCTGGACCGTTTATCCCAAGATCGGACTACGATTACGGTAGCGCACCGGCTTTCCACCATTGTGAATTCGGACCGTATCATCGTCCTGCAAAATGGCATGGTGGCAGAAGAAGGGACTCACAAGGAACTGTTGGCGAAAAACGGCATTTATAAAGAAATGTATGAACTACATGAGAAAATACGGGGACTGGAAACTAAAGCCTTCTGCGGATACGGCGACGTTTTGCGTAGAGACGGGAACTGATAAAGGAAGTACAGGGGATGGTAAATAAAATACCAAAGCTGCCGATAATAGCCTGTAGAATTTCCACTACAACCATTTCCCGGTTGACCAGAGCGGCGAACGAATAGGTGTAAGCCGCATACAACAGGACTACGGTCAGAGAACCGCCGATATAAGCCAATACCAGAGTGTTGGACATCATACCTAAAATATCCCGTCCGATATTATTGCCGGCCTGCCACAACGTATGGCGGGTCGGCATTTCTTCGTTCTGACTCATTTCGTATAAAGCAGAGGCGATGTCCATGGCCACATCCATGATAGCGCCCAATGCGCCGATAATAATAGCGCTGAAGACGATGGCCCGCAGATCGATGGGATTTTCCTTGTTTAATAAAAGCAGATAGACAGACTCTTCGTCAATGATGCCGGTCAGATGCAGAAAGCTGTCTGCGGCTATGCTGGTAAATGCTGCGACCAAGATGCCGCACAGGCAGCCAAGAGCGGTAGCCAGGGTTTTTTTATGGAAACCGTTGACCAGCAGCAGGTTGGTGCTGACAATGGCAGTACAAGTGAGAAAGGTCCAGAGATAAATATTCTTGCCGGATAAAATGGCCGGGACAAAGACCGTAAAGATAGCGGCAATGCAGAAGAAAAGGGAAAGCAGGGTATTGAATCCCTTGGCTTTTGCGTACCAGAGAATACAAAGAGCAAAAATCACCAGAATACCCAACAGGATATGGCTGCGCTGATGCTCTACATAATCCCAGGTTCCGGCGTGTTCGATATTTTTTATTACTAACACTCTGTCACCCACTGCCACCTCACGATTGCTATAATAGGTGCCGGCCTTGTTTTGGGAGACGGTGACCGTACTGCCTTTTTCCGATCCTTCGGTCAGTTGAGCAGTGAAGCGGATGTGTTTAAATTTCGCGATGTTGGGACGTACGGCATCGGTGTCTGTGAGAATAGAAGTGACTGTGGCGGTGACCGGCTCGCCACCCTGCGCATGAGTCATGGATGGCGGCAGGCCTTCTACGGCCCACATATGCCCGATAAAAAGATAGCATAAAGCCGCCAACAAGGTTGCAAGATATAATTTTTGGTGCAAGATAATGTTTTTGCATGCGTGCAGCAAAGAAAACAGATGTACCATAAGGGCTCCTGGATAACCGAATCAAATCAGGCTTTGCCGGAGCAGTTCAAAACATCGCGCATTTTATGGGCGACCATGGCTTTGATAGCTTCCCGGGCCGGCCCCAGGTATTGCCGGGGATCAAAGTCCGCAGGATGTTCCACAAAATATTTACGAATGGACGCTGTCATAGCCAGACGCAGGTCCGTATCGATGTTGATTTTGCAAACGCCGAATTGACCAGCTTTCAGCAGCATGTCTTCCGGAACGCCCTGAGCGCCGTCCAGCTTGCCGCCGTATTTGTTGCATTCTTCGACAAAAGAAGGGATGACGGTAGAAGCGCCGTGCAGTACCAGAGGGAAGTTGGGCAGTAAATTGGTGATTTTTTCCAGACGGGCAAAATCCAGTTCCGGCTTACCTTTAAATTTATAGGCGCCGTGGCTGGTACCGATGGCGATGGCCAGACTGTCTACGCCGGTTCGCTCCACAAATTCCACGGCCTGATCAGGATCGGTATACGTTGCGTCTTTGGTATTTACTTTTACAGCGTCTTCTACGCCGGCCAGTTTGCCCAGTTCCGCTTCAACGACTACGCCTTTGCTGTGCGCATAATCTACCACCCGCTTGGTCAGGGCGATATTTTCTTCAAAAGGATATTTAGAGCCGTCGATCATGACGGAAGTAAAGCCGCCGTCCACGCACTCTTTGCAGATTTCAAAATCAGCGCCGTGGTCCAGGTGCAGACAAATCGGAAGCCCTGTGTCTTCTACGGCCGCTTCCACTAATTTGGTCAGATAAATGTGTTTGGCATATTTGCGGGCGCCGGCGGAAACTTGCAGGATCAGAGGCGCCTTTTCCTCAATCGCCGCCTCTACGATTCCCTGAATAATCTCCATGTTGTTGACATTGAAAGCCCCTACGGCATAGTGGCCTTCGTAGGCCTTCTTAAACATTGCTTTGGAATCAACCAATGGCATAAAATCAAACCTCCTTATGATAATAGATAGTACGATACTGTGTGTTGTCATGCTTATTGATATTTTTATTATAACACATACATATCAGGATAGCATACGCTGTTTTAGTATATTTTTATGGAGTAGATTTGATGGTACAAAGAACTGTTGCCGCAAGGGCGCCTCTTCGCGTCACTTTCCAACCGACTCTTTGTAAGAAAAGGAAACCGGATCTCACTATGAGAGCCGGCAGTGCCTTTTAGAGCTGCCTGCGCAAATCTTCCGGTAATGCGGACGTGACCTCGATTTGTACGCCGGTCCAGGGATGGCGGAAGGAGAGTTTATAAGAATGAAGACCGTGCCGCTGCTGAGGTCCTTTTTCTTTCCCGTAAAGACCGTCTTGCCACAGGGGACAGCCGATACTGGCTAAATGTACGCGGATCTGATGGGTACGACCCGTATAAAGCCGGCAGCGTACCAGCGTAATGCCGGTCTCAGGATTGCTCTGCAGGAACCAGTATTCTGTTTTGCAGGGTTTGCCTGTGGGCTGTATCTCTCTTTCGATGATGCTGCCCGGCTTACGGGCGATAGGGGCATCGATCAGGCCATGGGCCCGGGGGAGAGGATCGGTGATCAGCGCCAGATAGTCTTTTTGGATGCCTTGTTTGATGAGTTTTCCTTGAATCTCAGGGAATTTGGCAAAAATCACTAACCCTGACGTGTAGCGGTCAAGACGGGAGACCGGGTGCAGTTGCAGCGACCAGCCTTTTTTCCGGTAATAAGCCTCTACTTCATGATAGAGAGTATCAGAAATGTCTTTGGCAGTAGGATGTACCAGAATGCCCGGCGGCTTTTCCAGGATCAGAAGAGCTTCATCTTCGTAACGTATATCCAGCATAACGGTCCCTTTCGTTGACGTTATTAGTAACCTGTGTTATTATGTAAACGTACTTATATGTAATATAAGCACCAGTATTTTCACCATATTCAGTATACTGTAAGAGTGAGCTTAAAACAAGAAAGCGGGATGAAATTATGAGATTACAGCGGATCTGGTTGGCTGTTTTATGTATGGCCGTGTTGCTTCTGGCCGGTTGCAAGCCGGATAATGCGGCTACCGGCGGGGGAGACAAGACGACGTCTGCGGGTACAGGGGTATTTGCGGAGATCACCGACTTTGAAAACCGGAAGATCACGTTGCAGAAAAAACCGGAACGTGTGGTTGTTCTGGCACCTTCTCTTTTGGGTTATGTAGACACGGTTGGGGGTAAAATCGTCGGTCGTCCCACGGGCAAGGAAAAAGATATTCCTCCTTCTATGCTGAACATACCGGAAGTAGGGCATGTGTATAATGTCAGTATGGAAAAAGTCGTGAGCCTGAAACCGGATTTGGTGATTTTAAACGCGCAGCTGCATGACAAGTTTATTAAAATGCTGGATTCCAGTCATATTCCCTCTGTTGTATTGCAGCCGAAAACCTATGACGAGATCAAACAGGCGTTGCTGATCACAGGCAAAATTTTTGGCAATGAGGCAGCGGCCGTGGAGCAGAATAAAAAGATGGACCAGGAAGTACAGGGCATCCTGGCGAAAGTTCCGGCGGGAGAACATAAGAAAATCGTGATCCTGCATGCCACACCCTCTACGGTGACGGTAGAACTGGAGAACAGTATCGCCGGCGGAGTCGCCAAACTGTTAGGTTTCAAAAATGTAGCCGGAGGAGCCAAAGCTGTGGAAGGCAGCCCGGAACGGACGCCGTATAGTATTGAGGCCCTGGTGGAGCAGGATCCGGAAATCCTTTTTATCACGTCTATGGGCGCCAGGGAAAAAATTGAAAGCCGTTTACAGGCCGATGTCAAAGGCAACCCGGCCTATGTTGCGTTGCGTGCGGTAAGGCAGCAGAAGGTATATGTGCTGCCGGAGAATCTGTTTTTGCTGAACCCGGGTCTGCGGTATCCGGAAGCGGTAAAACTTATGGCGAAGGACGTGTATCCGGAGCTGTTTAACTAATGGCCGGAGGTTTCTATGGGGGAAAGGGACGTTAATGAAGCGGGGCAGGCAAAACGTTTCGGTATCGATCGTACGCTTTGGCGTATGCTTATGCTGACGCTTTTTGTCATACTGGCAGCAATCGGCTGCTTTTTATCCGTAGCAAAAGGGGCTGCGGATATTTCTTTGTCTCAGATTTTTACGATTTTGCTGCATCCGCAGGCTGCGCCTCAGGATCAGATCATCTGGAATATACGGTTGCCCCGGATGATCGTCGGCGCACTGGTGGGTATGAATCTGGCGCTTTCCGGCTGTATTTTGCAGGCGGTCATGCGCAATCCGCTGGCTGATCCTCACATAATTGGTATTTCTTCCGGGGCCGGTATCAGCGGTATTACGGTGATGATCTTATTTCCGGCACTGGAGTACCTGATCACGCCGGTGGCTTTTGTCGGCGCGATGGCCGCCGCCGTTGCTATTTATATCCTGGCCTGGAAAAATGGTATTAAACCAGTTCGTATTATTTTGGCCGGCGTAGCCGTATCTGCTTTTTTAGGCGCCGGTATCTCGGGGCTGCTGATTTTTTACAGCGACCGGGTAAACGGGGCTTTAATGTGGATGGTAGGGGGCCTGGCGGCCCGCAGCTGGCCTCATGTCAGCATCATTGTGCCTTATGCGGTTGTCGGTCTGATATTAGCTGTTCTCAGCTCGCACTATTTAAATATCCTGCAATTGGGGGATGATATGGCCAAGGGGCTGGGCGTCCATGTAGAGATCACACGGATCGTTCTTACGGCCATTGCCGCTCTTTTGGCAGCCAGCGCTGTCAGCGTCGTCGGCCTCTTGGGTTTCGTAGGGCTGGTCATTCCCCATATTTCCCGTTTGATCCTGGGTTCTGACTACCGGTATCTGGTGCCGGGCGCCGCCATTTTAGGCGTTGCCATAGTGACGCTCAGCGACACGTTCGCCCGGGTCGTTTTTGCGCCGGTGGAATTACCGGTAGGCATCATCATGGCCTTTATCGGAGCGCCGTTCTTTCTCTTTCTGTTAAGGAGGGAACTGTGATGGAGACGATGATCGAAGTACATGGTCTCGACGTTGTGCTGGATCACAAAACCATTGTACATAATATTAATCTTGACATACCCAAAGCAAAAATTACGGCGATCATCGGTCCCAATGGGTGTGGTAAAAGTACGACGCTGAAAGCGATCTGCCGCATTAATCCCGTTTCTGCCGGCTGTATCCGCCTTTTAGGCAAAGAGGTGGGGGCGTACAGCTACCGGGAGTTCGCGCAAAAGCTGGCGATTTTGACTCAGTCCCCTGTGGCGCCTTCTGATATTACCGTAAGGGATCTGGTTGCGATGGGGCGATTCCCTTACCGCCAGTTCTTTGGCGGAGCCTCTTCGGAAGACCGGGATTGTATCGAATGGGCTTTGCAGGAGGCCAATCTGAAGGACTATCAGGCCCGCACGCTGCAAACCTTGTCCGGCGGTGAACGGCAGCGTGCCTGGATTGCCATGGCGCTGGCCCAGAAACCGCAGGTACTGCTTTTGGATGAGCCGACCACCTACCTGGACATCAGTCATCAATTGGAAGTCATGAAGCTGCTGCAGCGACTGAATGCGGAGCTGGGACTTACTGTGGTTCTGGTCCTGCACGATTTGAATCAGGCCGTGCAGTTTGCGCACCATGTGGCGGTAATGAAACAGGGGTCTATGGTGGCAGACGGACCGCCGGCAGAGGTGATCAACATCGATTTATTGAAAGACGTATTCCGGGTCAAAGCGGAAAATGCCATTACACCCGGCGGGATCCGGGCGCTGGTTCCTTTGGACTTATTATAAGCGTATGCGTGTGCTTTTCAACATTGCGTGCTTTTCAATATCGCGTGTTTCTTCTTGCTATCGTGTCATTTTTCAGGATCGCGTCATTATAATTGTGCAGGTACTATTTTACAGGTAAGTGGAGTTTGCCTTTTTCTGCAAGCAGAAAAGGGCGCGGCAATGAGCGAGAAACGCAGAAAAGTAATTGACAGAAACAACAGAAAAGTAATTGATAGAAACAGCAGGCAAGCAATTGACAGAAACGCAGAAAAGTAATTGATAGAAACAGTAGAGAATCAATTGACAGAAACCCTGATAAATGGTAGCATTAATAAATAAAAAGAAATTAGTAATAATTTCTATTAAAAGTATTTTTCAAGCTTGTACTTGGGAAACACGCGGCCCGCTGTATTGTCTTTTGACCGCCGGATTTCCTTCTCTCACAGGTGCATGCTTCCTGACTCTCACATTCACTCTCACGTCATTCAGGAAATGAAATCGGTTGTCCGTGTCTGTTATTGTTAAGGAGGTATTGACCATGTCCGTAATTGAGCCTATTTCTATGCAGTCGGTAAGTGAAAAAGTAATTTTGTCCAGACAGGGAAGGTTGGAAGAGGAACCGCAATACGTTGTAAATCATTGTTTGACAACCACAACGTTTGTTCCCTTGGAAGAACGCTTTGCCAGGAGCAAGCCGGAATTGGCCGCCTGTCTGGCTGCCCTGAAAAAGAAAGTGGGAGACGAAGTATTTGCGAAACGTTTCAGCGTTTTACAGAATATTAACCGCTCCGGTAAAAATCTTCTGGTGGTATCCGGCAACGAACGCCTGCGCACGTTGTTGCTGAAAGAAAATCTCCAGGATATCATGGACGCTTTTTCTGTTGACAATGTACGTATAGTTGGCGGCGCCGGGTTTGGCGGCGCTGATGCATTTTAAGATTGTTAAAGATATCCCGGTTCTGTTTCCCGTATCAGGAAGGCGAACCGGGTTTTCTTGTGGAGATGGCAGCGTGAAACAATTATTTAATTATTGCACGGTTCCGGGATATGAAGAGGCTATAAGGCGCAGTGGCAAATCTCTGCGGGAATACCTTCAGTTCCTGGGGTTGGACGGGATTGAATTATTAGTTTATCGCAGTGAGCCCTATATGTGCTCGTTTGAAGAAGAAACAATAGGGGTACATCTGCGCTCCTGGTCCTGCTGGTATGATTTGTGGAAAGATAATAAAGAACGGCTTTTCCAGATTTTCGGCACGGAAGAGGCGTTGCGGGAGTATTATGGGGGCACGCAGAAAAGAGCCTGGCTGCTCCAGATAAAACGTAATATTCAGGCCGCTCTGATGGAAGATCCGGAATACATGGTCTTTCATGTGGAAGAAGTGTCGCCGGCGGAAGAATATTCCTGGCAGTTTGCTCATACTGATGAGGAAATCACCAAGATGTTTGCCCGGGTATTCAACCGGATCAAAAAGGAAATTCCGCAGGATAAGTGGGCCCTGTTTGAAAATACCTGGTGGCCGGGATTGCGTTTGACGGATCCCGCTCTGACAGAGAAGTTTCTGACCAGTCTGAATTTTAACAATGTAGGTTTAATGCTGGATACCGGACATTTGATGAATACGAATCCCGATCTGCAAACAGAAAAAGAAGGGGTCGCTTATATTTGTAAGATATTGAAAGATTTGGGCGAGTTGCGAAACTATGTGAAAGGCGTGCATCTGAGTTGTTCCCTTTCCGGAGATTATCAGAGAAAAGTGCCCACCCTGGTACCTACGTTAAAGAATGACGCCCGGCTGCTGAACCATGTCTGCAATATTGATCAGCACCGTACGTTCCGGGAACCCTGGATTGCTGAAATTTTTGATTTGATTGAACCGGAATATGTGGTTCATGAATTATACTATGATGATTTTAACCGTCTGGCGGTACAAATCGAAGAGCAAAAACAACTGATCATGAAGCACATTGAATAACATCGTCAACTACACAACCTTGTAAAACATGTGATATAATAAATTATATGACCGTGGATCACATATAGACGTAAATCATAAATGATCGTCAATCACATACATTAGGAAGTCTTTTCATGTACCGCTATTTTTTAAATTATTACAAACCATATAAAGTAACCTTGCTGTTGGTCATTTTAGGCGCTTTTATCACTTCCGGCCTTGATCTGGTCTTTCCTATGATGGTGCGCCAGATTATCCGGGATGCGCTGCCTAATCATGATATTGAGCTTCTATTGTATCTGGGTGGTATTTTATTTGTATTATATGTACTCAGTTATGGGATCATGTTTTGGGTAAACTATCACGGACGTGCCATGAGCATCGCCATGGAGAACGATATGCGGCGGGACCTGTTCTGTCATTTGCAGAGTCTGTCCTTTCATTTTTTTGATAACAGCAAAACGGGACAATTGTTAAGCCGTCTGACCAGCGACATTACGGAAATCGGTGAACTGGCCTTTCGGGGGCCTCATGATGCGGTGGTCTGCTGCTTTACTATGACAGGTACCATCCTCATGTTATTGTACCTGAATCTGCCGTTGGGTCTTCTTATCACAGTCCTTCTACTGCTTAAAACCTGGCATGCGATGGATATCAACCGTAAAATGAAAAATGCGTTCCGGGAAAATCGCCGAAGAAACGGCGAACTTACGGCGGAAGCGGCGGAAGCCCTGAACGGGATTCGTATCGTGAAGTCTTTTGCCCAAGAAAAACGGGAAGAAGAACGCTTTATGGGGCAAGCCGTTCACCTGGCCGAAAACCGCAAAAAATCCTACCGTCTGTTAGCTCAGTTTACGGGTTCCGTTAATTTTTTTACAAATGTGACGAATCTGATGGTTTTGATTTCCGGCGGTTTTATGATTGCCTGGGGAAAATTGCTGCTCAGTGATTTTATTGCGTATTTACTCTACGTAAATTTATTTATGAGGCCCTTGTATCGCTTAACCGTATTTATGGAAATGGTGGTACGGGGTATGGCCGGTTTCGCCCGCTTTTATGAAATGATGCAGCTGGTGCCGGAAATTCAGGATGTGCCTTGTCCAATCTCTTGTCCCAAGTTTAAGGGAGAAATTGAATTTCGTAATGTGGTATTCGGCTATAACCCGGAGCGGATCGTATTGCACGATTTTAACCTGAAAATTCATCCTGGTGAAACGGTAGGCTTTGTGGGAGAGACCGGCGCAGGAAAATCTACCGTTTCCAGCCTGTTGATGCGGTTTTATGAGCCCCAGTCCGGCGAGATCCTTATTGACGGCATTAATATTCAGCTTTTGCGGCAGCAGGAATTGCGCAGTCAGATCGGTATGGTCCAGCAGGATGTGTTTCTGTTCTCGGAATCGGTTAAACAGAATATTGCTTATGGTGATACTGCGGCCAGTGAGGCGATGATCCGGGAAGCGGCGAAATTTGCCGCGGCAGACGAGTTTATTGAACACTTGCCCCAACAATATGATACGGCAATCGGGGAGCGGGGGGTGAAGCTTTCCGGCGGGCAGAAGCAGCGCTTGTCCATTGCCCGGGTCTTTTTAAAAAATCCGCCCATTGTGGTGTTTGATGAAGCGACCTCCGCTCTGGACAGTAAAACGGAGCAGCAGATCCAGGAATCACTGGAGCAGCTGTCCCAAAATAGAACTACTTTAGTGATTGCTCACCGCCTTTCTACCGTGCGTAATGCAGACCGCATCGTGGTCATGGATGAGGGCAGAGTCAAAGAAGTAGGAAATCACGATGCGTTAATGGACCGTAAAGGTCTTTATTATGAATTGTATATGGCCCAGGGGGAAAAGGAATCCGAGCGGCAGGTAAGAGATACAAATACCGACTGATAAAAAATTAATGAATAAAACCCATAAAAACGCAGGTCTCCTACGAAGTGATTCATAGAAGATCTGCTTTTTTGTGGACATTGTTTTCACAAAAATGGAATTATTTCACATTCACTTTAAGAGGAAGTGTCTGAATGTATAAAAAATAAATAAAATCCTTTAAAATATTGTACCATTGGCATAACTATGTTATAATTTTAAAGTACGTAAACAAAAGAATACGTTCGGGCACTCGGAAGAGTTTAAAGGGTAAGGCGGTGCGACTCCGCCACGATCCCGTCACTGTGAGCAGGAAGCATTCCGGTAAAGATGCGTTCTTGATAAGTCAGATGTCCGCCCGGACAGACTGTACCGTGATCCACGAGCGATGGAAATGGCGTAACGCAGGGCGCAGTGTCTGTTTTAACAGATTGTGTCCGGTGTATGTTATGTTGGTTTCTGCCGGAATGCGGTGGGAATCTTTTTTGTTTTATGTGTTGTTGGATAGGTGTGTTGTTAAATAGTGGCGGAAAAACAGGTGGGAAATTTTATTTTTCTTCGTATTTTATTTAGGTATTTTGTATTTTAGAATGTCGTGATATTTTATTCAGGATATTTATAATAATGTTGGAAAAGGATAACGAGTAGAACAAATGGAAGATGAACTGGTGATTTCACAGGGAAAACTTATGCGCCGCGGGTATACTACCGGCAGCTGTGCCGCAGCAGCGGCGAAAGCGGCGGCGGTGATGCTGCTTTCGCAGGAGCAAACCGATAAGGTACGGTTGGATACGCCCAAGGGAATTACGCTTACGTTAGAGGTGCTGGATATTTTGCGGGGGCCTGACTATGTTCGCTGCGCAATTCGCAAGGATAGCGGGGATGATCCGGATGAC
Source organism: uncultured Succiniclasticum sp. (assembly GCA_900544275.1). GTDB lineage: Bacteria > Bacillota > Negativicutes > Acidaminococcales > Acidaminococcaceae > Succiniclasticum. The sequence continues at coordinate 23,336 of UQUU01000011.1, read as the reverse complement.
ACCAACGGCACACTGATTTATGCTACGGCTTCTCTGCCGGGGGCTCACATACCGGAAGAAGAAAGGTGCATGCAGCCGTTGACCCCTTCGGTGGAGCAGTTAGATGAAAGGGTAGAGATCTGGGGCGGTTTTGGTGTCGGCCGGGTGACCAAACCGGGATTGGCCTGTAAGGTGGGCGGCCCTGCTATTAATCCCGTGCCGCGAAAAATGATTACGCAGGAAGTGCTGGCTTCCATGGCACAATTTGGTTATGACGGCGCTCTGCGGGTGGTGATTTCCATTCCGGAAGGAGTGAATATTGCGCCGAAAACTTTTAATCCACGACTAGGGATCGAAGGCGGTATTTCTGTCTTGGGTACCAGCGGGATCGTAGAGCCGATGAGTGACCGGGCGCTGATTGAAACTATGTATGCGGAGATCGATTCCCGTAAGGCTAACGGCGATACGGACCTTTTGGTTTTCTTTGGTAATTACGGCGCGGATTTTACCCGCGACGAACTCCATATAGATATTGGCAGGGCGGTCACCTGCAGCAATTTTGTGGGGGAACTGTTGGATTATGCGGTGTTAAAGGGATTTAAGAGTCTGCTGATCATCGGGCACTCGGGAAAATTGATCAAGCTGGCCCAGGGCGTGATGAACACTCATTCCAAGTACGCCGACTGCCGCTCGGAATTTATGGCGTTGCAGGCCATGTTTCACGGGGCTTCACCTGAGGTGGGGAAAGAGATATATCAATCTCTTACGACGGATGAAATTACGAAAGTTCTGAAACGGGAAGGCCTGTTAGAAACCGTCATGGCGGAAGCGACGCGCAAGATCGATTTTTATCTGCAAAAACGGGTGCATGGAAAGCTGAAGACCGGCGCTGTCATTTTTTCCAACGTGTACGGCATCTTAGGCCGGACAGAGTCGGCGGACGCTTTGCTGAAGCTGCATCGGCAAGGGGAACAGACCGGTGTTGTCATGGCGAATCGCATCGGTGGATAGACACAGCCGGACAGATACATAGGGTCAGACATGTATGGATGGATAGGTAAAGTGACAACAGGTATTACGCTGCATACGCAGCTGTAAGATACAGGTAAAACAGAAATTTTTCCAAAGGAGATTATGCGATGAAAGGGAAACTGTATAGTGTAGGAGTAGGACCCGGAGATCCGGAATTAATGACGTTGAAGGCCGTGCGCCTTATCAGGGAATGTGACGTGCTGGCCATTCCTCAGGGTGACAGCGATGTGCTGGTAGCAAAGAATATTGTCGAAGGAATTGTAGACCTGTCTGAGAAAGAGCAGCTGATCGTATATATGCCTATGGTCAAAGATCATGATGTAATTTCCAAAGCGCACCAAAAAGGCGCAGATGATATTATCCGGTATCTGGATCAGGGTAAAAATGTGGTATTTATCACGTTGGGCTGTCCGACCGTTTATGCGACCTGCATTTATGTGCATAAGCTGGTACTGAAAGCGGGCTACGAAGCCTTGCTGGTCCCCGGGGTCACCAGCTTCTGCGCTGTGGCGGCAAAACTGAATGTTTCCTTGTGCGAGAAAGCGGAACCGTTGACGATTTTGCCCGGCAGTTATAAAGAATCCAGCCGTTTTCTGGATATGCCCGGCAATAAAATCCTGATGAAATCGGCCAGCGAGATCGGCCGGGTGCGGGACGAACTGACCGGTCGGGGCCTGCTGAAACATGCCCGGATGATTGAGAATTGCGGACTCCCCGGTGAAAAGATTTATGATGATCTGACGAAAGTGGACGATAAAAGCAGTTATTTCTCTATTATTCTGGTCAAAGAAAAGGAGTTTGAGGCATAATGATTTATTTTATTGGGGCAGGCCCCGGCGCAGCGGATCTGATCACGGTTCGCGGTAAAGAATTACTGGAAAAAGCAGATCTTATCATTTATGCGGGATCATTGGTAAATCCGGCTTTGCTGGATTACGCTAAACCGGAATGTAAGATCATGAACAGCGCTGTGATGACTCTGGAAGAAGTGATCGCGGCAATGGTACCGGCAGCACAGGCCGGGCAGCTGGTGGTGCGGCTGCACACCGGCGACCCCAGTGTGTACGGAGCGCATCGGGAACAGATGGATCTTTTAAAGAGCTACAATCTGGATTATGAAATCGTGCCGGGCGTCAGCTCTTTCTGCGCGGCAGCAGCTGCCCTGAAAGCGGAGTACACTTTGCCGGAGGTAAGTCAGTCTGTCATTATTACCCGTATGGAAGGACGGACCGGGGTGCCGGCAAAACAGAAAATCAAGGACTATGCCCGTCACCATGCTACGATGGTTATTTTCCTCAGCGCCGGCATGCTGGAAAAGCTTCAGAAAGAACTGATCAGCGGCGGTTATAAAGCGGAAGAACCGGCGGCCATCGTGTACAAAGCGTCCTGGCCGGACGAAAAGATATTCCACTGCACCGTGGGCACCTTGGCGGAAACGGCCGAAGCCAATCAGATTAAAGACCTTGCGTTGATCACAGTAGGCGGTTTTTTGGGTACGGCTTACGAGCGGAGTGAGCTATACAATCCGACGTTTGAAACAGGGTTTCGTAAGGCGGACGCCAGCAAGCTGAAGATTAAGCCCTATAAACGCGCTCACCGGAAAACAGAGGAGTAAAAGCATATTTTGCTGCATACTGCCTGCCGGGGCCCGGCGGCAGAATTGTGCCTGACGTGATGGATTAAAATACCGGAGTACATGGATGATGAATGCGACCGTATTTTCTTTTACCCGCAACGGGGCCCTGATCAGTGTAAAATTACAACAGTATCTGGAGTCCTTCGGGTTTACTACCAAAATCTTAACAACGAAACGGTATGCGGAGCTGGATCCGGCGCTGCAGGAAATCGCTCCCGGTCTGCAGGAGGCCTGCAAAGATGCTTTTGCGACAGACCGTCTCCTGGTCTTTCTGGGCGCAACGGGGATCGCGATTCGCGCTATTGCTCCGTATATTCGCAGCAAAACCAAAGATCCGGCGGTGATTTCCATTGATGAGCGGGGTAAATTCGTCATCCCGTTGCTGTCCGGTCATATCGGCGGCGCCAACAGTCTGGCTACGGGCATAGCGGAATTTTTGGGAGCCGTGCCGGTCATTACCACCGCTACCGATATCAATAAGCTATTTGCGGTAGATGAGTGGGCCACCCGCCATAATATGTCGATTTTCAATTTAACCGGGGCAAAACTTTTTGCTTCTTACCTGGTAGACGCTAAAGTGGTGGGCGTGAAGAGCGATTTCCCTGTGAAAGAACCTTTACCTACCGGTATGGTTATGGCCGATGACGGTCCGGTAGGAGTGGCTATTTCCCTGCAAAAAAGCGTGCAGCCTTTTGTGGAAACGGTAGTTTTGCGCCCGCGTATCCTTCATCTGGGCATCGGCTGCCGCCGCGGTACGCCGATGGAAACAATCGAAGATCTGGTCATTCAGGAATTGAATCGGCTAAAGCTCAGTTTTACTGTGGTACGCAGCGTAGCTTCCATTGATGTGAAGAAAGATGAACAGGGCCTTTTGCGCTTTGCCAAAGAATATTCGCTGCCCATTCATTTTTATAGCGCGGAAAAGCTGTTGCAGGTAAAAGGAGACTTTACTCCTTCTGCTTTTGTCGCAAAAACGGTGGGAGTAGACAATGTCTGCGAGCGCGCTGCTGTACTGGACAGTGACGAAGGCAAACTTTTATTGCGTAAAACCAGTAAAAATGGGGTCACGTTGGCCATTGCCGCAGAGAATTTTGTGGTAGATTTTAACAGTTAGTAAATGACTGCTATGCAAATAGAAAAAAATATATTGTGTAAATATATTTTGTGTAAATATAAACAGAAATCATAGTAAAAAATAGTTGGCAAAAACAAGTTAATTGGTAAAAATAAGTTACACTCAAGAAAACAGGAAAGGAAAAGCAGGATGGTTGCTGGTAGAGAAACGGATCCTGCGAGGGTAAAGATGACAGCTAAAATTTATGTAGTAAGCTTAGGACCCGGCGGCAGAAGCCAAATGACGGAACGCGCAGTCAAGGCGTTGGAAGCCTGTGATGTGATCACCGGTTATAATGTTTATATTGATTTGATCCGGGACGATTTCCCCGGGAAAAAATTTATTTCCAACGGGATGCGCAAGGAAGTAGATCGTTGCAAAGCGACGCTGGAAGAAGCGTTAAAGGATCAGACCGTAGCCATCGTCAGCAGCGGTGATGCCGGCGTATACGGCATGGCAGGCATCATGTGTCAGGTGGCGGCGGAACATCCGGAAGTAGATATTGAAGTGATTCCCGGTGTCACGGCGGCCTGCTCCGGCGCGGCTGTTTTAGGGGCTCCTCTGATTTGCGACTTTTGCCTGATTTCCCTGAGTGATCTTTTGACGCCCTGGGAAAAAATTGAAAAACGTTTGGCCTGTGCGGCACAGGGAGATTTTTGTATCGCTATCTATAATCCACGCAGTCATAAGAGAAAGGATTATCTGAAAAAGGCCTGCGATATTCTCTTGCAGACGCAAAGCGGTGACATTCCCTGCGGTATCGTCTACAATATCGGGCGGGAAGGCGAATCGTATGAACTAACTACGTTGAAAGAACTGGGCGCGAACGAGAACGTGGACATGTTCTCAACCGTCATTATCGGCAACTCCCAGAGTAAGGTGATCAACGGGCGCATTGTTACCCCCCGGGGATATCATTTATGAACCGAAAAGTTTGGCTGATCGCCGGTACGATAGAAGGCCGCCGTCTGGCTGACGCGCTGGCGGCGATGCAGGTGGAGGTCTATGTATCGGTAGCTACTGCTTACGGTGCCTCCCTGTACCCGGACAGCCCTTATTTACATGTATTGCAGAAACGCATGACCTATGCGGACATGTGTGAATTTCTTCGTGAAATTAAGCCGGAACTGGTGCTGGATGCGACCCATCCTTATGCGGTCATTGTTACGGAAACCATACGCCGCGCCTGCGAGGATACCGGTTTTACTTATAAACGGATGCTGCGTCCGTCCAGCCCTCATCCGGGCTGCATCTCGGTCAGGGATTTCGGTGAAGCCATCGAATTGCTCAGTGAGACGGAGGGACCCATTTTTCTGACCACCGGCAGCAAAAATCTGATTGATTTTACCCGACTGCCGGATTACGCGGAGCGGGTGACCTGCCGTGTCCTGCCCTTGCGCGATTCTCTGGACAATGCGCTGACTTTGGGCTATAAACCGGGACAGATCATTTGTATGCAGGGACCTTTTTCCAGAGAATTGAATGTGGCTATGTTCAAGCAGTGCGGCGCGAAGTATGTAGTGTCCAAAGATTCCGGTCAGGCCGGGGGCTTTGAAGATAAGCTGGCAGCGGCGGCCGAAGTAGGGGCGCAGCTGATCCTGATCGATCGTCAGCCGGAAACGGGGGAGGATCTGGCACAGGTGTTGCAGGATCTGCGCAAGCAGTTTGGCGCCTGACGGAAAAATGAGATAGTATGCCTATTAGAATTTTTGCTCAGACTGATCATCTTAAAGTCAGCCGGTGGGTAAAGAAGGGCTAAAAAGAAAGATTTGCGGACAAGCAGAGAGCAAAGGGAGAGCGGTTATGCTGAAGGTATATGTGATCGGAATCGGACCGGGCAATCCGGAGCTGTTGACCGGCGCAGCCCGCAAGGCCATTGCGGACAGCACGATTTTAGCCGGCGATCAGCGCATGGTAACACAGTTCAGTGAGGGGAAAAAAGCGGTGTATCCCACAATCAAACTGTCTGAGTTGGAAGCGGTTGCCGGCAAGGCGGATCCTGCTGCCGATGTGCTGGGAATTCTGGTTTCCGGTGACGTAGGCTTTTTCAGTTTGGCCAGGACGATTGCAGGCAAGCTGCCGGAATGCGAAGTACAGCGCTTTTGCGGCATCAGCAGTCTGGTATATTTTGCTTCCCGTCTGCAGCTGTCCTGGGACGACGCTAAAATTATCAGCATGCATGGCCGTCAGCAAAATCTGATTGCGGCGGTGCTGGAACATAAAAAAGTGTTTTCCCTCACCGGAGGAGAAAATTCACCACAGGCTTTGTGCCGGCAATTATGTGAGCAGGGGTTAGGGGAAGTCATCGTTCATGTAGGCTCCAACTTATCGTATCCGGAAGAGTCGATCATCAGCGGTACGGCGGCAGAAATAGCCCGGCAGGAGTTTCCCTCGCTTTCCGTGATGATGATTTTAAATAACGCTGCCGGCACCGTTATGCGGAAAACGGTGCATGGTCTGGACGACAGTCTGTTTTTCCGGGGCAAAGCGCCCATGACGAAACAGGAAATACGGGCAATCTCCATTTCCAAGCTCCAGCCAAAGCCCACCGATGTGGTGTATGATATTGGCGCAGGCACAGGCTCCTGCTCTGTGGAACTGGCGCTGCAGGTACCCCAGGGAAAATTGTATGCTTTTGAACAAAAAGACGATGCGCTGGCGTTATTGGCCTTAAATAAAGAACGCTTCCAGTGCGCCAATATGGAGATCATTGCCGGGGAAGCTTCTGAAAAGTTAGCCCAGACCCCTGTACCGGATTGTGTGTTTATTGGCGGCAGTAGCGGCAATATGGGAAAAATGCTGGATGAGATCTATGCCCGTAATGCCGTCTGCCGTGTGGTGATCAACGTGATCGCGCTGGAGACCTTGTGCACCGTAGTGGAATATTATAAAGATAAGGCGGAGTACGCCTTGGATGTAGTGCAGATCGCTTCGGCCTACAACAAGAAACTGGGGCGCTATAATCTGATGATGGCGCAAAATCCCATTTATATTATTACCGCGTTAAAAAAAGAGGTTGAATAAATCAATTCTGCCATGAGCAGTATTGATGTGCAGCGGATGTACGGACATTTGGCGACAAAATAGCCAGGCGGAAGGGGGAAGAATATGGCAGCAACGGTAAAGGCGGATATCCCTCGTTTGTTATTTACGGCGCCGCAGAGCGGCAGTGGTAAGACAACGGTCGTATGCGCTGTGTTACGGGCTTTGCTGAATAAAAAACTGCGCGTAACCGCATTTAAGAGCGGGCCGGATTACATCGACCCTATGTTTCACAGCAAGGTGATCGGCGCTCCTTCCCGCAATCTGGATATTTTTTTGGTGGGGAAGGAAAATATTAAACGGCTCCTGGCAAAAAACGGTACAGACTGCGATGCGGCTATTTTAGAAGGCGCGATGGGCTTTTATGACGGTATGGGGAAAACCACCGATGCCAGCGCCTATGATCTGGCCTGCACGGTGAAAGCGCCGGTGGTATTGATCATTAACGGGAAAGGCGCTGCGGTTTCCATGGCGGCGTTGATCAAAGGATTTAAGGAATTTCGTAAAGACAGCAATATTCAGGGTGTCATCCTCAATAATGTGAAGAAGATGACCTATCTGTTTTATAAAGATGTGATCGAAAAAGAAACGGGTGTCAAGGTATACGGTTATTTCCCTCATTTGCCGGAATGCAATCTGGAAAGCAGGCATTTAGGTCTGGTGACGGCAGGGGAGATCGGTACGCTGGAGACCGTGGTGGAAAAGCTGGCGGCGCAGGCGGCGGAATCCATCGATCTGCAGGGCCTGATGGCTTTGGCGCAAAGTGCCCCGCCTCTGGAATACGAACCATTGCTGATCGAGCCGTTAGGTTCTGTGAAAATCGCTGTGGCGATGGACAAAGCCTTTAACTTTTATTATCAGGATTCTCTGGATCTGTTAACTATGTTAGGGGCCGAGATCGTACCTTTCAGTCCGTTGACGGATAAAATGTTGCCGGAGTGTCAGGGCGTCATTTTAGGCGGTGGCTATCCGGAGTTGTACGCCGGAGAATTGAGCACCAATCAAACCATGTTGGCGTCCATGAAAGAAAAGCTGGCTGCCGGTCTGCCATGCTATGCGGAATGCGGCGGCTTTATGTACCTTATGGAAGGGTATAAAGACGGGGATCGCTTTTACCCCTGGGTGGGGGCGGTCAACGGAAGCTGCTGGATGACGCAGGGCCTGGTCCGATTCGGTTATGTTTTGCTTACCGCCAATACGGACAATGTATTTGGCAAGGCGGGGGAGATGATTCACGCCCATGAGTTCCATTACTCAGACAGCGACCAGAATGGCAACGCTTTCACGGCGACCAAGCTGGGAAAACAAACGTCCTGGCCTGCGGCACAGGCCGGCGAAACGCTGTATGCCGGTTATCCGCATCTGCATTTATGGGGCAACATAGATTTTGCCCGTAATTTTGTGGCTGCCTGCGTGGCTTATCAGAAAAAGCAAGAATCTTAACTATACAGGGGTAGCGTTCATGATGTTGTTAGGCGCCATCGTCTGCGGGTTTCTGTTGGATTTAGTGATTGGAGATCCTCATGGCTGGCCACATCCGATTATTTTAATAGGAAAATTGATTGCCCGGTTGGAGAAACAGGTGCGCAAGGTCAGCGGGGAGGAACCGGAACGGTTGCTGCGGGGGGGCTTTTTGCTTGTGATCGTCGTTTGTTTCCTTTCTTTTACCGTTCCCTACGGTATCCTGTTTGTGGCAGATCAGATTCATCCCTGGCTTCGTTTTGCGTTGGAAACGATTATGTGCTACCAGATTTTCTGCACCCGCTCCCTGCGGGATGAAAGTATGAAAGTGTATGATGCTCTGGAAGCCGGAAACCTTCCTCTGGGCCGGAAGATGCTTTCCTGGATCGTGGGACGGGATACGGCGGAATTAGCCGAAGAAGAAGTGGTGAAAGGCGCCGTAGAAACGATTGCGGAAAACACGGCGGACGGGATTCTGGCCCCCATGTTCTATATGTTTATCGGGGGTGCGCCGTTGGCGTTCTTATATAAAGGGATTAACACCATGGACAGCATGATAGGGTATAAAGACGAAAAATTTCTCTATCTGGGCAGGTATGCGGCGAAACTGGATGACATCGCTAATTTTCTTCCGGCTCGTATCTGCGCCTTCTATATGCTGGCCGCCAGTTTTTTTACCGGGTTGGATGTTCAGGGCGCTTGGAGGATCTTCCAACGGGACCGCTATCATCACCTGAGTCCTAATTCCGGCCAGACGGAAGCGGTGGCGGCAGGCGCGCTGCAGCTGATGCTGGGCGGTGATCATTATTATTTCGGCAAACTGGTGCATAAAGAAACGATCGGTGATGATGTGCAGGCGGCTTCTTCCCGGCACATCAAGCGAATGAATCTGTTAATGTATTTTACATCTATCATAGGTATATTGGGCTTTAGTCTGTTGTATTCCATATGCCTTTTTTTTGCCGTGTAGCCAAAGCGAAAAAAAGGCCTTGATGAAAATTAATGGGTTGTCATTGCATTATGGTCTGAAATCTGAAAGTGTAGCCAAAGCGAAAAAAGACTTTGATGAAAATCAGGTGGTGAGGAGTCGGGACGCATGTATCAATCTGTGCACGGTGGAGACATTTATAACGAATCTTTGAAAAAAGATCCGGTGGAGATACTGGATTATTCTGTGAATATTAATCCGCTGGGTGTGCCGGCCGGTATTCGCAAAGCGCTGCAAAAAGCGATTACCGATTGTGTAAAGTATCCGGATCCTTTTTGCCGGGCGCTGCGAAAAAAATTAGGCGCTTCTTTAAAAATCTCACCGGCAGAAATTTATTGCGGCAACGGCGCGGCCGATGTTTTATTCCGTTTGTTGGCGGCGCTTCGTCCTAAACGAACGCTGATTTTGGCGCCTACTTTTGCGGATTATGAAAAGGCCGCTGTGGTGGCCGGCAGCAAAGTCGATCATTTTATCCTTGAGCCGGAGCGGGGCTTTACCGTCACGTCGCAGATTTTGAAGGCGATCACGAAACGAACCGGCATGGTGATTTTGTGCAATCCCAATAATCCCACCGGGCTTTTAATTTCCAAAACCCTTTTACTGAAAGTTTTAGAGCGTTGTAAAGACTTTGGCACTCCTTTATTAGTTGATGAGTGCTTTCTGGAATTTTTGCCTGATTGGGAAGAATACTCCCTGCTGGATGTGCTGGATCGTTATCCGAATCTGATCATCTTAAAAGCTTTTACCAAAATCTATGCGATACCGGGTGTAAGGCTGGGTTACTGCCTTACCTCCGATGCAAATTTGATTGAACGCCTTTATGAATGCGGTCAGGACTGGAATGTTTCGGTACTGGCCCAGGCAGCCGGAGTGGCGGCTCTGGATGAAAAGGAGTATCTCATTGCGTCCCGTGCATTGATTGCGCAGGAACGGACTTACATGATAGCCCAGCTGCGCCTGATCGGTTTTACTGTGTGGGAAGGCACGGCCAATTATCTTTTCCTGCGGTCGAATCGGGGCATCGATTGGAAAGATGCATTAAAGAAGCGGGGGATATTGATCCGCGATTGCTCCAATTATCGCGGCCTTGGCCCCGGTTATTTCCGTGTGGCGATAAAAACGCGCCGGGACAATCGAAAACTTATCAAATACATGAAGGATATTGTGAAGAATGCACTCATTAATGGTACTAATTGACGGATTGGGGGATGACCCCATACCGGCCTGGAACGGGCAGACCCCTTTTGCCAAAGCGGCGCACCCTTTTATGGACTACTTATGCCAGAAGGGGGAGTTGGGGCATATCAGCATTTGCGAGGACGATGTACCGCCCGGCAGCCTGACCTGTATCCTGCGTTTACTGGGCGTGCCTACCGGGTTATTTCCTTCAAATCGGGCCTATCTGGAGCTTTTAGCCCGCAATCGGGACGTTTCGGAATACGAGATGGTACTGCGTTGTAACGTGGTTTCGCAGGATGGCATCGGCCGTTTGGTTTCTTTTAATGGCATGGGCCTGACGGGCAGGGAATTGGAAGAGCTGGCGGGAAAGTTTTCGTCACTTTCGTCTGACATAGAATTTATCCATCTTTCCGATTATCGCAATCTTTTAATCATGAACCGCAGCGAGCCGGTGTTGCAGACGGTTACGGCGCCGCCGCATGAGAGTATGGGGCTGCCGGTAAAAGAACTTTTGCAGGACTTGCAGGCCGCTTCTCTGGTTATGAAGGTATTTATGCGGGAATCTGAGGCAATCTTGCGGCAGTACAATCGCAACGGCCTGACCTATACGTTATATCCCTGGGGTGCTTCCTGCCGTACGGAATTACCGTCTTTTGAACAATTAAACCATATTCCGGGGGCTATGGTCAGCCAGACAGAGATCGTAAGAGGTATCGGCAAAGCGCTGAAAATGGAAGCGCCCGAGCTGCAATATTGTACGGCTGATATTGATACGGATATACGGGAAAAACTGGCCGTTACACGCAAATTGTTGCCCCGATATCCTTTTGTGATGACGCATTTCAACGGAGCGGATGAAGCGGCCCACCGTCACGATTATGAAGGCAAGGCCGGTTTTATTGCCCGTATCGATAAAGAATTTTTAGGCCCGCTGCTGGAAGGCCTGAACGAACCGCTGCGCATCGTGGTCTGCGGGGATCATGTAACCAGCAGTGTTACAGGCAAACATACCAGGGCCGGCGGTCCCGTGATCGCGGCAGAAACGAAACGGAATTCTCCGCTGCCATATGAAATAAAAACCTACAAAGATATTGTTAAATTTTTAATGAAAGCGAGTGAAGAAAATGGCTAAAGCAATTATGGTTCAGGGAACCATGTCCAATGCAGGAAAAAGTCTGGTCACTGCAGGTTTATGTCGTGTTTTTCATCAGGATGGGAAAAAAGCCTGTCCTTTTAAATCGCAGAATATGGCATTGAATTCTTTTATTACGGCAGAAGGCGCCGAAATGGGACGGGCGCAGGTCGTGCAGGCGGAAGCGGCCGGCATCCGACCGAATGTGATGATGAACCCTATCTTGCTGAAGCCCACCAGCGACAGCGGTTCACAGGTCATCGTAAACGGCAGGGCGATCGGCACCATGCCGGCGGCCCAGTATTATAAATATAAAACGAAGCTGGTGCCCGACATTCTCCATGCGTACAATACTTTGGCGGAACAATGTGATATTATGGTTATCGAAGGAGCGGGCAGCCCGGCGGAAATCAATTTGAAAGATCAGGATATCGTGAACATGGGCATGGCGAAAATGGCCAAATCACCGGTGATCCTGGTGGCGGATATTGACCGGGGCGGTGTCTTTGCTTCCATTTACGGCACTCTTATGCTTTTAGAACCGGATGAAAGAGCCATGGTGAAAGGCATCGTGATCAATAAATTCCGGGGCGATGTGAATATTTTAAAACCGGGTCTGGACATGTTGGAGGCCAAGACCGGCATTCCTGTGATCGGCGTACTGCCTATGCTGAAAGTGGATATCGAAGACGAGGACAGCCTTTCGGAAAGACTGAATCAGGGTAAAAATCAAAAAGCGCTGATCGATATTGCGGTGATCCGCTTGCCGCGGATGTCCAACTTCACCGATTTTAACGTATTTGAACTGATCCAGGGCGTGTCCGTACGCTATGTAGGCAGTGTGGAAGAACTGGGGAATCCGGACATGATCATGCTGCCGGGGACGAAAAATACTATTGATGACTTGAAGTGGATGCGCCAGAACGGTTTGGAAGCGGCAGTGCTGCATAAAGCTAACAGCGGTACGGTCGTGTTTGGTATCTGCGGCGGTTATCAGATGTTGGGCGAAAGCCTGGCCGATCCGTTTGGCTATGACAGCGGGCATGCAGGCAGTGTAACTACAGGCATCGGTTTGTTGGACACGATGACTGAATTTGTGGAGAATAAGCGTACCATCCAGATGAAAGGCAAATTTGGCAAAGTGGAAGGCATCTTAGCCGGACTCAGCGGCAAGGATTTTTACGGTTATGAGATTCACAGCGGCGTGACGAAACATGGCAAGAACCGCCCTTTGAATCAGGTGGAACCGATCAATGAGAAGGCCGAATCCTTTGCCGAAGGCAGTCAGACAGTTCATGGATCCGTCAATGTGTACGGTTCTTATATTCACGGCATTTTTGACGGAGAGGGGATCGCGGCCAAAGTCGTGGAGGCACTGTTAGCCAAAAAAGGGTTGACCATGGAAGATGTGAAAGTCATCGACTATAAGCAATATAAAGAACAGCAATATGACATTCTGGCAGAGAATATCCGTAAAAACCTGGATATGAAACGCATCTATGAAATAGTGGAAAAAGGAGTATGAGTCCGGTTATTGCAAATAAAACGACAAAACAGATAAAACGGGTCAAACGGATACGCGGACAATAGAGGGAAGAGGATGGACAAAAATAAATTGGGTCTGATTCACATTTATACCGGAAATGGAAAAGGCAAGACCACAGCCGCCATGGGTCTGATTTTACGGGCCAGCGGCCGGGGGTTGAAAGTGATTTTAGGGCAGTTTTTGAAGGACCGGGAGACCGGGGAACTGACCACTCTGAAACTATTGCCGGGAGTACAGGTCTTTCGGGGCAAATCTTTAAAGAAGTTTTCTTTCCAAATGAACGACGCGGAAAAGGCCGAGGTGCTGCAGCGTCACAACGTATTCTTTAAAGAAGTAACGGAGCGCTGCGTGGCGGAGCAAACGGACCTGTTGGTGCTGGATGAAGTGATCGGCGCCTGCGGGACAAAGTTGCTGGATGAAGGCCTGTTGTTGGACTTTTTACAAAACAAGCCGCCGCATCTGGAGGTGGTGCTTACCGGGAGAAATCCTTCTCCTGCTATGTTGGAAGCGGCGGATTATGTCTCGGAGATCTGCAAACGAAAACATCCTTTTGACAAAGGGATACCGGCCCGGGAAGGCATTGAAAAATAGTCCGGCAGATACAAAATGTTGTAAGCAGCATAGGGATAACCGGAGAGCCCGTCAGGTGTGACATGATCGGCAGATGTCGTAGCAGACAGTAATTATTTACGGTGGCAGATGGAGATCGGTTGGTAGGGCGTAAAGCCTGTAATTGATAAAGTAAGTATGATAGACAAAAGTACGATAAGTAGACGTACGGTTGTAAAAGGAGGAGACAAATGAAGTTAGAAAATGTATTGCCGATGGATATTGAACAGCGGAGCTTTACGATTATTTCGGAAGAGCTGGGTCAAATGAAAATCGACCCCGCAAAGGAAAGCATCGTAAAGCGGGTCATCCATACTTCCGCCGATTTTGATTATGCGCGTACATTGCGTTTCAGTGAGCATGTGGTGGAAGATACGCTGGCCGTTATGCAAAAGGGCGGTTTCACAATCGTGACAGACACCAACATGGCCTGCGTAGGGATTAATAAGATGGCGCTGAACAAATTAGGTGGCAAAGCAGAATGCTATATGGCCGATGCCGATGTGGCTGCTCGTTCCAAGGAAGGCGGCATGACCCGGGCGGCAGCCTGCATGGAAAAAGCAGCCGGTTTGGCAGGTCCGGTCATTATCGCGGTAGGAAATGCGCCGACAGCTCTGGTGCGCCTTGACGAACTCATTAAAGAAGGGAAAATCAAACCAGTCCTGGTAATCGGTGTGCCGGTTGGTTTTGTCAATGTGGTGCAGTCCAAAGAAATCATTATGGAAAGCGGCGTTCCCTACATTGTAGCAGTAGGCCGCAAAGGCGGCAGCAACGTGGCGGCTGCGATCTGCAATGCGCTGATGTATAAACTGACCAGTGAACAGGCCAATCGCAAGTAAGGCAACGTCGCTTCCGGTGCGGCGTAAGACCGATGAATTGATTCATCAATAATTGAAAAACCAAGAGGCAGCGGATTTTCACCGACAGATGTTCTGTACAGGTTCCGCTGTCTTTTTTACGGATACATAAGAATATGATAGAGTAGATCACGAGGGTAGTTTTTAACAAAATCCTTCTGAAAACTATTGGAATTTAGCTTAAAGGTGTGATATAATACCTGCATATTTAATTTTTACTAAATCAGGGAAAAGGGTTATTGTTGGGGGTTTGAAAAAGTGCCGGTTTTGGATTTGCTGACAGTCGATCATGATAAGTGCGTAAAATGCGGGCTATGCGTAGCGGATTGTCCTGCCTGTATTTTGGAGATGAGTGGGGATGGACCCGTATGTAATGTGGACCGGGGCTGTATGAGCTGCGGCCATTGTGTGGCCATCTGTCCGACGGGAGCACTGGACAATAAATATACGCAGAAAGCAGAAATGAGCCCTGTTCCTAAGCAGCAATTAACGGAACAACAGGCCTATGATTTTTTGCGGTCCCGCCGCAGTATCCGTTTGTTCAAACCACAGGTTCCAACGGACGAAGATGTGTTAAAACTGCTGAATATCTGCCGTTATGCGCCTACGGCCGGTAACAGTCAGGGAATGTATTTTACGGTTATTTCCAATCCCGAGCTTATCCAAAAAATCTGCCGGACGACGGTAGACTGGATGGAAAAAGAAGTGGAACTGGGTACGGAAAATAAACGGTATTTCCGTGCAGTACTGGCTACCTACCATGAAAAGAAAGTGGATATTATTGGACGAAATGCGCCTATGTTGGTTTTTGTTTCGGCACGCCGTTTAAATGTGACCGGCGTAAGCAACAGTGAGCAATGTCTGGCTTATGCGGAAGTGTTTGCGCCATCGATCGGTCTGGGTACCACGATGGCCGGTTTTATCCAGGCTTGCGCCATTGCGGGATATAAACCGCTGGTGGATCTGGTCGGTACGCCTTCCAAACAAAAGCTGGTAGGATGTATGATGGTCGGTTATCCGCGGGTGAAGTATCAGCGTATGCCGGAACGTCAGCATTTGAAATACGAATTTAAACATTAATGATAAACATAATTTTAATTTGACAGCATCATTATTACAATTTTAAGCCGCCTTGTCGGTGCCGTTGTGGCTGACAGAGCGGTTTTATCTTTTCCTTGAGATAATACCGGCAGAATGGTATAATTATAGAGCAAAAGTAAGGGAGGAAATCCCTGATAGATCCAGTACGGCGGAAATAAAAATATCGGAGGCGCAAAACATGAAAAAATCAGTTGCATTTTTAGCAACCGCATTACTTTCGTTTTCTATGCTTTTCAGCGGCTGCGGCGGGAATGATAAAAAAGCCGAAGCGCCTAAAGCGGGCGGCTCAGGCCAGGAGCTGACAGTGTATACTGCCCGCAGTGAAAGCCTGAATAATGCGGTCATTAAAAATTTTGAAAAAGACACAGGTATTAAGGTAAATGTAGTGGTTGCAGGTACCGGTGAGGTGGTAAAACGCGTAGCGTCGGAAAAGGCCAACCCTCTGGGGGACATTTTATGGGCCGGGAGTGAAGCGATGCTGGCATCGAAGAAGGATTTATTCCAGGAATATGTTTCCAAGGAAGATGCCAATATGATGGATCAGTTTAAAAATACGACCGGGTTCTTTACGCCGGCATTTTCTGATCCTACGGTCATGATCGTAAATAAAAAATTAAAAGGCGATCGCAAAATCGAAGGTTTTGCGGATTTGCTGGATCCCGCGCTGAAAGGCAAGATCGCTTTTGGCGATCCGGTAAACTCTTCTTCTGCTTTCCAGTCTCTGGTCGTTATGCTGTATGATATGGGCAATGGCGATCCGTTCAGTAAAGAAGCCTGGGATTATTGTGATAAATTCCTGAAACAGCTGAACGGCAAGATGGCCAACAGCTCCAGCCAGGTCTACAAGGGCGTAGCCGGCGGCGAATATATGGTGGGCCTGACCTGGGAAGATCCGGCGGCCAGTCTGGTTAAAAGCGGTGCTGATGTAGAGGTCGTGTTCCCGAAAGAAGGGGCATTATATGCGCCTCAGTCGGTACAGATCATTAAAAACTGCAAACACCCTGAAAACGCGAAGAAATTCATCGACTATATGCTGAGCGAAAAGATTCAAAACCTGGTGGGTACCACGCTTACAGTTCGTCCTTTGCGCAAGGGCGCGAAACTGGCAAATTACATGACGCCGGCCGATAAAATCAAAGTAGCTCCCAAGTTTGATGAAAAATGGGTTTCTGAAAATAAGGATAAATTCACCAAAACCTTTACAGAGCATCTGGAAAAATCTATGTAATACACAGCGTATTTTTTGCGATCTGCGCTTTGAAACGCAGTGCAAAAGACAATGTGCAATGCAGTAAATAGTGAAGTGTAGTTGACAGTGCGAACCTTCCGCCATGAAGAGTACTGAATCTGAAACTAATCAAGAAACATGGCGCCAATTTCATATTGGCGCCATATTTTCTGCTAAAGGAGTCTCGTTATGAGCGTTTCTATTGCTATCGATAATGTGATAAAAAAGTTTGGCAACAATACTGTGATCAACGGTTTGTCCGTCCATATCCGGCCGGGTGAATTTTTTACTCTGTTAGGGCCTTCGGGTTGTGGTAAAACTACCTTATTGCGCATGATCATCGGTTTCAACTCGATTGAAGGGGGAACCATTAAAATAGATGATACGATTATTAACGATATCCCTGTAAATCGCAGAAATATGGGTATGGTCTTCCAGAATTATGCTATTTTTCCCCATATGTCTGTGTCACAAAATACGGCCTTCGGCTTAAAACAACGCAAGGTAGCCGCTGGGGAAATCGACACTCTGGTCAAGGATATTCTGGATGTGGTAAAGATCGGCCATCTGAAAGACCGTATGCCGACTCAGCTTTCCGGCGGGCAGCAGCAGCGGGTGGCTTTAGCCAGAGCTTTGGTCATCCATCCGCAGGTCTTGCTGATGGATGAACCTCTGTCCAACCTGGATGCGAAGCTGCGGGTAGAAATGCGTAATGCGATCAAAACGATCCAGCAGCAGGTGGGAATCACCACGGTCTATGTGACCCATGACCAGGAAGAAGCGCTGGCGGTATCGGACCGTATTGCCGTTATGAACGACGGTGTGATTCAGCAGGTAGGTTCTCCCCAGTATATTTACCAACGCCCGGCGAATCAGTTTGTGTCTACTTTTATCGGATTATCCAATATCTTTTCTGCTAAATTGACGGAGACAGAGGGAAAGACCGGAGTTGATTTCGGGCACTACCAGGCAGTCATGGATAATCTGGATCTCCGGTTATTGGAAACCGGTGATCAAACTATTTCGCAGGCGGCCGGAACGCCGGTGCGGGTCGCTGTCCGTCCGGAAGAATTTACGGTTCACAAAGACGGGGAAGGCATCGATGCTGTTGTAAAATCCAGCGTATTCCTGGGAATTTCTACCCACTACTTTATGGAAACGGAAGCGGGGCAGGAAGTGGAGGTGATCCGTCCCTCGGATGTGGGAACGATCATTCCCAATGGCACCAATGTGAAGCTACGGGTGGAAACCGCGCGCATCAATGTGTTCACCGAAGATGGCTCCCGTACCCTGATCCGACAGGACGAAAACAGCGAAACAGGTGGTGAGGCGCTATGAAAAAGCCGGATATCTGGAAAGGCCTGACCTTTTTACTGCTGGCGTTTTTTATCTTGTTTGTGGTCTATCCGTTGTTTCTGATCCTGTACCAGAGCGTGGTCTCGCCGGAAACCCATGCGCTGACCTTTGATTATTTTACCAGGTTCTTTGCCCGTAAATTTTACTGGAGCACGCTGGTCAACAGCTTTAAAGTAACGGTATGTTCCACTTTATTAGCGGCGATCATCGGTCTGCCGATGGCTTATTTGCTGCGCAGTTATAAGATTCCGTTCAGTAAATACGTGAATATACTGATCGTCATTTCCTACCTGTCACCGCCTTTTATCGGGGCTTACGCCTGGATCCAGCTCTTAGGGCGCAACGGGTTTATTACCCAGTTGTTCAATAGCGCCTTTGGCGTTCAATTCGGCGGCATTTATGGTTTTGCCGGTATCGTCCTGGTTTTTTCTCTGCAATCCTTTCCTTTGATTTATATGTATGTATCCGGCGCCCTGAAAAATCTGGACAGTTCCTTAAACGAGGCGGCGGAAAGCCTTGGCTGCAATGCCTTTCAGCGTGTGACACAAATCATTCTGCCTCTGGTCATGCCTTCGTTGCTGGCCGGTTCGCTGTTAGTCTTTATGCGGGTATTCTCTGATTTTGGTACGCCGATGCTGATCGGGGAAGGGTTTAAGACTTTCCCGGTTTTGATTTACACTCAGTTCATGGGCGAAGTAAGCACGGACGATCATTTTGCGGCGGCGCTTTGCGTGATCGTTGTGGTGATTACTTTATTCCTGTTCTTCCTGCAGCGTCTGATGGCCAAACATTATTCTTATGCGATGACCGCGTTAAAGCCTATGCAGCCGGTGGAAGCTCAGGGCTATCAGAAGTTTTTCTCGTATCTTTTCGTGTATGGCGTCTGCTTTATTGCCATGCTGCCCCAGATGACGGTCATCTTTACCTCTTTTCTGGAAACCGTGGGCGGCGCGGTCTACACCGGGCGTTTTTCTTTGATGAATTACCAGAATACGCTGTTGTCCAAGGATAATATCTCTATTTTTAATACCTATGCCTTTGGTGTTTGCGCGATTTTTATCGTGGTGATCATGGGCATTCTGATTTCTTACCTGACAGTGCGGAAACCTTCGTTGCTGACCAATATTCTGGACACGCTGACCATGTTTCCTTATATTATTCCCGGTTCTGTACTGGGCATTGCGTTGCTGTCCGGCTTTAACTCAGGGATCCTGGTGTTGTCCGGCACGGCGTTGATCATGATTATCTCGCTGACGATTCGGCGGATGCCTTATACCATCCGTTCCAGTACGGCGATTATTTCGCAGATCTCGCCCAGTGTGGAAGAAGCGGCGATCAGCCTGGGAGCAAGCGAATTTAAATCCTTCCGTAAAGTGATGGTCCCCATGATGCTGCCGGGGGTGCTGGCAGGCGCTATCATGAGTTGGATTACGCTGATCAGTGAGCTAAGTTCCAGCATCATTTTGTATACCAGCAGTACCAGTACATTAACGGTCGCCATTTATGCGGAAGTTATCCGCAGTAATTTCGGTAATGCGGCGGCTTATTCCACGATTCTGACACTGACTTCGGTAGTTTCGTTGCTGTTGTTCTTCCGGTTGACGCATAATGAAGATGTAAGCGTGTAATAGGAAAGTGCCTGATGACGAATGACGGAAATGCTTAATAGGGAAGTGCCTGACGACGAATGACGGAAATTTGTAATGGGGAAATACCTGATGACGAATAGCGTGGGCGTATAATGCCGGAAGCGTACAATGACGTAAACCTGCAAACGAAAGCATAAAATAGGGGAAAAGACGTAAGCGCAGCGTTTGCGCGGGGAGAGAGGCCATGAAAAAAATATTTGCAATTTGTCTTTGTGCACTTGTTTTTGGGGGAAGTGCCCTGGCGGCAGAAATTTTTCCCTTGCCAACCTTTGGTTCGCCTGCTTCCATCTTGCCTTATTCCGGCGCAGTAAATTCTGCGGGGTATTTTAAAGGCATCCGTCTGGCCGGTAAGGTAAAGATAGTGACGTCCTTCGGGGATATTAAAGTCCAGGTGGTAAACAGCTTCCCGGATTTAAGAGTGAAGGTCGTGGAACATTTTCCGAACAAAGTGGGAGAATGGCAATTTGTCGAGCGTTTTCCGGATTTTACCATTCAGTATGTAGATAGTTTTCCGGACATCAAGATTCAATTTGTGGAGCATTTCCCCGGGGTGGGGAAATGAATTTGACCGCCAGATAGTGTCTGCCGTGGCCTGTTGCTGCATTGCTGCTTTCCCCACCGTGGGGAAATAACAGGTGAAATAAAGATGGAGCAAGGGCTGCATTTATGAAGATTTGCTGCGATGTTGTGAACAAACGGGCTTTTCGTGTTCTGTCTTTTTGGCTGTGCTTTTTTTAAAGTGCTTCTGTTGAAGGGCATCAGAGAATCTCTCCACAGGAAGCAAAACAAATGTTGGTGAATGAGAGAGTAAGCGCCTCAAAGATAAAATAACCGGATGATAAATGTATACACGTATACTTGATCTTATCCTCTTTTATTCCTTGAAAAAAATGGTAGAATGAAAAAGAATTGAAAACGTGTTCTATTAAAAATAAGGAGTAAAAGTTATGAATCTGTCTATTCAAATCTTAATTGCCCTGATTCTATCCGTGATGGCCGGCTTAGCTGCCGGATCGGAAAGTCTTCCCTTTATCAATCAGTGGATCGCCCCTATCGGAACGATTTTCATCAATTTGATCAAGATGATGATCGTACCGGTGGTATTTTGTTCTTTGATTGTGGGGGTGACCAGCCTGGGCGGAGATGGAAAAAAACTGGGCCGTATCAGCATTAAAACCATCGCTCTGTATATGGTTACTACGGCGGTTGCAATTGTCATCGGCTTAGCTGTTGCAGGCGTGATCCATCCCGGCGTGGGCCTGGAGATTGCCGGCAAGGCGGCGCCGAAAGTAAAAGAAGCGCCGACCCTGATGCAGGTGTTGGTGAATATGGTTCCCACGAACCCCATTGCTTCCATGGCTAAAGCGGATATTCTCCCTGTCATTATCTTCGCTTTATTTGTCGGCGTGGGGATCACCCAGGTGGGCGGTAACCGCACCAATCCCCTGATTAATTTCTTTGATGCGGCGGCGGAAGTTTGCTATCGTATTATCGCTATGATTATGCGCTTTGCTCCCATCGGCGTGTTTGCGCTGTTGCTGCCGGTCGTTTGCAAGAATGGCCCTAAAGTATTGTTGCCTTTATTAAGCGTTATTGCCTGTTCTGCTATTGGCAGCACGCTGCATTGCGTACTGGTATATTCCAGCCTGGCTTCCGTGGGGGGCGGCATCTCGCCTCTGAAATTTTTCCGTGGCATGTCAGAAGCCATGATGCTTGCCTTTACGACCTGTTCTTCCGCAGGAACGCTGCCTGTCAATATGAAAAACGCGCAGGAAAAACTGGGATTGTCCCGTGAGATCACCTCTTTCGTACTGCCCTTAGGGGCCACAATCAACATGGACGGCACGGCGATTTATATGGGCATCTGCTCTTTGTTCATTGCCAATGTATTCGGGATTAACTTAACGTCTTCCGATATGCTGATGATCATCTTTACCGGCACGCTTGCCTCTATTGGTACTGCCGGTGTTCCCGGAGCGGGTCTGATTATGCTGGCGATGGTGCTACAGGCTGTGCAGCTGCCGCTGGAAGGTCTGGCACTGGTAGCAGGTATCGACCGTGTTTTGGATATGTTCCGTACAACGGTTAATATTACCGGTGACGTAGCGGTAGCCGCCGTAGTGGATAAATCAGAACGAAATCGCAGTGTTGGCGTTTGAGAACGCTGTTTTGCAACGTTAAAACGATTCTCTCAGAGAAAGAAAAATCCATTCCTGACAGAATCAGGGAAGAAGTTCATTTCCCTGTTTTCAATTTGGTCCGGATGTGATACAATACCATAGCGGGTGAGTGACCCGAAGCTGACACAAAAGGGAGAGAATGGAATGAGAATCGTTTATAAAACCAATACTACTTACAGCGCTAAGGAATATGGAAGGATGAATCAGGAAATTACCAGGCATAATTCCAAATTCCGCAAGGCGCAGTATATTTTAGCCGCTATTCTGGCCGTAATTATTGCTATCTGTCTGTATAATCAATGGTATATCGCCGCCGCCGTGATGGCTGTAGCTTCCGTTGCTACGTTTTTGTTCCTGATTCCTTACAATGTGCGTCGGGCCGGAGAAAAGTCGTTTGCCCAAAGCCGCCTGGAGGGAACTCAGAGCAACATGACGTTCTACCTGGACCACTATGAAGAAGTCAATAAGATGGGGCGTGTAGCTTACAAATATGTGCAGCTGCGCCATATCTATGAAACTTCTACTAACTTTTATCTTATGCGGACAGGGATGCAGGGTGCCATAGTAGAAAAGGCGAATTGCACACCGGAATTGATTCAGTTCCTGGGCAAGATAAAGAAACAGTATAAGCTGTGAGCAAAATTCACCCCTGTTGTTTTATGCAGCAGGGGGTATTTTTTATAGCAATGCGTATTGTCTCCCGGTTCGGCTACCCTGCGGGGAGCGCTGTCGCTCTGTCCTGTTTTTTGTAATAAAGTTTTGGAGAGAAGGGGAAAACGAATTCCATTTGGCATTTGTCACCGATGAATATGATGTCTTTCATGCCAAACATAAGGAAATGGGATGTATCTGTTATGAAAATCCCGCGATGGGTATTTATTTTATCAGCGATCCGGACGGGTATTGGCTGGAGATTGTGCCTGTGCGGTAACGGATTTTTGTCAGTAAAATCTGATTCGGATGTGATACAGACAGACCATTTAAAGACTGCAGAAATGCACTATATACAAGGCGTAACATAGAGAAAAACTGACAAAACAAAACGAACTATAACGAAAATATGCCATTATCAAACAAAAATGTAAGAAAATCTATTGTGTGGTAAATCTTCGCAAAGGATATTCTGAAATCGAATTATTTTTATTTGGAAATATATAACAAAAAAGATTGATAAATCTTGACAAGTAAGTTAAATAGTGTAATAATATGATACGGTTAGCATATGCTAACCGTATCATATTATTACA
>UQUU01000010.1 GCA_900544275.1 uncultured Succiniclasticum sp. | reverse complement strand
AGATTATTGCCGGTAGGAAACCGCACTGCAGAGAATATCCGCAGTGCGGTTTTTTGTGTACGTCAGTTTTTGTATGCGTAAGAACAAGTTACACGGAGACAGTTATGTTTCTGTTACTAAGCTAAACTCCGCACTGCTTTATCACAATGCGGAGTTTTTGTTTGTGGTTTTATGCAATTGACAGGCGTAACGATGGTACTCTTTGTCTACTTGCGTTTGTGTTACCATGTCTTTTGCTATTTAACCGAGTTATTTTCTTATTTAGGGTCCTTTTCTTATTCAGGGTCAATGATGAAGGAGAGGGAGGAGAAGTATTTAGGCGTGGTATGCTCGTCTTCTTTATCTCCGGCTACTTCTACACCGACCACATTCAGCCCGTTGGCGCTGACCGTGAGCGTGGCATAGCCATTGGCATCTGTAGTAGATTCATTGGTCAGATCGTTAATGACATCTTTGATCAGAGGCGCATTAGCATAGGGCTTTCCGTTTTTAAATACTCGGATCTGGTAAGTATCGCCTTTTTGAAGTGTAAGAGGATTTACGCTGGGAACGATCTGAATGGGAACATTATAAATGTTGCCGGGCTTTACTTCAGGATTCCAGTAGTTGATATTCCATTTAATTGCATGGGTTGTTTTTACTGCATCAGGTACTTTTGCAAATGGCGCCTGGTGCATTTTTCCTGTTTTATCTTTGGTAAAAAATCCATAATCGAAGAATGTGACCGTAATGCCTAAATCTTCTTTGGGAACAATGGCGATGTGGTCTTTGCAATTCATCGTAGTCACTTTTGTGGGTTTAAAGTGCGTATCATAGGCTTCCACTGCAGTTACGCAGGTCGGATTATAGGCGTTATCTCCGGGGCCTTCGCCTAGTACCAGGGCTTTCTGATCCAGTCTATTGGCGATAAATATACCATGTGCGGATGCCGTTGCGCCAATGCAGGATACTGCGATTGCTCCTGCGATTAAAGATAGTAAAAATTTCTTATTCATAAATTGCCTCCTTTAAAATAGATTACTAATACATAAATAATTATAGCATAATCTTAAATAAATGCAAATCGGGAAATATTGGAAATGAAAGCAAAGTTGTAGTATAATCAAATGTGTATATTTTGTTTCAAACGTCCTTGTTTTAGGGTTCTGAAAAGATGCTTGATTTTCTGAATTCAGCGGTTGAGGATCAATTTTTTTAATAAAAAGGTGATGCGGATGAAGATTGTTGTTGTAGGCGCAGGTAAGATGGGCTATAGCATTGCTCAGCTTTTGGCAGACGGCTCTTATGACGTGGTTGTGATTGAACAGGATGATGAAAGACGTCAGGTGGTCAAGGATTCTTTGGACGTGCTGACGATCCAGGGAAATGGCTGCAGCCCGGACATATTGGGCATGCCGGAAGTCCGGGACGCGGATGTTTTTATTGCTGTAACGGACAGCGATGAAGTAAATATGGTGGCCTGCCGAATGGCGAAAGAATTTGGCGCGCATCATACGGTAGCGCGTATTCGTAATGAAGATTATACGAATACAGATCCGCAGCTATTGAATCGTACGCAGGATGTGGACCTGAACCTGAATCCGGAACGTATTACCGCAAGTGAGATCAGTCATATCTTAATGACGCCGGCCGCTTTGAACGTAGATGATTTTGCTGACGGCAAGGTACGCATGTTTGGCGCTCGTTTACCGGAGGACTTCCCTTTTTTAAGGGTTTCTTTAAAGAATGTGCGATTGCCGGGCGGCATTTTGATTGCGATGATCTTTCGCAAGCATCGCATGATCATTCCCCATGGCGAAGATGTTCTGGAACCGGGAGACAACGTATATTTTGTCGGCAGCTTGGAAGTCATTAAAAAATTTGAAGAAAATTTTGAAGCCCGTTATGAAAAGTTAGAGCGGGTCCTGGTGATCGGCGCGGGCCGTGCCGGGCGTTTGTTGGCTCAAATGTTGGAAAAAAAGGGCGTTTTTGTGAAGGTCATCGATAAAGACCGGGAGCGTTGCCGTGTATTATCTGAAAAGCTAAACAACGGCCTGGTTCTTTGCGGCGATGGTACGGACATTGATTTGCTTACGGAAGAAGGCATCAGCGAAGCAGACTGTCTGGTGTGCCTGACGGATGATGATAAGCTGAATCTTTTGCTGGCTTTATTAGGAAAACATTTGGGCGCTAAAAAGACGATCGTAAGAGTGGCCCGCAGCGAATACGTGGACCTGATGGCCAAGGTAGGCGTGGACATCGCGTTGTCTGCCCGCTTGTTAAGCGCTGCCGAAGTGATCCGCTTTGTTCGTCAGGGCGGCGTTGTGTCGGTTGCTTTGCTGGAAGGGGCAAAGGCAGAGGCGTTGGAGCTGAAAGTACAGGCGGGCTGCAAGGTGGAAGGGAAGACTTTGATCAAGGCGGGATTGCCGCGCGAATGTCTGGTTTGCGGTATCGTACATCAGGGCAAAGCCTCGGTTCCTAACGGCAGCAGTGTGTTGTCCGCGGATGACCGGGTCATCATTTTTACAAAGAGCGAAGTGGTTCAGGATGTGATTGACATGTTTGCCAACCTGTAAGGCTCTGTAATGGCAGACGTTGTGTTGCAATAACCGTTTTGCTGAACTGTAAGTATAGTTGAGAGAAAGAAATTTCATTTATGGAACAAATGTTGGTTTTGCGAATGCTGGGCTATGTGTCTCTGGTGATGACAGCGGCTATGATACCATCGCTGGGGTATGCGCTGCTGTATAATCGGGAAATGTTGTTTCCTTTTTTGGGAACGGCTTTGATCGGGTTGTCCTTTGGCGCTTATGCCTTGCAAAAAACAGTTTCACAACGCAGATTGAGGCTTTCCATTCGCGGAGGCGCTATTTTTTTGGGAGCAGCCTGGCTTTATACGAGTCTTTTAGGGGCACTTCCTTATTATGCGTCCGGTGACTTTCCGCTCTTCAAAGCCTTATTTGAGAGCGCTTCCGCATTGACTACTACAGGGGTAAGCTCTGTGTTGGAGGGAGAACCTTATCCTGAGAGCCTTTTGCTTTGGCACCAGATTAATCAATGGCTGGGTGGTATCGGAGCCATTATTATCTTTGCGGTTATCATGCCGCAATTGGGCTCCAGCGCTGCCAATTTATTCTCAGCAGAAGTGCAGGGAAATTCGGCCGAAAAAACGATGCCGCATGTGCGGGAAGCTGTGCGGGTCATGGTGCTGCTGTATGTGGGCATGACGGCTTTGGAGACATTTATTCTTCTGTTATTGGGGCAGCCTCTGGATATGGCGCTGAAACTGGCTGCGACGACCATTTCTACCAGCGGTTATCTGCATCATCGCACGTATTTGATGGAATGTAATAATTCTGTTTTGGAAGTGGCACTGGTTCTGTTTATGGTGATAGGAAGCTGTAACTTCATTTTATATTATCGCTTTTTACAAAAACGCTTCGATGTGTTTAAACGGGATACAGAACGAAACTGGTATTTGGGTTTATTATTTGCCATGACTTTGTTGGTTGCCTGGGATCTTTGGAATAACAGTATCTACAGTTTTGGTCAATCCCTGCGGCACAGCTTATTTCAGGTGACCGCAATCATGAGTACTGCCGGATTGGCGACACAAGACTTCAGCGAATGGCCGGCTTTTAGCCGTATTCTTTTGTTCTATGGGGCAATCATCGGGGGATGTTCCGCTTCTACAGCCGGAGGTGTGAAGGTTTCCCGTCTGGTAGTTTTGCTGAAAGTCTGTGGGCAGGAGATACTCAGGACGCTGCATCCACGAATGGTCAGTGTAATCATGATGAGTGGGCGCCCGGTTCCGTCGCAGGCGATCATTGGTGTGGGACGTTATTTCTTTTTGTATTTTATCGTGTTTATCGTATTATCCATGCTTTATTCTCTGACAGGGGAAGATATGCTGGAATCCATGGCCACGGTTGTTGTTTTCTTAAGTAATGTGGGGTCGGCGTACGGGATTATGGGCGAAGGGACGAGTTTTGCGGCGCTGAACTGGTTCGGTTACTTGATTTTATATATTACCATGATCATGGGACGCATAGAGTTATTTGCGTTGGTCATGTTTTTGCATCCTGATTTTTGGTCGAAAAAACGAAGCTGGTAAGAGGTGTAGTTTTGGATATTCGGATCGTGGCTTATTTAATGAGCCGTCTGGTTTTTTTCCTGGGAGTGCTGTATGTTATCCCCTGGGTAATTTCCATGTACTGTGAAGACCGATGCACCGATATATTTTTGACTTGCGTATGCGGCTGTAATTTCGTCGCATATCTTTTGCGTCATTATGGTCGGTTTGATAAATTTACACAAACGATTTCCAACCGGGAAGGGATGGCGACGGCGGCTTTTTCCTGGGTACTCTGTGCTTCTCTTGCGGGGATGCCGTATTGGATGTCCGGGATGCTGGATCTTTCCTCTTCTTTTTTTGAAGGGATGTCGGCGATGACGACGACCGGCGCTACGGCGATTGACAGTTTGCAGGTATTGCCGCGGAGCATTCTCTTCTGGCGTGGTCTGACACACTGGCTGGGAGGCCTGGGAATTATCGTTATTTTTATCTCCCTTTTACCGCGTATGGCGGACGGTGCCGTTCATCTGTTTTATGCGGAAACTACGGGCTTCAGTGAAGACAAATTGTTGCCCCGTTTGAAAAGCACGGCTCAGATCCTGTTTTTCATTTATGTCAGTCTGACTGCGACAGAATCTATTTTGCTGTATCTTTGCGGCATGGATGCGTTTGATGCGATCAATCACGCTATGGCTACGATTGCTACGGCGGGATTTTCCACCCATGACAGTTCGTTATCTTATTTTGACAGTCCCCTGATTGAACTGGTGATGTTTGTTTTTATGATTTTAGCGGCAGCAAATTATACATTATACTATCGCATGTATTATAAGGGCTGGCGGTCTTTGTGGCAGGATGAAGAGTTTCGTTCTTTTTTACTGTTGGTCCTGTCTACTGCTTGTTTTGTCAGCACCGTGATTTTTATTCAGACGCCGGAAAGTTTCTTTCAATCCGTGCGTCATGGATTTTTTATGGTGGCGTCCTTTGCTTCTACAACGGGCATTGTTTCTACCGATTATGAGCAGTGGCCGACCATCGCAAAATTGGCCCTGGTCATCCTGTACTTTACCGGGGGCTGCGCCGGTTCCACTTCGGGTGGAATTAAAATTTCCCGTTTTGTTGTTTTGTTGCGGATGACTTGGGTGGAACTAAAGCGGGTATTGCATCCCAAAATGTTATTCACTGTGAAGTTCGGTGGGAAAACGCTGCCCAATCCGGTGCTCGCTTCCATCAGTCGTTTTTTCTTTTTATATATTATCAGCGTGGTGGTTCTTTCTACGTTATTTGCCGCCACGGGGATCTCTCTTACCGAAGCCGTCTTTGGGGTGCTGGCCTGTATCAGCAGTTGCGGTTCCGCCTTTGGGGGGATTGGTGTAGAAGGCAATTTTTCGCATATTTCGGCGATGGGGAAAGTCATCCTTTCCTTTGCCATGCTGTTGGGGCGTTTGGAGTTATATACTGTATTAGCGCTTTTCCGAAAGGAATTTTGGCATATCAACAGCCGGTGGTGACCTGGCGGCTGTTGAGGCGGAGGTTTAGTTGAGCGGTAAAGTAGTATTATATATATTAGGTAAAATCATATCGTTCCTGGGTTTTGTGTTTTCCGTTCCCTTGCTTTTAAGTTTTGCCTATGCGGATGGAATGCAGGCCGCTTTTTCTGTTTGTATGGGGCTGTGTTTTCTCATTGGCTGGGTTTTTACCCGGACGGGAACACCTTATTTTTATGGGAAGGATTTGACGAACCGAGAGGGTATTCTTACGGTGGTGCTGTCCTGGGTGATCGCCGCTCTTTTTTCTGCGCTGCCTTTTGTTTTGACGGGGACGTTGGATCCCGCGGGTGCTTTTTTTGAAGCTATGTCCGGCTTGACGACTACGGGAGCTACCGCATTGGCGGAGATCGAAGGACTGCCGATCAGCCTTTTATTCTGGCGCAGTTGGATGCACTGGCTGGGAGGCTTAGGGATCATAGTCATTTTTATTGCGCTGCTGCCGGGAATTTCCGGCGGGGCCGCGCATCTTATCAACGTGGAAGGTACCGGTTTTGAAGATGAGAGGATTTTGCCCCGACTGCAGAAAACGGCCAGGGCCCTGTTTTATATTTATGGTTTGATTACGGCAGCTACCGCCGTATTGTTGTTGTGCAACGGCCTTACCCTTTTTGATGCGGTGACCCACGCCATGTCGGCTATCGCTACCGGGGGATTTTCTTCTTATAATGACAGTGTGGCCCATTTTCGCAGCGCGCCGGTAGAGATCATTTTGGGCATTGCCATGGTGATCGCGGGGGGGAACTTTGCTCTTTACTACAAAATTCTGCACAGAGGACCGGGTATTCTCTGGCGGGATGATGAATTTCGCTGGTATATCACACTTTTGTTTCTTTTAGTGGGCGTTGTGACGCTGGATCTGGTGTGGGAAACGCACATGGGGGTCGGCAGCAGTTTGCGGACTGCTTTTTTCCAGGTGGCATCGTTTGTTTCTACGACAGGTTTTGTTTCGGAAGATTATGATCGCTGGCCGGCTTTGGCTAAGACTTGTCTGCTGATGCTGTATTTTACGGGGGCTTGCGCCGGCTCTACGGCCGGCGGCATTAAAATGTCCCGTTTTGTCGTTTTGTATCGGGGCGTGAAGATCGGTATACTGCGTGTACTCCATCCCCATGAAGTGAGGGGCGTGTACTACAATGGCAGAAAGATTGATGGCAGTGTATTTAGTCTGGTAGTGAATTTTTTCTATCTTTATATTGGTACATTTATTGTGTTTTCGGCTGCTGTAGTGGCGACCGGCACCGGTATCGGCACGGCGGTGACCGGGGTGGCGGCCTGTATCAGCAGCACCGGCCCGGGCTTTGGACCGATCGTTGGCGCCGTGGGGAATTATTCAACGCTTCCGGCTGTTGCCAAGCTTCTTCTGGCATTTGTTATGTTATTAGGACGATTGGAGATGTATGCGGTCCTGGTCTTGTTTCACAGGGGATTTTGGCGGGGGACCAGCCGCTGGTAAAAAGAAAGGATTATTTTATACATGAAATGGCATGAATTGGCTTATGGAAAGAGTACGCAAAAGGTTTTACTGCCGGAAGAACATGTCCTCTACGATTTACAGGGGAAAGATGCGGATGTAGAAAAGGATATTGCCGCAGCGGCATTAAAAGCTCTGCGAGCGCCTATTGACAGCGAACCGTTAGGCAAGATGGTAAAACCCGGGGATAAGGTAGCGATCATCGTCAGTGATGAAACGCGTCTTTGTTATACGGATCAGTTTTTGCCGGTAATTGTGGAAGAATTGAATCAACATGGAATCCCGGATCAGGATATTGATGTGATCATCGCCACGGGGACCCACCGCGGGCAGACGCCGGCGGAAGATATTCTGGTTTTGGGTGAAGCGATGGTGAAACGGCTGCGGATCCATCAGCATGACTGCAGAGATAAGGCAAACCTGCAATATATGGGGACAACGTCCCGGGGCAATGAGGTTTACATTAATAAAGTCGCGGCGCAGGCGGATAAAGTTATTGCCACCGGCGCCGTCACACTGCATCCCATGGCCGGTTTTGGGGGCGGACGCAAGGCCGTGGTCCCGGGTATCGCCGGCCTGGAAACGATCAACCGCAACCATGTCCTGGCCTTGTCGGAAAAGCCGGGCGCCGGCTGTGATCCCAATGTCTGTACGGCAAAGCTGACAGGTAATCCTTTCCATGAAGATCTGATGGAATGTGCGGAGTTTCTTGCTCCCGATTTTCTGTTCAATGTGGTACTGACCAGTGAAGGCGGATTATATGAGGTGGTTGCGGGCAACTGGAAAACGGCTTTTGCCAAAGGTTGCAAGGATTTGCTGGACATCAGCGGCGTACCCATTAAGGAACAGGCAGATGTGGTCATCGCCAGCGGGGGCGGTTACCCGAAGGACATTAATCTGTATCAGGGGACCAAGACCCATATGAACGTGGACCTGGCCGTTAAACCAGGCGGTATCGTGATTATTTTGCTGGAATGCCCGGACATTAAAGAACCGGCGATTTTTACCGATTGGCTGTTAAAAAGTGACTTGCAAAAAATCGAGCAGTCTGTACGGGACAATTTTTCCATGGCCGCTTTTGTGGCCTATAAGAGCCGTTGCATCATAGAGTCTCATACTGTGTATCTGGTGACCCGGAAGGAAAATTTCGAGTTTGTACGGCAAACCGGGCAGATACCGGTAGAAACGGCAGAAGAAGCCTGGCAGCTGGCGCAGCAGAGGCTGGCCGCGGCGGGTAAAACCGATTATACGATCACATTGATGAAGCATGCGCCGGTGACTTTGCCGGTCTGGGAGAGATAAGAATGGCGTTATATAAAATACCTTATGGAAAAAGTGAACAGACGGTGGAGTTGCCGGAAGAACATGTGGCGCAGGTCCTTTTGCCGCCGGCCACGGGAAAGACGCAGTCGATTGAGGCGTTGATGGCGGAAGCGTTGGCTTCTCCCATCGGTACGCCGACCCTGGATAAAATGATTACCGCCGGGGATACCGTGGTGATCGTGGTCAGCGATATTACCCGTACCTGGGCCCGTTTTGATTTATTTGTCCCTATCCTGGTAAACGAGTTGAACCGACTGGGGGTACCCGATCAGGACATCAGTGTTATTATTGCTACAGGAAAACACCGCCTCAATACGGAGCAGGAAAAAGAGGAGATCCTGGGCAGCGAACTGTATCATCGTGTCAAAGTCTATGACCATGATCCCGCTACGGAAGCCTGCTGTTACTTGGGAACGACCGGGCGGGGGACACCGGCCTGGATCAATAAACGGGCGGCAGAAGCCGATAAAGTCATTTTGACGGGGGGCTTGTCACCGCATATTTATGCCGGTTTTGGCGGGGGACGTAAAAGCGTATTGCCGGGTATCGCCGGAGCCGAGTCGATCAATCACAACCATAATCTGGCGCTGACGGATGAGATTGGCGGCGGTGTCAATCCGGATACCTCCATTATGCGGCACGAGGGAAACCGTGTCAGTGAGGATATGTGCGAGGTGACAGCGCTTCTCAACCCCTGTTTTCTGGTTAATGTCATCGTGGATTTCCAGGGTAATTTTTATAAGGTGATGGCCGGACACTGGTATGAGGCCTGGCTCCGGGGCACCAAAGAAGTGATGTGCCTCCAGGGTGTGCCCACACGAACAAAGAGCGACGTGGTTATTGTTTCCGGCGGCGGTTATCCCCGGGATATCAGTTTATATCAGGGGATGAAGTGCTATGCGCCGGCCGCGGCTGCGTTGAAAGAAGGGGGTATTCTGATTGCGGTACTGCGCTGCCAGGATATGACCGAACCTCCTGCCTTTTTTGAGAGTTTTCGTTATTCGGATCTGACCGAGATGGAAAAGGCGGTGCGGGCGAACTTTACGGTACCGTTTTATGTGGCATTTTATATGTGCTGTCTGGCTCGTTCCTTTACTATTATTCTGGTCACCGAACCGGAAAACTTCGCGAATGCAAAGAAAACCGGCGCGATCCCTGCGGCTACGTTGGAAGAGGCCTGGCAACTGGCACGGCAGAAACTGGTGGAACAAAAGAGGGCAGATTACACGATCAATATTATGCCTTATGGGGGAGATACGCTGCCTTTGTATGAAAAGTAAAAAGAAGATAAAGCGGCAAAAAAGATGAGGCGGATAAGAATAAAACGGTCGCTAAAAGTGGCTAAATAATAAAATTAATTAAATAAAATAATCCGCTATTGATATTTGATTCTGATAGTGATACAATAAAGTAGAATTAGGTCAAATGTGGCCTTTTCATCATATACTGCTTAGATAAGAAAGCGCGGTTGAATGATTTCGCGGGTACGGAGGAAACTTGGCAACTCGCGTACTGTAGAAAAATTCTCAACCTTCTTTCCTTACTTTAAGCGGCAAAATATCATAGTTCCTAAAGGAGGAAATTGTAATGAAAAAATCTTTAGTATTAGCCATGGCTATGGCCCTGGGTGTAACCGCTTCGGCGTATGCTGCCAATCCGTTTACCGACGTACCGGCCGGTCATTGGGCCTATGACAGCATTGCCAAACTGGCTGCTGCCGGCGTGATTGAAGGTTATGGCGACGACACCTTCCGCGGTGATCGTCTGATGACCCGTTACGAAATGGCGCAGATTGTGGCGAAAGCAATGGCCAAAGGCGCGAATGTCGACCGTCTGGCGGCGGAATTCGCTGACGAACTGGATGCCCTGGGTGTTCGCGTAGCAGCCCTGGAAAAGAAATCCGACAACGTAAAGATCACCGGTGAGATCCGTGCGCATTATGCCAGCTCTAATCACGATGATTTCAGTGATAACCATGAAGCAGGACTGCGTACCCGTCTGTATTTTACCGGTGCTGTGAATGACAACTGGAATTATGTAGCCCGTCTGGAAAACCAACAGTATTTTAACAAGAGCTACGAAGGTGAAGATAAAGATGTTAATATTAACGTAGCACAGCTGGAAGGCCGTCTGGGCGGTTTGAACGTGGTGGCCGGCCGTCAGGATGACGGTTTTGCCGATGGGTACATTTATGATGATTCCTTTGATGGCATTAAGGCTTCTTATGGAGATCGTGTTTATGTTTCCGGTGCTTACGGTAAACCGACGGCTCTTTGCGAAGAACCGGAGGATTTTAACTTCCATGAATTCTGGCAGGCAGAAATCGGAACCCATACCGATTCTTTTGCCGATGTAAAAGCCGGCTATATGTCTTTTAGAGACGGTGCCGGTTGGGTTGGCGAAAAAGAGAAAAACAATATCTGGTATGTAGGGGCTAATTTCAATCTGGCAGATGATGTGGCTCTGAACGGTATGTATTTGAAATCTAATAATAAAGAATTTAGTAGCAATAAAGTAGATGACGACGGGTTTGTCGTAGGTCTGTCCTTTAAAGGGGCTGATCCGGCAGAACCGGGCACCTGGGGCTTAGGAGCCAATTACTATGATCAGGGACGGACTACATATCTGGCCCATACCATTGATGGCTGGACAGACAGCGACTTTGGCTTTAAAGGCTGGTCTGTAGGTGGTGATGTGACCGTTGCCAAAAACATGATCGCCAACGTAACGTACTATGATACCAAGAGCAAAGGCGACATGGACAAAGACAAACACCATGTACTGTGGAGCGAACTGAGCATCATGTTCTAAGGCGCAGGTAAACGGGTCGCGAGACAGACATTACGTCATAAAAATATAATGTCAAGATGATCTATTTTGAAAAATGGAAAAGGGAAACTGCGAAAGCAGTTTCCCTTTTTGTACAATAAAAATAAATAGAAAATATTACTAATTATTTACCTTATAACCATTGTAGTAAAAAACTGATTGTGCTATAATTCTTAATAGTAATCATTGTTTATTAAATAAAAAGTTTAAGGTTTTTACGTTAATTCGCATTATTTTATGATGGAGGTTCCAGTAAAATGAATTTTTTTGCAACCGGCTTAGACTACTTTGTTAAGGGCGGCCCGATTATGTATCCCTTGCTGCTTTGTTCCATTGCTGCCATTGCGATTTGTGTAGAACGGTATTTATTTTTTAAGAAGGCGGATAGTGGACGGGAATTTACAAAACAATTCTGCGCCTATGTGGAACAGGATAACTGGGTAGATGCCAAGCACCTTGCAGATACTACACAAGGTGAAATTGCCAAATTAGCGACGATTGTTATGGCGCGTTACGGCAATTTTGAACGCTTGGAAAGTTTTGTACAGGTGCGGGCGGAGCGTGCTCTGGATAAATTTGAAAATCGTTTAAACTATCTGAATGTCATTGTTACACTGGCACCGGTACTGGGTTTATTAGGCACAGTAACCGGTATGATCGGGTCTTTTAATCACTTCAGCCAGCGTCTGGACAACCCGCTGGCTGTTACCGCAGGCATTGGCGAAGCGTTGATCACCACTGTGTTCGGTTTATGCATTTCCATCATAGCCATTTGCATGTATGCCTATTTTAATCGCCGTCTGACCAGTATTTCTATAAATGTAGGGGAAATGAGCAACACCTTGCTGGAAGCGATAGAAAAAAATCTGGATAAGCAGGAAGGGAAATAAAATGATCAAATTGAAAGAGCGAGGCAAAAAGACGCCTGAAATTATGCTCAGCCCGATGATCGATATGATGTTCCTGCTGCTGATTTTTTTCATCGTCAGCGCCATGTATATGAGTGAGTTGCGGACGATACCTGTTAAACTGCCGGTAGCTACGGAAACCATCACACAAAGCAGCGTGAAGTTTACCGTTACGATTAAGGATGATGGAGCCTATTGGTTAGGGGACAAAGTTATCGACCGGGGGCAGCTGATCGCAAAAGCAAAAGAAGCCCAGTCTAAAGACAAAAATTTTTCCGTCGTGATTCGGGCGGATGAAAATGTACAATATAAAACCGTGATCGGGTTGCTGGATTCCTTTAAGAAAGCAGGAATCAGCCGGGTTGGATTAGCGACAGATAAAGGAAATAAAAATGCGACTAAACCATGACGATAAAAGAGGTTTGCTCTTTTCCGTTATTTTTCACATTATCTGCTGCGGTTTGGTAGGGGTAATCGCCTTAAGTACTCTCCATTCCTATTCTCAGGAGCCTATTTATGACGTAGCCCTGATGGATGGCGGCGATGCGGCTCCGGAGATTGAGGAACAAAAGCAGGAAGAGCCGGAGGAAGAAGAGGAAGAAGAAGTCATACCTCAAAAAGATGACATTGTAGAAAAACGTGAAACGCCGATCAGGAAAAAAGTAGAAAAACCCAAAACCAGTAAGCCAAAATTTACAGCGAAAGGCGGAACCGGCAAAGGAACAAGCCCTGGTCTGAACAAAGGCGGTCAGGGGGCAGGACAGGGACCGGCAGGTAATGAGATCCAGGCTCCGGCAGTGCCTCCCAGAGTGACCCGCTCCCGGATGCCGGTGTATCCCAGCGCTGAACAGCAAAAAGGGGTTAAGGGACAGGTGGTAGTCCGTTTTCTGGTGGGGAAAGACGGCGGGGTAGAATCTATTGTTCTGGCTCGATCCAGTGGCAGCGGCGCACTGGATCAGGCAGCCTTAAACGCAGCCGGCGGCTTTCGTTTCCGCCCCGGACTGGACGGGTATGGGCGACCGATCCGTTGCTATGCGTACCAGCCTTTTGCTTTTCAGTAAGGTTGGCGAGTTATATAGCGGTTGATCCCATATATTGGTTAATTGCTAAAGTTAACTTGCTTCTTCTGATTAATACTGTTTAATCGGCAAGAATTTGCATTTTGTGTACAATATACTTTAAAGTATACGTGCTAATTAAAATAAAAGTGTAATTCTTGAAACAATATTTATTTTGCCTCTCATCCCTCTATGCTATATAATAAGTAGCTATAGGGATTATTTTTTTGTACTAAAATAAAAAGGAGTATGCAACATGAAAATTTCGCAGCGCGCATTGGGATTAACGACTTCACCGATCCGTAAATTGGCACCTTATGCAAATGAGGCCATCAGGGCAGGGAAAAAAATTTATCATCTGAATATCGGGCAGCCTGATATTCCTACTTCGCCTAAGTTTATGGATGCCATCAGGGCCTTTAACGATAAAGTAATTGCGTATGGCGCTTCACAGGGGGATCCGGCTCTTATCCGGGCGATTCAGCGGTATTATGCAGGCTGGGGCATGGAGTTTGCCGAAAAGCATATTTATATTACGAATGGGGGCAGCGAAGCCCTTGAATTTGCGGCGTTGAGTTTATGTGATCCCGGCGAAGAACTGTTAGTGTTTGAGCCGTATTATGCGAACTATTCTTCCTTCGGGAAGTTGGCGGGCGCGGAAATCAAGGCTGTCCCCACCAGTGCGGAAGATGGCTATCGCCTGCCCGAAGAAGAAGAGATAGAAAAATATATAACGGACAAAACAAGGGCCATTTTGTTAACAAACCCGGGCAATCCTACTGGGGTAGTGTATGACAAACAGGAGATGGATCGTGTTGTCCGACTGGTAACAAAGTATGATCTGGCGTTGATCGCTGACGAAGTCTACCGTGAGTTCGTGTATGATGGTGACTATACGAGCTTTGGTACGTATAAAGAAATTGAGCAGAACCTGATCCTGATCGATTCTGTTTCGAAACGGTACAGTGCCTGCGGCGCCCGTATCGGCTGCATCATAAGCAAAAATGAAGAGCTTTGTGCTCAGTTGAATAAATTATGTCAGGCACGCTTATGTGCTCCTGCGGTGGAACAAATCGGCGCAGCCGCTTTGTACGAAACGCCGGCTTCGTATCTGGAAGAAGTGAATCAGGAATATAAAAAACGCAGGGATACCATTGCTGCAGGCCTGGCTAAAATACCCGGCCTGACATCTTCCCAGCCTAAGGGAGCGTTTTATGTCATGGTCAAACTGCCGGTGGATGATGCGGAAAAATTTGCCATTTGGATGCTGAAAGACTTTGCGATGGATGGAGAAACGGTTATGATCGCTCCGGGCAACGGTTTTTATGCGACTCCGGGCAAGGGAATCGATGAGGCGCGGATCGCTTATGTGCTGAAGTGCGAAGAGCTCGACCGGGCCATGGAGCTTTTAGCGGCGGGTTTAAAAGCCTATCCGGGGCGGAAACAGTAAGTTGTCTTTAAGATTTTTATCGCATAGAAATTTGAATGGGACTGTGGAATCGGTTTGCCGGCATGTTTTGCAACTCATAAAATCGGCAATAAAGTAAAAAGTTAAAAACTCCTCTTGACTATGTTCCAAGTATATAGTGTATCCTGAAGATAACAAGAAGAAAGGGTAGTGAGAGTGGCCCGGTTCTTGGACAATAATTTAGTTAAAGGAGGAATAGACTATGACTCACCCAAAATTTGAGATTCCGAAAGATCCTCATGGAAAGGCTCGTTATGAAAGTGCTTTGCGGCACGCGGAAGCGGCTAAAAAAGCCGGTAAATCCAGCGAAGAGATCCATGCTGTATTTAAAAAAGTAATGGCTTTCAATCCGTTGGATATTGACTCCATTCCCAAAGATAAAGCGCATGCGA
Organism: uncultured Succiniclasticum sp.; assembly: GCA_900544275.1. Taxonomy (GTDB): domain Bacteria; phylum Bacillota; class Negativicutes; order Acidaminococcales; family Acidaminococcaceae; genus Succiniclasticum. The sequence continues at coordinate 40,181 of UQUU01000010.1, read as the reverse complement.
AATATCGCAGTGCCATGATTCATGTAAAGAAAGCCATGGAAGCCGGCAAATCCAGCGATGAAATCCATGAAATTTACCGTAAGGTCCTGAACAGTGACGGTACCGGTAAATGCGGGCACAAAGCATAAGCGCTGCATTGAGCGGAAGTGCAAACATATTCTGAACAAGGGTATACTCCCTGTTCCGATGTGTCTGACGCAAATTTAAAATACCCCTGATTGTGTGTTCCTGTTGCTCACAAGCACACGCTTCAGGGGTATTTTTTGCATAATAAAAGTTGGGGCAGCTATGGGCCATCCCAACATTTATTAGAGAACCACATTTATTATAGAACCGGACTTTTGGCTTAAGAAAGTACGTCAGGTGTCTTTGACCGGATGGACTTGCAAAAAGAGCCTGGTCACATATTCCTGTGGATTTTTGGTAAGCCAATGGTTGGTGATGGGCTGGATGTAGATAGTATCAGCCGGCGTCAGCGCCTTTTGCTTTAGAAATTTGTCCAGCTCACGGCTTAGTTTTTTGGCGTTGCTGTAAAACGTGCCATGAAACGTAGCTTCGCAATAAAGACCGGTAGGAAGCGGCGTAAGTTGAAGATGATTATGGTGTTTTAAGAACCCTCGCTGCTTTTGAAGTTGGCGCAGATTGTCCGATAACACGGAAAAGAAACCAATGGAAAGCGTGGAGACTTTTTCTGCCAGAAAATCCTGTGTACGGATTATCCAGCCCGGATTTTTTTCTAAGATTGACCGGTTATGAATATTTTTATGCGAAGCCCTGGCAAAGAGAAGGACGCGTTCCTTGCTGTTTCCGAGATCGTCTACATATGCGATCTGCGCCAATCGTTCCTCTTCCTGCTTGAGAATAAACGTTTCTGAAACAGGCTCCGGATTTTGCTCAAACTTTTGCCGGATCGCACTGATAGAGCGGCAGATGCGTTCATTTTCCTGAATCACGGCATGACATTCTGCTTCGCGCTTATTGAGAAGTTCCGAGAGTGTAGCTTCTCCGCGGTTTTGCAGGTAATGGCGTATATCATTAATGGATAAATTCAGTTTGCGTAAATTAACGATGATTTCCAAGTCCAGGTATTGGGCGATAGAATAGTGGCGATAGCCATTTTCAGCGATAAAATCGGGAGAGAGCAGCTTGATTCTATCATAATAAAGCAGGCTTTGTTTGGAAATATCAAACATAGCGGCTAATTCACCGGCGGTAAAATAACTGGAAGAAAAATTTCCCTTCGTTTTATTCATAATCACTCCTCTTTAACTTGACCATATAATAAGTATATAGTTTAATATATATGTAAATATTGTAAAATAAATTATATCATATGGAGTAAGTGGATGGAAGAGATACCGGTGATCCGCAACTTAATATTAAGCCTGACAGGGGCATGCAATTATGCCTGTACCTATTGTTATGCGGCGTTTCATCCGGCGGCGGCGATGAAAAAGGAAGTGGCTTTACGGGCGGTGGATATGGCAGGGCAAACGGGCCTGCCCTTTATTTTGCAATTTACCGGTGGTGAACCGTTATTGGCATTTGATACGATTAAAGCGGTGACTGCAAGAGTAGAAGAATGCAGGTACCCGGCCATTTTGCAGCTGCAGACCAATGCTTCTTTGATGACAGATGAGATGGCGAAATATCTGAAGAAACATAAGATTGCGATAGGGGTCAGTTTGGACGGACGTCCTGCTGTAAACGATGCGTTGCGAAAGGTCAAAGATGGCAGCAGCGCTTCCCAGGCTACGATACGGGGGATTCGTCTTTTGGCGGCCCATCAGATTGCAATAGGGCTGACCTGTGTTGTGACACGGACAAATGTAAAAGACTTAGCCGGTATTATACAGATGGCGTATTATCTGGGGAATGTGCGTCAGATCGGGTTCGATCTGCTCCGCTGCGCAGGGCGGGGCACGGGCCTGGAACCGGCTGATCCGGCGGAGGTAACAAAAGCGATGCAGGAAGTGTATGCCCTGGCACAGGCCCTGGAAAAAGCGACCGGTGTTCACATCCATTTTTCCCAGTTGGACCGCATGTGCAAAGTTTCTGCGGGTCAGGGCTGCGTGTTCGGGCATTGCTATACAATGCACGGGGAGGGTGCTTACGTAGCCTCTGACGGTAAGATTTATGCCTGTTCGTCTTTGGTGGGCGAGCCGCAGTATCTGATTGGCGATGTATGTAACGGCGGGTTTGACATAGAAAAAGCAAAAAAGGTAGGCGAGCAGGTGGCAGCGGCGATGCAGGTCTGTAGAGAATGTAAGCTTTTCGGCGTTTGCGGCGGCGGTTGTTTTACCCGCTGGCGGGGACGCGGTGGAAAAGCTGCGGAAGAATGCGCGATGTATCGGGTGTTCTCCCGCCATGTATAAAAAGTATCTGTTGGGTTCAGTTTATTTCAGACAGCGATTGCAAGGTTTAGTTAAGGTCAGGTGTCTATGAAAATAATACAGGAAAGCAACGGTCTAAAAAATTTACTTAAAAGGGACGGTCAGGTATTGCAGGAAAGGCGGAAGGCTCTGTCGGATACGCAAAAGAAAACGGGGCGGAGGTTGCAGGGATGGTTTGCTTTTTGTGTACGGTATATAAGCCTCTGTCTAGTTGTTCTTTTTTACGTTCTGCTCACAGGGTGTGCGGGTACGGAGTATAAAAATCCGGCCGGTGGCAAGGATACTGCCCTGGCAGGAGCGGGTAAAAATTCCTCGGCGGTTTCCGCTGCGGAAACTTTTAGCGGACAAAATTATACGGTTACGGATGACGCAGGGCATACCGTAACGTTGAAGGGAAAACCAAAGCGGATCGTTTCTGTGACCTATGGCACCGATGAAATTTTGAAAGTTTTGGCCGGCCCTACACGAATCGCAGCTTACAGTAAGTATGCAGGTGACTCGGAGATTTCGTTTTTGAGTCGGCAGGATATTGCCCAGGTAGGGTGTCAGGCGCAGGAAAATGCGGAAACAATTTATGCCTTACAACCGGATCTGGTCGTGGTTTCTACTGCTTCGCCGCCCGATATGGTTTCTGCGCTGGAGCAACTGGGAGTGCCTGTCTACACGGCAGGGAGTCCTAAAAATGTCGATCAGATGAAACAAAAAGTGTACCGCCTGGGACTTGCGGTAGGAGAAGAAGAAAAAACAAAGGCTTTGCTGAGAAGAATGGATGAGCGTTTGGCGGCCTTGGATAAGAGGCTTTCTGTGATTACAGACAGAAAAAGAAAAGTAGCAGTGGCCTTCACTATGAGTGGACCTATGGGACGCAAAGGGGACCTGTTCGATTCCATGCTCCGGGCGGCGCATGTGATTAACGGGGCGGCGGTTTCCCATCCCCTGGGAATAAAAGGGCAGATCAGTAAAGAGCAGGTTGTGGAGATCAATCCGGATATTTTTATTTTGCCGACCTGGAATTACGATCCTCATCAGGATACGCACACATTTAACCGGGAGATAGCGGAAGATCCGGCATTTTCTAATGTGAAGGCCGTTAAAAATAAGCAGCTGCTGCCTATCTCCGATCGATATCGGTATGTAGCCAGTCATCACATTGTGGATGCCATAGAAAATATAGCGTATGCCGTTTATCCGGAAGTGTTTCCCGAAGGAAGGCCTGTGGATCAGGAGTAAAGCAGGTAAATTCATACACAAGTATCAGCGGAAACAAAGAGTTTAAAATAAGGCGTAAGAATCATACGAAAGAATAAAAGATAAGAACAGGTGGTCATCTTGCTTAAAAATAAGAAATCAGCTGTATGTCTGTTGGGGATTATTTTGGTATGTGTCGCTGCCGTGTCCCTGACTGTGGGACAAATTGATATGCCGGTAAAAAATACGCTGGCTGTGGTCTTTCATCAGTTGGGGCTGCCTTTTTTTACGGCGCAGGATTTTACCCGGGAACAACTGGCGGTAGTCTGGTTTATCCGCATGCCCCGCATGCTGGTAGGGGTGTTGGTGGGAGCCGCCTTGGGGATTTCCGGCGCGGTGATGCAGGGGATTTTCAGTAATCCTCTGGCAGATCCCGGCATTATCGGCATTTCGTCCGGCGCAGCCACAGGGGCGGTCCTGGCTATTGCTCTGGGAGTCACTGCGCAGAGCATGTTCATGATGCCAGCCTTTGCTTTTTGCGGCAGTCTTTGCGCAGTGACGTTGACGGTGTTTTTAGCGACCCGTAACGGCAAGATCCCGGTGATGACGTTGTTATTGGCCGGCGTGGCAGTGGGGATGCTGCTGGGGGCCATCACATCCGGTATTTTAACCTTTATCAACGAACAAAAATTACAGCAATATCTTTTCTGGATGGTCGGCGGCTTGGATTACCGGCGCTGGGAGCATGTATATCTGGCTGCCGGACCGGTCTGTGCGGGGATCGGCGTCATGTTGCTGCTGGCCCGCCATTTGAATGTGCTGGTATTAGGAGAAACGGAAGCCCGTTCGGTAGGAATGCCGGTAGTTTATTTTCGCATGGGCCTGTTGTTGGTCGCGGCCATGACTACCGCCACTTCTGTTTGTGTCAGCGGCAGCATTGGTTTTGTAGGCCTGGTGATGCCGCATATGATGCGTATGCTGTTGGGACCTGACCATCGTGTGCTTTTGCCGGCCAGCGCATTAGGCGGCGCACTGTTCCTTGTTATCTGCGATTCGTTGGGGCGAGTGGTTCTGGCTCCTGCGGAAGTGCGCGTAGGAATCATGACAGCTTTGTTGGGAAGTCCTTATTTCTTATATTTACTGCGTAAAATGCAGAGAGAAAAATTATAAAGACAGGAACATAAAAATCAGAATCAGATCACTGAGAATCCGTAAAAACATACAGAAACAGATAAGAACAGATAAAAAAACAAAACTGGAAAATATAAAAAACGCACGAGAAATAAATCGTACAGGAAATAATAAATAGATGAATTGACACGCAGATTCATTTAAAGAAAGCAGAGGCTGAAACTATGAGCAAAATTTTATTTTTGACAAATGTGATCCGTCGGATGGGCATGATGCAGCAAGCCCTGGAGAAAGCACAGAACGCCGGACGATTACCAGGCGACAGCGCTTGCTGGTGGGTCACTGATACTACAGAATGGACAAAAGAAAACGCCGAGCGTTTAAAAGGCACGGATTTTCTGATGCTGAAATGGATGGGAAGCGGTCTGACGACTACCTTTCTGAAAAAAGTGAAAGAATATGCCCAAAAGCACAAGATACCTTACTATATCGATGCAGCCGGCGGGGATGATGCCGATTTAATCGGAGGCCTGACAGCGGAGCAGGAGAAAACAATCACTTTATATACCATATATGGTGGAGAAAAAAATCTCTACAACCTATGGCAGTATATGGATTCCGTTGTGACAGGTCAGACTTCTGACATCGAAAAACCGAACCCGGTCCACTGGGCGGGTATTTTTCATCCGGATGCCAAAAAGGTGTATACCGAACTGGCGGAATACGAGAAGGATTTTTGTCAGCCGGGACGTCGTACGTTAGGCTTTATGTTTTACCGTGACGAATGGGTCTGGGGGGATTTGGAGTACCAGAGCCTCATGGTACGGGAAATTGAAAAACAGGGAATGAACGTGATCTGTGTCTTTTCCAACGGAATGCCGAACAAGGAGCTGGGGATGCCGTCCTTGCCGGAAGTATTTCACCGGTTTTTCTTTCGGAACGGGGTTCCCGTGGTCGATGTTTTTATCAATACAACCAAATTTTCCCTGACCAGCAGCGGCGCATTGGAGGTAGAGTTCCTTAAAAAATGGAATGTGCCGGTGATTCAGGCCTATACGCTGATTTCTTCTTACGAAGAATGGAAAGCTGCTTTTGACGGGATGAATGCGATGGAGGTTTCTATTTCCGTTTCCCTGCCGGAATTTGACGGCATCTGCCACGGTGTACCGATCGCTACCAAAAAGGTGTTGGAGAATGGAGATGTTTGCTACCTTCCCATCGCGGAACGGATCCGACATCTGGTGCGCAAAGCCGGTAAATGGGCCGCCTTGCGTCATATTGCCAATCAGGATAAAAAGGTGGCTGTTATTTTCCATAACTATCCGCCTAAAAACTCGAATATTGGCAGCGGTCTGGGGCTGGATACGGTGGAAAGTATCCGCCGCCTGCTGGTCAATATGCAGGAGAGAGGCTATAAGGTTGATTTTATCCCGAAAGACGGGAAAGAGTTTATTGAGCTTCTTACCCGTCATGCCACCAACGATCGTTCGATGCTGAACGACAGGCAACTGGCAGAAGCCAATAAAATTACCGGAAAAGAGTACGGCGATTTTTATCACACCTTTGAACAGCCGGTACAGGAACAATTGAAAAAAGACTGGGATGAGGCGCCGGGTCATGTGATGGAATACGATGGGAAGCTTTTGGTACCGGGCACGATGGATGGCAATGTGTTTATTACTGTACAGCCGCCCCGCGGATTTGGGGAAGATCCGTCCAAGATTTATCATTCCCCGTTCTGCGCGCCGACCCATCAATACATCGCCTTTTACCAGTGGATCCGGGATATCTGGAAAGCCGATGCGGTCATTCATGTAGGCACCCATGGCTCGCTGGAATGGCTGCCGGGGAAAAATGCGGGGCTCAGTGCCGCCTGTTATCCGGACCTGGCCTTACGGGAATTGCCGGACCTTTACATCTATAACATTACGATCACAGGCGAAGGGATTCAGGCCAAACGCCGCGGCGCTGCGGTACTGGATGAACATTTGCCGGCGCCGCAGTCTCAGGCCGGCACCTATGAAGAATTGGAAGAACTGGAAAAGCTGATGGATGAATACGTGCATTTCCAGCGTACTGAACCGGATAATCTTCCCCGTCTGGCGGAGATGGTATTGGCCAAGGCCAAAGAAGCCAATCTGGACAACGAAGTGACCTATGATGAAAGCAAACCCTTTGATGACTATCTGACGGAACTGCACAATTACATTTGCGATTTGAAGAACCTGGAAGTGCATACAGGGCTGCATATTTTAGGCGAACCGCCCCTTGAGGACGGATTGACCGAGTATCTGTGGCTGCTGACCCGCCTGGATAACGGTGCAATCCCCAGTCTGAATCAGACTTTGGCCGGCCAGTATGGTTATGATTATTATTACCTGTTGGAAAACAGTTCACTTATTTATGAGCCGCTGAATCTGACTTTTAATATGCTGATCGATAAAATTGGCAGTCAGTGCCGGGAAGTGATTCGTATTTTGCAGGATCATGATTTTGCCGAAGAAGGGATCGCACAGGTATTGCGGCAGCCCTGGGTACAGGAAGCGGCGAAGCAGGCGCCGGCACAAATCCAGATCGGCGCTTCCCGTACCGGTCAGGATGCGGCTACCCAGGCTGAACCTCTGTCTTTCTTAGAGCGATTGGAAATGGTCTGCGGGTATATTTGCCATACTATATATCCCAATCTGATGCTGACCACAGACGAACAAAAGACGTTGATTCGCGGGTTAGAAGGTGAATATATCTGGCCGGGACCCAGCGGAGCGCCCAGCAGCGGCGGCGCCGATCTTTTGCCTACCGGACGCAATTTCTACGGTGTAGATCCCCGCACGCTGCCGACCAAAGCGGCCTGGGGTTTGGGGCAGGATCTGGGCGACCAGGTCATCAGCCGTTTTATTGAGGAAGAAGGACATTATCCGGAAAATATCGGTATCATTCTATGGTCCGGCGCCAATATGCGCAGTCACGGCCAGTGCATTGCGGAATTCTTATATTTGTTGGGGGTCAAGCCAATCTGGCAGCCGGGCAGTTTGCGGGTGACCGGGCTGGAGGTGATTCCGCTGGAAGAACTGAAGCGGCCCCGTATCGATGTAACGGCCCGTATCAGCGGCCTGTTCCGGGATGCGATGCCTTGCGCGGCTGAGTTACTGGATAAGGCGGTGTTGAAAGTAGGAGCCCTGGAAGAAGATCCGGAATTAAACTTTGTCCGTAAGCATATTCTGGAAGACAGCGCCGAACTGGAAAAAGAAGAGGGCATGTCGAAAGAGGAGGCGTGGCGTACGGCGGCATTCCGTATTTTCGGTGATGAACAGGGCGTTTACGGGGCCGGTGTATCGGCGTTGCTGGAGGCGAAAAACTGGGAGACCATTGATGATCTTGCCGATGTGTATGTGCGCTGGGGCGCTCATGCCTACGGGGGCAAGACGAAAGGCAAGTATCTGCCTAACCAGTTCCGGAAGCGGATGGGCAGTTTGGATATTACGATTAAAAACGAAGATAACCATGAAACCAACATGTTCAGCAGCGATGACTACAATGCCTACCATGGAGGTATGATCGCGGCCGTACGCAGCATCAAGGGCAGCGCGCCCAAGTCCTACTGCGGCGACAGCTCCGACCGGAGCCGCGTGACCATGCACAGCGTGCAGGAACAGGCCAAACGTATCTTCCGCAGTGAATCCATTAACCCCACCTACATTGAGGGGATGATGAAACACGGCTATAAAGGCGCGGCGGATATGTCCAATATGGTGGCTCACAGTTTTCAATGGGACGCTACCAGCAAGGTCATGGAAGACTGGATGTATGAAAAATATGCGGAAAAATATGTGTTGGATCCGAAAGTTCAGGAATGGATGCGAGAGGTAAACCCCTGGGCCTTGAAACGTACGGCGGAAATCCTCCTGGAAGCATCCCAGCGCGAACTCTGGAATGCCCGGGAAGAGACTTTGCAACAGCTGCAGAAATTGTGTCTGGACGTAGATGGCGAATTGGAAGAAAAGGCGGATGAAGCATGAGTTACCCTATGCAAAGTGAAAAACTCTATACGCTTTCGACCGGGGATCCGGTGTATCGTTATGAGAAGACCATCGTGATTTTTTTTAAGGGACAAAGAAAAGTCCTCAGCACTTCGATTTTTAACGGAGGCTATCACGAGGATTACACGGCTGTATATAATCATGACGGCAAAGTGGGGGCGGGAATGCCCTGTGAAATGCTGGCGCCAACCTATACAGAGCATATGCAGATCCTTTCCCGCCGTTTGGGGCTGGACCCGAATCGGGTAACGGGCATGGGTACAGCAGCAGATATGGAAAACGCAGTGATTGAAACACTTTCTTATAAAAACCTGACCGTTACTGCTATTGTTACCGGCGGCATTGAAACCAACGGCGGAAGGGTGGGGGATCCGGCGGATTATTTCAAGCCGCTGGAAAAACCGAATCGTCCCGGAACCATTAACATTATGCTTGTGCTGGACACGGATCTGCCACCGGGTACTCTGGCCAGGGCTTTAGTCACCTGCACCGAAGCCAAAACAGCGGCGATTCAGGAGTTGATGGAAGGAAGCAAATATTCTACGGGGCTGGCGACCGGTTCCGGTACGGATACTACGATCGTTGTGGCCAACAGTGAATCTTCTTTGTACCTGGAAGGAGCGGGGAAACATTCCAAATTAGGCGAGCTGATTGGTCGGGTGGTAAAGGCTGCGGTAAAAAAAGCGTTGGATAAGCAATCGGGCTTAAATCCCCAAAACCAGCACAATGTCTTGCGTCGCTTGCAGCGTTTTCATGTTTCTACGGCTACTTTATGGAAACGCTATTTAGCGTCATTTGCCAAAGGGGAAAGCTTTTCTTCGGAAAGTGATACGCAAAGAAATATCACTGCCAAGATGGCAGAAAAAGAGAAGCAGGGAGAAAACAGGGAACCATCTTTTTCCGCATCGTCTGGCAGCAGAACTCCGCTTTTAAAGCCGGAGTTCTTAGAACGAGTGGAGACACTGGCAAAAGAAGATGTGATGGTGACCTATACTACCTTATACATTCACTTGCTGGACCAGTATCTCTGGGAACTATTAAGCGAAGATGAAACGCGTGAAGCAGGTGAGATGCTCCTGCGGCAGCTGCGTTCTAAATATGGAGTAAAAGCGGACAAAAAAGGTTTTCAGGGGCAGTTGGTCACCGTGGAAACGATGATGGAAGCCTGGGAAGAGTTGTTTTTAGCGTGTCTGGAGCAATGCGATGAGTGTGCATCTGTTTAACTTTTGTGTGTATCATAATTATTTAGACCAATTAGAAGCAAGCGGCAAAACGCTACCGGAATATGTAGCCGGTCTGGGACTTGACGGGATTGAACACTTTATCTTCCACAGGTCTGAACTGGCTGCTTTGATTCAAGATTACTCCATTGGGGCTCATTTATCCTACTGGCCTTACTGGATGGGGCTGTGGCAAAGCGATGCAATTCGTCTGGCCCGGGAGTTTAGCTCGCAAGAAGAAAAACGGAAGTATTTTTTTGGGGCGGAAACTCCTGCGGAATGGCTTTCCGCCATCCGGGAGAATATTGCCGCGGCGGTCGCCATAAAACCAGAATATATGGTCTGGCACGTGGCGGAAGCAGATCTGCCGGAAGCTCATACCTTCCATTTCCAATATTCGGACAGAGAAGTACTGGAAGCTGCGGCAGAGGTGTTTAACGCTGTGTCGGACAGTGTACCGGAAGATGTGACTGTCTTATTCGAAAATTTATGGTGGCCCGGACTTCGTTTAACGGCACCGGAAGAGGTACGTTTTTTCTTTGACCGGATTGAACGTAAAAACGTGGGGATCATGCTGGATACAGGGCATTTGATGAACACCAACCCGGATCTTTGCAGTGAGGCGGAAGCGGCGGATTATATCTGCCGGACTGTAGAGCGGTTGGGGGAGCAGGCAGCGTTGATCAAAGGCGTGCATTTAAGTTGTTCCCTGTCGGGAGAATATCAGAAGACATTCCCCAAAATTTTTCATCCGGGAACTACATTTTGGGATTCGTACAAACATATTTCCGCTATTGATCAGCACAGACCTTTTCAGACAAAGGCGGCCCGCCGTATTTTGGAGTATGTACAGCCCCGTTATGTGAATCATGAAATGATATACAGTACGATCGGGGAAATGAAGGAAAAGCTGACGATTCAGTTGGCAAATTGCTTTTAACCCTTTTAAATCAGGCGGTGCGGATTGGAATAGCAACGTAACCAATATCCGTGGGTTTTTCTTGGGTAGCAGTGAACAAAGAAAGGAAACGCATCATGGTTAAACAAAGGACAATCGCTGCATTTATCAGCCGCAGTGCTTTGGGTTTCTTTCTTCTCCCTCTTATTTTGTTTGTTTGCCTGAGTTTATTTCCCCATGCTTCGAGTATGGCTGCCGAGCCGGTGTTCCATTTTTCTTCCGGAAAAGAGGGTACGGAGCCGGATGGTTCGGCTTATCGGAAAATGGAACTAATGAATCGGGGGGAGGCAGTCCCTGCTTCTGCTGTGGAAATGGAAGACGCCTGGTGTCAGTATTATTTTCGCCAGGCGAAGGCCAAACCGGAAGATGTTCGGCGAGGCACGGCGCGCTTTATTACGGCTGTCCATCAAATAACCCCGGTTGTGCAGAACGGAAAGTGGGTCGTCCGTCCGGTATCACCGGTAGCCGGTACCTGTACAATACTGGTACGGTTTCGTTATGGCGGGCAGCGCTATATCGTACAAAAACAACTCAATTTGTATGGTCGGGGCTGGAATGCTAAAGAATGGCAGGAAGATATGGCTCGACAAAATGCGCTTACGAGTTCCTTACCTTTACCATATCTGTCTTTTGGGGCCGTTCGGAATTTTTATACCGGACAGGAACTGAGTGGACAATACAAAAATATAAATTGGGCGGTTGCCAAAGAAGCCGGAGTCTTGTCGGTAAAAGTGATTGACGATATACATGCGGACACAGCGTCTGTTGTATCCGCGCCGGGGGGAGAATTTTCTTATCGCATTCCTTTGCTTCCTCCGTTACAAGCATCCGTCTGGCGCCAGGCAAAACAAAGGATTTTTGCGGTTTCTGTGCCACAAAGTGAAGCACAGACGCCTCTTTTTACAGAAATTGATTTCCGGGATAATTATGCTGCTCATGATAATATTCCTCACGGCTTCCTGGTAATGGTATTGTTTGCCGTGCTGACCGCGGTTGTTATAGCGTTCTGGCAAAGGAGGCCCTATCGTCATGGTTATTGATAAGATCCGGATGTTTGTGCAGGCCGGCAGTTTTCTTCTGCTTACCTATGGGGGAAGGATTGGGATTCATCTGGGATACGCTATTCCCTGCTTCGCCTGTCCTTATGTACCGGGCTGCGGGGGCTACTGTTTTTTAATGTTTTTTCAGCGAGTTGGCTTATTTGGCATTGCTGTATTTGATCAGCTATTGACTTACGCAGGCCTTTGGAATCTGATGTGGTTTGCCGTATTTGCGGTTTCAGCGCTTTTACTGTCTAAATTGTGGTGCGGCTGGATCTGTCCGTTTGGTACCTTGCAGGACGGGTTAAGCGCATTGCGGCGTAAGATGGGTGTTCAGGAAGTAGAATTCCCCTGGTATGTCCGGGATGCGATCAAACCCGTTAAATACATTTTTTTAGGCATGATTCTGATTGTGCCGCTGCTTTTGGCAATGGAACTGTTGCCGCCGGATTTTTATATCCTGTTTTGTAAAATCTGTCCGGCTCATCCCATCATGCCCTTATTTGCAGGAGATTTTCGCAGATTGGCGCTTGATTATACCAACTGGGTGACGTTGCTCCTTACTTTTGTCAACCTGTCCTTCGCCGGGATCGTGATTGCCGGCAGCTTTTTCAAAGATCGCTTTTTTTGCCTGGTCTGTCCGATGCTGCCCCTGATTCAATTGTTTAACCGGTTCAGCCCTGTGCAGTTTGAGAAAAAAGCCGGCTATTGCAGCGGCTGCGGCAACTGCCAACGGCTTTGCCCGATGGATATAAGAGAAGTTCATGATGCAAAAGAAGACGGCAATGTGATGACAGAAGATTGCACGTTATGCACGCAATGTATGCAGGCTTGTCCGGTGGACAACGTGCTGACTCTGCGCTTCGGAAAAAAAATACTTTTTTCATCAGCCAAGGATTTTGTGATTCAGAAGAACAGAAAAGGAAACTGAGGAACATTATGATGGTAACCAATAAGACGGATGAGCGTCTGCAACGCAGATACGCCCGTTTTCAAAAAAAGGTAGGGGAAGAATATCAGTTGGAAGAGGCTTTGCTGAAAGATCGCCTGGATTACTTTCCCGTTTATGACTATTTTTTGCAGATGGCGGGACAGCCTTTTACTGCGGAAGCGTTACAGGAACGAACCGGTCGGCGTTTGGCCGGGCTGTTTTGTATTCAGGCGCCCTTAGAGTTATTTTTAGCTTTTGACCTGCAGCCTGTCCGTTTATGCGGCGGGTATCAGACGGCACAACAGGTACTGGCCTCCAACTTGCCGGTATTGATGTGCCCCATGCTGAAATCCTTTATGGGAAATTTCACACTGTACAATAACAGCTTTCAGGATTTTCAACTGGTGGTGCTTCCGACGACCTGCGACTGGGTGGTAAAATTACCGGAAATCATGGGACAGTCGGAGGACAAACTGTATTATCTGGAACTGCCCCATGTAAAAGATACGGAAAAAAGTCAACGCCGCTGGCTGGAAGAAACCGTTGAATTAAAACGGATTTTGGAAAAAAGCACCGGGCAAAAGTTGAACCGAAAAAAACTGATGGCGGCTACGGCAGAAATCACAGAAGTCTGGGCCCGTCTGGATGAGTTAAATAAACTTAAAGGTGAGGGCATTTTGTCCTCCGTTTGGTATATGCTGATCGCCAATGCGTTTTTGCAGGATAAAATTTCCGTATGGCTGGAAAAGACCGCGGAGGTGATTCAGGCGGTGTGTACGCGGCGGACAATAGAGGAACGGGCGAAGGCCGGTTCATCATCAAACCATGAGACGGATAAATCCGTGGGAAGAACCGCAGAAACTGCGTTGTCAAAAGAAACGCCTGCGCAGGATAGTGCTACAGTGCCGGCAGTCTTTATGGCCGGCTCTCCCGTTACGTTCCCCAATTTTAAATTGCCGGAACTGGTAGAGCAGGCCGGTATGCACATTGCGGCGGATGATCTTTGTTCTTCCGAACGAATCGTACCCGGCGGCGTAGTGTACAGTGACACATCCGAAGCGGGCATCCTGCGGGCCCTGGCAGAGCGTTACCATAAAGCCTGTATCTGTCCTACCTTTGTGGATAATGACAGAAGGATCAACAATATTTTGCAGGTGGCAGAAAAGTATAAGATCAAAGGCGTGATTTATAATCTGTTAAAGGGTTGTCATCCTTATGATATTGAAGCCATCACCATAGAAAAGAAACTGAAAGAAAACGGGTTGAAGTTTATTAAAATCGAAACCGATTACGGCAGAGAAGACAGTCAAAATATTCTCACGCGTCTGGAAGCATTTAAGCAGACATTATAATATGAATTTTATGACAGGAGGAACATATGTCATATCGTGTTGGGGTAGATTTGGGCAGTACCGCCATAAAAACGGTGTTTGTCAAAGATGGGAGCCTTGTTTGGTTTAAAGCGGTTCCTACTGCGCCGGGACAGGAAGCCATTGCTTCCCGGGTGATTGAGGAAGGGCTGCAGGCGCTGCAGGGAGATAAAAATGAGATTGAAGGAATCGCGGCTACCGGTTATGGAAAAAACCTTTTCCACAGTGCCGATAAAGTCATAGACGAAGTTTCCGCCAATGCCCTGGGTATGCATATCCTGAGCGGCGGTGAAGCAAAAATGATTATTAACATAGGAGGACAGGATATCAAAATCATTAAAGTAGATAGTGCAGGAAAATTAATTGAATTTAAGATGAACGATAAATGCGCCGCCGGAACCGGTCGTTTTTTTGAAATGGCTGCCCGCATCCTGGATACTTCGTTGTATCAGTTTGGTGACCTTGCCGCGCAGGCGCCTTTGGCAGCTACGATCAACAGCACCTGCGTTGTCTTTGCTGAAAGTGAGATCGTATCGCTGATTGCAAAGGGAACGCCGAAAGAAGCGATTATTAAAGGGCTGCATGAATCCATTGCCCGGCGTATTTCCGGGATGATTAACGGAGAAGTGGAAGAGGGCGTTTATCTGGACGGAGGCTCGGCTAACAATACCGGCCTGGTGGAAGCTCTGGAAGATGAGCTGTTTACAGATGTGGATGTATTAGCACACCCGCAGTTTACCGTGGCGTTTGGCGCGGCCAGTTCCCTGTAAAACAGGGCGCAGTATAGCGTGGAATAGTGTTCATATTTTATTAAAAATTTCTTATAAATTCAGGAGGAAACAGGATGAAACGCAAAGGAGTGTATCCCTTTACCGCAATTGTAGGACAGGAAGATATGAAGCTGGCTTTGATTTTGAACGTAATCAACCCGGCGTTAGGCGGCGTATTGATCAAAGGTGAAAAAGGCACGGCAAAATCTACGGCCGTAAGAGCGTTGGCAGAGTTATTGCCGGCGATGAACGCAGTAAAAGGCTGTCGTTTTCACTGTGATCCGGAGCAGGAGAACCTCTGGTGTGATGATTGCAGCAAGATGAAAGCCAAGGGCGAACCCTGGCAGATTGAAACCTTGAAAATGAGGGTCGTAGAATTGCCAGTCAGCGCTACGGAAGACAGAGTAGTCGGTACGCTGGACGTAGAGTATGCCATTAAAAAAGGCGAGAAAAAATTCGACCCGGGTTTGCTGGCTTTAGCCAATCGCAATATTCTTTATGTGGATGAGATCAACCTGTTGGATGACCATGTGGTAGACGTGCTGTTGGATGCTGCAGCCATGGGCGTGAACACGGTGGAACGGGAAGGTGTTTCTTATTCCCATCCGGCCCGGTTTGTACTGGTAGGAACCATGAACCCGGAAGAGGGAGATATTCGTCCCCAGTTACTGGATCGCTTTGCCCTGTCCGTAACCGTCACTGGCGAACACGATCCCGTCGACCGTAAAGAAGTCATCAAACGCCGTCTGGCCTATGAAGCAGACCCGGATGCTTTTATCGCGTCTTACGGGGAAGAGCAGAAAGAGCTGGCCGATCAAATCGTCGCCGCCGGGAAATTGCTCCCTTCTGTTCAGGTAGCGGAAGAGATGCTGGACAAGGTGGCCGAACTGGCCATTGCACTGGGAGTAGACGGGCATCGTTCCGATATCACCTTGATTAAAACCGCCATGACACTGGCTGCGTTCCGGGGACGGCAGGAAGTGGAAACAGAAGATTTGAAACAGGCTGCGAAGCTGGCCCTGCCGCATCGTATGCGCCGTCGTCCTTTTGAAGAAGGTACGCTGGACATGGAAAAAGTTTTAACTATACTGGAAAACTGATCTGTGGCTGACATGTGAAGCTTTGGTATAAACAGTATTCAGAAGAAAGATGAGGCATACAATGTCAGTCAATTTTACAGGCTACCCTTTTACCGCAGTGGTGGGGCAGGACACGGTAAAACGGGCCATTTTAATCGTATTGGTAAATCAGAAGGCGGGAGGCCTTTTAATCAGCGGCGCCACCGGCACAGCCAAATCAGTGCTGGTTCGCGCTGCGACGGAGCTGTCCGGCCAACGCAGGATCTTTACACTGCCTTTGAATGTGACCGAGGATATGCTGTTCGGCAGCATTGACATGGAATACGCTGTCAGCAAAGGGGAGCGGCGTTTTGAGCCGGGTCTTCTGGGCCGGGCCGATGAACATATTATTTATATTGATGAAGCGAACCTGCTTCGTCCGGAACTGCTTACCGCCGTGCTGGATATCAACATGGCAGGGGAGAATCGGGTGGAGCGGGATGGGATTTCCTTTACCCATAAAACAGAATATACCGTGATTGGCACCATGGATCCCCGGGAAGGAACACTTCCGGCCCATTTATTGGATCGTTTCGGTCTGTTTGTAGAAACCGAGAAACTGACAGAAAAACCGCAGCGTATGGATATCGTCCGGCGTCAGCTGGATTATGCGTCCGATTGGAAGAGCTTCAGAGAAAAATACGCGGAAGAAACCGAGCTGCTTGCTGAAAAAGTAAAAAAAGCGCGGGAACTGTTGCCCCAGGTGGAAGCCGGTGAAGCTATGATGGACCTGGCGGTGCAGTATTGCTCTCAGGCTTACTGTGCCGGCCATCGGGCCGATCTCTATCTGCTGGAAGCGGCGATAGCCATTGCCGCCTTGGCGGGGCGCGCTTATATTCTGCCCAGGGATATGGAAGAAGCGGCGCAATATGTGTTGCCGCACCGGATGCGCAAACCGCCGGAGTCGCAGCCGGAGGAAGAAGAACCGCAGGAGAATAACGAGCAGGAAGATCAGGACGAAGAACAGGATACGGACGAAAATCAGGAAGAACCGGAAGAAGAAAACGAGGACGATCAGCAAATGCCACCGCCTCCGCCACCGGACGCGGAGGACGGAAAGCAGGAAGATGATCAGGAACCGCCGGAGGAGGAAGAGCCGCCGGAAGAACAACCGCCGGAACAGGACAATTCGTCCGAAGAAGACAAGGTGGACGGCATCGATATGCACTTCCCCTTACCTAAAATGCTCCTGGATATGGGCCGGGACCGTGTCAATCGCAAAGGCAGCGGCAAACGCAGCCTGACGAAAACCGACCTGAAACAGGGACGCTACGTAAGAGCGGAGCTTCCCAAGGTCAAAGTAGATGACCTTGCCTTCGATGCCACGATCCGTGCGGCTGCTCCTTTCCAGCGTCATCGCCCTAAAAATGACTGCGCTATCAATATTCAAAAAGGCGATCTGCGGCAGCGGGTGCGGGAAAAACGTATTGGCACTACCTTCCTGTTTACCGTGGATGCCAGCGGCTCCATGGGCGCCCAGGAACGGATGCGGGCGGTGAAAGGCGCTATTTTTGCCATGCTCCAGGAAGCCTATCAAAAAAGAGATAAGGTGGGAATGATCGCTTTTCGCCGGAAAGCTGCGGAGGAGCTGCTGCCCATTACCCGCAGCGTAGACCTGGCGCAAAAACGTCTGGCAGAACTTCCTACCGGCGGGAAAACACCGCTGGCAGAGGGGCTGGCGCAGGCCTTTATTACGCTGGACATGCTGAAACGCAAAGAACCGGATGCGGAGCCGGTCCTGATCCTGGTTACGGACGGACGGGCCAACGCCGTGGTACAGGAAGGTGAGGACCCGGTGGAAAGCGCTATCAAACTGGCTCAGCAAATTCACAAAGCGAAAATCACTTCGGTGGTCATTGATACGGAAACGGATTTCATCAAACTGGGTATCGCAAAGCGAGTTGCCGCAGAAATGGGAGCAAATTACTATAAGCTTCAGCAACTGTCCCAGGGCGAGATTTTACATATTGTACGGAATCTGGGTGTATAGAGACAGGGACGTAGATGGTTGTGCTGTCCGTCTGATTCTCACCTGAAACTGAGCCTGTCAAGGCAGGTTTGAGGAGATGTGCTAAAGGTAAGCAACACAAGGCCCATTGAGTGTGTAAAGGTAAGGGGTTTTCATGGCAGATATTATTATTTTCAGCAATGTGGAACGGCAGTATCAGCGACTGGAACAGGCGCATATCCTTTTGGCAAAAGAAGGTATCCTTCAACCGGGTTGCCGCAGTCTGTTCTTTTCCAGTTCTTCTGTCTGGGACGGGGCGGCTGAAAAAGAAATAAAAGACGCAAAGGCCGTGTTTCTCATCTGGCAGGGAAAGGTATTCCCCAATGCGTTCAGTGAAGCGGCCGAAAAGATTTTGCGAAAAAACCGGATACCCTATGGCATTTTTTCTTCCACGTTAAATGAAATAGAGGCTGCCAGGGATGTCTCGGCAGAAGAAATTGCGCTAATCAGCCGTTATCTGAGTTACAGTGGTCAGGCGAATTATCGCTCGCTCTGGCTCTGGCTGGATCAGCGGTTTCGGGGCACAAAACAAACGATCGCACCGCCGGTAAAACTGCCCTGGTATGGTGTGATCACCCGGCCTGAGGGTCAGGTTAAGAGTCGTATTGGCAGCAACCAAGAAGACGTTGCGGATCCTGCTGCGGCGAACCGCCATATAACGGAGCATAATACCGAGGATCACAACGCAACGGATAAAAAGATAAGGGTAGGTATCTTATTCTCCCGGGAAAACTGGCTCTGGCAGGATACAAAATACCTGTGGGTACTGATCGATGCCCTGGAAGACAGAGGCATGGAAGTGCTGCCCATCTATTCCCTGTGGAGCGACAATGCGGCGGAAGAGGCTGCCGGCGTCAGTAAAGCGGTGCAGGCGCTGTTTTATCGGGACGGAAAATGCCTGATCCACGCTTTGGTCAATACCTTTAAGGTGGAAATGACCCGCAGCAGCGGGAACGATCCGGAGTTTCTGAAAAAGTTAAATGTGCCGGTGCTGCAGGGCTATAACCTGTTGGGGGATTACCAGCGTTGGTGGGACTCTTACATCGGCATGGATCCGGTGGAGCTTTCCTGTAACGTAGTAGAACCGGAGTTTGACGGGGTGATTCATGAACTGCCCCTTTCCACCAAAGAATACGGGGAAGACGGCGGGGTTTCTTATGCGCCGATTCCCGAACGAATTGAAAAATATGCGGATAAAGTAAAAAAATGGGCCTTGCTTGCGCACAAGACCAATGCGGAAAAACGGGTGGCCATTATTTTCCATAACTATCCGCCTACGAATGACAGTATCGGCAGCGCTCAGGGACTGGATTCTTTTGCCAGCGTGATCGCTCTGTTGGCGGCGATGAAGGAGGCCGGGTATCAGGTAGAGAAGGTGCCGGAAGATACGGCAGACCTTTGCCAAACCATTACTTCCGGCATCACCAATGACCGTCGTTTTCTGACGGAAGAACAGATGAAGAAAGCCCTTGCCGCTGTGCCGCAAGAAAAGTACGGGGCCTGGTTTGAACAACAGGATCTCTTTCTGCAGAGTGAAATGGAAGAAGAGTGGGGACTGGCTCCGGGCGATGTGTTCCAGCATGAAGGGCGCCTGTTGATCCCCGGTATTCCCAATGGCAATATCTATATCGGCATGCAGCCGCCCCGGGGGTTTGGGGAAGACCCGGGCAAAATTATCCATTCGCCGGCCTGTCCGCCGCCACACCATTATCTGGCCTTTTATCAGTGGTTGCGGGAAGACTGGAAAGCGGATGCCGTGATCCATGTGGGAACCCATGGTTCCTTAGAGTGGTTGCCCGGAAAGAACGCCGGCCTGTCCGCCAAATGCTATCCGGATGCCGCGTTAGGCGATCTGCCGGACATTTATCCGTATTATGTTACCATTGTGGGGGAAGGCATACAGGCGAAACGCAGAGGCGCCGCCTGCCTGATCGGGCATCTGAACCCGCCTACCTCCCATGCTGACACCTACGAGGATCTGGCTGAACTGGAAAAGATGCTGGATGAATACTCCCACTATAAGGTGCAGCAGCCCGGCGCAGAAGAAACGATCAAGAACAGGATTTTGACAAAAATAAAAGAAATGCATCTGGAAGAAGATATTCCCAAAGACGACATTTCTGATGATGCGTATATCCTGAAGATCCATACCTATGTGGAACGCCTGAAACATATGCAAATCCGAACCGGTCTGCATATTTTAGGCAAAGCACCGGAGGGAGATACGCTGACCGAATACATTCTGGTGCTGACACGGGTGGAAAACGGCGACATTCCTTCCTTGCCCAAAACCATTGCGGCAGCCTGGGGTTGCGACTACTATCAGTTGGAGCAGGACAGCGGCTGTATTTTAGCAAGTGGCGAAAACGGCGCTGCCTTACTGGACAAGATATGGAGAATCTGTACTGCTATTGTAGAAAAATTGCGGGCGGACGCTTTTGCTGCCGCAACCATAGAAGATCTGTTTTCGCTGCCTGAATGTGAGAACGTGCCCTTTACAGATGAGTTGCGGCAGGATCTGCGGCAAGTCGCCGTCTTTATCTGTACGGTCATCGCTCCAAACCTGGCGCTGACCAAACAGGAGATCACGAACACTCTGCGGGCTTTAAACGGCGAATACATCGAGCCGGGACCCGGCGGCGCGCCGACCAGCGGACGGGTGGATATTTTGCCCACAGGCCGCAACTTTTACGGTGTGGATCCCATGGCACTGCCCACGCCTACCGCCTGGGAACTGGGCAAGGAGCTGGCAGAGCAAGCCGTTTCCCGCTTTATTCGGGAAGAAGGCCATTATCCGGAAAGCATCGGTATTATTCTGTGGTCCGATTCCAACATGCGAAGCCACGGCCAATGTATTGCCGAGGTACTGTATCTGATGGGGATCCGGCCCGTATGGCAACGGGGCAGCCAGCGAATCTGCGGCCTGGAGGTCATCCCTCTGACAGAATTGCAGCGCCCCCGTATCGACGTGACTATGCGGATCAGCGGTTTGTTCCGGGACTCTTTGTCAGCGGCGGCGGAATTGCTGGAAAAAGCAGTGAACCTGGCTGCGGCACAGGAGGAAACACCGGAGGATAATTTCATTCGCAAACATATTGAAGAAGATACGGATGACCTTATGGAAGAAGGCCTGACCAAAGAAGAAGCTATCCGACAGGCAAGTTACCGCATCTTTGGCTGTCCTCCCGGCAGCTATGGAGCCGGCGTAGCCCATATGTTGGAAGAAAAGAACTGGGAAACGGTGCATGACCTGGGGGATGTGTATGTCCGCTGGGGCGCCCATGTTTACGGTAAAAAAGAAGAAGGGCAGTTTTTGCCCAAAATTTTCCGGCGTCGTTTACAAGGCATCGAACTTACCATCAAAAACATTGATAACCACGAAGTGCATTTATTGAACTCCGATGATTTCAACGCCTATTGCGGCGGTATGAACGCAGCAGTACAGAGCATCCGGGGAAAAATGCCCCGGTGCTATATTGGGGACAGTGCGGACCGGGCCCGTGCGGAAACCAGAAGTCTGGGGGAAGAGTTCCGTCGGGTTTTCCGTGGGGAATCCATGAACCCCAAATATATTCAGGGCATGAAACAGCACGGTTATAAAGGCGCTTCTGATCTGGCGAATCTGGTCGTTCATGCCTTTGGCTGGGACGCCACCAGTTCTGTTATGGAAAACTGGATGTACGAAGGCTTTGCGAAAAAATTAGCTCTGGATCAAGAAATCCAGGGCTGGATGCGGGAAGTAAATCCCTGGGCACTGCACCGCATGACCGCGAAACTGCTGGAAGCCGAGCAGAGGAACATGTGGGAAGCTCAACCGGAGACTCTTACGCAGCTGAAACAACTGTATATGGAAATTGAAGGCGAGATTGAGGACAGGAGCGATGAGAAATAGATTGAGGTCTATCGATCTGTCCGACCTTAAAAACAGGAAATCGACTTTTCAATATGACTTTTTGTTATATTTGTTGCAATAAAAACAATTTTGTAAGTTTATTCGATGTGCAATCTCATTTTACAATCAACCTATGGAAAATTTAAAATGTTCGGAGAATATATAATAAATTGCGCAATCTCGATTTTTATACAACTCGATTCTTTAAGCTCATATTATTGTTGATATTACTTGTAGGAGTGCCTTTTTCATCTGGCTGCAGACAATCGTCCTATCCTA
The DNA here is from genome assembly GCA_900544275.1 of uncultured Succiniclasticum sp. Lineage (GTDB taxonomy): Bacteria > Bacillota > Negativicutes > Acidaminococcales > Acidaminococcaceae > Succiniclasticum. The sequence goes on along the minus strand of UQUU01000010.1, from coordinate 17,846 downwards.
ATTTAGTTGATAAAAAAGCAGACGAATCCTCTTATACCGTTAAGGATTCAGCCGGTTTTCAACTGCATTTTTCACATAAGCCGACTCGCATTGTTTCATTAGGAATCAGTTCTGATGAAATTTTAATTGCGCTTGTTCCATCCGAACGAATTGCTGCGTTAAGCTTTGCCGTGGATGATCCGGTGGTGTCTAATATTGTTGACAAGGCCAAAGCAGTAAAACATCGTGTCCGCAAGGATAGTCCGGAGGCGATATTAGCTTTGCGACCGGATCTTGTCATCGTACCAGATTTTGTAGATGAGGTTCTGATTCAGACTCTCCGTGATTTATCTTTGCCAGTCTATCAGTATAAAACACCAGAATGCGTTAAAGATGTAGAACATGTGATATCCCAACTGGCTCAGGTGGTAGGGGAACAGGAAAATGGGAGATGTATGGTAAAACAGATGGAGCAACGTATTCAAAAAGTGCTGAAACGGTTGGGAAAAATAAAAGACGACGAACGAAAAGGGATTATTTTAATGCGTCAGCATGGGGTATTTTTTTCCCCTAAAAGTAACTTTAAGGATATATGCTGGTTGGCAGGAGCACAAGACGTTACTCAGAGAATACATAGCAAAAAGAGGCGCAAGGTGTCCCAGGAAGAAGTACTGCAGTTGGACCCGGATATTATTTTTATAGCGGCATGGGATCGGAAAGGTGCTGGAGAAGCAACAATACTAAAAGAGTCAATTCTTACGGATCCTTCGTATAAAAATATAAAAGCTGTTAAAACAGGACAGGTATATGAGGTAAATGGGAGGGAGGTTCTGGCTGTATCACAGTATATTGTGGACGCTATTGAAACTGTAGCAGAATATACTTTTCCGGATAAATAAAATAATCGTTTGATAAAAAAGATTTTTGGCTGTTCTCTGTAAAAAAAGAGAACAGCCTATTTATTGTCATTAATTACTGCTTGACTATATAAACTATATAGATTATTATCTTAAATAAGTAATTATTTAAGATAATTTGATAAAATACTTAATAGGATTAGTTTTTTATAATGCTTGCATTTTGTATAATGGGGTTATTTTACATTGCAATTTTGCAGCGTTGCAAGAATATCTGTGAAATTGTCAGTGTGCGATAAAATATCTAAACGAGGTGTTAGTTTATGAAAAGAGTTTCGCAAAGTATTTTAATGGCTGCGGTGATTTGTAGTTCGATGAGCCTCTTAACTTCGGTATACGCTGAAGAAATGGATGGGACTGTACATTCATTTACTTTAGATGAGGTTGTTGTTACAGCCACAAGAACCCCGGTAGAAGCATTTAAGGCAAATGCAAATGTCAGCGTGGTAACGCGTAAAAAAATAGAAGAAAGGCACTACAATAATGCTTTGGATGCGTTGCGGGATATACCTGGTGTAACCATTGCAGGATATGGTAATACCGGGGAAGTCTATAGTTCTAATAGTTTGATTTTAAACGGCAGTGATAAAATTATTGTTTTGATAGATGGAGTACGGGCGAATATTAATGGTAGCTCGGGTACGTATGGTAAAATGGCCATTTCAGAGCTTTCAAATATGGATGCGATTGAACGTATCGAGGTATTAAAAAGTTCTGCTTCTACATTATATGGCGCCGATGCGGCTGGCGGAGTTATCAATATCATTACAAGGAAGCCTCATAAAAATGGGGTAAAAACAAAATTAACTGCTTCGAGCGGCAGTTTTAGTAAAGAATTATATAAGCTAAGCCATCGTGGCAGCAAAGATGGGTTTTATTGGGAATTATTTGGACAGAAACGTATTGCAGGAGATTTCAAAGACGGTTGGAAGCGAAAAATTCCAGAACATTTGAATTCAGTGACGAATGCATATAAAATCGGTAAACATTTTGGAGATACGGCAGATTTAAATATTACCTATCAGACGTATACATCAGATTATCTTCGCCCGACGGGGGGATATGATGCCGCTGTAGAAAATATGAAACAGGGTAAATTTAATATAGGGGAAAAGAAAAATAATAAACTGAATATTAACTATGAACAAACAATTAATGATAAACTGACTAACCAATTATCTTTATATCGTCACCAGCATGCGGCAGATGAGGTTACCTGGAATAAAAAGTTAACAAAACAACAACCTTATATTTATCACTATACAACTCGAGGTCTAAGCGATCAGATTACCTATCGTCCTGATGAACGACATATTGTAGTGGGTGGTTTTGAATGGTATGAGGATCGGGTAGACCATTATCGCACTAGCGCTACCAGTGAATACAGCGGTAAAAAAACAAACAATAAAGCGATTTATTTAAATGATGAATTTAAATTTACTGATACATGGAATGTATCCTATGGAATTCGTTATAACGACAGTTCTACTTTTGGTGCGAAGTGGCTACCTAGCATTACATTAGGGAATACACCCAATGAGCGGTTAAATTATTTTATTGGTTATAAAAAATTTTTTGTAGCTCCCTATCCATCGCAAATGTATGGACAATATGGTACACCGACATTAAATGCAGAATCCGGACGTGCAATAGAAGGGGGATTGAATTATCGCTTTGATAATTCTTTGACAGGCAGTATTCATGCTTTTCAGCGTAAAATGAATGATACGATTGAATATGATAGTGGAATTAAAAAATACGTGAATACGGGGGAAGAGGATGCCAAAGGCTTTGATATCCAAATGCGGAAAGCTTTTGGGAAGCATTTTACGGCTGATGTAGGTTATACTTACACCTATATCAAGCCGACCGGTCCTAATTCTAATCCGAATAGTAATGGACGTATCCCTCGCAGTGCCTGGAATGTTGATTTGGGCTATAACATAGATAAGTTTAATGCAGATTTGGTGGCACGAGGTACGATTGCTAAGCAAGGCGGTAAGTCGAAAATCTATGGAGATAACACATCCGAAGAAGCATCTTCCTATCATACTTACTGGATATTTGACTTGAGTATGAATTACAGGGCGACCAAGGCAATTAATATTTTTGCCAAATGTAATAACATTTTTGATCGTTTATATACAGAGCAGCGCGCTTGCCTGTTGCCTGTTACTGGTACTTCCTGGTATTCAGCTCCGGGCAGAAATTTTGAAGTGGGGGTGGAATATACGTTTTAAATAGATACTGAAACTTAAAAAACCGTCCGGGAATCTTTGTAAAAGATAACCTGACGGTTTTTCTTACTTTATGAGACATAAGTACTATAATACATATTTCTTTAATTGATCATAAAAATGTTCTGTCATATACAAAAATTTCATATTTTTATCGTTTGACAAGTTTGCCCCCTGTATTATAAGGTAATAATAAAGAGCTTTATCATTGATTTTAGAAATATCTGGAAAGGAAGATGATATGAAAAAGGTATTTTTATCCGTATTTATGATACTTTTTCTTTTTCCATTATCGTGCAATGCGTCTGCAAATAGTAAGGCGGAAGTAGCGGATGCGAAAAAGATGATCACGTTCGCGGACGTGGGGTGGGATTCCATCAAGCTGAACAACGCGCTGGCCGGTTTGGTAGCGGAAGCTGTTTTTGGTTATACCTGGCAGGAAACACCGGGATCTACGCCTATTTCCCATGAAGCGTTGCTTAAAAATGAGGTAGACGTAATTATTGAGGAATGGTCAGATAACATTCCTTCTTATGCGGTTGATCTGCAAAAAGGCAAGTTCAGAGAACTGGGTATTAATTTTAATGATAATTACCAGGGGTTTTATATTCCTCGTTACATTGCGGACCGCTATCCCGACTTACGGACCGTGAAGGATCTGAAAAAATATGCAAAACTTTTTCAGGATCCGCAGGATAAATCCAAAGGCATTATTTATGGCGGGGTCACCGGTTGGTCTATTACAGAGATCATGCGCAAAAAGGTGGAGGCCTACGGGTTGAATGAGTCCTTTAATTATTTTGAAAGCGGCAGCGATGCGATCCTCAGTGCGGCGATGACCTCGGCCTGGGATAAAAAAGCGCCCATTGTAGCGTATTATTGGGAGCCGACTTGGCTGCTGGGCAAATATGATTTTGTCTTATTAAAGGATGAACCGTACAATGCAAAAGCGTTTCAAGAAGGGATCGGCGCCTGTCCGTCCGTTACGGTTACGGTAGCAGCCAGTAATAAATTTGCTGCGGCGCATCCGGAGTTTTGTGCGTTCCTTTCAAAATTTCATATGACGTCTCCCATGATCAGTCAGGCGTTGGCGTATATGAATGATACCGGTGCTACTTATCGTCAGGCAGCTGCCTGGCTGTTAACGGAATCGCATCCGGAGCTGATTGATATGTGGTTGACACCGGCACAAGGTGAGGTACTTAAGAAAAAACTTCAAAAAACGGCGACGCCTGTGGAGGTAGAGCCAGACAAACCAAATTGGCTGTTCCGGTTTCCACGATTTTTAGCAATTGATGCGTCCGTGATTGATAAAGTCGTCCGTTCCTTCGCGGTACGGGCGGAGAGTGTATTGGATGTAATCAAAGACACGCTCAATGGTATGGTAGGCTTTGTCAATCGCGGGTTAACCGGTATTCCCTGGATTTTACTGCTGTTGGTCGTTGTCTTTTGCGGCAGGAAAGCGCGCGGCACACTGCAAGACGGGCTCCTCTATGGTTTTTTAGTATTCCTCATCGGTGCCGTGGGTATGTGGGAATTGATGTGTGTTACTTTGGCGATCGTGATCACGAGCGTGGCGATTGCGCTGTTGCTCGGCATTCCGATCGGTATTCTGATTTCAGGTTCCGAAAGTGCCAATCGCCTTTTGCGTCCTGTTTTAGATACCATGCAGACAATGCCGGTTTTCGTGTATTTGATTCCGGCACTTCTACTGTTAGGTACCGGCAACGCCTCCGGTGTGGTGGCTACTGTCATTTATGCCATTGTGCCGGTGATCCGCCTTACCAGTCTGGGCATTCAGCAGGTAGATAAAGAAGTCGTAGAGGCCGGCCGATCCTTTGGTTCCACCTGGTGGCAATTACTGCGGAAAGTGCAGATCCCGCAGGCTATGCCTACGATTATGACGGGTGTGAATCAAACTTTAATGATGGCCATGTCTATGGTTGTGACTACTTCCATGATCGGTGTAAGAGGCCTGGGCATGGAAGTATTGAATGCAGTCAATCGCATTGAAATCGGCCGGGGCTTAATGGCCGGGGCCTGCGTTGTGATATTGGCAATCGTATTAGACCGTCTGACACAGGGGGTGTCCGCGAAGAAAAAGACTGAGTCGGACAACGTAATGCAGGAAGGAGCGGAAAACCGTGACGAAAACGAAAACTGATATCATCTTACGCATGGAACATGTAGCGAAGCTCTACGGACCCAATCAAAAAGAGGCGACGAAGCTGATGCTGGAAGGCGCCGACAAGGCGGAAGTCTACCGGAAATGCGGTTGCACAGTGGCGTTGTGGGACGTAAATCTGCAAATTCCACGAGGCAAGGTATTTGTTATTATCGGGCTTTCCGGATCGGGTAAATCGACAGCGGTTCGCTGTTTTAATCAGTTAACGGTACCCACATTGGGTAATGTGTTTTTTGAAGAGCAAAATGTGGGGGAGATGAACCGGAAGGAGTTAAGGGAATATCGTCGCAGTAAGATTTCCATGGTGTTTCAGTCTTTTGGCCTGATGAATCATCGAGACGTATTAGGAAATGTATCTTACGGTCTGGAAATCAAAGGTGTGCCTCAGGAGGAACGGGAGCAACGGGCCCAGGAAATTATTTCAATGGTCGGATTGGAAGGCTGGGAGCATCAATCCTGCCAGGAGCTTTCCGGCGGGATGCGCCAAAGGGTAGGAATCGCCCGGGCGCTGGCTAATGATCCGGAAGTATTGTTGATGGATGAACCGTTTTCCGCCCTGGATCCGCTGGTGCGTCAGGATATGCAGTTTGAGCTGCTGCAAATTCAACGCAAGTTGAAGAAAACGATTATTTTTATTACCCATGATATTGATGAAGCTTTTAAGATGGGCGACGAAGTCTGTATCATGAAAGGGGGGCAGGTGGTGCAGACCGGCACGCCGGAGGAATTAAGCATCAACCCGGCCAATGAGTATGTGCGCAATTTCATTGGTTTTGCGGACAAGACAAAGGTCGTATCCGTCCGCAGTATTATGATTACGCCCACCAGTATCGTGCGCGTGCAGGAAAGCGTGGATCAGGCCATCCGGGAAATGCGCAGAAATAATCTTTCTTCCGTTGTGGTGATCGACGATGATTTGCATCTGGCCGGTATCCTTTCTATTAAAGAGGCGCTGGCCGCCTGGAAAAACGATCTTCCGATAGAGCAAGTGTTGCAGACGAACATTCCTACGGTATCGCCGGACGCATTGATTTCAGATGTCGTTCCGTTGGCTTCGGAGGCCGCATATCCGATTGCGGTTACGAATCAGGATAATGTGCTTTTGGGGATTGTCACAAAAGCGGGGATTCTGGCGTCGTTTGTGTGAGGGGGGACTTCGCAGATGGAAATTGTCCAGCAATTCTGAGCTGGTAATATTCTCTTTCAGTCAGTGCAGGAGTTTACCTACATGATTACAAGATGTGAATCGGCAGCACAGCGAATAACTATTAAATTATAACAGCAGAGTATAAAAGAGCGATGGCGTTCTGGTCATTGCTCTTTTGCTTTATTTGTTAACTTCAAAACTTTATTTTTAATCATTTAGATTATATGTACATTTTTAATTAAATATTTAATTAAAAAATAAAGATAAATATTTCTATTTTGCTATTATTACGATTTAAGATATAATAAATATAAAATATCAGTAAGGAATAAAACAGTTTGGGAGATAAGATATGCGAATTACCAAGACGATTAAAATTGCGTTCATTTTTTTTGCATGTGCGCTTATGTGCCTGTTGCTTTTATCCGGATGTGGCAATCAGGCAGCGATCCATACATCTGCTGATCCATCTTATTCCGTAACGGATATGATGGGGACCAGGGTTACTTTTAAGCAGAAACCGAAACGGATTTTAACTCTTTCCATGTGTACAGATCAAATCGTCTTGGGTTTGGTGCCCAGCAACCATTTAGTGGCGATCGATGCCTTGCTGGATGACCCCGTCAGTTCCAATGTGGTGCCGCTGGCAGAAAAAGTTAAAACCAAGATAAAAAATCCCGGTGCGGAACAGATTATGGCACTGCAACCAGATTTAGTGATTGTTCCGGAGTGGGGAAAATCGGAAATGGTGGACAGTCTTCGAGAATTAGGCATTGCAGTGGTTATTGTGAAGGCTCCCGCTACAGTAGAAGACGTAAAACTGTTAATTCGCCAGATTGCGGCAGCCATGGGAGAAAAGGCAAAGGGTGAGCAACTGATTGCCTTAATGGATACCAGGCTGCAAGAAATTACAGCAAAAACGGCCAAGATACCACCGGATAAACGGAAGAACGTGGTCTTGATTTCGCTGATGACTTCGTATGGGGGAGCAGGATGTATTTATGATGATGCCTGTAAATATGCGAATGTCATTAACGGAATTACTGCAGTGGGGCTAAAAAATGGACAGGCTCTTACGAAAGAAATGCTGGTAAAAAGTGACCCGGATCTTCTTTTAATGCCGGTATATAACAATCATGGAACCTTTGACACGCATCAATTTAATGATACGTATTTAAAAGATCCCTCCTTGCAATCAATGAAGGCGATTCGAGATAAACGCATTATTTATCCCAGAGAAAGCTTTCTGTATAACTGTTCGCAGGATGTGGTATATTGCATCGCAGAAATTGCCCGTTGTGCCTATGGAAGTGAGTTTGATTTCCCGGATGATGCGCATTTGAGTGTTTCAGGCGAGGAGAACAGGTGAAAACTGATGAAAATAGCTTTGTGTCATTTAGATTTGAGTATGGGGCCGCAAGAAAAAAATATTGAGAAGCTTTGCCGTGCCGTAGAAATTGCAGGGGAAAGAGGAGCGGAATGGACAATCACACCGGAAACGGCTGTGCAGGGATATCATTTTTATAAAAAGAATCCGGCGCAGCGATTGCCTGAACAACCGGAGCCGGGGTTAGTGCCATTACTGGAGAGTGTAAAGCAATATAAACAGTACCTTTTTTTAGGAGCCGGGGAATATGATACGGATACTCAATGTAATTTTAATACCTGTTTTGTATTTGGGCCGGATGGAACGCTGCTAAGCAGACATCGCAAAAATCATTCTCACGAGTTTGGAGCTGAAAATTGGGTAAAAAACGATACGTCGGTCAGGACCGTTGTGTGCAGCAATGTGAAGGTGGGGCCTCTCGTCTGTGCCGATTCCTGGTATATTGAGGATGGCCCTATGCGGCTGAAAAAGGAGGGTGCCCAGATATTGTTGGACATTGCCGCCTGGCCGGTCTCCAAAGAATGCGGGGATCCTCGCCCCGTCTGGGAAAAGTGCTCTCTCCAAACCGGATTACCGCTGATTGTCTGCAATCAGACAGGTAAAAATCAATGGATGGATTTTACCTTGGCAGAAAGTGTTTATGTGGAAGAAGGAAAGGCTAAATTAGCTTATAAGGGCAAGGAAGCGATACTTTTGTTTGAGTGGGATGCGAAAATGGGGAAAAGCGTATCTTCCGAATTTACGGTAATCCCATTTTATAGATGAATAAAGCCTTAAATCAGAAGGAAAAAATAAATTGTACAAAATGAAAATTCGTAAAATGCTTGCTAAGGAATATTTCGTACTTAACTTGTCTTTGCTTATTATGCTTCCTTTTAGTATTTTTGGCTGTGGTAATACAAATACAACGTCTTCTGAACCCATCTCGACACAAAATACAGGCTATGAAGTAGTTGATGACCATGGCACTTTGCTGAAATTTACGGAAAAGCCGAAGCGAATCTACGCTACCACGATCAGTCTGGAAGAAATATTGGTAGAGTTGGTGCCGCCGGAACGGATTGCGGCCATTTCGGAGCCTGCTTTGGAACAGGATAACTCACTGATTGTAAACAAAGCAATGAAGGTGGCGGTTCGTGTGCCGCAACATGTCAGCGTAGAACAACTTTTAAAGCTGCACCCGGATTTGGTGATTGCCCAGGAAACCAATGCGAAAGAATATGTTCAGTCTTTGAAGGATGTGGGGTTTAAGGTGTTTGTCAGCAAAGTTCCTGTTACGGCGGAGCAGGTGAAAAAAAGAATCAGGAACATAGCGATTGCGGTGGGAGAAAAAGAAAAAGGTGACCAAATGCTCGCCGCTTTTGATACGAAATTAAAACGCATCCATGCTGTGACGGATAAAATTCCTGCTAAAAAAGTAATCATGGCTTATTCACCTTTGGGTGTATTTGGCAGTTCCAAGGGTATATTTCACGCCATTTGCACGGAAGCCGGGGTAATTAATGGGGCTGCCGAAGCAGGCCTTACACGGGGAGAACACCTTAGTAAAGAAAAAATTATTGCTGTAAATCCGGACGTTTTATTGTTCCCCAGCGATACGCCTTCACAAGGCGGCGATATGCAAGGCGTGATGGAAGAAGTCCGGCATGACCCGGCTCTGAAGCAAATTAAAGCCGTGCAAAATAATTGTTATGTTTATACAAAAGATCGTTATCGATATGCGGCGTCCCAGTATTTTGCCGATGCTGCCTTGTTGATTGCCAAGGGCGTGTATCCGGAGTATTTTAAATAGAAAAGCGACAGCTCACGTTCTGTGAGCTGTCGCTACTTTCATATATTAAACTTTCATCTATTGTTGTACTTTTACTTATAGTGCTTTCATCTATTGTACGATTGTAGATTTTACCGCTGCTAAATTCTCTGCGGAAAGTGTTTTTTCAGCCATAAAAACAGTACGGGGATAACAAAGAGGGTAAAGACGGTGGAAGTGATCATGCCGCCGATGATGACCCAGGCCATGCTGACGCGTGTTTCCGAACCTTCGGACAGGGAAAGTGCCGTGGGCAGCATACCCACCACCATGGTAAGGGCTGTCATAAAGATAGGCCGCAAGCGGACTTTGCCCGCTTCAATTACGGCTTCCAAAGGTGCTGTGCCCCTTTGTATCAGGGTTAGCGTATAGTCCAGTAACAGGGTCCCGTTTTTGGCAACCAGACCATCCATCACCAGAATACCGATCAGAGAATAAAGATTAATGGTATTGCGGGTAAACAGTAGGAAGAGTATGGAGCCGATTAATCCCAAGGGCAGAGAGAACATCCGGATAAATGGCGTGAAAGTCGATTCGTAGAGTACCGCCAGTAGCAGATAAATCAGCAGCAGCGACATGGAAAGTGCCATGATCATCTCCCGGAAGGACTCGCTCATAGTGGCCGCTTCGCCGGAAAATTCATAGCGGCTATGCAGATTGGCAGCCTTTAATTTACTGTCCAATTCCTGTCGCACGTCATTTAACGGGCGACCTGCCAGATTGCCTTGTACGTTAATAAACCGTTCCTTATTGACCCGTCGTATCAGGGTAGGGCCTACACTTTCTTCCACATTGGCGATGTCGCCCAAACGTACGGTTCCTGACTTTACCGGGATAGGAATGGCCCGCAATTCGTCCCTTCCATAGCCTTCACCGCCGGCAAAGCGCACGTTGATATCGGTATCCTTACCGTTATTTTTTATATCATTGGGCAGCACACCAGCCCTTTGACCGGAAACAGCGGAGGAAAAGGAACGTAATACCTGACTCAAAGAGGCGCCATAATATTCCATTTTATCCCGATCTACTTCAACTTTTAGTTCGGGATTACCTTCGATATAAGAATTTTTAACGTCTTTTACGCCGGCCGTTTCGCGGAACAACTTTTCTACTACGGCAGAGTCTTTAATTAGACCGTCCATATCACTGCCCTTAATATCGACCTGTAAGGGAGAGCGAACCAGATTACGCCCGCCGGATACGCCGGCTACAGAAGACTGAATCACGTTCACACGAGTGGTTACGCCGGGAAGATTTGCCTGTGCGAAACGCCGTATGGCTTCTGCGATACGCCAAACGCTTCGGGATCTGTCACTTTTATTGGTTAAAGTAACCGAAACCTTACCTGTTCTTTCTACCGCAGTAACACGGGTCAGATAATGCTGTACTTCGGGTATTGTCTGGATATAGCTATCTATAAGCAAAAGCGCTTCATTGGTTTGCCGGGCATTGGAACCAATGGGCAGTTCCACACTTATCTGTAAAGCGCCTTCATCTGTTTTCGGCATATATTCCGAGCCCACGACACCCAGGGGAATCAGGGAAAGGCTCAGAAAGAAGACGATACCGATTCCCGTCAACAGCTTTTTGGGATGGGCCAGACAGCGCCGCAGCAGTACCTCATACTTTTGTAATGTCACCTCTTCTAATCGATCCAGCCAGACCCAGATTTTCCCTTTGGGTGTGGTTAACCCGTTTTTGTACAAACGGGAGGCCATCATCGGGGTCAAAGTGAAGGACACTAAAAGCGACATTAGCGTAGCGAATACGATCGTCAAGCCGAACTGACGGAACAGCTGGCCGGTGCTGCTTTGCATGAAAGCAATGGGTAAAAACACTACCACATCGCATAAGGTCATGGCAATAGCCGCCATGGCAATCTGACTGCGGCCTTTTTCCGCTGCCTCGGCAGGCGCATAGCCTTTTTGCAGAAAACGGTGTATGTTTTCCAATACGACGATGGAGTCATCGACTAAAATGCCGATGCAAAGTGCCATTCCCATAAGGGACATCATGTTAAAGGTAAATTTGGCCATGAACATCAGGAAAAAGGTGGCGATAAGTGAAATGGGAATCGCAATCATGACGGCAGAAGAAGAACGCCAGCCACGCAGAAATAAATACAATACCAACCCTGTGGTAAACAGCCCTTCCAGCAATGTATGCAGCGTATTATTCAGAGAATCCTTGATAAACTTAGCCTGGTTGTAGACCAGGGTAAAAGTATAGTCAGGAAATTCTTTGCGCAACTGTTCCAAGCGTTTTACTACCAGATCCGCTGTTTTTACGATATTGCTGCCGCTGGCTTTGTAAATTTCCATGGAAAGCGCATCATTGCCGTCCATACGGGTATAATAACGCTCCCGTTTATTGGTAGCTTTTACTTCGGCAACTTCGCCTAAAGCGATGACCGCGCCATTTTTTACCAGTGTAATATTCTGGATATCCTGTACGGAACGATATTGTGAATCCAGACGTACCGTAATCTGTTTGTTTTCGGAATACACAGATCCGGCAGAAACCATGGAGTTTTCGCTTTTAATAGCTTCGGTAATGTCTTTCAGAGTCAGACCATAATAATTGAGACGGTCTTTGTGCACCTCGATGGCAATTTCTTTTTCCGCGCCGCCGGTGATGACCACGTCTGCCACTCCATCTACCTGTTGAAACTTTTCTTTCAGCGTGTTTTCCGCTAACGAACGCATTAATGCAGGGTCAACTTTGCTGGAAATAGCGATTTCCATGATGGGGTATTCATCGGAACTGCGTTTCAAGACAACAGGTTCATCAATGTCTGCGGGAAGAGAGCTGCGGATGCGGTTTAATTTTTTGGTGGCTTCAATTGCAACCATATCCGCATTGGCTTCCGGTGACAACTCAATGAACACTTCCGAACGTCCGGGCATACAGACGGAGCGAAGCTGCTTAACATAAGATACGGTGGAAATTACATCTTCGATGGGTTTGGTGATCTGCTGCTCCACCGATTCGGTACTGGCGCCGGGATATTCTACAATGCAACTGATAAAAGGGGAATCCACGTCAGGCAATAATTCCACAGGAATCCGCGCATAGCTGAACAGACCTAAGACCGTGATCAGCATGAAAATCATAGCGATTCCGATGGGGCGTTGGATAGAAAAACGTGTCAGATTCATTTTTCGCCCACCTTTGTCCCCAAATCTTCGACTTCCGTGCCCTCACGCAGACGGGTAATATTGTCAATAATGACCCGGTCGCCTTCTTTCAGACCCTCGGTAATTTCCGTTTCTTCTTCATTGCGAATGCCCAGTTGTATGGCCTTGCGCTGGACTTTGTGATCGTTGTCTATAATAAAAGCATAGGTTTTGCCGTTTTTCTCAAAAATAGCGGAGCGGTTGATACACAATGCCTTATCCTTTTGCAGAAACTTTAATTCACTTTTAGCGAACATGCCGGATTTGATAGCCGGATCCGTACTATCCAGGGTAATACGCACCAGATAATTTTTTGTATCTTTATTTTTATCCGGGCTGACGAAGGTCAGGGTACCGGGATACTTTTTGCCTAATGCTTCCAGATTGGCGGAAACTGTTTCGCCCGCTTTTAAGAGGGCCGCATCATATTCCGAAACCAGACAGTCGATATAAAAACTGCTGTTGTCCACTAAAGTAAACAGATGGGTATTGGCCGCCACATAGCTGCCGGCTTCCGCGTTGCGGTAGCTGATAATGCCTTTGCGCGGCGCCCGGATGGTCATATCTTCCTGCTGATTTTGCAATAGAAGCATACTGTTATGGCTTAACTCCGCCTGCTCTGCCCGTTCGGCCACATAAGCAGGGCGGCCGTTAATACTTTTTTGGTCGGTAAGGTACTTAAGATTGGCCTGCGCGTTGACCATGGCCAGCTCCGCCTGATCCAAGCTCAGCTTGGAGATAGCGCCTTTTTGGAACAATTGCGTGTATCTTTCAAAATTCAATTTTTTCAGGTCATACTCGCTTTTTGCCTTCTGGTAGTCTGAATTATATCGCGCATCGTAACGTTCGGTGCTGGCGTCATGGGATTTATAATCCGCCTGGGCCCGGGCTACCTGTAATTCCACATCTTTCAGGTCCTGTTGCAGGAGGATATCGCCCGGTTCTACCGTATCGCCCAAATTCTTATCGACACGGAGAATGGTACCCGGGTATTTGTTTACGATTTCAATTCGGGCAATGGCTGCGGTCTGCCCAAACAGAGAAACGGTTTTGTACATAGGTGAGGCCGTAATCTGTTTCGTATGTACCGATACTTTTGTGGCTCGCTGACGTTGGACAGAAGGGCGATGCAGGAGAGAGAACAAAGAAAAAAATAAAAATAAGCCAAGCAAAGCTGCGAGGAACAACGTCACAGCTTTGTGGCTTTGTAAATAATTCTTCAGATAGACAAGTTTCTTTTGGAGATTAGATTTTAACGTTATTAAAAAATCCCGTATGGTTTCCATGCTAATTTCCTTTTCTTGTTTTATAAAATAATATAATAGTTAGTAATTATTTCGTTTAATAAAAATAATTTTATCATGGTTTACAGGGATTGTACAGAGGAAAAGCAGGCCAATTAAGCACGGGACATTAAATTTATTTATTTGAAAAAAGAAATGTTGAACAGCTATAAAAAGTTGGATTTGCTATGGAGTAGGAGATGAGAAATCCATTTCAGAAACACAAAAGGGGAGTTTTAAAAGCACTTTCAAAATTTGCAGTAGAAAGTATTGAATATGGTTTGACTCTGGAAAGATACATGTTATATAATCAAATCAATAATTTAATGAAACTAATTATTGTTAATACGCAATAGTGGTTTTATCATTTTTGAAGCTGGGTGTGGAAAAAACCTGGTGTGTTAAAAGTGATATTTTTTACGATTCAGTAATAGGGAGGCAAAATCTTGAAAAAAATTTTCTTAGTAGGACTTGTAGTATTTGTATGTGTATTTGCTGTAAGTTTTGCGGACGCGGCTAAAAAAGCCGAGCCGGTTCCGGAAAATCCCTACGACTGGGAAATCAGTATGCAGCCCAAACCTACGGCAGAAGAGCAGGAAGCGGCCCGTTGGTCCCTGATTTTAGAAAATGATCTGGGTATCTATGCCTATGACATGAGTACACTGAAATATTTTGCTGATAAAAAAGGGCAAGTGGACGAGAACCGTATTGACGTTACAGTAAAAACCTTATTCCAGAATAAAGAACTGTTAAAAAATTTGCAGCGGAAATATATGGAACAGTTAAAAGGCAAGGAAAAAGTGCAATACTGTCTGTTGGACATGGAATATAACATGGCGGAAAAAACTTATACCGTAAAAGAAATGCGGGTCTTCACGGATAAAAACCGCATGATTGAAAAGAAAGCGAATAAGAACGGCTTTGTACCTGTGCCGGAAAAAACCTTTGCCGAAGCCATGTATGAGATCTGTCTGCAACAATCCGAACAGCAGAAAGCGAACGAAGCAACCGCTAATGGCACTGATGGAACGAAGCCCGACACCAAAGAGCAGAAACCGATTTTAAGCAAATAAGATTTGGGACAATCTTTTTATTTTGTAGAAAATGCAATGACTAAAGCATATTGTTGGGAAAAGAATAAGGTTTTGCGCGTAAGTAACAGTAGCATGCGTTGGTTGTAATACTTCTTACAGGGCCATGAAAGACTGGCTGTAAAAAGTGTGCAATAAATATTATGTTAAAGGAGAGCGTTGTTTTATGACGAAAACAGAAAAAATATCTAAAGGGTTGCTGATGACAGCTCTGATTTGCGGCACCGTAGTGATGGGGGCAAATCCGGCAGGGGCGGCAGAACCGGGAGATGATTTACAGGGGTTTACTTTGGAACAAATCGTGGTTACTGCGAATAGAACATCAGAAAAAATTCTTGATACGCCTGCCAGCGTTTCAGTTATTACCGCAAAAGATATGGCGGATAAGGGGATTAAACATCTTGATGATGCATTAAAAATATCGACTGGTGTATTTACGAACCGGATAAAGGGTGATCTTGATGTGAGTTCAAAACTAACCATGAGAGGCGTCAGTCAACAAAGACAGGTTTTGGTTATGTTAGATGGCATGCCTTTAAATGATAAGAACTCAGGTAATGTGGACTGGAATGCGATTCCTGTTGATGTTGTGGACCGCATAGAGGTGGTAAGGGGTACGGCCTCATCTTTGTATGGTACGAATGCAGTCGCAGGTGTTATAAATATTATTACTAAAGATGTTGATAAACAGCAGATAAAACTTAAGGCGGGATACGGAAGTTATGGAACTTATCGATGGAGCGTTAATATAGCTCAACCAATAGGGAAGAAGTTCTCGGTAAACGGGGGATTTAACAAGGAAGATTCACATGGCTATATTACACAAAAATTTGCTGCAAATAAGGCAAAAAAGACATCTAATAAAGGAACAAAAGTAACAGGGTACGAACGAGTGCCTAATAAGAAAGGTGAGCCATCCTATATATATGGAGATGGTGGTAAAAACACTTTTACACAAAATAATTGGCAAGTTGGTATGCAATACAAATTTGAGGAGAGTAAAAAACTCTCGTTTAAAATGCTACACAACAATTATAAATACCATTCTGGAACGGATCCTCATACCTATTTATATGACGCTGCCGGGAATTCTGTGTGGAGTGGCACGGTAAATTTAGCTGGCACATCGGTTTCGTTAGGTACCTATGGAAAGAACGGCAGTAAATTTTTCTCACCTTATTATGGGGGTAAAGAACACTCCACTTATGCACTATCATATAATGACGAAGATAATAATTTAAAAATTAGTGCAGGTATTAATGATATAAAAGATAACTGGTATGTAAGTGGCTCAGGAGGACTCCTTACTGAAAGCCCGAGCAAGTCTTGGAATATAAGTGTGCAAAAAGAAATTTTCAATACAGAGCATGACAAATTGGTTGTAGGTGTGGATTACTTATTTGGTAAAACGGACAGTGCAGATACGAATTTGACTAATTGGAGGGATAGGAACAGCAAAAAAGATGTAAAAGCGTTTGCTTCGGGAAAAGAAAAGACGGTAGCTGCTTATTTTGAAAATCAGCATAGGTTTGATGATAAATGGAAGTTTGTTTTAGGCGGACGCTATGATTCATGGAAAAATTATGAGGGTGCCAGCAGATATTATGACAAAGGGAAGTTGGTTTCTGACCCTGTTTTAGAAAGTAAACGGAAAACCATGTTTTCTCCCAAAGTTGCTTTACAGTTTAAACCAGATGAAGATACCTCATATCATGTTTCGTGGGGGCGTTCTTTTAGAGCTCCTAATATATTTGAATTGTACAAAGCAGCTCCTGGCGGAACCAGTGTAACATCTACATATAAAGATAGTAACCCTGATTTAAATCCGGAAACAGTAGATGCTATTGAATTTGGTATTAAAAAGCAATTTAATAACAGTAAAACATCTATTTCAGCAACTTATTTCCATTCAGATATAGAGGATATGATTTATACAATGGATACAGGTAAAAAATATCACCTTGATGCTTTAGGGATAGATTTGAAATGGACGAAACCGGTTAATGCAGCAAAAGGAAAGGTAGATGGAGTAGAATTTGAAATTGACCACCAATTAAGTGATACGTGGGATGTATTTGTCAATTATACCTACCAGAATTCCAGAATTACTGATAATCCTTTGGACAGGAAGAATGAAGGAAAACAAATGGCCTATGTTCCAAAATATTTATTTAATGGGGGCATTAGCTATCATAAAAATAAATGGAGTGGAAGTTTAGTTGGTAATTACACTTCTAAAGTATATTCAAACGCTGACCATAGCGATTATATGACAGGATATTACGGATGCAATGATCCTTATTTTGTATTGAATCTGTCCACACATTATCAGCTGGATAAAAATACTTGCTTTAATTTAGATGTTAATAATATTTTAAATCGCGAATATTATACCTACTATACGGCTCCCGGAAGAAACTATTTCTTCAGCGTTGAGAGAAAATTCTAGATGATGGTTTATACGAATTAAACAGCAGGGAATAAGGGTAGATGCCGAAAAATGATGACCGGGCATCTGCCCTTATTTATGTGCTTTAGCCTGTTGAGCACGCGAAGTGTGCGAAACAAAAAAACGGTAGGAAGGTATGAGAAAAATCTATAAAATCAAAGTAGGTCTTCTATGATAAAATAAAA
>UQUU01000009.1 GCA_900544275.1 uncultured Succiniclasticum sp. | reverse complement strand
AGTTGAGGATTAATACATGATTACTACAGAGAATCTAAAAGATTTATTAATATATTTAGGGTATGAGGAGAATAATGGAAAGTATACTTGCCGTTTTACAGAGTCAAATTGCGAAATTATAGTGGACTTTAACAACGAAAAAATTATATATCCGACAGATAAAGGACTAATAGTTAATGAAAGACAGACTACAAATTTTTCTGATAATGAAAACTTTGTAGTCTTAGAATGTATCCATAGACTTTTAGATAAAGGTTATAAACCATCCCATATAGAAATTGAAAAAAGATGGTCATTAGGGCATTTACAAAAAAGTGGCCGAGCAGATATTTGTGTAATGAACGCTACCGGAAACGATATGCTTTTTATTATTGAGTGCAAGACATATGGGAATGAGTTTAATAAAGCACTAAATACTTTAAAGGCTGATGGAGGGCAATTATTTAGTTATTATCAACAAGAAAAGTCTACAAAATGGCTAATGTTATATACTTCGGATTTTAAAGATGGTAAGGTTCAACAACAAATAAAGACAATTCCGGTATTTGATACGGAAGAAGTTTTGTTAAAATCAAAAAAAGATAAAAACTTTAAACTTTATGAAAACTCAAACTCTAAAGAAAAATCTTTTGAAACATGGACAGAAACTTATGAGCAAAAAATGTGTGGGGATCTAATATTTTTAGAAGATACCATAGCTTATAATATCGGGGAAAAGCCATTAAGGAAAAAAGATTTAAAAGAATTTAATCCAAGAGATAAAATCGTAAATAAATTTGAAGAAATTTTACGACATAATAATGTGTCGGATAAAGAAAATGCTTTTAATAAATTGACCGCTTTATTCATTTGCAAACTTGTAGATGAAATAACCAAAGATGAAGATGACATAGTAGAGTTTCAATATAAATTTGGAATAGATACCTACGAGACATTATTGGACAGATTGCAGAGACTTTATAAAGAGGGTATGGACAAGTTTATGAAAGAAGAAATCTTTTATGTATCTTCTGAGTATCCATATAATCTTTTCGCAACATACAAAGGACAAAATAGGAAAAATGCAATAGAAGATTTAAAAGAGACATTTAGAAAATTAAAATTCTATTCCAATAGTGATTTTGCTTTCAAAGATGTCCACAATGAGGAGCTTTTTCAACAAAATGGGAAAATTTTAGTAGAAATTGTTAAATTGTTTGAACATTACAGAATAGTTTACGCTTCCAAACATCAATTTTTAGGAGATTTATTTGAGCAGTTGTTAAATCAAGGTTTTAAACAAAATGAGGGACAATTTTTTACTCCTATACCAATTACTCGATTTATTTGGGAAAGTCTACCGATAGAAAATTTAAAAAGCTTATCGAAACCTGATGGATATCCCAAAGTGATAGATTATTCTTGAGGTAGTGGTCATTTTTTAACAGAGGGAATTGACTTAATTAACCAAGTTAAAGGTGCTGTTAATAACAATTGGATAAGCGAACACATATATGGAATAGAAAAAGATTACAGACTTGCTAGAGTTTCAAAAATCTCTCTTTTTATGAATGGGGCAGGAAATGGAAATATAATATTTGGCGATGGGCTTGACAATCATACCTCGAAAGGGATTGATAATAACAGTTTTGATATTCTAGTTGCTAACCCTCCATATTCTGTAAGAGCCTTTAAATCACACTTAAAATTGGAAGAAAATGAGTTTGAATTAACAGACTTTATTTCCAATGAGAGTGGTGAAATAGAGGTTTTATTTGTGGAAAGAATTACACAATTATTAAAACCTAATGCTATTGCCGCAGTAATATTACCTTCAAGTATTTTAAGTAACACATCAAATAGCTATATGGGAGCGAGAGACGTAATTCTAAAAAACTTTAAGATAAAAGCGATCTCTCAGTTTTCAAATAAAACTTTTGGGGCTACAGGAACAAACACGGTTGTTTTATTTTTACAAAAATATAATGAACCACCCAAGCATTATAAAATTGTAGATGATTCTATTCAAGCAATATTTAACAATGAAAAATCTTCGGAGTGGATGGATAATGAGGTAATTGGAGATTTTTTAAGTCATATCAGAGTGGATAAAGATATTTATAGTATGTTTATAAAAGAAGCTCTTGATTATGAAAAGTTGTTAAAAGATGAATATTTTAAAATGTATGTAGATGAGTTTAATAATTCTACTACATTAAGAAATATGATATCTCGCAACGTATTCAAAAAGCTAACTAAGGAAGAACAGAAATCAAGAATTAATTCAATGTTTTACGATTATGCTAAAAACATTGAAAGAGAAAAGTTATTTTACTTTGCTCTTGTAAGGGAACAAGAAACATTAGTCATAAAAGTACCTTCTACTGCTACAGAACAATATGAATTTTTAGGGTATCAATGGTCTAATCGCAAAGGCAGTGAGGGAATACAAATTAAAAATATGGGTGGTAAATTATATGATCCCAACAATAGGGAGAGCAAAAATCATATTGCTCCACTTATTAGATGTTTTTTAAATGAAAATTTAATAGAAATTGAAGAGCAATTAGAAAAATATGCAGATATTCTCCAAACGAAGAATATGTTTGATTTTGAAAGAGAAAAATTCGATAGAGCTATTCAATTAAATAGAATAACAAGATTTGTGCCCATTTCTGCTTATCCTATAAAGAATTTAGAAGATGTATATAACAAATCTTTGACAATCCAAAAAGGAACGGCGATAACAAAAGAGGCAGCAGAAAAAGGTAAGTTTAAAGTGGTTGCGGGAGGGATTGATTATGCTTATTTTCATAATGAATACAATAGAAATGAAAATGTAATAACTATAAGTGCTTCAGGAGCTAATGCTGGTTATGTAAATTATTGGAGTGAAAAAATATTTGCATCTGATTGTACTACTATTCGAGCAAATGACACAGACGTTACTAAATATATTTATTACTATTTGAAATTATTTCAGGATGAGATATTTAAATTAGCTAAAGGGTCTGCGCAACCACATGTGTATTCTAGAGATTTAAAAAAATTTAATGTTCCAGAAGTTTCAAGCACAGTTTTGAAAAAAGTTATTTCTGAATGCGGAAAGTTGGAGGAAAAATATGAAACAACCCGTATGAAAATAGAAGAGTACAAGTTAGAAATTCAAAAGATTTTTGAAGACTTTGAGGTCATAAAAAATGACCGGGGTACAAATTAATTGATTCTAACTTTGGAGATCAGTGACCCCTCTTTTTGTCATAAAAATAGGCCTCCTATGATTTTATTTTGCATAGAAGACCTGTTTTTATTATTTTACAGGGCATGCCTTCTTCTCTTAAGAGAAAAGCAGGCATAGTTGCTTATACTTTTACTTAACGAATAAAGTATTTTTAAATCTGGCCGATCGCTTTTAAAATAAGCTGCGCAATGACAGCCGAACCGATATACGTGCCGATGAATACCACACAGCTGACGATCACAATGCGCCAGCTGCTTTCGGCAAATACGTCCAGGTCTTTACAGATAGCGACACCGGCATAAGCCAAAATCGGCGTACATAATTGCAAAAAGCCGACTTTACCTACGGCACTGCTGATAAAGGCTGCTGTGGGCAGGGAGGGGTAGGTCAGGATACAGCCGAGGGTTACTACGTACGCTACGCCGGGAATACCGCCGGGTAATACTTTGCCAAGCCAGATGCCGATAAAGGCCAGCGCAATTAAAAGCAACATACCGGGAATGGCTTCCACAAAATTATATTTGGTTCCGACAACATTTGCTACCAGAGAAAGTAAGCCGCAAATAAATAAAATCTTTAAGGTTTCTCCTAATTTCATTTTACGTCCTCCCCTTCGTTAAGTTCTTTCACTACGCCCGGTTCGGGGTTTGTGCCATACTTTACACGATAGCATTTCCTGTACAGCCATTCTGCCATCGGCAGGCCCATCCAAATACTCATGTACAGACCGTCCAGGCCGGAAAGCATATTGGAAGCGGCGCCAAAGGCTGCCAACTGATCCGCCATCTGGGGATACATGGCGCTTAACGAACCTACCGCGGCGGTCATCATGCTGGCGGAACCAACGCCGGCCGCCATAGCTAAGGCATAGGGATGGAAAGGCAGGTAAGCGGCAGCAATACTGGCCATCAGACCGAAGAAGATGGTGCCGATAACGGTACCGCAGATGTATACGCCCATAACGCCGCGTCCTTCTGCTCCGTCCAGACCAAAGCGTTCGCCAATCAACGCTACGTTCGGTTCACGGGCGATCGAGTGGGCCGCGCCGATGGACTCGCGTTTCAGACCGACCATGACGGCCAGAGGTACGCCGATAAGAATAGTTCCCAGGTTACCAAATTCCTGCAAAATCAGCGCAGGGGATGCCGCTAAAATTTTCGGCAGGCTGGGCCCTACCAGACAGCCATATTTGGCCATCAACAAAACCAGGGTGACGCCTAACAGAGAACTCGCTGTTTTCACTTCTTTGTCGGTAGAGATTTTGGTGAAGCGCGGCGCCGTCAGTACGCCCATGATCAGAGCATACATCATGGGCAGCAGCACGATTTTTCCAACGCCCACGGCGATGGTGATGTTGCCAATCTTTTCTGCGACAATAACCAGAATCAGTACGGTCAGATGAAGACGGAAATCTTTCATACTTAGCCACTTCCTTTTATTTTTTGTTTTCTTATGCGTCGAAATAAGAATCCAGCTTGGCAATGTATTCTTCTTTCGTCAGCAACGGTTTATTGGCGGCCAAAATTTTTTTAGCGCAATCAGCTTCACCGTATAATAAGTCGATGATCATGCAGGCGAAGGCTTTGGCCGGGGTGATCACAGCTGCATGAAAATCAGTTACGGTAAAGTCTTTGGTATGAAGCGAACCATCGGTACCGCCGACAAAAGGGTGGATGGCCGGCATAATATGGGAAACGTCGCCCATATCGGTAGAAGCGCTGAAATGACCGGCATCGATGATCTCTGTTTCCGGGGACCAGGTCTTGATGTTGTCCACAAATAATTCATTCATGTCAGCGCAGCAGCGCAACGGCAGCATACCGGGCAGCGTTTCGACAATGGTTTTCGCTCCCACGGCATCTCCGCCGGCTTTTAAAGCGGCGTCCACACGTTTATGCGTGTGGTCGATGGCATCCATCGTAGCGGCGCGGACGTATAGTTCCATCCGCACGTCGGCGGGCACATTGTTGACCAGATCGCCGCCTTTGGTGATGATGGGATGTACCCGGACAATATCTTTTTCCTGGAAGGTTTCCCGCAAGGCGTTGATTCCCATAATGCCCAGACAGGCCGCGTTCAGGGCGTTGATCCCTTCATGAGGCGCATTGGCGGCATGCGCCGTTTTGCCTACATACTGCACGGTCTTGCCGACAAAACCGTTGCTGGATGTGCCTACCGCTACGGCTTTCTGCGGGGTATTGGCCTGGGAGTGCATCATCATGGCCATGTCAACATCATCGAAATGGCCTTCGTAGATGAGCTGGCTTTTACCGCTGAGATAATGGATTTTGCCCTCTTGTCGCAATGTGTTGCGATAGGTGATCTCCACATATTCTTCCGCAGGAACGGCAAAGAATACCGCATTTCCGGTCAGGTGCTGCATCACGCCGGTTTTGACGATTCCCGTGGCGGTAGCCAGCATGGTCGCCATCTGCAGAAAATGGCCGCAGGTATGGGCGGCTCCTGTCAGGGGATCCGCCTTGGGGCTGTCCGGGGTACCGATAGCATCCAGTTCCGCCAGTACTGCTACGGAGGGACCTTTATTTTTGCCTTTGACGCAGGCTTTCACGCCGGTCAGGGCCAGACCTGTCTGCGGGGTAAGTCCCAACTGCTGCAGATAAGCGGCTACTTTAGCTGCGGTTCTGTTCTCTTTATAACCCAGTTCCGGTTCGCCTTCGATGCGGCAGGCCAGTCCCTCGATCTCTTTAGACGCCGCCTCGATCGCCTCACATACCTGCTTCTTCAATTCCTCTTTTGTCAATAATCTCCCCCCTAAAAAGTAACGATTTTTTCTTTGTTGATTCAGTGAGTGTATTTGTTTCCATAGAGCATACAAATAGAGCGTGCACTAAAACGTACATTTCATTTCCGGCGACTGCTCCATTTCTTTAGGCTTGGAGTCGGGTTTTCCCTGTTTACTGATATGCAATTCCTGGCTTTTTATACTTACATTGGAACAGGGCGGGACGGACATGGTGATAAACGTGTTGCCGCCGATCACTGAGTCGTGACCGATGACCGTATCGCCGCCCAGAATGGAAGCGCCGGAATAAATGGTCACATTATCCTCAATCGTGGGGTGCCGTTTGATACTGCGCAGTTTCTGGCCTCCCCGGGTAGAAAGAGCGCCGATGGTGACACCCTGATAGATTTTTACATTTTCCCCGATGATGGTGGTTTCGCCGATTACAATGCCGGTGCCGTGGTCGATGAAGAAATATCGGCCGATGGTGGCGCCGGGGTGAATATCGATCCCCGTTTTTCCATGGGCATATTCGGTCATGATGCGGGGCAGTAAAGGCACGTTCAGTTTGTAGAATTCATGCGCTAAACGATAGACCATGATCGCGTACATTCCCGGATAGGAAAAGATGATCTCGTCTTTGTTGAATGCGGCCGGATCGCCTTCAAACTCCGCCTGCAAGGTGGTATCGATTAAATCTCGAATCTTGGGGATACGGGACATAAACTCCAGGGCGATTTCCTGCGCTTTATCCATACAGGTACGATAGTCCGCATCTTTATATTCAGGCAGATAGCGTAAAAACATGGAAATCTGTTTTGTCAGGTTAAATAAAACGTCCTCCACTAAAGTCTGAAGGTTATTCTCCGCCGTATAAAAATGATAATTTTTATTGCGGAAATAACCCAGAAACATGATTTTCTGCAATTTATTTAAAATATCCACCACGGTATCCATATCCGGGCTGGAAAAGGCATTCATCTTGTCGATGGCCCGTTCCTGTCCGTAATCTTTTAAAATATCCTCGGATATTTTTTTAATCTTTTTTTCCAGATTCTTCATGTAATCCTCCTGTTGTATTGTGTGATAACCCAGGTCATTCATTAAAAATAACGCTGTGATGACAGCGTGTTGCCTGGAGAAAATTTTCGTTGTCACATCCTAATGTTGCCTGGAACACGAGGGATGTAAAACATATATTTTGTAATATTATATCAAAGACTGGGGGGTTTTGCCATAATGTTTCTTATATAGAAGGGCAAAATTAAATGTTTTTGTCGGTCTGAGGGGAAATTTGTTTCACCTATTCACCACTTATTTACCTATTTATCAGTTTTATGGAATTCTTAGAAGTTGATATTGGTATTGTGACAAGAATTTGCTATAATATTTTTGTTATGAGAACCAGTTAAGGAAACCGGATTTTATTGAAATAAAACCGAAAGCGGAGGGAAAAAGATGTTCTTGGAAAAAACAGCTTTAAAGCAGTCTGATAAAGAGATTTATGATGCGATTGAACTGGAAAAGTCCCGTCAGCAAAATAATCTGGAAATGATTGCCTCTGAAAACCATACCAGCGTAGCGGTCATGGAAGCCATGGGCAGTGTAATGACCAATAAATATGCGGAAGGTTATCCGGCCCATCGTTATTACGGCGGCTGCCAGTATGTGGATATCGCGGAGAATCTGGCCATTGAACGGGCGAAAGAATTGTTCGGCGCCGAACACGCTAATGTGCAGCCTCATTCGGGCGCACAGGCTAATCTGGCTGTGTACTTCGCTCTGCTTCAGACCGGTGATACGGTCATGGGCATGGATCTGTCCAATGGCGGACATCTGACCCACGGGAGTCCGGTCAATGCCTCCGGTAAGCTGTACAATTTTATTTCCTATGGGGTCAACAGCGAGACCCAGCGGATCGATTATGAGGAAGTGCGGGCGTTAGCTTTAAAACATAAACCGAAAATGATCGTGGCCGGGGCCAGCGCCTATCCCCGCATCATTGACTTTGCTGAATTTGCGGCAATCGCCCAGGAAGCAGGCGCGCTGCTGTTTGTGGATATGGCGCATATTTCCGGCCTGGTCGCTGCCGGACTTCATCCCAGCCCGATTCCTTATGCGGATGTAGTGACCACAACGACCCATAAGACGCTACGGGGACCGCGCGGCGGGTTGATTTTATGTAAAGAAAAATATGCCAAGGCGATCGATAAGGCCATTTTCCCCGGCATGCAGGGGGGACCTCTGATGCACGTGATCGCAGCGAAAGCGGTAGCCTTAAAAGAAGCGCTGCAGCCCAGCTTTAAAGTCTATGCGGCACAAATTATTAAAAATTCCCAGGCCCTGGCGGATGAACTGATCAAAGGCGGTTTCAACCTAGTGTCCGGCGGTACGGATAACCATCTGATCCTCGTTGACGTGCGCAATAAACATCTGACCGGCAAAGCGGCGGAAAAAGTATTGGATACCGTGCATATTACCGTGAATAAAAACACGGTGCCCAATGAAACGGAAAGTCCCTTTGTTACCAGCGGTATTCGTATAGGGACCGCAGCGCTCACTTCCCGGGGGATGAAAGAAGAACAGATGCGGATCATTGGCGGCGTGATGACCGATGTGCTGAACGATCCGGAAAATAAAGCCGTAATCGCAAGCTGCAACGAACGGATTGCCGCGTTGTGCAGACAGTTCCCTCTGTACTCCGATGTAGAGTAAAACACGGTCTGTAATGACCCTTGCTATGGAGGGGAATACGCCCCCATATTGACAGAAAAAAGGCTTCGTGCTATTATATTTTAGTCTGGACAGGAATGTCCGTCCCCAACCGCACAAGAAGGTTCCGTAAATCGTTATCCCAGGATAACGTACCGTAATTGGCGAGTCTATGAATAAGGGAGGTGCAATACATGTACGCAATTATCAAAACCGGCGGCAAGCAGTACAAAGTAGCAGAAGGCGACGTTCTGAACGTAGAAAAGCTGGACGCTGAAAAAGATGCCGAAGTGGTATTTGAAGAAGTTCTGGCTATCGTGAACGATGGCGAAGTAACCGTTGGCAAACCGTTCGTAGACGGCGCTAAAGTTACCGCTACCGTTGTCGAACAGGGCAAAGGCGATAAGATTTTGGTTTTCAAATACAAAGCCAAAGCCAATTATCGCAAACGCTCCGGTCATCGTCAGCCCTTTACGGCTGTGAAGATCAGCGGCATTCAGGCTTAATGAGAAAATGATTACCATTGATGTATACAGGAACCGGCAAGGGAAGATCATCGGGTTTCAGTCCCGCGGTCATGCAGCTGATGCACCGGCGGGAGAAAGTGTGATCTGCGCCTGGGTCTCTGCGGCAACGCAGATGGTTCTTGTAGGTTTGGAACAACAATTACACTATTCCGTAGAATATAAGACGGATACAAAGCAAGGCCTGCTGCAGGTAACTTTGAAGCAGGAGCCGGACAGGCAGAGCCAAACGCTTTTCGGCAGCATGGAAATGGTGCTGAAAGAGCTGGCGGAGCAATGTCCGCAAGATGTTCGACTTTACGAACATGGAGGTGAAACGAATGTTTAAAATTATACTGCAATTACATGCACATAAAAAAGGTACCGGTTCCTCTCATAACGGCCGCGACTCCAACGCACAGCGTCTGGGGACCAAAGCGCATGAGAACCAGGTAGTGACCGCCGGCAGCATCATCGTTCGCCAGCGCGGCACCCGTTTCCATCCCGGCAAAAACGTAGGGATGGGTCGTGACTACACGATTTTTGCCAAGATCGATGGCAAAGTACGTTTTGGCCGTCATGGACGTGACGAACGTATCATCAGCATCGAACCTTTGGAAGAAGCCAAAGAAGCGTAAGAAACACAAATTAAAACTTCGTTCTGAGCGAAGAACTGAGCAGCATATAAACCCGGTATGGCCGCAGTTGCGGCTGACCGGGTTTTTGCGATGAAGGAGGTATTCCGGCATGCACTATACAACCGACTATCTTTCACCCTTGGGAAAACTGGTGCTGACTGCGGACGAAAAGGGATTGGCCGGCCTATGGTTTGAAGCGGGAAACTATTTTGCACCAAAAGAACCGCCGGAGTATATGGTTCTGGGAAATTCTATTCTGACCGAGGCAAAAAAATGGCTGGACCTTTATTTCAGCGGCCAAGAACCCGATTTTATGCCGCCGTTGCATGCCGAAGGTTCTTTGTTTCAAAAAACGGTATGGAAAATCTTGCAAGAGATACCCTATGGCGCCACTACAACTTATGGCACCATTGCTGCCGAGACAGCCAAACGGCTGGGACGGGAAAAAATGTCGGCGCAGGCGGTGGGCGGCGCGGTAGGACATAATAAGATCTCGATTTTCATCCCCTGCCATCGGGTGGTAGGAAGTACGGGCAGTTTGACAGGCTATGGCGGCGGACTGGACAAAAAAATATATCTGCTGACCCTGGAGGGAGCAGATATGAAACGGTTTTTCCGACCGGTAAAAGGCACGGCTTTATAACTTGTGGTAATCAGGTTGCATGGCAATTATGTTGCCTATAAACATCGTACGTTATTTTGGGTGCCGTCCCAGTAATAAAAGTCCTAACGGTTTGCTGTGCAATGCCAGCCCGTGGATCAGGACCCCGGCCAGGAGCGACGTGCAAAGAACCAACAGGTAATAGAGCAGTACCGGTACCTGAGCATAGGCAAAGCCCAGCTTGCCGAACAAATCATACCAGAGGTTTAAAAAGAAGGGATGGATCAGATAGATCACCATGGAATAGGAAGAGAGCACCTTTAATGCGGTGAGGCGCGCTCCCTTTTCCTGCAGCTTTTCCAAAAGCGCGCAGAAGCATAAGAGCCAGCAAACGGTGTACAAAAGACCTTCCGGTGTGAGCTGGGTCAGATACTCAGGAATCTGTTCCAATTCTTTGCCCTGCAGCATATAGGCACGAAAGCGCCAAAGCAGCACGGCGCAGGAAGCAAATAAAATACTGCAGCAGAGGGGGAGGTGGTTTTGCAGCCATCTCCGCATTGTCTGTTCATGTAATGCATACAGCCCCCCTAAAATAAACACGAAACCATAGAATAAGGGGATGTAGTTTACCCGTTCGTTCAGGAGGCGCAGGATAAACGGATGGCCTGCGGTCCAGGCAGGGTAGACCCAATACACCGCATTCCAGTGATAAAGCCACAGCTGCAGGCCGGCCAGTACCGCAAGGGAAATGGCAAGCCCTGCGGCTGTTTTTTGCTGGAGCCATTTTACCAGCCCACGCCAAAAAGGCAGGGTAAAATAAAAGCCCAACAGGATGATCAGAAAATAAATATGGTAGCAACCTTCTCCCAGTAGGAGCTTGACCAGCAGTACAGAGAGAGAAAAACTGCCGTCCGGCCGGATCATATCTTCACTTTGCCAAAGGGCGATATAAAATAAAGACCAGGTCAGATAGGGCAGGCCCACTGTGATCAGGTGCTTCTTCATAAATTCCCAATAGTGAAACGGTTTTTCCAGCGCATTGCCGCAAAAGAGGCCATAACCGGAAATGAAAAAGAAAGCCGGCACCGCAAAGCGGGTAAAAACTTGCAGCAGCAAGAATAAATCAAGTCTGGGGGTAGCGGAAGACAAGACAAAAGAGCCGATGTGAATGCCGATGACACCCAACATGGCCAGGCCCCGCAGATTGTCAATCACAAGGTTGCGTTTCACGATAAGGACCTCGGTAAAATAAAAATAATGGTAGAAAGAAAATAGCAGACAAAGGAAGTGGCAGAAAAAGAAAATAACGGTGGTAACGAAAAGAACAGATAGAAAGAAAACACGGCAACGGGACAATGCCGGTAGAGCAGTTGGCGCAAGCCTTAAAAACGTTTTATGTCGTTGCCGATAAGGTGTTAAGAGTTTCGCTTTTTTATTATAACAGAAGATAGTACTTTTGGCGAAAGAAAGACGGCGCTATTTTGTAGCAGCACCGTCTTTTTGTCGTGTTATAGATACTGTATTTTCGCTTGAAAATCCTTTACCTGTCCGTTTCAGGACACTTTTCCAAAATCGCTGTCCTTACCCTTCAATTTCAATATATTTCTTGCCTTCGACCTTTTTCGGATCTTTCTTAGGAATCTCCAGACGCAGGGTACCGTCTTCAAATTTTGCTTTGATGTCGTCTTCGGTGATCTGCGGGCCTACGTAGAAGCTACGGGTGCAGGTGCCACTGTACCGTTCCTGACGCAGGAATCTGCCTTCTTTGTCTTTTTCCTCTTTGTCTAACGATTTTGCGGCAGTGATGGTCAGATAGCCATCATTCAGCTGGATCTGAATGCCTTCTTTTTTGAAGCCGGGCAGGTCGACCGCTACTTCATAGCCGTCTTCTTTTTCACGGATGTCGGTTTTCATAATGTTGGCCGCATGTTTGCCATACAGGGGGTTATCGCCTCTGCCAAGAAAAGCGGTCGGATTCATCAAACCGTTGTCATTCATCCAATCGTCAAATAAGCCTTCGGTAAAAATGCTGGGTAATCTCATATGTCATTCCTCCATTTCTAAACTAAACTAAACTAAACTAAACTAAACTAAACTATTCCCTTTCGCTGGATATGGAGCAAGGAAATGAACAACTGACTTTTTGACTTTTGCTCCCAAAATAAAAGCCTGACGGCGTATTTATTTTTGGGTAAGGAACTTTGTCTCCCGCAGTGTTCTTTCTTTGCTTCTATATTTATTATAATCTTTCAAATTAGCACTGTCAACGGTAGAGTGCTAATTTATTGTGAAAAATCTGCAACGGAAAGTAGTACTACTTCAAAAGAATCATACTTAATGGGTAGAAAAGATTATGGTAATAAGATTGTAATGGGGTATAATATAATGATAGGGATAAGTACGGGTTTCATTTGCCTGCGCGTTCCCTTTTGGTGACCGGACGAGGCTCTCATTTGGCGGGAATCGGTCTTACGCATTCCGGAAGGGCGGAGAAAAGTTTTCATTTGACCGGCCTCGGCAGCGGCTCCGGAATCAGGCAACGCGGCTCTCATTTGGCGGTGGGCTGTCTGTTTATTGCTTTTACATAGATGGGGTGTTCGTATGACTAAAGGATTAAAGGTAGGAATCGATGTGGGTTCCACCACCATTAAAGCAGTGGTGCTGGATGCCGATGATAAGATCCTCTACAAAAATTATGCACGGCATTTTTCTGATATTCCCGGGGCCTTGACGGAGAATCTGAAAGCGCTGAAGCAATGGGTGGGACGGGAGCGTTTCCGCTTTGCTCTGACCGGTTCGGCGGGAATGGGGATCGCGCAGCGGTTGCGTCTTCCTTTTGTGCAGGAGGTTATTGCTGCTTCTACTGCGGTAAAAAAATTGATCCCCCAGACAGACACGGTGGTGGAGTTAGGCGGGGAAGACGCCAAGATCATGTATTTCGGTTCCGCGCCGGAAGAGAGGATGAACGGTGTTTGTGCCGGCGGGACCGGCGCGTTTATTGATCATATGGCCTCGTTGTTGAACACCGACGCCAAAGGGTTAAACGATCTGGCTGCGGATGCCCGGCGGGTGTATACTATTGCGTCCCGTTGCGGCGTATTCGCGAAAACGGATATCCAGGCGCTGATGAATGACGGCGCTTCCAAAGAGGACATTGCCAAGTCCATTTTTCAGGCGGTGGTCAATCAGACAATCGGCAATTTGGCGCAGGGGCGGGAAGTCACAGGCAAAGTTGCTTTTTTAGGCGGTCCTTTATATTTTCTGCCGGAGCTGAAAAAGCGCTTTATTGAAACGTTGGCAATGAAACCGGAAGACGTGGTGAATGTAGAGGATGGCGCGTACTTTGTTGCCATCGGCTGCGCGTTTTCGGAGGAAACAAAAGAGCTGACTTTCTACGATCTGGTGGCGAATCTGGGTCAGACGGAAGGCAGTTTCGGTATCGCCCGGGATGAAAAGTTAGCGCTGTTCCGGGATGAAGCGGAATACGAAGCCTTTTTGGCGCGTCATGCCAGAGACCGGGTAAAACGGGGGGAAATCGCCGATTATCAGGGACCTGTCTACGTAGGGATCGACGCGGGCTCTACCACGACCAAGATTGTGGCCATCGGGAAAGATAAAGAAATTTTATATACAGAGTACGGCAGTAACCAGGGCTCTCCTTTGCAGATCGTGATCAGGGAATTGAGAGGCCTGTATAAAGCGTTGCCGGAAAAGGCATATATTGCAGGCGCTTTGACCACCGGATACGGGGAAAAAATCGTGCAGGCGGCCCTTCATGCGGATGCCGGTGAAGTGGAAACCTTTGCGCATTACCGGGCGGCGCTGGAATTCTGCCCGGACGTGTCCTGTGTGCTGGATATTGGCGGACAGGATATGAAGTGTTTCCTGATCCGCAATGGAAATATCGGTAAAATCACGTTAAATGAAGCCTGTTCGGCCGGCTGCGGGTCTTTTATTGAAAACTTTGCCCAGGGGCTGGGGATGACGGCGGCGGAATTTGCCGATAAAGCCATGGATGCCCAGGCACCGGTGGACTTGGGCACGCGCTGTACCGTCTTTATGAACTCCCGGGTCAAACAGGCCCAGAAGGAAGGCGCCGCTTTGCCGGATATTTCCGCAGGGATCGGTCTTTCTGTAATTAAGAATGCGCTGTTTAAAGTGATGCAGTTAAAGGACGCCAAAGAGCTGGGCGACCACATCGTCGTCCAGGGCGGTACTTTCTACAATAACGCCGTACTGCGCAATATGGAAAAATTACTGGGCAAAGATGTGATTCGTCCGGATATTGCCGGCTTGATGGGAGCCTATGGTGCGGCGATCCTGTCTCTGGAACAGCAGGCGGAGGCGCCGGAGCATCGTTCTTCTCTGCTGTCAGAAAAAGAACTGGAAACTTTCTCCGTCACGGCGAAATCTTACCGTTGTAATGGCTGCGGCAACCATTGTCTGGTCACTATGCAGACCTTCCCGGACGGACAGCGTTACTTTACCGGCAACCGCTGCGAGCGGGGGGAAGGCAAGCCGAAAAATATCAACAAAGCGCCGAACATCTACGAATATAAAAATGAAAGATTGTTTGATTATTATCGCCCGGCCGCGTATGCGCCCCGGGGCCAGATCGGTATTCCCCGTGTGTTGAATATGTATGAAGATTATCCCTTCTGGGCGGCGTTTTTTGCCAAATTAGGCTATGAAGTGGTGCTCTCAGGGAAATCTTCGGCGCAGATCTATTATAAAGGCATGGCCACGATCCCTTCCGATTCTCTGTGCTATCCGGCGAAACTGGCCCACGGCCATGTGATGGATTTAGTCCAAAAGGGTGTAAAAAAGATATTTTACCCCTGTCTGCCTCACAACATGGATGACGAAGTAAATCGCGCCGGCAATAATTTTAACTGTCCCGTCGTGGCCTCTTACGCAGAAAATATCCGCAACAACATGGATGTCCTGCGCAATGAAAACATTAAGTTTATGCAGCCCTTTCTGCCGATTAACGATCCGCAGCGAATGGAAGAACGTCTGGTAGAGGCTTTTCAGTCGGAAGACATTCCTGCCGGAGAGATCAGGGCCGCTATGGAAGCCGGTTACCGGGAACTGGAGCAGTATCGGGCCGACGTCCGCAAGAAGGGCGCGGAGATCTTGCAGATCGCCAAAGAAAGAAATATCCCGGTGATTTTACTGATCGGCCGTCCTTACCATATCGATCCGGAGATCAATCATGGGATTCCGGAAATGATTCAGTCCTATAATCTGGCCATCGTTTCCGAAGATTCCGTTTACCATATGGATACGCCGGAAGATAAACTGTACATTGTAAACCAGTGGAGTTACCACGCCCGTTTGTACCATGCGGCCAGTTTTGCGGCAGCCCATCCGGAAATCAATCTGATCCAACTCAGTTCGTTTGGCTGCGGCTTGGATGCCATCACCACGAATCAGGTGCGGGAGATTATGGAAGGGCATCAGCGGCTTTACACCATGATCAAGCTGGACGAGGTAAGTAATCTGGGCGCGGCCCGGATCCGCCTGCGTTCGCTGCTGGCGGTGCTGGCCCGTCGTCATGTGCCGGATTATAAACCCCTGGAAATTGAGGAACATGCTCATTTTACACCGGCCTGTAAAGAGACCCATACCATTTTGGCTCCGCAGATGGCTCCGATCCATTTCAATCTGATCACCCATGTCCTTAACCGTTACGGGTATAATGTGGTCATACCGGAAACGCCGAAACAGGAAGCGATCAACCTGGGCCTGCGGTATGTCCAGAATGATATGTGCTATCCGGCGATCGTTGTGATCGGTCAAATGCTTCAGGCGATTCAAAGCGGTAAATACGATCCGGATCATACCAGTATCGTGCTGTTCCAGACCTGCGGCGCCTGCCGGGCTACCAATTACCTGAATCTGATGCGCAAGGCCCTGCAAAACGCAGGCTATCCCCAGGTACCGGTGTTTGCCTGTTGGGGTCTGGAAAAGGAAGCCTTCCGCCTGAACTTTACCGGCTTTAAGGATGTGGCGAAAGCCATTGTGTACGGCGATCTGTTGCAGAACGTGACTAACCGGATGCGGCCTTATGAGCTGATCCACGGCTCTACAGACCGTCTGTTTGCCAAATGGATGGATAAATGTAAGGAAGAATTGTCTCATGGCAACTTCCTGAAATATCGGAATACGATCCGTGATCTGGTAAAAGAATTTGATGCCATTCCGCTGGTACCTAAGCTGTGGAAGCCGAAGGTAGGCGTTGTAGGAGAGATATTGGTAGAGTATCACCCCATTGCCAATAACCATCTGGAAAAAGTACTGGCCCGGGAAGGGGCGGAAGTGGTGATGCCGGAACTGGCCAACTTTATGTTGTATATGGCTTTCGATGGAATCACCCGGCACGATATTCTGGACGGCAGCTGGCTGAATAAATTCGGCGGACAGATGTTTATTAAAGTGGCGGAGTTTTTCCTGAACCCGGTACGGACTGCGTTGGAAAAATCCAAACATTTTACGGCGCCGATCTCCATTTATAAGATTGCGGAACTGGCTTCCCGCCACGTATCTTTGGGCAACATGGCCGGCGAAGGCTGGCTGCTGCCCGGTGAGATGACCCGTTTGATGGAAGAGGGCGTGCGCAACGTAGTCTGCCTCCAGCCCTGGGCCTGCCTGCCCAACCATATTCTGGGCAAGGGCGTATTCCGGGAAATGCGCCGTACTTATGAAGATGCCAATCTGGTGGCGTTGGATTGTGATGCCGGCGCTTCGGAAGTCAATCAGCTGAACCGCCTGAAACTGATGCTGTCGGTAGCGAAGGAAAAATGTCCGGAAGGCATGATTCCTGCCGCATCGGCAGAAATGCGGGAGGATGTGCTGGCGTAAGAGATTCGGTAACATTCTACGCAGTGCGGGTTTTTGCGCAATGTCCGAGTGGCAAATAAAAGCGTTTCCACGAAGAGTAGCAGTGTGGACATACTTGCAAGATCCGAAGGAAATTATATAACAAAGAATCGTTAAGCTGTTCGGTTCGCAAATGGTTAAAACGGTAGTGAAATAGCCGTTGAACTGGCAGTTAAAAAGACAGTGGTAAAGCTACCACTGTCTTTCTTTTGCGTAGTAATGCACAGTTATAAGGAGTAAATACGGGTATAGTTGTGTGAAAGCATAATTTTAGGGTGTAAATGTGTTGCGGTGTTGTAGTGCAAAGACATTTGTACGGTGCAAAAATCGAGATATGCAGTAAAGGCGGAGCTATTTGATGTAAAAGTATTTGTCAGCTACCTGCAATCTAAAAAGTTCCTTAACGCCCCGATCATCCCCGCATCATTGCCTAAACGGGCGAAGTCGATCCGGGTTTTGCCCCGCAGCTGAGGCGACAGGGCTTTGAGCAGGGAGGCTTCCAGTCGGGGGCGCAGGTAATCTTGCTGCGCCATAATGCCGCCGCCCAAAAGGATCAGTTCCGGATTTAACAGACAGCAGATATTGCCGATACCGGCGGCTAAACGCTGGAGCATGATGTCGATGGCTTGGATTGAGGCAACATCACCTTGTTTGGCCCAGTTAAAAATCTTTTCCCCGTTCAGCTCTTCAGGAGGCAATCTCCTGACTTCAGCTACCGTTTGTATTAACCAGGGAACAGCGGCGGAGGCTTCCAAATCATTCTCCGTACCCGATATCCGCATATAACCGATCTCGCCTGCGCTGCCGGAGATTCCGCGCAGTAAGTGCCCGTTTAAAATGACACAGCCCCCGATGCCGGTCCCTACGGTAATGCAGACCAGCGATTTTACTTTTTGTCCGGCACCCAGCCAATACTCTCCCAATCCTGCCGCATTTACGTCATTTTCTACGGTGCAGGGGATCCGGCAGGTGGTTTCCACCAATTGCTTCAGGTTTGTACCTGTGTAACCGGGAAAATTCCGTGCGCCCATAAGGATCACGCCGGTTTTTGCGTCAACGATGCCTGCGGTATCCAAGGCCGCTCCGGCGACTTCGTAGTCTTTCTGATACGTTTGGATTATGTCGGTGATCTGTGCCAAAAGATAGGGAATACCTTTTTTCGGCAAACCGGTCGCCCGGACCCCTTTTTGGAAAAAATGACCTGTTTCATCGGCCAGACCGTATTTAATTGAGGTTCCGCCAATATCAAGACATATGTAATAAGACATAGGAAGCTCCTTTATGATTTAGGATGCGCGTCGAAATATGCTTGCCTCATACTGCGTTACTGTATGGTTAAAAAATTAAAAGTATATTGCTTTTTCTGAGCTTTTTAGCAAAATGCTCCAGAGAAAATAAAATTTATAATTAATATATAATTCGACAAACGTAAAGTAAAATCCTACAATCTTATGGAATGATCCTGTTGCGTGAGAAATTTTTGCGCCGGAAGCAGAGAAAACACCACCGATTCCACGGTCTTCTATGATATAATAATTTTTGCAGGAATAACATTTGTGATATATTGGTAATGCAACGCACACCAGATACAATAACACGTTAAGATAAGTATGTCAGGAGCAGGCATGGACATCATTACTTTTATGAAGCATTTAAAAACCTATCGAGCTCCGCTGGTGTTTAATCCCTGGCGGGATTATGAGCCGGGTTTGGACATCGGGCCGGAAGCGCCGGTTATCCGCTATAATAACTTTCAGCGTTATCTGGAATTGCGCCGGGAGGCTCATTATTTATTTGTGGCCGAAGGTCTGGGCTACCAGGGAGGACATTTCTCCGGCATGGCCATGACCAGCGAGCGTATTTTATTAGGGCATCATCCGGAGGTACGGCCGCAGGAAGTATTGGGGGAATGGGAGTATCGGCGTACCAGTAATCCTGACTGCCCCTTGCTGAAGGGCACACAGCGCTCCATGGGCTTTAACGAGCCTACTGCGACGGTGATGTGGGGGAGTTTGCACCGCCATAATCTGGGTACCTTTGATGCGGTATTGTGGAATATATTTCCTTTTCACCCCTATAAAAAAGAAGGGCTTTTGACCAATCGCACGCCGGACGGGAACGAATTGAATGTGGGTATCGTATATACGAAGCAGTTGTTGGGGTTATTGCCCAATGCGCAGGTGGTGGCCATCGGCCAAAAATCGGCCGGCACGCTGCAAAAGTTTGGGGTTCCCTGTCATTGTGTGCCTCATCCGTCTATGGGCGGTGCGGAAAAATTTCGTAAAGCGGTCGCTACATTGTTTGGGCAGCCGGGGGTATTTTAAAGCTGGTGTGACACTTGGTCTTGCGGCGACAAAAACACAGTCGATTTTACTGCGCTGGCTGCCGTTTTGCACGTGGCAGTTGGGCAGTGAAGGGCAGAGATCAGCCGATTTTACTGCACAGCTGCCGTTGTACACATGACAGTTGTTGCAAAAGCGGACAGAGGCCTGTTGTGCAAGGCCGGCTGTATCAGTTAATTTCAAAGTAACGATTCACGTGGGTCAAAGCGGTAAGAAAAATGGAAAAAACAGAAACGATGGGAACAACAGAAAATTTGCTGAAATCGAAATTTATAGCAACGGATCGGGCCGCTCTGACTAAAAATCAGGTGATGGACCTGGCCATGGACATGGGGAAAATCTTGCTGAAAAGCGGGGCGGAAACCAGCCGGGTCGAAGACACCATGATGCGGTTTTGCCGCAGTTACGGTTATTATGACCTGAATGTATTTTGTACGCCTACCGTGATTATTTTGGGGGATGAAAGTACCCAGGGGCAAACCAGGGTCTTCCGAGTGCGTTGGCGCGCTACGGATTTGGGTCTGATGATGGATGTGAACCAGCTTTCGTATAATTATCATCTTTGGAATTTTTCTTATGAGGAGGCCAAAGACTGGCTGCAGGATAAATTGTCTCATGCGCACCCTTACGGTCCGGTAAGTCTTTGTCTGGCTTCCGGTGTGGGCGGCGCCTGTTTTTCCATGCTTCTGGGCGGGAATTTTCATGATTTTCTGGCCGCTTTTGCGGCGGGATTTATCGCTATGGCTATGTTGAAGCTGCTGAACACCTTTCGCCCATCCGCTTTTTGGGAAAACTTTCTCGCCGGGTTTGCGATTGGTATCGTTTCTCTGACCTGTTGCTATTTTGATCGGCATTGTACTATGCAAAACATTATCGTTGGCGCCTTGATGCCGTTTTTGCCGGGTTTGTCTTTCACCAATGGCGTACGGGATTATATGGCCGGTGATCTGCTCAGCGGCAATAGCCGTATTGCCGAAGCGGTGTTATTTGCGCTTTCTATTGCGACAGGTCTGGTGTTTTCGCTGAAAGCCTGGTCCTGGGGAGGTCTGCTATAATGTTGCAAGCGTTTTTCTTTGCTTTTCTGGCTACGGTAGCCTTTGGCATCCTTTTTCAGGGACCGAAGCGGATATTGGTGCAAAGCGGTGTGATCGGAGCGGCCGGCTGGCTGCTTTTCATTACGTTAAAATCTGTGTTTGTCATCCATTCGTTTACAGCCAATTTCCTGGCCAGTTTAGTGGTAGCTCTTCTCAGTGAAATAGCGGCCCGGGTTTTCCGGCAGCCGGTCACTGTATTTAATGTGCCTGCGGCTATTCCTCTGGTGCCGGGGTTAGGTATGTATCAGGGCATGCATTACATCTTAAACGGGGACGTGCCTTACGGTACGGAGGTGCTGACAGGAGCCGCATTGGACGCCTGCGCCATTGCTATCGGGCTGATGATGATTTCAGGGGCTTTCCGGGCCTTGAAAACTGGCGGCGAGATTGCCCGTCTGCGTCGGCAGGACCTGTTGTCCTGGCGGGGAACGGCAGGAAAATATAACGAAACTGCGGATGCTGTGGTGAAACGCGATACAACACTATGATAAAAAATCAAATAAAATAAGAAAAAATGAAAACTGACTGA
Organism: uncultured Succiniclasticum sp.; assembly: GCA_900544275.1. GTDB lineage: Bacteria > Bacillota > Negativicutes > Acidaminococcales > Acidaminococcaceae > Succiniclasticum. The sequence continues at coordinate 38,027 of UQUU01000009.1, read as the reverse complement.
CAGTAAAAAAGAAATCTTTTTGAAGAAAAAGGAAACGGCTTGCATTTCATCAGGTGATACGGTACTATTAAAAACATTCCAGAAGATAATAGTAAAAAGTAGAGTCTGTGAATTTTTACATAGCCGCGGAAGAGGAAGTTCGAAGTATGGGAATGATAGAGTTGTTTTTGGTTGCCGTAGGGCTCTCCATGGATGCATTTTCTGTGTCCGTCTGCGGCAGCCTGGCCTTACGGCCGGCGTTTCGCCTGCGGGAAGCTATCCGTTTTGGCGCCTGGTTCGGCGGGTTTCAGCTTTTGATGCCGGTGATCGGTTACTGGGCCGCATATCGGGTCCGCAGCTATATTGAAAGTTTCGATCACTGGATCGCTTTTTTTCTCCTTCTGTATATCGGGATCAATATGATCCGGGAGGCGGGGGAAGAATGCCCGGTGAATATGGAAAGTTACAGCTTTTCTCGGATGGCTCTTTTATCCCTGGCTACCAGCATTGATGCCCTGGTCGTGGGCGTCAGTTTTGCGTTTCTGGATATCAATATCTGGCACAGCGCAGTATTGATTGGTCTTGTGACTTTTGTTTTTTCTTTTCTGGGAGGTCTGTTAGGCTTTAAGCTGGGAGAAAATTCCGGAGGCTATGCTTCTAAAGCAGGCGGGATTCTTTTGTGTTTGATCGGTTTGCAGATCCTTTTGGAGCATACTGGGTATTTGTAATATCCTTGAAGGAGGTGTATTGGTCGGCGGAAGCAACCAGGAAGCGGATTTTCTGAAATTTTAAATAGTGTATTAATAGTGTATTTTAATTATTACAGATAGTATTAAACATATAGATATTACTCAACAGTAGTAAACGGGAGATTTACGAGAGGAGCCAAAAATGAAAAAGTTATTTTATGTACTGATTTTTGCCGGAATGTTATTGGGCAGCGTCCTGGGCTGTCAGGCTGCAGGGATGGGAGAGCAGGAATCCGGCACGCCGGAAGTTGCCGTCAGCCAGGAAAAGCTGGAGCACCGCAATGATAAAGGCGAACTTTGCCTGGTGCTTTCATATGATACGGTTCATGTGAATAATGCCGAGCAGTACGGTGCTTTGTCCGATGCGATCCAAAGCGGCCATAATCTTGTCTGGCAAAATCGGATTGAGTCTTTATATAAAGAATTTAAAAAAACAGCCGAAGAGTTTAAGAAAAATAGTACGAGCAGCAATTCCTGTTTTATGAACAGCAATGTTTATTTTACGACGGAACAAAGGACCTCTGTGAAAAAAGCGGATAAAAATATTGTGAGCCTGTTAACAGACGTATATGAATGGTATGGCAGCGCTCATCCCAATACAGGCACCTTATGTGTAAATTATAATCCTGCCACCGGCGGTATCTACCGTCTGAAAGATTTTATTGCTCCCGGAAAGATGGACGCCTTCCTCCAAAAGGCTGCCAAGCCGGCCTTAAAGAAGATCAATGAAGGGGAAGGACGGCATTTTGATTCTGACTATCTGACCGAGTTGGAAAACTGTTTTGCCAGGGATGGGCAAGCCGGAGAAAACCTGGACTGGACCTGGGACGGAAAAGCGCTGACGCTGTACTTTGACCATTATACATTCGGCAGCTATAAGTCCGGCGCTGTGAAGATGGTTTTTCCCGCGAAAAAATATGGTAAATATTTCCGTGATACCTTTCGCAAATAGAAGAATGCTTCTCTGATACATTTGGTAAGTAAAACAGTATTTCTCTGATATATTTGGTCAGCAGGCAACTATTTCTGCGATACTTTTGGCAAGCAGTCAACTATTTCCCTGTTATAGTTGTCAATCAGGTTGAAAGTTAAGAAGCAAGTGAAACACACAAAAGGAAAACGGCATCCGGTCTTTGGACCGGGTGCCGTTTTGCATTCAGAGGCTAAAGTTAACTTTTGCTTGTTACCGTCCGGTCTTCAGTTCCGTCCAGTATTTATCATACATAGTGATCGCATCGCCAATGTCGTAGAGCCATTCGCCGATGCCGCTCTGAGCCTTTGCCTGAATGAGGATGGGGCTTTCCGCGATCTCTTTTTTCATCAAAGGAATCGCCTTGCCATTGGCGTTGGGCAGGCGGATGTAATCGAAGTTCCGGGCGCTGACCGCCGGATCATAGATGAAGTTGATGAATTTTTCCGCCAGTTCTTTATTTTTGGCGCCCTTGGGAATGGCCATGTTGTCCGCCCAGATCAGGGAACCTTCTTTCGGAACTACAAATTGGATATTGCCGTTTTCTTTATTGCAGAAAGCAGCATCGCCGCTCCACATCTGGGCAATCCAGGCTTCTTCCGCAATCATCTTCTGTTTATTATTTTCCGTGTCATAAGCCAATACATTAGTATTTAAAAGTTTCAGGTCTTTAAATGCCGCTTCCACTTCGGCCGGATTTTTGCTGTTATTGGATTTCCCCAGTTTTTTTAGTGCCAGACTGAACACTTCCCGGTTATCGTTTAACAGGATGATATGGCCTTTATATTCCGGTTTCCAGAGATCTGCCCAAGATGTGATGGGTTCTTTGACGTATTTTTTATTGTAGGCGATGCCGGTGATTCCCCAGACGTAAGGAATCGCATAACTCTGGTCTTTATCGTAGGACGGATGCCGCAGGCTTTCGATCAGATTGGCGATATTCGGTATTTTGGAATGATCCAGTTTTTCCAGCATTTTCAACTGTGTCATGGTGGTTACCATGTAATCGGAAGGTTGGATAATATCAAAATTAGTGCCGCCGGCTTGCATCTTTGCCAGCAATTCTTCGTTGTTGGAATATACGTCGTAGTTAATGCGGCAGTTATTCGCCTTTTCAAATTCCGCCAGTACGGCCGGGTCAAAATAATCCGCCCAACTGTAAATATTGAGTACTTTTTGCTTCGGTTCATCCTTTCCGCCGCAGCCTGTTGTAAGAAAAGCAAAAAAGGCGACCAGAAGACACAGGGGGAGAATGCGGGACCAGCATTTTTTCATAATGGTATCGACCTCTTTTCTATAATTTTATTTACCGGTTTTCAATTCTGTCCAATACCGGTCGTATAAGGACAGGGACTTGCCGATATCTTTGATCCATTCGCCTTTACCGATAAAGTCCTTTGCCGTTTTCAGCATGGGATCGTTATTGTATTCTTCGCTATGGTAAGATTGAGCGTTGGCATTCGGGTCATTGTATCCGATATACTCATAATTTTTTGCGCTGACTTTCGGATCATACAGGTAGTTGATAAATTCCTGCGCCAGCTCTTTATTTTTCGCGCCTTTCGGGATGGCAAAGGTGTCGGCCCAGATGACCGCGCCTTCTTTGGGAATCACGAAAGCAATGTTCTTATTATCTTTATGAGTGAAAGAGGCATCGCCGCTCCACATGGTACCGATCCAGGCTTCTTCCGCAATAAATTTCTGCTTGATGGTATCCGTATCATAGGCTAAAAGATTAGGAGTGAGCCGTTTTAAATCTTTAACTGCGCCTGCCAGCTCCTGTTCATTCTTGGTATTTACCGAATGACCGTTTTTCTTGAGCGCCATACCGATGGTTTCCCGGCTGTCATTTAATAAGATCACACGCCCTTTGTACTCAGGTTTCCACAGGTCCGCCCAGGATGTGGGCGGCGTTTTTACAAACTTCGTATTGTAAACGATGCCGGTCACGCCCCATGTATAGACGACAGAATGGTTGCCCGAAGGGTCGTAGTCCGGTGTTTGCAGCTCTTTGATAATATTTTTGAGATTAGGTAGTTTATCTTTATCCAGTTCTGCCAACAGATTCAGTTTCCGCATGGTTGCCACCATGTAGTCGGAAGGCTGGATCAGATCGTACTGCGCGTTACCGGCCTGCATTTTGGCCAGCAGTTCTTCATTATTGGCGAAGACATCATAATTGATCTTGCACTGATACTTTTTTTCAAAATCGGCCAGCACTTCAGGGGAAAAATTATCCGCCCAGCTGAACAGATTTAAGACGCGCTTCTGGTTTCCGGTCGGTTTTTTTTCGGAAGGAGATGAGCCGCCGCAGCCGGCCAACGTCAATAACAGTAAGCCAAGTAGAAGAACAAGCAGTTTTTTCATTTTACAAAAATCCCTCCTCCATTACGGACTGGCAGTTTACTTACACCGCCAATGAGCCAGAATACTGTATAACAGTAATATTATAGGTGCTGCATAAATTGACCGCTTGTATGGCTGTACAAGCTGGGAAAAACCGATGAGAGTTCGTGTTGCCGGACTTAGGCTGCCAACTTTCGGCATCATAGGAAATGCGTAAAAATGCTTTAGTTGCTTTCTTTTGCCTTGTGGCTGGGCTGTAAAAACTCGGCCAGCAATACGAGGAAAATTTCGACGACCATCATCACGGTGGACAGGGCATTGATCTCCGGCGAAATACCGCGCTTGACCATCGCATAGATGTACAAAGGCAGTGTCGTAGAGTTAGGACCGGCCACAAAGAAGCTGATGACGAAGTCATCGATGGAAAGCGTGAAGGCGATCAGCGCTCCGGCGATAATGCCCGGCATGATCAAAGGCAGCGTGATATATCGGAAACATTGGAACGGCGTGGCGTACAAGTCGCTGGCCGCCTGTTCATAATCGCTGCGCATGCCGTCCAGGCGGGCGCCTACGGTGATGACCACAAAAGAGAGACAGAACGTGATATGCGCTAAAATCAGGGAAGTTTTGCCCAAAGGCATCCGGACCTGGGAAAAAAGCACCAGCAACGACAGACCCATGACGATTTCAGGGATCAGGATAGGCAGATAGACCAAACCGTTGATCACGCTCTGCATCTTGTATTTGTAACGGTGGAGCGCAATGGCGGCGATGGTGCCTAAAGCTGTGGAAACGACGGTGGAAGCAATGCCTACAATCAGAGTATTGATCAGGGCCTCCAACACACGCCGGTTGTTCAGCAGCTGCTCATACCATTTAAAAGTAAAGCCGGTCCATACGGCGTTGATGCGGGAATCATTGAAAGAGTACATCGCTAAAATGATCAGAGGGATGTACAAAAAGGCTAAAATCGCCAGCGAATAAGCTAACAGGAGATGACTACGCCAGGTCTTTTGCTGCATTTTCCGTCCCTCCCTTCTGTGCCTGAATCGCACGGTAGTAGAGGATGATCAGAAGCAGTGACAGGGCCGCCAACACAATGGACAGGGCCGCGCCGAAAGGCCAGTCTCTGGCAGACAGGAACTGATTCTGGATCAGGTTGCCGACTAAAGCGGCCTTGGCTCCCCCCATTACATCGGGAACGACGAACATGCCCAGGGAAGAAATAAACACCAATATAGTACCTGCGGCTACACCCGGCATGGTGAGCGGCAGGGTGATTTTACGAAAGGCGGTAAACGGCCCTGCGCCCAGATCCGAAGCGGCTTCCAGCAGACGCCGGTCCAACTGCTCTATGGATACATAAATTGGCAGGATCATAAAAGGCAATAGCGCATAAATCATGCCCAGCATAACAGCGCCTTCATTATACAAAAGCTGCAAAGGCTGGCTGATGAGGCCGATCTTCAGCAAGAGCGTATTTAATACGCCTTGCGCCCGCAGGATGATGACCCAGGCATAAGAACGAATCAGGAAATTGATCCAGAAAGGAATCATGCAAAGGATCAACCCGGGCTGCTGCCAGCGTTTGGGAAGCTGGGCGATATAATAGGCCAGGGGATAGCCCATTAGGATCGTAAACATCGTGGTCACCAGAGCGACCACCAGCGTCTGGACAAAAATGGAAACATACAGTGGTTCCAGAAAACGGATATAGTTCTGTATCGTCCAGTCAAAAACTACTTGTCCATAGGCGGTACGGCTGGCAAAGGATACGGCCACGACAATGAGCATGGGGATAATGAAGAAGAACCCCAGCCAAAGCATGGAAGGAAGTACTAATAATTTGCCGTTTTTATTCATTTCTCTACTTTCACCCCATCCCGATCATACCACCAGATACCAACCCGGTCGTCGGACTGCCAGCGATGCACATCATCAAAATATTGATAGGCGATGACAGTCTGGTTTGTGTTGTCAAGACGGATAAACACTTTATCAAGGGTACCGTAAAAGACGATATCCACCACCGTACCGAAAAATCGCGGCGCCGGATGCGTGGGATTTTCTTCTTCTTCCGGACAGAGATTTAATTTTTCCGGCCGGAGGGCAAAGGTATTGCCGTCCACCTCGAAGAAATTGCTTTCGCCGATAAAACGGGCCACAAAAGTATTGTGGGGATGGTGATAGATTCCGTTGGGGTCCCCGTCCTGCTGGATGACGCCTTCGTTCATAATTACGATGCGGTCGCTCATGGTGAGGGCTTCTTCCTGATCGTGGGTCACGAAAATAAAAGTCAGGCCCAGACCGCGCTGCAGGTTTTTCAGTTCCAGCTGCAGCTTTTTGCGCAGCTGATAATCCAGGGCGCCCAGGGGCTCGTCCAGGAGCAATACTTTGGGGTTGTTGACCAGGGCCCGGGCAATGGCTACACGCTGCTGCTGGCCGCCGGACATCTGTGAGGGATAACGGTTCCGCAGTTCTTCCAACTGGGTCAGGTAGAGAACCTGATTGATACGGTCTTCCGTTTCTTCCGTCGGCACTTTTTTCATTTTCAGACCGAAACGGATGTTTTCCGCCACTGTCATATGAGGAAACAGGGCATAGTTCTGGAACACCATATTCACGTTTCTTTTATAGGGGGGCAGTTTTGTGATATCCTGCCCGTCCAGAATGACTTTACCGGTAGTAGGAGTTTCCAACCCTGCGATCATGCGCAAAAGGGTGGTTTTTCCGCAGCCGGAAGGCCCCAGCAGAGTTAAAAATTCACCATCATGAATGGTTAAGTCTAAAGAGGGGATAATGACATGATCGCCAAATTTTTTGGTGATTCTTTCCAAACGGATCAGTTCATTCATTCCTTCGTGTCACAACCTTTCTTAGGAAAACCGCATGGCTGCGGCTTCTGTTCATATTCTGAGTTAACCGGAAAGACCTTTTCGCTTTCACCAGGCAGACAGACTGAACCAGTTTAAAATTATCTTTATTGTACTTGCATTATATATGCAAAAGCCAGAGAATAGCAATAGTTTTTTCAGGTTTTTTCAGATAAAAAAAAGGATAGCGGATTAAAATATAGAATATAAAGCAATAAGATTAAAATTTCTTTGTTTTTCTACCCTGTTTGTCCGTTTTTCTCTGTGTGTCGATATGCGGTTTAATTTTTTTTGCAGGACAAAGTGTTGCTTACAGGAGGTCTTATTTTGTTAGGCAAGGATTTTATTGAATTTTTATATGAAGCGGCTCACATTCAACGCTGGAATGATCATATCCGCCCGGGAGGCTTCACGGAGCTGGATAAACAGGCTCATAAAATGATGATCCTCTATATTCTGGCCCGTTATGAGGAAGAAGACCATGGCGCGGTATTGGACTGGAGGGCTTTGATTGAAGGAGGCATTATTGAATTTTTGCATCGGATCGTGTTGACAGATATCAAACCGCCGGTTTTTTATAAACTGATGAAAGTCCACGGCCGGGAGTTGAACGGCTGGGTGTATGAACAGCTGCAGACCCGGATTCCCTGTTTTGACAGAGGCTTCTTAGACAAGATGCGCAATCACCTGGATGATCCCTCCTATAAACCGAAAGAAAAGAAAATCCTGCGGGGCGCCCATTATCTGGCCAGTCAGTGGGAATTTAACCTGATCTATCATTTTAATCAGGGCATTTACGGAGTCGAGAAGACCAGGGAAGAAATCGCCAATGAGATTGAAGCCCATTATGATCTGGCAGGGGTGCAGAAGTTGGCGCTGCACGGAAAAACCAGCAAATTTGTGGATCTGATCGGGCAGCTGCGCTTTCAAAAACGCTGGTCCCAGTCGCCCCGTGTGCCGGAAACGTCCGTTATGGGACATGTATTAGTGGTGGCCGTGTTGGCTTATTTTTGCAGTCTGGAGATCGGTGCTGACGACGATCGTATTGTCAGCAATTTCCTCTGCGGTTTGTTCCATGACCTGCCCGAAGTGCTGACCCGGGATATTATTTCGCCGGTGAAAACGTCTGTCAGCGGTCTGGACGAACTGATCAAAAAAATCGAACGGCAGCAGATCGAAGAGAAATTATTGCCGCTGGTGCCGGAAACCTGGCATGACGATATTAACTATTACACGCAGAATGAGTTTCTGGATAAATGCAGGATGGGAAATGAGATAAAAGTATTTAAAACGGAAGCGGAACTGTCGGCTTTTGTAGCGGAAAACACCGGTCTGGTGCATCATGTGGTAGACGGCGAAATATTAAAAGGCTGCGACCATCTGGCGGCTTTTGTGGAAGCCTGGCTCTCGCTGGAATACGGCATCAGTTCCAAACATCTGCGGAACGGTACCAAGGACCTGATGCGGCGTTATGCGGGAAAAAATATCGGCGGCGTGGATTTCGGGAAAATCTATCAGGAATTTAAAGTTTCGGCAATAAAAAATGATGTGACCAAATATATATGAGAAAAATGAAAAAAAGTTAAAACTTATTCGGCTAAAACTGTTAAAAATAAACACAACTGTAAAATTTATTTTCAAAATATTGAGCGTTCTGGTACTAATAATGTATAATATAAGGGTAGTAAGTTAACATAATTAATGAGTTTGGCAGGATGGGACGGGGTGCGCTCCCAACGAACGGTGCACCGTTAGCAAGGGCAGCTTTTTGCCGGAAATTTACTTACGCATAAGGGGGTAAGAAAAATGGGACTCATCGAACAATCTCAGATTCCGCTGAACAAAGCAATTAAAGCTATGAAATTGGATCCGGGCGCCGCGGCGATCATCGCGAAACCGGAGCGGACTACGGAAGTCCAGATTCCGGTTAAAATGGATGACGGCAGTGTACAGGTATTTACAGGCTATCGTTGTCAGCACAGCACGATCATGGGACCCGCCAAGGGTGGCGTTCGTTATCATCCGGCCGTGAACATGGATGAAGTAAAGACACTGGCGTTCTGGATGACCTGTAAATGCGCGGTAGCCGGTCTGCCTTACGGCGGCGGTAAGGGCGGCATAATTGTTGACGTAACAAAGTTATCCGAACGGGAATTGGAAGCGCTGACCCGCGGGTACATTGATAAAATTGCTCCGGTGATCGGGGAAAAGAAAGATATTCCGGCTCCGGACATGAATACCAACGCCAAGATCATGGGCTGGATGATGGATGAATACAGCAAGCTGCAGGGGCAGTTCGAGCCCGGGTTTATCACCGGCAAAGATCTTTCGCTGGGCGGCTCGTTAGGCAGGACGGCGGCGACCGGGCGCGGTGTTGTGACGGCGGCGCTGGAAGCGTTAAAGGTAAAAGGCCTGGCGGTCAAAGGCGCTACCTGCGCCGTGCAGGGCTTTGGCAACGTAGGCAGCTGGACAGCGAAACTGGCTTTTGATGAAGGCTTTAAGATCGTAGCGATCTCGGATGTATTCGGCGCTATTTATAATGAAGCGGGCATCGATCCTTATAAACTGGCCGAGTATACAGCAGCCAATGAGAAACATACTGTGGTTGGCTATGCGGAAGCTAAACCCATTGACAAAGCGATGGTTTTAGAAGAAAAAGTGGATGTTCTGTTCCCCTGCGCAATGGAAAATCAGATCACTGGTGAAAACGCGGATCGGATCCAGGCTACAATCATCTGCGAAGGCGCGAATGGTCCGACCACACCGGATGCGGATGATATTCTGGAAAAGAAAGGTATTCTGGTGGTGCCCGATATCCTGGCCAATGGCGGCGGCGTAACGGTTTCCTACTTTGAATGGGTGCAGAACCTGTATCGCTACTTCTGGACGGAAGAAGAAGTAAAAGAAAAACAGATCGCTATGATGATCAAAGCATTTAAAGAAGTGTATGGTCTGGCAGCGGAATATAAAGTACCCATGCGTGTAGCTGCTTACATTGCGGCGTTAAGACGTCTTGCCGTCGCAATGAAATTCCGGGGCATGTATTGATTTGAGTTGTGTGCTGATTTGTGGTATGTACTGATTTATTGAAAAATGTGTACGTATCTGTACTACCCAATCTGTACTACCCAAGACAGACTAATGCCGTATCAGAGATCCGGGGCCTGCTTTACTGTCAGGCTCCGGATCTGTTTATATATCCGCCCTGCTTATTTACGTACATACTTAATCTGGCTGCTTGCCTACCTGCTTACCTGTTTATCGACCTGCCAATCTGTTTTTTCTTTTTGTGTTGTGAAGTATATAAAGTGAAGTGAGAGGATGTGTTTATTTACTATCATTGTTTTTTCTAAGAGGAAAAGAGTGCGCTTTCGTTGACACTGACAAAGTCAAGTGATAAAATTTCTTATAAGTCGTAATCAGTGGTAAGGGAGGCGACAAGCGACCCGGCGCCGCGAACGGGCTTATTTTTGTTTTAAACTGCGGTACAGATCCTTATTGGTCCATATTGTGGATGGGGTCTGAACCCGGTTGCGGAATTATAACTAATAGCCAGGAGGGGTTTTTATGCCAGTAAAATTTGCGAAAAGAATGGATCGTGTCAAAGCTTCTGAAATCAGAGAACTCTTAAAATTAACGGCGCGCCCGGATATTATTTCCTTTGCCGGCGGACTGCCCGCTCCGGAACTGTTTCCTGTGCAGGAGATTGCGCAGGTTGCCCATGACCTGACCCTGCAGGAAGGGCAGAAGCTGTTGCAATATGCTTCTACGGAAGGGCGGCCTTCTCTGCGGGCCAAAATTGCCCAACGGATGAAGGAAAAGTATGATACTCCGGTAGAGGCGGATGACATTTTGATCACCACCGGTTCTCAACAGTGTCTTGATTTTGCCGCCAAGCTGTTTTTAGATCCCGGTGATGTGGTGCTGTGCGAAAGTCCTTCCTATTTGGGTGCTTTGAATGCCTTTAATGCCTATGAACCCATATTTAAAGAAGTGCCGACGGATGCCGACGGGATCATCCCGGAGGAACTGGATAAAATTCTCAGCACGACGCCGAACTGCAAATTTATCTATGTGATTCCCGAATTCCAGAACCCTACCGGTATTTCCTGGACGCTGGAGCGTCGGAAAAAATTTATGGAAGTCATTAATAAATATGAGCTCCCCGTTTTTGAAGACAATCCTTATGGAGAGCTGCGTTATTCCGGTACGCCGCATCCTACGTTAAAATCGATGGATACCAAAGGTCTGGTATCTTTTTTGGGTACCTTTTCCAAAATTTTCTGTCCCGGTCTGCGTTTAGGCTGGATTGCCGGTCCCCACGCTATTGTAGACAAGTTTGTCCTGATCAAACAAAGCGCGGATCTGCATACTTCCAATTTTGACCAGGGTCTGGTCGATGCCTATATGGATACCTATGATCTGGATGCCCATGTGAAAGAAATCGTAGCACTGTATGGACACCGCCGGGATCTGATTCTTAAAACCATGGAAGAAGAATTCCCGGAAGGCGTGGAATTCACCCGTCCGGAAGGCGGTTTGTTCCTGTGGGTGACTGTGCCGGAAGGGGTCAGCGCCCGCAAAGTGTTTGATAAATGCATTGAGCAAAAAGTAGCGGCCGTCATCGGCGATGCCTTCTATCCCAATGAAAAAAATGACCGGAATCTGCGTATCAACTACTCCTGCATGTCTGACGAACGGATCGTTGAGGGAGTCAAACGTATGGCAAAAGCCATCAGGGAATGCCTGTAAAATTTTATATCGAAAATCATAAAGTATGCTATAATTATATATATGATGGCAGGAACCGGCGCGCCCGGTATTTTATGATAAAAAGACGGATATGAAATGAGGTAAGATTATGGTCTATATGATTATTACCGCGATCATTGCTGTATTTGTAGCTTTGTTGGCCTTACAGAATTCCATGATGGTGGCCCTCAACCTGTTTGTCTGGAGTTTCCAGATGAATCTGGTACTGGTAGTGATAATTGCTGCGCTTTGCGGTTTTTTAATTGCGTTCTTGTGGGGCCTTAAAGCAAAAACACAGGGGATGTGGAAGGTTTATAAGCTGAATGAACAGATTCAGCTTTTAGAGGATGATAAAAAAATTCTTCTGGCGAAAGTCGAGGATCTGATGAAAGGGTCCGGCAACACGGTAACGAATGGGATTGGCACCACCGCTGCCGCTACAGATGCGGCGTTGGTTAAAAACCCCCCTTCCGCGCCTGCAACTCCACCGGTTTCGCCCCAAAACAAATAATACGTTTGAAAATGGAAGTTTAACAGTGTGGAGCCGGCAGGCTTTACGTCTGTGTGACTTAAACCGTGTCGGCTTCCGGCGGTAATTAGTTTAGCCGTTGGCAACAGCAACTTCAATATAGTAGATTCTGACAGAGGATCGGTTCATTTGGGAACCGTTCCTCTTTTCAATTCGCTTCTCTTTTTCATAATGTGCTATAATTAATTATTAATCATTGATTATGATGCGCTGCCTGCCGAGATTGCATTTGACAGCAAGGTTTTTGCTGTATTAGGGCGGCAGCTGCTTACGTTTCGAGAAAATCAGAGAAAAGAGGTATACTATGGCAGACAAATTTTTGGTTATCGATGGCAGCAGTCTGATCCATCGGGCTTTTTTTGCGTTGCCGCCTTTAACCAACCGTAAGGGACAGCCTACCGGCGCCGTGTACGGATTTTTACGGATGTTTCATAAGTTGTTGCAGGAGGTGCAGCCGCGCTGGGTAGTTGCGGCTTTTGATAAATCCAGAAAGACGTTCCGGACGGAACTGTTTGCTGGCTACAAAGGGCAGCGGAAAGCTACGCCGCCGGAATTAAAAGACCAGTTCCCCCTGTGTATGGAAGTGTTGCGCTCTATGGGCATTGCGGCTCTGGAAGAAGACGATTACGAAGCGGACGATATTATCGGTACGTTTGTTAAAAAAGCGGATCCTGCCGTGGAAGTGTATGTTGTGACCGGCGACAGGGATGAATTGCAGCTGATCGATCAACGCACCCGCGTGATGTATACCAAGCGGGGGATCTCTGAGATTCAGCTTTATGACAGAGAGGCATTCCAAAAGGAGTATGAAGGGTTGGAGCCCTTGCAATTAATTGACTTAAAAGGGCTGATGGGGGATAGTTCGGATAATATTCCGGGCGTGCCCGGCGTGGGGCCGAAAACGGCGTTGAAACTGATCGGTGAGTACGGCAGTGTGGAAAAAGTGCTGGAAAATGCCGCCGCAGTGAAAGGCAAAAGCCTGCAAGAGAAGTTGATGACCCATCAGGAACAGGCCTTGCTTTCTAAAAATCTGGCTACGATTTATACAGAGGTGCCGGTTAATGTGGATTTAGCAAATTATGCGCTGAAGCCCATTGGCTCTGCGGCACAGAAATTAATGGCCGACCTGGAATTCCGCGGTTTGTTCGACCAGTTTTCCGCGCTTTTGGGCAAAGAGCCTGGGTTAGCGGGCAATGAAACCCTGGACGCAGGCGCAAAGGTAGACGGGCGCCAAGAGGCGGACGCGATGTCTGCTACAGGTTCTAAGGTTTCTTCGGCGCAGAGGGAGAAGTCCGGTACGAGTCAGGAAGAGGGTATGCCCAGCCTTTTTGGTACGGTGGTACCCGGTAAACAGGCGGAAGAGATTACGACGGCAGCGCAATGGGAAAAAACTGTCTCCGCTCTTGATCAAAACGCGATGGTATGGTTTATAGCCCAGGGTGCAGGTACCATTCCGCAGCTATATTTTACGTCTGCGGAAGTGTTGTTGACCGGAAAAAGCTATAGGCTGACCGACCCGGCTGCGCTTACTGCTTTTGCCCAGTGGCTGGCAGCGTCTCCGAACCCCAAAGGTACGGTCAACTGCAAAGATATCTATAAGATCTGTGCCTGTCACAAACTGCAGCCGCGCAACCTGACCGAAGATATTGCGCTGGGCGCGTATCTGGACGATCCGGGCCGCAGCGGTTATGCGTTGAAAGACCTGGCCTGGCAGTATCTGGGAGAAGATCGCAGCGAAGATTGCCAGACCCTGGAAAAAGTGTCCGGTCCTGTACTGCGGTCGTTGCAGGGAAAAGAACTTCTGCCTCTTTATCGCGAGCTCGAGCTGCCCCTGACACGGGTGCTGGCGGCAATGGAATTGACCGGTGTGAAGGCGGATGTAAAGAATCTGGAACTTCTCAGCGGGGAGATGGCCCGGAAAATCAAGACGTTGGAAAGCCTGGCGAAAGAGCAGGCCGGGGAGGAAAGCTTTAATCCCAATTCGCCGAAACAGCTGGGGGTCGTCCTGTTTGAAAAATTAAAGCTGCCAGTGATCAAAAAAACGAAGACCGGCTATTCCACTGATGTAAAAGTGCTGGAAGAATTAAAAGGACAGCATCCTCTGATCGAAACCATTTTGCAGTACCGGATGCTGGCCAAACTCCATTCCACTTATCTGGAAGGGTTAAAGCCTCTGATTAATAAAACGACAGGACGGATCCATACGCATTTTCAGCAGACGGTGACCGTAACGGGACGCTTGTCCAGTACGGAACCGAACTTGCAAAATATTCCTACCCGTACGGATACAGGCCGGGAGATACGTACCCTGTTTGTGCCGGGCGAGGGTTATGACTGGCTGCTTTCCTGTGATTATTCTCAAATCGAACTGCGCATTTTAGCCCATATTTCGCAGGATCCTCTGATGCTGGAGTCCTTTCGGGAAAATCAGGATGTGCATGCCCGAACGGCCAGCGAAGTATTTGGGGTGCCTTTAGATCTGGTTTCTTCGGAAATGCGCAGCCGGGCCAAAGCCGTAAACTTCGGTATTGTGTACGGCATCAGCGATTTTGGCCTGGCGGTGCAACTGGGCTGTAGCCGAAAAGAAGCCGGGGATTTTATTCAAAACTATCTGTCCCGTTATAAGGGCGTGAAAGCATACATGGATGGTATGATCGCTTTGGCTCATAAACAGGGCTATGTGGCTACTTTGCTGGGGCGTCGCCGTTATCTGCCGGAGATTAATCACCGCAACTTTAACCTGCGCAGTTTTGCGGAGCGGACGGCGATCAATACGCCGATCCAGGGTACGGCGGCAGATGTGATGAAACTGGCGATGCTGAAAGTAGACAAGGCACTGCAGGCTTCCGGTTTAACTTCCCACGTCTTGCTCCAGGTTCATGACGAACTGGTGCTGGAAGTGAAAGAAACCGAACGGGAAGCGACGGCGGCTTTGGTGCAAAAAGAAATGCAAAATGCGTTCCCGCTGTCTGTACCGCTTTTGGCGGAAGTGAACTACGGCAAAGACTGGGCTTCGGCCAAGTGAACCGGTACAACACAAAGAAACGGATTGGATGACGGACTCCGGCAAAACACGGAGTTAGCACAGGGGGCTGTTATTCCGTTATACAGTAAGGGCCTGTTTTACAAGCAGGGATTTATTTTGCAGGAGGAAAAAATATGCCGGAATTACCGGAAGTGGAACAGGTACGTAAAAGCCTGCTGCCACATATTAAAGGGAAAAAGATAGAACAGGCGGACATACGCCTGCCGCGCATGATCTTGTCTCCGGCGCTGCCGGACTTTATTCGCGGGGTAGAAGGCAGAAGTTTTGCGGATGTGAAGCGCCGGGGAAAATATTTATTACTGGAACTGGACGACACAAACGTTATTTTGACCCATCTGCGGATGACGGGCTCTTTGCTGGCTCTGCCTAAAAACGCGCCGGAACCGGCATTCGGCAAGATCCGCCTGCGTTTGTCCGGGACCGAAGACCTGTGGTTTACGGACCTTCGTACCTTTGGCACGATGCGTCTTTTGAAGCCGTCGGAATTTTCTCTGGACAAGGGTTTCTCGTCCCTTGGGCCGGAGCCGTTAAGCGAAGAGTTTACGGAAGAATATCTGAAAGCAGTACTGAAAAAGAGCCATCAGGCCATCAAAAGCTTACTGCTGGATCAACGGAAGATAGCCGGACTGGGGAATATCTATGTGGACGAAGCGTTAGCGGCAGCCGGCATCCGTCCTACCCGCACCGCGGCCGGCTTGAGAGGTAAAAAAGTCGCTGCGTTGTATGAAGCGATCAATCAGGTGATTGCGCAGGGGCTGCGGAACCATGGAACCACGTTCCGTAATTATCAGGACGCAGAGGGGAAGATAGGGAATAATAAGGACTATCTGCTTGTATATGGGCGCAAGGGACAACCCTGTAAAAGCTGCGGTAGCCCTTTGAAGCAGATTAAAGTAGGCGGCAGGGGCAGCGTGTATTGTCCTCACTGTCAAAAATAGCGTTTTTTGCCGGGCACAGAGTACTTCGGCGAAGTGCGGCTCTGACCGGTAAATTTGTACTCCGTCCATATCAATTTACGTTCCGGTTATGTTCATTCAAGTTTTGGTTATGTAAATTAATGTCCTCACTGTTTACATTCAAGTTTCGGCAGTGTAAATTAATAATCTGACCATATAAATTCGCACTCTGACTTATACTGCAATTATGGGATAATAGGGAGTAATAATGAAGATCATTGGCTTAACAGGAGGGATCGGCTCCGGAAAAAGTACCGTCTCCTCTTATTTTAAAGAATTAGGTATCCCCGTCTTCGATGCGGATGCGGTGAGCCGGGCGGCGGTATGCAAAGGGAGTGCCTGTCTGGCGGATATCGTCGTCTTTTTCGGCCCGGACTGCCTGCTGGAAAATGGGGAACTGAACCGGCCTTGGGTTGCGCAGCGGGTTTTTGGTGACCCCAAGCTGCTGCAGCAATATGAAAAAATCGTCCAGGACCGGGTGTGGGAAGAAGCGCAGCGGTTCCTGGCTGAACAGCAGGCGCAAAATGTGCCGCTGGTGGTTTTGGATGTGCCGCTTCTGATCGAATGCGGCTGGCACAGGAAAGTTGATGAAGTCTGGCTGGTTAAAGTATCGCGTTCCGTGCAGATCGAGCGGGCCATGCGGCGGGATCGTGCGCAAAAAGAGGCGGTGGAAGCACGCATCAAAGCGCAGATGCCGTTAGAAGAGAAAATTCCCTATGCCGCCAGGATTATCAATAATGAAGGAACATTGGAAGATACCCGACGTCAGGTTCGGGAAGGTCTGACCATTAATCGGATGGGAGTCCAGGATTTTGACGGAATACCATAAAAATAGTGACGGGAAGCCGCAAAGGCGGCGTGTGAAACACGTTAAACACCTCGTTAAAAAAAGAAAAAGCAAAAGACGGTTTGGCGGAAACAGCAGGCATGGCTTTTTATTTGCCCTGCTGCTGTTTGTTTCGCTTTGTTTCGGGGGATGGCGAGTCTGGCGCAGTGATGCGGTGCAAATGCGCTTTGTGTATATGTGGCCCTATCAGAACGAGATCGTTACCTATGCGAATAAAAATAACATAGATCCTTTTTTGGTGGCGGCGGTGATTAAAAACGAAAGCGGCTTTAAGCCCGGTGCGGTGTCTCCTGCAGGTGCGATCGGTATGATGCAGATCATGCCGGAAACGGGGGAATGGATCGCCCGACAGATGGGCCTGTCGTCTTACAGGATGCAGCAGCTCTATGATCCTAAGACCAATATCCGTATGGGCTGTTGGTATTTATCTGAGTTGAAGTATGAGTTCCGAGGCAATATGGTCTTGCAGATGCTGGCTTATAATGCGGGGCGCGGCAATACACATCTGTGGATGAGCGCCAATGGCTGGGACTACGAATTTGGCAAAATTGCCAATATTCCCTATGAAGAATCCAGAGGTTATGTGGCCTCGGTTCTGCATGACAGAGATGAATACTACAGATTATATAAAGATAAAGTGACGTTGAAGGGCGAATAAAGCGCAGTTCCGCAGCGAATCCGTTTTACCTGTCAGGCTGCTGCTTCGGTTGAGGAAAATGAAGCTGTTTCTGCGGCGCGGTGTTTAGCTCGCAAACATTTTGTAAACAATGATATATAAATCAGAACCCGATTTACAAAGTTTTCCTGAAAAACAAGAAAATTAAAGAATATATGTAGAATCACCTTTCAGAGTGTGGTATAATTTCACTAATTTGAAACTTGCATGTCACAGAAAATTAACAATTTAACAAGAGGCAGAAGCAGTCAGAGACATAAACTTTTGCTATGAGGATGTATGGATACGATCAGACAAGCTGTGGTGGAGCGCCTCCTGGCAGGCTATCGTCGTTTTTATAATATAACCCGATTTGACGGAGGCGTTGCTCCGGCACCGGGGGAGTATGAGGGACCGCGGGAGGGGGATAAAGTGCCGCCTCTTTCTTTGCCTGAGAATGGAAGTCTGGTGGCAGTTTGCGAATATTATGAAAGAGCGGAACAGTATTTTTTATTTCGTACTAATGAATTGTGGTCTTCGCACCAGGAAGAGTTTATTTTCTTATTTTCGCTCAAGACGCTGACGCGGGAGGCTTTTGAAACCTGCCGGGACTTTGCCCGGGAAGAGGGCATGAAGTTGGCCCATATAGGTTCCGGCCATATGTATACGTATATTACCCCTGTGTTTGTTTGTGATACGGCAGAAGAAGATGCTATAAAACGATTGGAAAAATGCCGTATTTATAAAAGTTTTCTTTTTTCCTTCCACGGTTGGATGGATTTTCATATCGCTTGCTTTGAAACGGAGAAGGATAAGCTGTATTTTAATCGAAGCGGCCGTTGTATGGAAAAGAATATGAAAAAAGTTTTATTGACAGTAAGGGAGGAATTGTCTTGAACACATTAGTGCTTTTGCTTGTCTCCGTAGCTGTTCTGCTCTGCGGGTACGTCTTTTATGGCGGCTGGCTGGTAAAACAGTGGGGCGTAGGCGAGGGGGATGTTCCCACTCCGGCCCATACTATGGAAGACGGCGTGGATTATGTACCGGCTAAGGCGCCGATCCTCATGGGTCATCATTTTTCTTCAATTGCCGGCGCAGGTCCCATTACCGGTCCTATCGGTGCCGCAATGTTCGGCTGGCTGCCTGTTACGCTGTGGGTTCTGATTGGCGGCGTGTTCTTTGGCGGTGTGCACGATTTCGGCGCATTGTTTGCTTCCGTCCGTCATAAAGGCCAGTCTATCGGTGAAATTATTTCCGCCAACATGTCCCGGCGGGCCAAACGTCTTTTTATTATTTTTTCGTATTTGACACTGATTTTGGTAGTCGCTGCTTTTGCAGCCATCGTAGCATCCACTTTTGGCGCTACCGTCAAAAACGGCGTGATCGACGAGGCGGCCAGCGCGACCAAGGCTTCCGTTGCCATGGTTTCCATCATGTTTATTTTGGTGGCCATCGTTTTTGGCTTTGCCGTATATCGCCGGCATACGTCTATGCTGATATCTTCTGTTTTTGGTGTGGCGGCTATCGTGGCCTGCATGGCGATCGGCATGAATTTCCATCCGTTTTATTTCACCACGTCTACCTGGATGTGGCTGATCGGCCTTTATATTACGATTGCTTCCGTTACACCGGTGTGGATCCTGCTCCAGCCGCGTGACTATCTGAGTTCTTTTCTGCTGTATGCGATGCTGATCGTAGCCATGGTGGGTATTGTGGGTGCGCACCCGGACATCGATCCCAAGTTGTTCCCGGCATTTGGTGGCTTTGCGGTCGATAACGGCAACGGTATTCAGCTTTTATTCCCCATTTTGTTTACGACAGTTGCCTGCGGCGCGATTTCCGGTTTCCATTCACTGGTCTCTTCCGGTACTACGGCAAAACAGTTGGACAAAGAATCCGATGCGAAACCTATCGCCTATGGCGGTATGCTTTTGGAATGTGTACTGGCAATCATCACGTTGTGCGCCATTGCTTATGCCCGGACGACCGGTCATACCCACGGAGCTACGGACATCTTTGCCGGCGGTATTGCGGCGATGGTCGCGCAGATCCCCGGTATGGCAGGTATGGAAGCGTCTTTATACACGTTGTTGGTTTTGACTTACTCCGCATTCTGCCTGACTTCTTTGGATACAGCTACCCGTCTGGCGCGTTTTATGTTCCAGGAATTCTGGCTGGAACCGGGGCAGACTCCCAAGGATATTCAGGGCGGCTTTAAAAAACTGATGGTTAATCCTTTCTTTGCTACGATTATTACGGTAATTCTGGGCATTTTGTTGGGGATGAACGGTTTTACCAAGATCTGGGGACTGTTCGGCGCAGCCAACCAGTTGCTGGCCGGCATCGGCCTGTTGGCGGTAGCGGCCTGGCTGGGCAATGCAGGGAAAAATAATAAGATGTTCCTGTTCCCTATGACCTTTATGTTGATCGTTACGATCTGCTCTTTGGCTCTGACCATCCGCAACCAGTTGGGCATTATTGCCAGGGGAGCGGCGGACTGGGGTCCCTATGCGCAGGCCGGGATCGGCACATTGTTGATTTTATTGGCAATCGTGCTGGCGGTGGAAGGCTATCAGACCGTTGCCCATCCCCGAAGAGAGGTCGAAGTAACCGCCGAATAAGCAGAACCGGTGATCTTATTCCGCTTTGTTTTCGCGCAGACAGCGGAAAAATATATTGACGCTTTGTTTAATTTGTGCTAAGATAACTACGTTGCAAATTAATGCACTTCCCGCGGTTGTGGTGGAACGGCAGACACGCCACTTTGAGGGGGTGGTGAGGGAGACCTCGTATGGGTTCAAATCCCATCAACCGCACCACAGTGATAATTTGCAGATGATGCTTGACAGATGTGGCAAACTGGTATATACTTTGCAAGTGCGCTGACACAGACAGGCGAAAATGCGGTAGTGGCGGAACGGCAGACGCGCTAGCCTCAGGAGCTAGTGGGGGTTGACCCCGTGGAGGTTCAAATCCTCTCTACCGCACCAGTTAAAAAACAGGCGAACATGTCTTACGGGATATGTTCGCTTTTTTGTGCATATGAAAACCCCGCTGTAGTGGCGAGGTCTCATCAAATTTAACTATTTGGTTTGTGGTACTTGTGCTTTTTCTTGTTGTAATGTTTCTCCCAGCATAGGCCAGATGTCCGGTGTTTCAAAACCGTAGCGCCAGGCGGCGATACCGGCTAACCGGAAGGTATTGACCAGCTCTGCCTTGTAACGCAGGCTTTGTTCATTTTCCTGCCAGAAACAGTAAGGAACATCTTTTTCCATATAGGAAACGTAAAGCATTTTTTCTTTCTCCAGCCACAGACAGCGATAAGTTTCGTCGGTACTTTTTTCTTCATGAATTTTGGCCGCCTGAGGCATGGAAAGTGTTTTTGCCCGGAAACGTTTTTCTTTTGCGTCAAAATGCCATAATCTCATGTACAGCGGAATTCCCATAATCAGTTTGTTGGCAGGTACTTCCAGCAGTGTGGCCTGCAAACCGGTCTTGTCCCAGTTGTAGGAAGCGGTAGGTCCTGCCATGGGGCTGCCGCCGCTATATTGGTCATAAGCCATCAGGATCACATAATCCACCTGGTCGGCCAGTTTCTTCCGGTCAAAACATAAGGACCAGTTGGGGCTTCCCTCCGGCATGGTAACGTCGATGCTGAGCGTGAGCTTTCTCTTTTTCGTTGCTTTGCGAATTTGTTTCACAAATTTTGTTAATTCGTCTTTGTCTTCCTGATAAATATTTTCAAAATCCAGATTGATGCCGTCAAATCCGTGCGTTTCCGCTTCTGTTAACAACTGTTGGATGACATGGTGTTTGGCATTATCGTCCTGTAGGAGTTTTTTTGTTCTGTCCGGGTCAAATCCGTTTGTAATCAGCGGCCAAACCTGATAGCCTTTGGCATGAGCCCGGGCGACATAGCCCTCCACCGCTTTGACGTTTAAATTTCCAAATTCGTTGCCGATAACATACCAGCAGGGCGATACGACGTTGACACCGGGCACCTTCGGCAAAGTGGAAAGATCGACAGAGGGCAGGTTGTCATGCTGCCAGACTAAGTTGATTTTTTCTAAGTGCTGTTCCCCTGATGCGACAGAGTTTGTCAGGCTGCGAACGGTACTTTCAGCATTCAGATTGTCTGTTTTGTGGGCTGAGGCCGGTACGGTGGCGATAAAAATGCATAACAGCAGGCCTACTATAAAAAAAGAGGCAGGTTTTCGCATATACATGGTCTCCTGTATTTTTTACAATCGTATACTTTTTTCTTAAAGAAGTTATAATTTAATCTAATTATAACAAAAAATGGCTATCGTTGTAAAAAATAAACTTGACATAAAATAATACTGAAAGTATTATGAAATGTAGAAGAAAATTCTTTTTTTTTAGCCCATCGGTTAGCTATTGCTAACCGATGGGCTATGGAGTTAGTTTGTTTTATAGGGAGGTGATTTGAAGTTATTTGGTAGTAATTAATATATCGTGTTAGCCTGTGTGTATTTAGTGAAAGTAAAAAAGATAAGTTGTGTTGTTATGTGTTGTTAGTTGTTAAAGGAACAAAAATTTTATGAGTAAAAAAATACAGTGGTATATTTTAGTGATTTTAGCTGTTTTCTTCAATGCCCATTGCTGGGCGGATAAAAATAATACCTTGCCTGAAAAAGTAGCAGGAAGCTTTGTTTTACCTCCTTTTCATGTGTATGCCAGAGAATTGTCTGAAACAGCAGGTGTAGGCAGTAAAATCCCCAGGGATATAAATGAAATTTCCGCTTCTGTTACTATAGTGAATTCTGATGAGATGGAACGGCTGGGTGTGTATAATCTGACAGATGCCCTGGAGTATAACGCAGGTATTACGGTAGCACCCAGAGGGTATGATTCTCTATATAATTTCAGCAAAATTCGTGGCTTTGATATTGCTCATAGCAATGTAGTAGTTGATGGTATGAAGACGTTTGGTGCTTCAGATAATATGACAAGTCCGGAACTTTATGGGGTGGAACAAATTGAAATTTTACGTGGCCCTGCTTCTGCATTATATGGAAGCGGCTCGGTCGGTGGTATGCTTAACCTGAGAACAAAGCACCCACGCCCGGAAAATTTTGCGGAGGGTCAGGTACAGATAGGGTCTCAGGGAGAAAGAATGACTGCAGTGGATGTGAACGGTGTTAGTTCTGACAGTTCTCTTTATGGCCGTGTGGTTTCTGTTTGGCGGACGCAGGACTTGTTTTATGACGAAACAAAGCAAAAACGTATTTATGTCGCTCCGGCTTTTACTAAAAAGTTCGGTGCCAAGGGGAATTTGACCATTCTTCCGTTTTATTCCAAAGATAAAATAGATGGGTATGCCTATTCTCCTCGCACCCGCGTTCCCGGAGATTTATTATACGGCGTGTTGCCGGATCGATATTTTGTGGGTGTAAAAGGGTGGGACAAGTATTATCTCACGCAACGTGGGATAAGTTATGAATGGGAGCAACCGCTGGGAAAAGGAATAACGTTTCACCAAAAAGGAAGCTATCGCAAAGCAAATGTGCTGAGTAATCAGACGACCGGTATCGCCAATCCTTTAGCAGGGCTGGTAAGATTTGGGGCAATGATTGACAGCGAGGGCACTTCTTACGGGCTTGATCAATTTGTTCATCTGCACAAAGAAACAGACCACTTTAAAAGTGATACTCTCTTGGGATTTGACTGGCGTTATGAGAAAATTTTTACAGAGCAAAAAATGAGGAATTTGTCTACATGGCCATTAGCTGAGATTCCTGGCTATCTTTCCGATAAGCCGATTCCTGCAGATCCGGATATAAACGTTCCGGGAACGATTATACCTATGGACGACCTGCATTATTGGAGTCGTGAACGAGGTATTTATCTTTCACATATGGCTAAAGAAGGGAAACTATCCTATTCTCTGGGACTGCGGCGTGGTCTTTATGGACAATACAGCGAACGTGATGAAGAAAAATTCTCTCAATCTGCATGGACGGGACAGGCAGGTGCGGTTTACAATCTGAATAGAAAATGGGCGCCATATATTCACTGGCACAATTCTTTTGAGCCACTGATGCATTTGGATAAAGATAATAAAATGCTGAAGCCAACTACCGGACGGGAGTGGGAAATCGGTATGCGCTATGCTCCTGAAAATGCCCCGATTCGAGTGACAGCATCTCTTTTTGATTTGCGTAAACAGAATATTCATGTAGGGGTGCCGGGCGAATCCTATTTTACCTCTATCGGAGAAATCGTGTCCAAAGGTATGGAATTAGAATGGCGTGCGGCTTTGCATGAGCGGCTGCATTTATTGGGTTCTTACACTTACCTTGATACGAAAACAACAAAGCATACGAATCCGGATAGAATAGGGTTGCGACCTGCGGGAGTGGCAAGGAAGACCTTTAATTTACGTGCGGATGCGATCCTCACTCAATATCACAATGGAGAACTGATGCTTGGGCTTGGTACGAGATATATTGGAAAACGTATGGACGAAGAAAATAAAATAACATTGGGTGGAGTAACTTTATATGATGCGTCGGTTTCATTGTCAAGAGGAAAAGATGCATGGACCTTCCATGTTAGAAATCTTTTTGATAAAAAATATATGTCAGGTATAGAATCTATGTGGGGGACTCCTCTCGGCTTTGCCGGACAGGATAGGACTTGGATTCTTTCGTACATTCATAAATGGTGATCAGAAAAAAGTATCAGCAAATGAGGCAATTTGCAGGGCAATGTTGGAATTTAACCGCTCCCTTCTGGCAAGGTCCGGAACGAAATAAAACGGTATTGCTTCTTGCTGCGGCTATGTTATTTAATTTTTTTAATGTGTATATGACCCTTCGGCTTAACATCTGGTCAAGAGATTTTTTTAATGCGATGGAAAACAAAGACATTACTGCGTTTTTTTTTCAGCTGGGGCTGCTCTTTGTATTAGCCGGAACAAGCCTTGTATTATATGCCAATCAAAAGTATCTTTGTGGTAAAGCTGTATTGTTGTGGCGCCGTTATATGTCTTCTTATTATGCAAAAAGATGGCTTACTTCAGGGTGTTGTTATTCTGAATTATTTTTTCCGCATATTGATAATCCGGACCAGCGTATTGCTGAAGACCTGAGGATATTCCCAACCTTAACGGTATCTCTTGTATTTGACTTTGTGGATTCACTCAGCACATTGGGAGGTTTTGCGATTATTTTATGGGGGCTTTCGGAATCCTATTCGGTTTTTGGTATTGTCATACCGGGGGTGATGCTTTGGCTTGCTTTCGGGTTTGTGATAGCCGGCACCTACTTCATGCATCGCATGGGCCATCCGTTGATCGAGATAGACAGGAAAACGCAGGAATATGAGGCTGATTATCGCTATAACCTTCTGCGTGTCAGGGAACATGCCAAAGAAATAAGCCTTTATGCAGGACAGCCATGGGAAAGCAAAATGCTTATAAAAAGCTTTGCTAATGTGTTTGATATCTGGCTCAGGGAACTCGTAAAAAAACGCCAATTAAATTATTTTAATTTTGGCTATGCACAGATTTCCGGTGTAGTGCCTTATTTGCTTGCGGCGCCAAAATATTTTGGCGGTATTTTTAAAATGGGCGAACTGATGCAAACGGTTTCCGCTTTTAATGGAGTTCGTGTAGCCTTATCCTGGTTTATATTAAACTATCCAAGATTGAGCGAATGGAAGGCGACATTAGATCGTCTTACCCAATATAATACCGCGTTGAGTTCTGCGGAGAGGTGTAATGGGTATCGTGTCACAGAAAGAGGGCACAATGCCCTGCAGCTTAAAAATGTGAGCATTTACCTTCCTTCGGGGGAAACATTAACACATTCTTTGAGTTTACACATTGCAGAAAGAGAAAAGATCGTGTTAACAGGGCCTTCCGGTGTGGGAAAAACAACCTTGCTTTATGTATTGCGAAATATATGGCCGTTTGGTACCGGTGAAATTTTTCTTCCTGCTTCTCAAAAACTATTTTTATCGCAAAATGCCTATCTTCCGCAGGGAAGTTTATATGATGTATTAACATATCCGGATACAAATGTATCTATTACGAAGGAGGAATGTAGAACAATACTGAATAAGGTTGAATTGGAGCATGTATTAACGGAGGCTTCGGTTGTAAAAGACTGGGGAAAAGTGCTGTCTCCAGGTGAGCAGCAACGCATCGCATTGGCACGGATTTGGGTGCACAAGCCGGATTGGATATTTTTGGATGAAGCCCTGTCTTCGGTAGATCCGGCACAGAAGGAAAGGATATTTAAGCGAATGAAAGAGGATTTTCCCGCAGTCAGTATTTTAAGCATTGAGCATTATGGTGTGGAGAGCGACTTATATGACAGGATTATTGTCTGGAATGAATGGTTGAAAAATGAACAGAATTAAATATAATAAGACAGATGAATTTTCGCTGAAAAATACAATTTGGAATCAGTGGTATCGCCAAGCTCCTCCCTGGGAAATTATCGATTCATGGGGTGAAGAAGAAAAACTTTATATTTTGCCCGGTCCTATCGGAACGGTGTTGGATATTGGCTGTGGTCAAGGGGAATACCTGAAAGGCTGGATAAAGAAACATATTCCTTCAGTGGGATTAGATATTTCTTCCAAGGCTATTCAGCAAGCTGTGGCGACGACAGATCCTGAATTTCAGCATATATGCCGGTGGTATACCCTGGACTGGGAAACGGAAGAGGTGTTGAGCAGAGGCTGGAAGAAAAAATTTGACCTCGTTTACAGTGCAATGGGACCGGATATGGAAAAGGAGAATTCTTTTCAAAAAATGTTATCTGTCAGTAAAAAATATTGTCGTCTGGTCGTATTTCAAGAAGGTAAAAATACTGTCGTGACTAAAGTAAAAAAGCATTTTCAAAAATACGATGTTCAAGATGTTTTGATCATGCAGGAGCCGGATCTGGTATGGAAACGTTTGCTGAAAAAAATTGCAGCATATGGGTATGATGCGCAAATAGAACAGCTTGCTTATCGAATACAATGGCGGCAAGATATTGTAGCTTGGCAAAAATATCTGAGCAATGTGTACTATCCTCACCTGCCGGAGATAGAAGTAAAAAATGCCCTAAAGGAAATTTTTGGGTCGCGAAAGAAGTTAACGAGTGAGACCAGAGCCTGTTATGTAATGCTTACTTGGAGTGTACAATAAATTTTGAACGCAGATGCCCAATAAAATAGTTTAAAATAATCCTGCTGTAAATCAGCCAGACTGTCGGAGGTGTTGCAAACATTTCCGACAGTATTTTAATCATCAATTTCTGTTTGCACAGACGTCTCCGTTTATTTCAATTTTCAGCGGGGTATGTTATAATAATACGGCAATGTGACGGTGATAAGAATGGCATTTTGGGATGAACAAGGCAGCGGTCCCATAAATTGGAAGCAAAATTTAATTATTTTATGGATTGGCGTATTTTTGGCTTGCGCCAGCTATACGGCCTGTATTCCTTTTTTACCTGTCTATTTATTGAAAGAACTGCATGTGGCGCCGGGACAGGTTAATTTCTGGTCCGGTCTGGTGTATGCTGTGGCTTTTTTAGGCGCATCTGTCATGGCGCCTTATTGGGGGGCCTGGGCGGACAAAGTGGGACAGCGCAAGATGGCGATCCGGGCAGGCTTGGGCCTGGCCATTACCTATGTACTGGGCGGCGTGGTCCAGTCGGCACCGCAGTTGTTTTTGGTGCGGGGGATCACCGGCTTGATCAGCGGCTTTGTACCGGCTTCTATGGCACTGGTTTCCTCCACTCTTCCGGAAGAGAAGATGGGCTGGGGGATGGGATTGATGCAGACGGCCGTAGCCAGCGGCAGTATCCTGGGTCCTTTGCTGGGCGGTTACCTTTCCGTCTGGTTTGGGATGCGGATGTCTTTTTTTGTGGGCTCGGTCAGTTTGTTCGCCGCGACGGTATTAGTCATTTTTCGTGTGCGAGATCTTCCTTTTTCCAAGGAAAAAGCCCAGGAAAAGATGTATTTATTCTATGATTTAAAAGCATCCCTGCAAAATAAGGGTCTTTTGTTTGTTATGGGGATGTTTTTTCTGGTTCAGACCTGTATTATGGCGATCCAGCCTTTGATCACGCTGTATGTAGGACAGCTGTTAGGCGAAACAGGGGCGGATGCGGTGAAAGCCAGCGGCTGGATCTTTTCTCTGGCCGGGATCGCGGGGATCGTAGCGGCCCCTTTTTGGGGCCAGCAGGGTCAAAAACGCGGTTACAGCCGAATTTTATGTCTGGTGCTGGGATGCGCGGGGCTGACCAATTTATGTCAGGTCTTTGTAAGCTCCATCTGGCAGTTTGCGTTGATTCAGTTTGTGTACGGTTTATTTTTGGCAGGGGCAATACCGAATATTAATTCCGTTTTGGTCGAAGAAACGCCGCAGAAAATGCGGGGCAAAGCTTTTGGTCTTACCACTTCCGCCCAGCAGTTCGGCGGGGTCATAGGTCCTTTGGTCGGCGGTTTATTGGGCGATTTTATGCCCACCAGATTTGTTTTGTTCTCCGTAGGCATTGTGTTGTTGCTGGCTTCTTTGTATACCGCCGGCACACGCCTGAAGAGTACAAATAGATAAGGGCGGTTTGCAGCGCCCGGTTTATTCCGTTACGAGTTATGAGTTATTATGAGGAGAGAGGGTCATGTTAAGAAAATTTAAGGGAATCAGTCCCACCGTAGATGCTAAAGCACAGGTATTTGAAAGCGCCGATGTGATTGGCATGGTAGAAATGAAAGAGTATTCCAGTGTGTGGTTTAACTGCACCGTCCGCGGTGACGTAAACCGGATCGAAATTGGCCGTTATACCAATATCCAGGACAATAGCTGCCTGCATGTGGCAGATAAACATCCCTGTATCGTAGGGGATTATGTGACGGTAGGGCATTGTGCTACCCTGCATGCCTGCACGATTGAAGATCATGTACTGATCGGCATGGGTTCTGTGGTGCTGGACGGAGCGGTAGTCGGGACGGGCAGCGTCGTGGCTGCCGGCGCCGTGGTGACCAAAAATACGATTGTGGAGCCGTATTCTCTGATGGCGGGCTGCCCGGCAAAATGCATTAAAAAATTGCCGCCGTCCAACCTGGAAACGGTTCATCATCAGGCTATCAAGTATAAAACTTTATGGACAGAAGGCTATGGCATCCTTCCCGATGCAGACGGCGAGACATACCACGGAGAAAAAATACTGGACTGAGCGGCAGGGAGCCGCCGGCCCGAAACACAGGAGTTAGATTTGTGAGCTATGGCAAAAAAGGAAAATAAGTTTGTGAAGGTCATCCGCAGCGATGATCAGGACAAAAATTTTGGTTTGGGACGTCCCTTTTATTTTGATAATTGGTATAACCGGATTGCGCTCATGGGAACCTTGATCTCTACCATTATTTTATTGATCTTCCGGCAGGTCACAGGTACCGGGACCGGCAGCATTATGACCGATGGCGTGAGCTATGCGGCAGGTTTCTTCTTTGCGTATCTGATCGGTCTGGAAGCGGATCCGGAACCGGGCCGGGAATGGGGCAGTCTGATCGGCGCTTTTCTTACCTTAGGCGGGGAAGCATTTTTTGGCGTGAACAGCAACGGTGTAGTGGGGCTGCTCTGGGTCTTATTTATCTGCCGTATGTTTAATCGTACTTCCGGTTCCCGTCACTACATAGGGGATAACCTGCTGATCCTGGCTTCCGCCTTTTGGCTGGGTACGGAAGGATTCTGGCTTTTTCCTATTGCGACAGGAATCGCGTACATTTTGGAAAGCCAGCTTAAAGAGGGCTATTACCGCAGTTTATATCTGGGGGCGGTGGCTTTTGCCATGTGTATTATCACCGGGCGGAATATGGAGGTCCCGGTTCTGTCGACGAACTATCTGTATCTGATGGCGATCGCTTTTGTCCTGTTTCTACCGCAGTTCACTATGGCAGGCTTTACTACGGCCAGAGATGACAGAGAAAATCGTCTTTTACAGAAAACCAGATTGCAGAGTGCCCAGGCATTTTTACTTCTGGGGTGTGACATGCTGATCTATTTTGGCGGCAACGTCAGCGGTCAGGTTTTGCTGCCCTGCATTATGGCTACAATTGGTACGGGTATTTATCTGTTGATTGACCTGCTGAAAAAGAAACAGGCGGAAGAACAGAAATAAGAAAATATTTAAAAAGGGGTGCCGGAGCATGGCAAACAGAAAAATCAAATTTACAACGAACAAAGGAATTTTTGTGGCAGAGATGTTTGAGGACAAAGCGCCTAAAACCACAAAAAATTTTATCGATCTGACAGAAAAAGGTTTCTATGACGGTTTGATCTTCCATCGGGTGATCGACGGCTTCATGATCCAGGGCGGAGATCCCAACGGTACCGGAACGGGTGGTCCCGGCTACACCATTGAAGACGAATTCGGCGCCGGTTTGGCGCATGATGCGGAAGGTATTTTTTCCATGGCGAATGCCGGCCCCAATACAGGCGGCAGTCAGTTCTTTATCACCTTAGCTCCCACTCCCTGGCTGAACGGGCATCATGCTATTTTCGGCAAGATTGTTTCGGGCATGGATATTGTGCGGGAAATCGGTTCAGTTTCCACTGATTTTCGCGATCGTCCCCGAGATCCTGTGGTGATGGAAAAGGTGGAGATCCTGGCCGAATAAGACTTTCGTATTATTAGTAAAACGGTTGTTGCATTTTTCTAAATCTTTTGCTTGCATATTTGGTCCCGGTAGAATATAATAGAACCGTTAGCGATTATATTGATAATCGTTGATGAAACATTCTTATTTATTTTTTTAGGAGGCCCGCAATATGACAGGCAAAGTAAAATGGTTTAATGCAGAAAAAGGTTATGGGTTTATTGAACGCGAAGATGGCGGCGATGTTTTTGTACATTTCTCCGCAATCCAGAGCGAGGGCTACAAAACCCTGGAAGACGGTCAGACTGTAGAGTTTGACGTTGTGGAAGGAAGCCGCGGTGAGCAGGCTGCCAACGTAGTTCCTGTAAAATAATCTAGAAATTAATACGCTTAATTTATAGACAGTTTATGCATGAACCTAAAGGGCATTTTCCATTTTGGAAATGCCCTTTTATGTTTCCTAGGCTGCTTGTCGGGGAAATTTTGAGAAAGAGGGTGTGAAGATGCAAACCGTACGTTATCGGAGCTGGATGTGTGTATTGCTTCTCAGTGTATTTCTTTTACCGGCTTTGTTTTCGGCACGTTCCGGATTTGCGGAAACGCCCCTGGGCAGCATTCCCCGCAGTGGGAATGAAAGTGTAGAAATACGCAAATATAAAAGGAGCTACAATCGGGCCTATCTGACCAACCTGGCGGCGATTGCCTGCTCCGGCGTATATCGGCCGGAAGATTCGGAAGAAATAAAATATCTGGAAGCTTACGGCTGGCAGTCTATGCATCACACTGTCGTAGAAGGAAAGCAGATTGCCCATTTTTCAGTATTTTACAACGTACAAAGTGACGGGACTCCCTTTTACCTGATTGCGTTTCGAGGCAGCGCCGATAAAAAAGATGTGCTGACAGATTTAAAGACCGGCCTGGTCCCTTTTGAAGAGAGCATGGCGACGAAAGCACTCTCCGCCGGCGTTCAAACGATTGACGAAAACGATATTCCCAAAGTACATAAAGGTTTTAACGATTATACTCATGCGGCAATGCGTTCTTTACTGGCCGGCAAGGGAAGAAAAAAAGCTGCCGGTGAACAGGAATTTAATCTGATCCAGATTTTGAAACAGGAACCGACGGCACAGCTTCTTCTTACCGGCCACAGTCTGGGCGGGGCCGTGGCCACTCTGATGGGGCAGCGCCTGCTCAGTTATGGAATCGAACCGCAAAGGGTTCATGTTGTTACTTTTGGAGCGCCGGCGATTGGCAACAAAGCCTTTGCTGAAAAATACGGTGACAGGTTGGATCTGATCCGTGTGACGAATAGGGCAGATCCCATTCCACTCAGTCTGCAAGCGCTTTTTGGCGGTTATAAGCAATTTGGCACGCAGGTTAAATTTAGAGTTTCATTGAGGCAGAGCAATCTGACTCATTTTATGAATGTATACCTGGATGCCAGCCAAAAGGAATACTATAAAATTCTGGATCGATCAATCAAAGAGGGGGTGATTGTGTCCTGGCCGGACATCCTGACCAGTGATGCGGCAAAACCCAAAGTGGCTGTTTGGGTAAAAGAAGGAAAACCGCTTCCCCCCAGAAGTTTTGCGCCGGACATTCGTCGGTTTATGATCAACGAGTATAAAGCCTTGTTGCCTAATTATGTAATCATGACTGAAGGAAGCGATCCCCGCTCCATCCTGCAGGAGCAAGGGGCAGATTATCTCCTTATTCTTGGAACAGAGGCGGTTACCAACCGACGGGATAACAGTTGGTTTTTGACGTTAGGGCAACAGCTTGTGGATAAAGAAGGACATACTCTGCTGGCGACCAATACGGCGAAACGAACTTCCCCGGAAGCAGGGAATATTTTGGCTGCTATGGAAGCTGTGCGCGTACAAAGAGAAGAGTTGTATAAAAAGTTGCCGTGGCTGATTTTACAGGGAGAAACCATTCCCGAAAAGTTTAAGGTGAAATAAAAGAAAACTGTGATCTGAAGATAAAACAGGATGCTGGTAAAAGCAGGTAACTTGGTATATAATGAATGTATAGCAGTCAAATTTTATAGACATTGTTGAATTGGAATCAGGGAATTGTCCGGGAGGTAAAACATGGAAGCTAAATTTTATCAGTGCCGTAAATGTGGAGTGATCGTGGGCAAGCTTGAAGGCCCGGTGGAACAGATTCAGTGTTGCGAAGGGGAAGGACTCGAACCGATTCGCGCGAACAGTGTAGATGCTTCCACAGAAAAACATGTACCGGTAGTGACCGTGGCGGAATCAATTGTAAAAGTTAAAGTTGGCAGTACAGAACATCCTATGACTGCGGCGCACCATATCAGCTGGATCTATATGCAGACAGAAAAAGGCGGTCAGCGTCGTGTTTTGACGATCGATGATAAACCGGAAGCCAGCTTCGCTCTGGTGGACGGAGATAAACCGATTGCTGTATATGCGTATTGTAATCTGCACGGATTGTGGGTTACAGAAGTGTAAAGGTAAAATTCTTTTACATAGTTAAGGATTTTCTTTGAGCGATTCAAATAAAATTAAATAACGAAGACCTGTTGAAAGCTGTGGTTGGTTTTCAACAGGTCTGTTTTTGTCTCTGCCAGTCCGGTTTGTACAAATATAGAAGGGAGATCGACTGGCATAATATATGATGGCGGAAATGGCGCTGATGAAACTTGACAAAATATATAACAAATAGTAATATTTCCTAACAAAACAGAGAAAGAGATTATACTAATATCAGAAATACAAATGAAGGAGGTCTATGATGCAAAAGTTCTTAATTGTGTATTGCAGCAAAACCGGGAATACGGAGAAGGTGGCGCAGGCGTTGGCACAGGCGGCGCCGGAAAGATGTGACTGTTGCCGTGTCAGTGAGGTAGGAGCTCTGAAAAATTACGATGTGATTTTTGCCGGTTATTGGGTAGACCGCGGCGCGCCGATGAAAGAAATGCAGGATTTCCTTCAGCAACTGCACGCTAAAAAGGTTGTGCTGTTTCAGACATTGGGGGCCGAACCGTACTCCGAGCATGGTGTAACTTCACTGGTGAATGCGGGAAAATATCTCAATCCTGATTGTAATGTCTTGGGCACCTTGTCCATCCGAGGGGCCATTGATCCCAAACTGATTGCGCAGATGGAAAAATTTCCTCCGGGAACCCCCCATGCGCCTACAAAAGAAAGCCGGAAACGCTGGGCAGAGGCTGCAGTGCATCCCAATGAGGAAGATCTGGTAAATTGCAAGGAATATATGTTAAAATTTATTGCATTCTATGATCGGTTTTATCAGCCTGTAAAAGAATAGGCGCGTCGGGTAAATCGGTACAGCATTATCGGGAATCGCCCGCATCCTATGTAATAAAAAAGGCCGCAAGGCAAATAAGGCCTGCGGTTAAAAAAATCTTCAGGTCAGATAAGGATTTTTAAAGCGTATGGATAGTAAAAAATTATCGAAAATGGCTTCGTTAGGGAAAAAATTGCTGCGAGATGAGGCTGCAAAACAGTGGGGTGAATGGCAGACAGAAAAGTCGGGTGGTGATTTGCTTGCGTTTTATCAAAAACGGCTGGCAGCGTTTTATGACCGACCCGATTTGGCGAAAATCATCGGTGAGGAAAAGGCGGCAGACGGCTACGTCGCCATGGAGAAAACCGATGTAATTTTTGAAGATAAAGGGTTGCGCCCTTTGCCGCCTCCTTTTGGGAAAAGAGCCTTTCATAAACTGCTGCAGGAAGAAGTAAATGAAAAACCGATAGCAATTTATATCCATATACCGTTTTGCAAAATAAAATGCAGTTATTGTAAATTCTTTAAACAGGTTTCCTCTGCGCAGGCGGAAGCGGAATATGTGGAAAAACTGCTGGCGGAGCTGGAACTTATGGGTTCTGTCCATTATCTGACCGGCAAGCCCGTAGAAGCCGTCTTTTTAGGCGGGGGTACGCCGGGGACATTGACCGGCGAACAATTAAGCCGTATCCTGGAAACCGTGCATCGTACTTTCCCACTGAGTGATGATTGCGAGATTACGGTGGAAAGCAGCATTTACGATATGAATGAAGCGAAGATGGAAACCTGTATGAAAGCAGGCGCGACTCGCTTCAGTTTTGGCGTGCAAACCTTTGACACGGGGCTCAGAAGATTTCTGGGGCGCCCGGATCCCTGTGAAACTGTGATACAGAAACTGAAAGCATTTGCTTCTCTGGGGCCTAAGATCATCATTGATCTGATTTATGGTTTGCCCGGTCAAAGCTGGCAACTTTTGCAACGGGATCTGGAAATATTTTTAGCTTGCGGTATCTGTGGTATGGACTTGTATAAATTGCAGATTTTCCCCGGTACGCCTCTGGGAAAACGGTTTCAGGATAACCCCGGGGATTTTCCCGTAGGCCGGGATCTGGCGGCGCTTTTTGTCAACGCTGCCGAATTTTTAAGTGGTCATGGATGCCATCGCTTAAGCTGTTGTCACTGGTCCCTGGAAGAAAGAGAACAGAACCGATATAACAGCATGGCCCGCAGCGGAGCGCAGATCCTTGCTTTTGGCGCAGGTTGCGGCGGCAGCCTGGGAGGAATCAGTTATATGCAGCCCGGCGATCTGAACCGCTATTCTGCTATGGTCGAAAAAGGAGAAAAACCTTTTGTCATGGCCTTTAAGACCGACAGCTATGCTCCTTTTTTTGCTGCGATTACCGGACAATTTGATCGGGGCGTTTTAGAACCGGAAAAAATCGATAGCATGAGCAGTATTCCCTTTTCCATTTTACTGGAGCCTTTATTTTTGTGTTGGCAGACAAATGGACTGCTGGTGAAAACCGAAGCAGGCTATGACCTGACGCCTATGGGCATGTTCTGGCAGAATCAGATGAACCGCGCCACCATGACCGCAATGCAGTATCTGGTATACGGGCCTCGTGTTGCCGGGCGGAAATCTTCCTTAAACGGCATGAATCTCATGGAAAATCGCAAATGATATCTGGCTGCAAGTCTGTCGGGTGTCAGGTACAGCGTGATACAGTTTTATAAATCCATAAAATCAGGATAAAAAGAAAGAGGATGCCCGGTTTGAAAGGCATCCTCTCAGTATTTCAGGATAATTAAATCAGGTATTTGCGGTCATAATGCCAAAATCAAAATTCCTTAGTTGTCCAGTCTTCAATATTCCAGATATCATCGACCCAGTCTTCATAGAAATCGGGTTCATGTGAGACTAATAAAATCGAGCCCTTAAATTCGATAAGGGCTTTTTTTAATTCTGCTTTGGCTTCGACATCCAGATGGTTGGTCGGTTCGTCCAAAACCAGCCAGTTAACTTCTCGCAGCATGAGCTTGCATAACCGGACTTTGGCCGCTTCCCCGCCGCTGAGGACGAATACTTTCGTGGTGATGTGCTCCGTAGTCAGGCCGCAGTTGGCTAAAGCGCCCCGCACTTCCGCATTGGTGAGACCGGGATATTCGTCCCACACGTCTTCCAAAGCGGTTTTTTTATTTTTCTCCCGTTCTTCCTGGGCGAAATAACCCGGTTGCAGAAAATCCCCCTGTGTGATTTTTCCGCTCAGGGGCTTGATCTCTCCCAAAATTGTTTTCAACAGTGTAGTTTTTCCCAGTCCGTTCACGCCCTTGACCGCGACTTTTTTGTTTCTTTCCAGTTGAAAAGAAACCGGTCGTGTCAGAGGGGTGTCATAGCCTAAAACAAGGTTTTCCGCTTCCGCCAGAAAGCGCCCCGGCGTGCGTCCCGGCTGAAAACGGAAATGGGGTTTGGGCCGTTCCGCAGGCCGCTCGATCAGCTCCATTTTATCCAGCTTACGCTGGCGACTGCGGGCCATACCTGTGGTCGCGACCCGGGCTTTGTTGCGGGCGATGAAGTCTTCCAGGCGGGCCACTTCCTGCTGCTGCCGGTCATAGGCGGCTTCCAGCTGCGCTTTATGAATCTGATACAGTTCCTGAAATTTATCATAGTTGCCGGTATACCGGGTCAATTGGCAGTCTTCCAAATGGTAGATCACATTGGCTACTTCGTTCAAAAAAGGCACGTCATGCGAAATCAGGATAAAAGCATTTTCGTAATTTTGTAAAAAACGGATCAGCCAGTGAATATGCTCTACATCCAGATAGTTTGTGGGCTCGTCTAACAGGAGGATCTCAGAATCCTGCAGCAGCAGTTTCGTTAACAGTACTTTGCTGCGCTGCCCGCCGGATAATTGATCCACGTCTTTATCCAGACCGATATCGCCCAATCCCAGTCCGTTGGCAAACTCTTCAATGCGGCTGTCCAGGGAATAAAAACCGCTGTGTTCCAGACGGCTTTGAATTTCGCCCACCCGATTCAGCATTTTATTCATGGCGCCTTCGTCCGCCTCGGCCATTTTGTCATATAACTCCAACATTTCCTGCTCGGCGGCAAAATCTTCGTCAAAGGCAGTGCGCAATACCTCCCGGATGGTTTTTCCTTTGGTCAGCCTGCTTTGCTGATCCAGATAACCCACCGTAATTTTAGACGGCCAGGAAATTTGCCCGTCATCGGGGATCAGACGGTCGGTGATCAGGTCAAAGAAAGTAGATTTTCCCTCTCCGTTGGCGCCCACCAAACCGATATGTTCTCCTTTTTCCAGCTTAAAAGAAACATCTTCCAAAATTTGCCGTCCGCCAAAAGAATGGCTTACATGGCTGACAGTTAAAAAGCTCATAACTACCTCGCATACATTATAATAAGTAGAAATACGTTTATGACAGAACAAAAAATATAAACCTATTCTACCTTATCTGTGCGGGTTTTGTACAGATAATTTTTGTGATAGAATAATAACAAAGGAAGTATCCTGCCACAAATAAACAGAATCTGCAGTATAAGAGAACCTGGCCGCTGTAAGACTATCGAAGTGCTTTATGGGCATAAAAAGTCTATGTGGGTAAGTAATAAGCAGGAGCATCACTAGATACAGGGAGGTAAATTATGATTACAGGGACTAAAGCAGACATTGAAAAATTTTTACCCTATGTTTCCGCAAGATTGAAGGCAGCGCTGCAATATATAGCCGATACGGACTTCACAAAAGTAGCGGAGGGGGAATATCCGATAGAGGGGAAAAATGTATTTGTTCGGGTAAGCCGCTACACCACGGAACCGAAAGCGAATAAAAAGCCGGAAAGCCATAATGCCTATATTGACGTGCAGTATTTGGGCGAAGGTACGGAAAAAATTTATTATACCGCCCGCAACGCAACCCATAAAGTAATTGAAGATTATGCGGAAGAAAAGGATCTGCTTTTTTATGAAGAAGCCGGAGAAAAGGACAGCGTTACTTTGGGGGACGGCGTTTTTGCCGTGTTCTTTCCCTGGGAACTGCACCGGCCCGGCTGCCATGCCGTGCATGGGGGCACGGCGGTACAGAAGATCGTGGTGAAGGTTTTGGCGGACTAAGTTGCGTTTTGAAACCTGACCTGTTTTCATGGAAGAGTTTGCACACTACCTGAAGTGCCGGCAAAATAAACTGCGTTTTACGATACGGATGTGTTTTGCGTTTTCGCGTGGCGATGCAGTCTGTTTTATCCAAGCCGCGTCTGCGGGCAGGCGAAATAAATTATAAAAAAATGTTGACAAGCGCCTTTCTTTATGGTAGTATAACTCACGTAGTCGCTAAGGACTATGCAGTTATTCCACCATAGCTCAATGGTAGAGCATTCGGCTGTTAACCGAAGGGTTGTAGGTTCGAGCCCTAC
>UQUU01000008.1 GCA_900544275.1 uncultured Succiniclasticum sp. | reverse complement strand
AGCAGGAAGTCGACCGGATCATGGCTCTTACTTTATTGATTGAGGAATCAATTCGAGCGGCGGATAAGAAAGAAAATTTTTATTTTCAACTGCAGGCGTTGGGCATTGTTAGTGGAGAACTCTGCGAAGCAATATACGAAGAGCTGAAAAGCTCCCAGCGCTTTATTGAGGGGGTGCAGCATGGACAAGAAGTCAAATGAAATACTTGCGGCGCTTGTAAAAGATATTCTCCGAGTTGGACGGGGAAAAAAACGGACAGTCCATGAAGAGATAGCAGCGGTTGCCGTAGAATCTTACAGGTTAGGGTATCGCTGCGGGGAAACTGGAAACGAAAGGGGGGGGAAAATCATGAATGAGAAGGACAGAGCGTTATTAAGCCTTATAAGGGACGTTCTTGTGGAAGGGCAAGGAACAGACCGGGAACTGGTTCAAGGTATCGCTACAATCGCCATAGAAGCTTATAGGCTGGGTTATAAGCACGGAATGGAGAGGAAGCCGGGAAGACCTAATGCCAGATAATAATGTAGACGCACAAAACGGCCCCGAGCGGCATCGGGGCCATGAAGGGGGTACCGTGAAGATTCATATAAGCTATGAAAAAGATGCCCAAGGGGCTTTGGTGCTTCGGCTGTTACGTCCGGTATTAAACCTTCCTGAAGCCCGTATAAAAGAGAAAAAAGACACGTTACGGGGCAGAAAACACGTCTATATTACCATATAGAAAATGCGGGAAACGGCAGTATCAAGGGAAAACGCTTGCTTATACCCCCCTAATATGGTAAAATAAATATATAGTACCGCGGCACCTATGCCGTAAGCTGAAAATTAGCGTGGGAAAGATACGAAACGCCATTTCCGTATCTGCCCGCGCTTTTTTTATTTACCTCGCCGGGTCCTCGCTTGTCGTTGGGCTTCTGCTTTTCGGCGGAGCGGCCTTGCCATGCCGTTCGGCTTTTTAACGGCGGGGTACAATATATAACCATCCTCTGCGGTGTGAAAAGAGGGTAATATAAGCTGATCCAAGCGTAAAAAGGAGTGCAAGCTATGAATGATGAAAAAAATTTTACACAAGAAGATGTGAACAGGATTATTAAGGAACGTTTAGCCCAGGAAAAGGCGAAATCTGAGGGTGAGATTGAGCGGCGTATAGCCGAGGCTGTGAAGGCGGCAGAGAATCGAGCCATTGCAGCAGAAAACAAGCTGTTACATCAGATGCTAACCTTTGAACTGACCCAAAACCATGCAGTAGACCCTGAAGAAATCGGGAAGCTACTGGTTGGTGGTATGAAATTCAACGAGGCCGGCGAAGTTGTCTATACCGATAAAGAGGGGAATGAAAAGCTTATGAGCGCGGCCGTAAAGGAATACCTGGCAAGTAACGCATGGGCGGTCAAAAAAGAGGAGCCCTTTATTATTACCGGTGTGACCCCGGGAAGTGGCTTGTCCCCCGATTATTCTGGGGATGAGGGGATGCGGGCAGCGTTCGATCTGAAATAACCCTGTCACGGACAGGAGAACAAAATGCCAATTACATTAGCAACACAATTTCTACCTTATGTAGATGAAAAATTTGCCACAGAAAGCAAAAAAGACCTGGTCACAAACCAAGATTTTGACTGGGCGGGAGCGCATAGCGTCAAAATCTACAAAGTGACCACCAGCGCCATGAATGATTATGATCGGGCGGGGGTAGGATCTAATCCCAGCCGATATGGTGCTGTGGCTGGTTTAGATGCGACCACGGAAGAATTGACGCTGACAAAGGACCGTTCATTTACCTTTGCCGTTGACAAGCTGGACACGGACGAAACCAAGCGAAATTTGGCCGCTGCCAGCGCATTGTCCCGGCAGCTTCGGGAAGTAGTGATCCCGGAAGTTGACGCCTATGTGTTGGGTAAGATTGTAACCGGAGCGGGTACGGTTTCTTCACCGGCTGCACTGACAAAAGCCAACGTATACGATATGATTACGGCAGCCACGGAAGCATTGGACACGGAAGAGGTCCCGGAAACTGGGCGCGTGCTGCTGGTTCCCCCGGCGACCTATACACTGATGAAAAAATGCCCGGATATTACTATGGAAACCGATATCGGGAACGATATGAGGTTAAAAGGCGTTTTGGGGCTTTTGGACGGTGCAGTGGTGGTCAAAGTACCGGCCTCAAGGCTTCCGAAAGGGGTGGGGTTTATCCTTGCGCATCCTTGCGCAACGGTGGCTCCTGTGAAGTTGGATGATTACAAGATCCATCAGGACCCCCCAGGGATTAGTGGTGACCTGGTAGAGGGGCGTATTGTATATGACGCCTTTGTGCTGGATAACAAGAAGAAAGCAATTTATGTGCATAAGATCGCATAAGTGGACAGGAAAGAGGGCCGGCGCGTTTGCTCCGGTCCTTTTTCTTAAGGGGTGACGATATGACCAAATTAGAAAAGCTATTGAACATGCTGCGAGGTAAAAAGGCCCTTTTATATGGGGTGGCTATGATTTTCCCATCCGAAAATAGAAGATGGATATTGTTATACCCCGGTGGCCCTTTCCGGAAAGAATATAGCACGTTAGAGGCGGCTTTGGAAGCTGCTCGTAAGAGAGCATGCACTGTGATTGTGGATGATGGCACTCTCGAAGATTAGGGAGGAGAAGATTATGGAAGGTTTAGACATTAGGCCCAAGCGGCGAGCGATTAAGCTGGACAGCCCCCGGGCAATCAAACGGGCAATCACAAGGGTGTGTAATATGGTTTTAAATGATGAGATAGACCCAAAAGCCGCCAACACTATTATTTTGGGCTGCAATTCCATTTTGAGTAGCATACGTCTTGATGATCAGCAGAAAAAAATTGAAGAGTTAGAGGCGTTGATTGATGAAAACATACAAGCATAAGCTGGACAGACTTAAGGAATGGGTTAGAAGAAGGCGAGAAGAACAGGAGGAGCATATGTACCGGTCCTTTGCGGGAACGTTGACCACTGCGGAATTACACGCCGTAATCGAAGCGGTTCCGGATGATCCGTTGCTGGATGAAATCACAAAGCGATTCGAGGCCTACCAAAAGGCATATAAGCAAGCCATTGATAAAGGGTTATAATTGGTGATACAGGGGGTAGGCCCAAATGTTCCGGATGCCTGCTAAAGCGTTGGAGAAACTGGCCGCATTATGGTATGAAAAAGCGTACTAAAATCGTACTATTTTCTTTGAAACTGTGTAAAATAACCGCATTTTCGGGAAAATGAGAAATGAGAAACCGCTTAAACAAAGGGTTTGAATTTCATATAAGTATGTTATAATTGAATGGGAATAAAGAGGCTGATCATGTAATGCGATTGTCCAAAAAAAATCGTCGGATCGATTATGAATCAGTTAATGAAAAAATCTTTTTAATCCTATTGTATGGAGATTTTCCTTTTGATATAATGGGGGCGTAGTTTCTGTTTGAACAGGAATACTAAAAGGAGCGAGGATAAATGGAAAAAGTATATGTAGGCAAAACGAAAAACGTATATCGTCTGGAAAACGGGCACTATCTGCTGCAGTTCAAAGATGACGTGACCGGTAAAGACGGTGTATTCGATCCGGGTGAAAACCAGGTAGGGCTGACGTTAGCAGGTTCCGGTCGGGCTGCTTTAACCCTGACGCAGTATTTCTTTGACATCCTGAAAGAAAAGGGCATCAAGACCCACTACGTATCCGCTAATCTGGATGACGTGACCATGGAAGTGCTGGAAGCCCATCCTTTCGGCAAAGGCCTGGAATTCATTTATCGTTATAAAGCGGTAGGTTCCTTCTTCCGTCGTTATAACCAGTATGTAACGGAAGCGCAGGATCTGGGTGGTTTCTTTGAAGTGACGCTGAAAAATGATGCGGCAGGGGACCCTGTCGTGGCGAAAGAAGCATTGGAATATTTCGGTGTTATGACGGAAGCGGAATATGCCACCATTGCAGCCCAGACCAAAGTGATCTGTGATATCGTAAAGGAAACGCTGGCGGCTCAGGGTTTGGACCTTTATGATATTAAACTGGAATTCGGTAAGACTGCGGATGGCGAGATCATGCTGATCGATGAAATTTCCGGCGGTAACATGCGTGTATACAAAGGTGACCAGTATATTCAGCCGTTGGATCTGACGAAAATGATTCTGGAAAACCTGTAAGAAAGCGTGGTTGTTAAGCGGGCTTGATAAAATGAAAGCGATTTCATCTATCTGCCGCTGTTAGCGCCTGTTTTCCGAAATGTTTAGGTTTTCAGATACTTTGCGACACTACAGATAATAGAATAGCGTAAAAAATAAATCGGTTACGGATTAAAAGAATCTGTAACCGATTTTTTGTTGTTTTCCCACTTTATGTTATTTTCCAATCGTAAAATGTAACGCAAATTGCAAGAAGAAGCTATTCGTTACTTTAAAAAATCCATAATTTAGCAATCAGCATGGGGAGCCAGTTGAACCAGATGGCGATGCCGAGCAGTACCAGAAGTACTCCGGCGGCAATCTGAATTTTTGGCAGCCAGTCATAAAAATTCCGCAACCGGGAGAGATACTGATTCCATACTACCGTCAGGCAAAAGAAGGGCAGAGAAAAACCCAGCGCATAGACAAACAACAACAATGCGCCTTTGACGATGGTGGCGGATTCGCCTGCATAAATCAGAATCGTTGCTAAAATCGGTCCGGTACAGGGCGTCCAGCCCACGGTAAAGGCCATGCCCAGAAGAAAGGCGCCGAAGGGCCCCTGAAATTTGCGGTTCAGGAAAGGTCGGTATTCCCGATTGAGCACGGACGTCCCAAGCAAACCGATCATGAAGAGCCCCATCAGGATGATAAGGAGGGCCCCTGCCTTACGGACGAACGCCTGGTATTCAAAGAGGAACTGCCCCAGAAAAGAAGCGGTAGCCCCCATGAGAATAAACATGGTCGTGAAACCGGTTAAAAACGCGGTCACGCTTACATAGGGACGGCGGGATCTCCCGGCTAAAATGGCAGAAAACGTCGGCAGCATGGGCAGCACACACGGGGAAAGAAAGGACAGTAACCCTGCCAGAAAAGCGCCCACTAAAGTAACGTTTTCCATACTTATTTTTCTCCTGCCAGTTTACGCAATACACTATTTAATTCCGCTTCTGTAATGGTACCGGCTTTGCGTAGCCGAATCACGCCCTGTTGGTCGATGACCAACGTGGTAGGGATGGCATTGACTTTGAATTCGCCACCGATCGTACCGCCTTTATCAGAAAGTACGGGGAAAGTGAAGCCGTTGCTGCGGACAAAGTCTTTTACCTTATCGGCAGGTTCATCCAGATTGATCGCATAAAATTGGACCTTATCTTTTTGCTCCTGGTAAAAACGCTCTAAATCCGGCATTTCAGCCCGGCAGGGCGGACACCATGTCGCCCAGAAGTTCAGTACATACAGTTTTTTATCTTTTGCAACGTTGATAGATACTTCTTTTCCATCCAGGTCTTTTAATTGGAATGCGGGGGCGATTTTGCCGACGGTCACGCCAATCTCAGCGGCTTGTGCCTTTTTTTCATCGGCGTCTTTTTTGTCTGCGGCGCACCCGGTTAATCCCAGACATAAAACCAAAACCAGCGTCAGAATACTCATCAGTTTTTTCATGGTCGTTCTCCTCGTATCACATAATTATAAGCAAAATTCCGCCTTGCTTATATCGAACCATCTACCACTCGTTCGTGGTGCTTATTTCTTTTATACAGATAATTTTTATCCATAGAATCATCACTGCGGCAGGAAATGAAATATCCTTTTTAATTTTCTCTTGAAATTCATAATGATTATGGATTCTGTGAAATTAAGTGTACCATGTTGTAAGCGATAAAATCAAGCTCACAGGGGCGTTGAAACGCTGTAAAGAAGTGAAATAATTTAAAATTCTGCGGAGGAACTTTAAAT
Source organism: uncultured Succiniclasticum sp. (assembly GCA_900544275.1). Classification (GTDB taxonomy): domain Bacteria; phylum Bacillota; class Negativicutes; order Acidaminococcales; family Acidaminococcaceae; genus Succiniclasticum. The sequence continues at coordinate 91,076 of UQUU01000008.1, read as the reverse complement.
TTTGCAAGGGTGTCCGGAAAGGATTTAAAGGGTTTGTTGTTTAGATGTCGAATACAATACACAAGAATCATAATACAATGAAACTGTAGTCTTGCGTTGTATTTATGATGAAGGTTAGTTTTATTTTTTGCAAATATTGTTTTTTATGAAAGGAGCAAAAACATGAAGGGTTATGCAATGCTGCGAATTGGTGAAACCGGTTGGATTGAAAAAGAAAGACCTGCCTGTGGCCCTAAGGATGCGATTATCCGCCCGTTAGCGATTTCCCCTTGTACTTCTGATGTGCACACTGTTTGGGAAGGCGCTTTGGGCGAGAGACAGAATATGATTCTCGGGCATGAGGCCTGCGGTGTGGTAGATGAAGTAGGTTCCGAGGTAAAAGACTTTAAAGTAGGCGATCGCATTATGGTGGCTGCGATTACGCCTGACTGGGATTCGATTGCCGCGCAGAGCGGCTTTCCGATGCATTCCGGCGGGATGCTCGGCGGCTGGAAGTTCTCTAATTTCAAAGATGGTGTATTTGGCGAATACTTCCATGTAAACGATGCCGATGGCAACCTGACGCTTCTGCCGGACAGCATGTCCGTTGAAGAAGCTTGTATGCTTGCTGATATGGTCCCCACGGGTTTTCATGGCGCAGAATTGGCTGATATTCAGTTTGGCGATACGGTGTTGGTTGTCGGTATCGGTCCCGTTGGCCTGATGGCGGTTGCCGGCGCCAATCTGCGGGGTGCCTCCCGTATTATTGCGGTAGGTTCCCGTCCTAAGACGATGGAAGTGGCTCGCGGTTATGGCGCGACGGACTTCGTTGACTACAAAACTGGTCCGATTGAAGAACAGGTATTGAAACTGACCGACGGCGAAGGGGTGGATAAAGCTATTATTGCCGGCGGTAACGTCAACACGTTTGAAGCGGTGATCAAAGCGTTGAAACCGGGTGGGAAATTAGGCAATGTAAACTATCTGGGCAGCGGCACTTATATTCAGATCCCGCGTATTGAGTGGGGCGTAGGCATGGGTCATAAACAGATTGTCGGCGGTCTGATGCCCGGCGGCCGCTATCGTCTGGAAAAGCTGGCTCGTCTGATCACGACCGGCAAGCTGGATGTAAAACCCATGATTACCCATCGTTTTGAAGGGTTTGAACATGTGGAAGAAGCCTTGCTGTTAATGAAAGACAAACCGAAAGACCTTATTAAACCGGTTGTAGTTTTGGAAAAATAAGATGATAGCTTGACGAAGGCATGTTGCCGAATTGAGCTGAATTTTAAATTCCAAATGCTTTTAAATTGCAAATTCATTTAAGAAAGAATTCTATAGATCAAGATGCAGATATTACTTATTTCGGGTTTTTTAGGAGCCGGAAAAACTACATTTATTCAGGCGATGGCGAAGGCGACAGGCCGTCACTTCGTCATCGTCGAAAATGAGTTCAGTGAATTCAGCATTGATGGGCCGTTGCTCCGGGCGAAGGGTTCTGATCCTGTCCGGGGTGAGGCTGCGGATCTGGAAGTGCGGGAGTTGTCCGAGGGCTGTATCTGCTGCTCAAGCAAACTGGATTTTTCTTCTACCGTGATTACTATCGCTAATACGCTGGATCCGGATTACTTGTTGGTAGAACCCAGTGGCGTGGCTTTTCCCAGCCGTATCATGCAGAACCTGAAACCTGTGCTCTATGAAAGAATCGGTTTATTGGAGCCAATCACGATTTTGGATGGCTTGCATTACCGTAATGAGAGGCAGGAGTTTCCGGCTTATTTTGAGGATCAGGTATATAGTGCTAAGCACTTGGTAGTCAGCAAGTCGGAAGGTTTTTCCACACAGGATTTTGAGGCGGTGGCAAAAGATTTACAATTGACGGAGGATGTGCATTTCCCCTTGACGCATTACAGTCAGTGGTCTAAAGAAGACTGGCTTTCTTTGCTGACCAAGGCGGGTGAACCGGTGGTTCTTGAGGCTCGTGGCAAAAGTGAAGCCGACGAATCATTAGAAAATATGGGATTTCAGCCTTTCCCCTGTCGGTCGCCGGATCAATTGCTGTATCTTCTGGAAGAGCTTAACTCCGGCAAATATGGTTATATCGTTCGTTCCAAAGGGTATTGTAAAAATGAGGCGTTGTGGTATCGTTTTGACTATGTGGACGGACAATTTCAAATTGGCGGCTGCGAACCGATGGAAGATACGCGGGCTATTGTGATAGGACGAAATTTGAACCGCACAGGGCTTAAGAAACTCTATTTGTTTGAATGAGTACGTTTTGCCTGTGTAGATTTGCGTGGACGTCATTTTCTGCGAAGGGCATTTGCCTATAGTACCAAGGATTTGCAAGACTTTAAACGTGTCAATCAATTTGTCAATGATAGAACCTCGGACTTTTTCAGTTCGAGGTTTTGTTATATTTTTAAATTTTTTTTGTAATTAAGTGAATTTATGGTAAACTTATACCATACTTATATTATAATCGAGGGAAAATTTGTATGAGTTCTTCAGTAGTTTGTATTTTGTTTACGATTGCCGCTTATTTATTAAGTGTGCTTTTTGTCGGTTTTTATTATGCGCGAAAGAACGAATCCGCAACAGATTTTTATTTGGGCGGCAGGCAGCTTGGTCCGTTGGTGACAGCGATGAGCGCGGAAGCTTCGGATATGTCCAGTTATTTGCTGATGGGCCTGCCGGGCCTGGCTTATCTGTCCGGTGTGGCGGATGTGGGCTGGACGGCGATCGGACTGGCGATCGGTACCTATTTAAACTGGTTATTCACGGCGAAACGTTTGCGCATTTACACCCATCTGACAAAATCGTTCACGTTGCCTCAGTTTTTCTCCAACCGCTTTCACGATGATAAGCATGTGCTTTCTACCATAGCCGCCGTTATCATTATTATTTTCTTTATTCCGTACACGGCTTCGGGATTTGCGGCCTGTGGCAAACTGTTCCATTCTTTATTTGGCGCGGATTATGTGATGGCGATGGTTCTTTCGGCGATCGTTATTGTAGCATACACGGCAGCCGGGGGATTTTTAGCGGCGTCTATTACAGACTTTATCCAGAGCATTATCATGACCCTTGCTTTATTGTTTGTATTGGTCTATGCAACAAATATGGCAGGAGGAGTAGATACAGTGTTGGCCAATGCACAGGCTCTACCGGGCTATCTTTCGTTAACGGAAACCTTTAAGGTGGATACGAACTCCGCTTCTCCTTACACGTTGTTTACGATTGCGTCTACGATGGCCTGGGGACTGGGATACTTCGGCATGCCGCACATTCTGCTTCGTTTTATGGCGATTAATGAAGTGGAAAAACTGGATCTGTCCCGCCGGGTAGCCAGTATCTGGGTCGTGGTGGCCATGGGTGTAGCTGTGGCTATCGGTATTGTAGGGCGGTCTTTAAGCGCATCCGGCCTGGTCAGCACGTTGACTAATGCCAATACGGAGACGATCATCATTCAAATCGCCAATGTGATTTCCGAACATGGCCTTTTGATGGCCTGTGTCGCCGGTCTTGTGTTGTCGGGTATTTTAGCGAGTACGATGTCCACGGCCGATTCACAGCTTTTGGCTGCGTCTTCCAGTGTTTCGGAAAACATCTTGCAGGAAGCGTTAAATATGAACCTGAACATTGATCAGCGTATCCGCGCGGCCCGTTGGACGGTAGTTGCGATTGCGATTTTAGGTATGGTCATTGCCAGAGATCCGGCCAGTTCTGTTTTTAAGATCGTATCCTTTGCCTGGGCCGGATTTGGAGCTTCTTTCGGACCGTTGGTGCTGGCTTCTTTATTCTGGAAGCGGGCGACCTACCGGGGTGCATTGGCAGGTATGGTGACCGGCGGCGCAACGGTATTCATCTGGAAGTTTTTAATCGCTCCGTTGGGCGGTGTGCTCGGTATCTACGAATTACTTCCTGCCTTTTTGCTCAGTCTGCTTGTGTTGGTGGTCGTGAGCCTTTTGGATGAAGCGCCCGGGCAGGAGATCATTGCTGAATTTGAGGAAATGAAACGAAAAAATGGCTAATATAACATTTGTTGCAACAATTGACGGAGGCACCACCAATACGCGTGTGCGTATCTGGAATCGGACTGCCTCCGATTTTCTTTTGGCCGGGGAAGCCGCTGCGGAAGTCGGCGTACGGAATACTGCAATTGATGGAAACAACCAAAAACTGTTGACTACGGTAGACTGCCTGTTGACGGAAGCGGCGACCGAAGCCGGAATAAAGCCTGAGGATCTATCATTGGTTTTGGCCTCCGGTATGCTGACGTCGGATTTAGGGTTGACAGAAGTGCCTCATATTGCGGCTCCGGCAGGGGTGGACACGCTGGCGGCTGCCATGGTGCCCAGGAAGATAGAAGGCCTGTCACCGCGGGAGATATGGTTTATCCCCGGCATGAAAAATCTGGCGGACGAGGCGATTACCGCGGAAACCATAGTCCATATGGATATGATGCGGGGGGAAGAGACCGAAGCGGTCGGTATGTTGGAGCTATACGCGTCGGCAAGCCTGATGCACGATCCGGTACACCCGGGAAAGGAACGCTCTGAAGCGAATCGGAAATGCGAGGCGGAAGGAGCGGGCGCAATGGGAGCGCGGCCGTCAGCGGAACCTTTGGTCCTGGTTTTACCCGGTTCGCATAATAAGTACATTGCAGTGGATGAAAAAGGAGTTATACGAGGCAGTTTGACTACATTAGCGGGAGAATTGCTCCGTTCCCTGACTTTAGACAGTATTCTGGCCGGTACCGTGGAGCGACGCTTTGTCGAGATGTTTGAGGCGGGAGCTTTTCTGCGGGGTGTTGCCTGGGGACGGTCTATGGGACTGGGGCACGGCGCATTTTTGTGTCGCATTTGCGGTTTGTTTGACGGTTATACGCCGGTACAGGCGCAAAACTATTTACTGGGACTTTTGCTGGCGGATGATGTACGGACCTTGCAACAGGATCCGCTTTTTTCCGGTTGTCAGCAAGCGCGTTTTATTGTGGCAGGGCGCAATGTGCTGCAACAAGCCTATGCTTGTCTGCTGCAAAATGAAGGATATACCGTGGAACTGGTTCCCCGGGAATCGCAGAAGGTGCTTTCCGGTAAAGGGGCACTGGCTTTGGCTCGGCGGCGCGGTCTGATCTGAACGTAGTATAAAAATCCGGCTCTAAGTCAAATGTCAGGCTTGTAGTGCAGAGGAACACATAAAAAAATTCCGCAGCCCTTAGAAAAATGTGCCGACCTCCAATCGTTAGGTTTTTAGGTCTGACTTTTGGGGGTCGGCACAGGGAAAAAGACTTGCGGGATTTTTTTGTTTAAAAGATTAGATATATATAGGGTTAGAGAATATATAAGGTTAGAGGATTTATAGGATATCGATCATTTCTCCGGCCAATGCTTTATTAATGCTGCGTACGGCGCAGAATTTGCCGCACATACTGCAGGTGTCGCTGTGGTCGTCTTCCGGCTTCCGGCTTTGGCGGATGGCTTTGGCTGTTTCCGGATCGATGGCTTCCGGCCACTGTGCTTCCCAGTCTAATTTACGGCGGGCCTGAGCCATACGGTCATCCTGTTCCCGTGCGTGGGGGATCCCCTTGGCAATATCTGCGGCATGCGCGGCGATCCGACTGGCGATGATGCCCTGCTTTACGTCTTCTACGTTGGGCAGAGCCAGGTGTTCTGCCGGTGTAACGTAACAAAGGAACGCCGCTCCGGCAGCGGCGGCCATAGCTCCGCCGATGGCGGCGGTAATGTGGTCATAGCCCGGGGCAATATCCGTTACCAGGGGCCCTAATACATAAAAAGGCGCTCCTTTGCAAATAGTCTGCTGTACTTTCATATTCGCAGCGATCTGGTCCAGCGGCACATGTCCGGGTCCTTCGACCATGACCTGAACATCCTTATCCCAGGCGCGCTGGGTCAATTCGCCTAACCGTACCAGTTCTTCGATCTGGCATTGATCCGTAGCATCGGCCAGGCAACCGGGGCGGCAGGCATCGCCCAGACTGATGGTTACATCATGTTCCCGGCAGATTTCCAAAATTTCATTGTAATATTGGTAAAAAGGATTTTCTTCTCCGGTCATGGACATCCAGGCGAAAACCAGACTGCCGCCGCGGCTTACCAGATTCATTACCCGGCTGCCGGAACGGATCTGCTCGATGGTTTTGCGGGTGATGCCGCAGTGCAGGGTGACAAAATCCACACCGTCCTCCGCATGCAGGCGCACCACATTGATAAAATCCTGGGCGGTCAGGGTATTCAAATCTCTCTGATAATGGATGACGGCATCGTACACCGGTACGGTACCGATCATGGCAGGGCATTCCCGGCAGAGCTTCTGGCGGAAAGGCTGGGTATTGCCGTGGCTGGACAGGTCCATAATGGACTCAGCGCCTAATTTTACGGCGTTCAAAACCTTTTGCATTTCAATATCATAATCTTTGCAGTCTCGGCTGACACCTAAATTTACGTTGATCTTGGTGCGCAGCATGCTGCCGATCCCGTTAGGATCCAGTCCTTTGTGACCGGGATTGGCCGGAATGACGATCTTACCGCAGGCCACATTTTCCCGAATAAATTCAATGGACCGATCTTCTTTTTTGGCAACCAGCTCCATTTCCGGTGTGAGAATGCCCTTGCGGGCTGCTTCCATTTGCGTATGATATAACTTTTCGGCCATGAGATACACTCCTTTGTTCAATATAATCATAGGAACATCATAATAACGAAATCATACTAAGAAACTGAAAATAGCGAAGATAGTACATGAAGATACTATAAAGATAAAAGATAATATATAAAGAAAGAAAAAAGGAAAAATATAAAAGAAAAGGGAAAGAACCGGATCAAGACAGATAAAACCGGCTGAATAATAAAAAAGCAGTGTCTGATCAGACACTGCCTGTGCGTATGTTCGGATAGTTTTGACGATCCCTACGTTGGCATTATCCAAATCAGGTGGCGGGTCGAACGCAAGGTTCCTCTCAGCGAAAACGCTCCCCGTGTCAGGTAAGACAGCTGCTGCCGTTCTCACTATTATACTATTTATTTTTCCGGCTGACAAATGGCGCCCACAAAGTTACAGGCGGAACGTTCCAACTCGTTCCAGGCTTTGCGGCTGACTCTGTCGTTATTAACCAGACAACCGCCGATACCCAAACCGTCGGCGCCGGCTTTAAGAAAATCCCGGATATTCGTTTCATCTACGCCTCCCACGGCTGCCAGTTTGACCTGAGAAAGGGGCGCTTTGAGCGCCTTAAAATAGGCCGGCCCCAGCAGGGAAGCAGGGAAAACCTTTACCATATCGGCGCCTGCGGCCCAGGCCGCCTGGATTTCCGTCGGCGTAAGAGCGCCGGGAAGAGAAAGCAGCCCCAACTCTTTTGTATGATGGATCACATCCGGGTTCATATCCGGCGAAATAATATATTCAGCGCCGGCATCGGCGGCTAATTCTACCTGTACCGGTGTAAGAACGGTGCCGGCCCCGATGTGCATCTTGTCGCCCATCTTTTTTCGCAACAGGCGAATGCTTTGCAGGGTATCATCGGAGGCTAAAAGAGACGAGGCATTAAAAGTCACTTCGATGAAGCGAATACCGCCTCGATACAGCGCATTTGCCACAGGGAGGATATCGACGCTGCTAACGCCCCTGATAATGGAAATGATTTTGTGTTCGGTTAATTCTGCCAACGTGGTATGCATGGACAGGCCTCCGTTTCGTTCTATATTTCTTAGTTTATTTCTTATTATTGTAGCACTTTACTTTCCCATTTAGCCAGTGAAGTTTTTGTTAAGCGAAAATTGCATTTAATTTACACTTAATTTAGAAAAATCTATTGAAAAAATTGTTGCAGTCCATCGTATAGTAGGATAAAATAAAGGCGCATCTTTGCGTAAAGATTTAGGTAGTTTTAGTTGAAGAGAGACGAGGGAAAACATCACTATGAGCGGTTATTTTGGCGTTGTATCGAAAGAAGATTGCGTGTTCGATCTGTTTTTCGGTACGGACTATCATTCCCATCTGGGAACCCGAAGAGGCGGCATGGCGGTTTATGGAGAAGAAGGGTTCAATCGGGCCATCCACAACATTGAAAATTCTCCTTTCCGCACCAAATTTGACGGCGATATCCATAAAATGAAGGGGAACCTGGGCATCGGCTGTATCTCCGACATGGAAGCGCAGCCTTTGATCGTGCGTTCTCATCATGGAACTTACGCGATCACGTCGGTCAGCAAAATTAATAATGTGGCAGCTCTGGTCAGCATGATCATGAAAAAGAAGAGCACGCATTTTCTGGAAATGAGCGGGGGAACGATTAATTCTACCGAATTAGTAGCCACGCTGATCAACCAGAAGGACAATCTGATCGAGGGCATCCGTTATGCGCAGGAAATGGTGGAAGGGTCACTGTCCTTAATGCTTATGACGCCGCAGGGGATCTATGTGGCCCGTGATAAAGTCGGCCGCACGCCCATGATCATCGGCAAGAAAGAAGATGGCTTCTGCGCGACCTTTGAATCTTCTGCTTATCTGAATTTAGGTTATGAAGACTATAAAGAACTGGGCCCCGGCGAAATTGACATTATGACTCCGGAGGGCGTGCAGGTATTGGCCGCCCCGGGTAAAAAAATGCGTGTCTGCGCATTCTTGTGGGTGTATTACGGTTATCCTTCTTCCGTCTATGAAGGGGTCTCTGTAGAACGGATGCGGTATAACTGCGGTAAATACATGGCGCAACGGGATGCTTTTCCGGCAGACGCGGCGGATATTGTGGCCGGTGTCCCCGATTCCGGTATCGCTCATGCGGTAGGTTATGCCAATGAAAGCCGTATTCCCTTTTCCCGTCCTCTGATTAAATATACGCCGACCTGGCCGCGTTCATTCATGCCTACCATTCAGAGCAAGCGTGATCTGATTGCAAAAATGAAATTGATCCCGGTGCATGAACTGATTGATAATAAACGTATTATTCTGATCGACGATTCCATTGTGCGGGGCACGCAGCTGCGGGAGACTACCGAATTTCTGTTTAAGACCGGCGCCAAAGAAGTGCATGCCCGTCCGGCCTGCCCGCCGATTACTTTTGGCTGTAAATTTTTGAATTTCTCCCGTTCCAATTCGGAAATGGAATTGATCGCCCGTCAGATTGTGGCGAAAGAAGAGGGCGACGAGGTTGCCAGGGAGATCCTGGAGGATTATTGTAATCCTGATTCTGACCGGTATCATGCGATGGTGGACGGCATCTGTAAAAAGATGGGATTTACCAGTCTGCGGTTTAACCGCCTGGACGATATGCTCAAAGCCGTAGGGATTGACCCGGGTACCATGTGTACCTATTGCTGGAACGGACAAGACTGATTTGCTTGCTGTATGTAAAAATCTTTAAGCCGCAGGTTATTGCCTGCGGCTTTTTTTTCTTCTACTTTACCCAGATTGTTTTTTACTTTAATTTACTTTGCCTTCTCTTGCTTGCCGTACCAATCTTCTTTTGTTTGCCGGACTTATCTTATCCTGTCCTGGCTTATTTCCCCTGCAGTGCTTTTCTTCTCTGCCGCCGGATACGGTTGATATGCCTTTCAAAATGTCCTCTATTAATGAATTCTGCCAGTACCAGCTGCTCAAAGACCGGTACGGTACAGGAATAAAAACCGATTTTTTCCTGATACGCAGCCAGTAGAGTTTCTGGCAGAACAAGATAGGCCGCTCGAATGGCAGGCGCGATGGTTTTGGAAAAACTGTTCATGTAGATGATTTGCTTCTGAGGAGCCAGGGAGAAAAGAGTGTCTTCCGGTTTAGACAGGAGCGTGAATTCAGAGTCAAAATCATCTTCGATAATGAAGCCATGACGTTTTTGGGCCCAGCGGATGTATTCGGCCCTTTTGGAAGCGGTTGCCGTAATCTCTGAGGGGTAACTGTTAAAGGGCGTTACATGCAGCACTTCGGCTGCGGTACGCTCCAGTTCCTCAGTTTTAATGCCGTCTGCCCCCATGGTAAGAAGGTCGGTTTTGGCCTGATTGGCTTCATAGACCTTTTGTATTTTATCATAAGAGGGGTTTTCCAACGCATAAATCCGGTGGCGCCCTAATACCTGTATGTTCATGCTGTACAAATATTCCGCGCCGGAGCCGATGAGGATCTGTTCAGGAGAGACACTGATTTTCCGGCTTCTTTCCAGATAAGCGGCAAGGGCGTGGCGCAGTTCTTCGCAGCCATGGTTGGGGGAAGGGCTGAGGATCCGTTTGCCGTAAAATGACAACACGGAACGCATGGTTTTGGCAAAGGCCGAAAATGGAAAAAGCTCTTTTTCCATTTGTTCTCTGCGCTCTGTTTCCGGGCTGCTTGCCGCTGTAATCTTTTGCCAGCCGGGAGCGTTTCCCACCGGATAAGAGTCATTGGCGTTATAAATTACGTAATAGCCGCTGCGTTCGCGGGACTCTATATAGCCTTCTTCTGCCAATAAAGCATAGGCATGTTCCACGGTGATCACGCTGCAGCCGTTTTTTTCCGCTAACTGGCGTTTGGAAGGAAGTTTGCTTCCGTAACTGTAAATGCCTTGCGCAATGCTTTCCCTGATAAAGGTGTAGAGTTTCATATAAGCAGTGGCCATGATTTGATCCTTTTTATCTGGTTATATTTTTTTAAACAGTTTTGGTAATTTTTCTATATTCAATTTTATATTATAATTCATTTTATAGAAAATAAAAAGAGGCTGCCAAACGATTTATAATGTGGTCTGAACCGGCAGCCAGGTGATTCAGGAGGATAAAAATGGCTGAAAAAGACAAATATGATGCAGACAAACAATTATCGAAGAAATTAAAGGGCGGGGTCATTATGGATGTAACCAGTCCGGAACAGGCCAAAGTCGCGGAAGCGGCCGGAGCGGTGGCGGTGATGGCTTTGGAAAGAGTACCGGCTGACATCCGGGCCGCCGGCGGCGTATCCCGCATGAGCGATCCCAAGATGATCCGGGAGATTCAAAAAGCCGTTTCCATCCCGGTGATGGCGAAATGCCGTATCGGCCATTTTGTTGAAGCGCAAGTGCTGCAGGCCATCGATATTGATTATATTGATGAAAGTGAAGTACTTTCGCCCGCAGACGATGTGTACCATATTGATAAGCGTCAGTTTAAGACTCCCTTTGTCTGCGGCGCCAGAGATTTAGGCGAAGCGCTGCGCCGTATCAGTGAAGGGGCTTCCATGATCCGTACCAAAGGGGAAGCGGGTACCGGGGACATTGTACAGGCGGTACGTCATATGCGCAAAATCAACATGCAGATGGCGCAGGTGGCGGCAAAACGGCCCGATGAACTGTATGAAGTGGCCAAGGAACTGCAGGTTCCTTATGATCTGGTATTATATGTACATGACCACAAAAAACTGCCTGTACTGAACTTTGCCGCCGGCGGGGTAGCGACTCCGGCAGACGCCGCTTTAATGATGCAGTTAGGGGCCGAGGGTGTGTTTGTCGGATCCGGTATTTTTAAATCCGAAGATCCTGCCAAACGGGCGGCTGCGATTGTGAAAACGGTGGCCAATTATAACGATCCCAAAATAATCGCAAAAATGTCCTATGATCTGGGCGGCGCCATGGTTGGCATCAATGAAGAGGAAATCAGCATTATTATGGCGGAAAGAGGCAGATAACAGACGAGAGCGCATTTCTCATCTGCCTATAGCAAGAATAGATCGCGTGATGGACTGTGTCTGTTTTCCGCAAAAGGGCTGAGAGGATAAAATGTAAATAATCGAAAGGCCTGCTGTTACAATGGACAGCAGGCCTTTTACTCTATCTTTTTATATTTTGTATTTTATTTTCCGTCCGGTGCAGGGGAGTCGTCATACTTACCCCAACCATGCATCAGGCCAGGGCTCCTCCCAGGTTCCGGCACTCTGCCAGTGTATCTTCTTCCGGCTGATTGGCACAAATGACGCTGTCGTGAGCTAAGTCCGCGCCCAGATCCCGGCACTGGGCTTCCCAATTCTGCATCCATTCGCCATTGCCCCAGCCCCAGGAGCCGAACAGGGCAATTTTTTTACCACGCAGTTTCATCGCGCAATCATCAAACATGGGCTGAAACTCGTTTTCTTCCAGCACTTCCGCGCCCATGGCAGGGCAGCCGAACGCAATCGCGTCATATTGTTCCATCTTATTGGCGTTGAATTCTCCGGCGGTGAATAAGTCGGCTTCGGCGCCGTTGCTTTTTGCGCCTTCCAGGACCGCCTGTGCCATCATTTCCGTATTACCGGTACCGCTCCAATACACAACTGCAACTTTACTCATATAAATCACCTTTCCTTTTACACTTTAAACACTGAATCTTTTCCACTGAATCTTGTCTGTCGTACGTTTTACCTGTACGCATTTACTATAAATCAACATGGTCCGCATGTGATTACACTTTTTTGACGGTCAGTTGTTCTAATGAAACGCCGCGCCGCCAATTGGCTAAAAAACAGGCAGTGCATTTTTTATAGCGGTCAAAGATTCGTTCCGCTTTTTTTTGATCGCCATAAACCTTCCAGCAACCGGTACACTTGCTGTTGCAGGCTTTCTGTTCAATGAAGCCTTGCACATCTTCCGGAGGGTAGCCCAGAAATAAGCCGATCTCGTGAGGAAAATCACTTTCGGTTTGCAGATGCTGCCACAATTTTTTCAGGCAGCGCTGCGGTTGATCCGGAGGATAACCGCGCTGCTGTAATAAAAGACGGGCGTCCAGATGACGCAAGCATTCTTTCAGCAGGCAGGGACGATAAAAATATAACAATGCCCGCCCCTGCTTCTGCCGCAGAGAAAGTATTTTTACCCCTTTGGCAGAAAGGCGATTTGCCAAAACATCCAGTTCCTTTTGCAATTGTTCCGAATCGTCATAGGTGGCAGTAAAAAGATTGCCGGGCTTTATACCCGCAAGAGTGGGGGAACAAAAACGTATAATATCTTCTTCTGACATAACGGTACCATGGGTTCGCAGGAATGACTCCAAAATAAATTAGCAAAAGCTAACTCGTGATAAAAAGATATGGTTAGCGATTGCTAACCATATACATAGTAACCAAAAATTTTCTGTTTGTCAATAAGGTTATTGTCAAAACTTTTTCGCCGGATTGGCGGCGGCTAAAATCAATAGCTGTAAGTAACGCCTAAAAGCATGGTTCGGCCTCTGCCGGGGAATTCTCCTTCGTTGCGTGAGCCTAAAATCTCATAATCGGCATTCAACAGATTGCGCAGCTTAAGATAGCTGCTCCAGTGTTTGTTAAAAGTGTAATTTACGTTGGCGTCCACCAGGAAATAGTCGCTGGAATACCATTCGGAATCTCTGCCGAGGCCTGCGGTTAAGAGCAGATTATTGGCCCAACGCGCATCTTTATAGCGCAAGGCGGCTTGCAGCAAATGGGGCGCGACTTCTTCCGTATACACAGGATTTTCCGCCCCCCATTTTACCCTGGAGTGGGTGAAGGTATAGGCAAGATGGCCGCTGTATTTATCGCTGAACGCATCGGTCAAAGAAAAACGCAGCCCTTGTTGGTGGGAGCCTTCCCCGTTAAAGGGGCGCCATTTACCGGTGCTTTTGTCCCATAAGATCGGATTTTTGGTATAGGTAAGGAACCCGCCGAGATCACCGGAAACTTTCTGTGAGAAACGATGCCGCAGGCCACCGCTTAATTTCCAGCCTTTTTCCGGTTCCAGCGAAGGATTGCCCTCAATTTTGGCGTTATCGTAATACAGTTCGTCTAAAGTAGGTACGGCAAAAATCTTCTGCAGCCCCCCGTAGAAGGAAGTTTTATTATCCGGACGATACTCTGCGACTCTGTTAGACAGGTATTTATTGCCGAAGATGCTGTTATGGGTGAGTGTTTTTGTACTGGTATAAAAAAGCTTCTTAAACTGGTGGGACGATTTCAGGAAAAAAGAGGTCGTGGTCATGCTTTTGGCATAATTTTTCCCATAGCTGCGATTTGCTTCGTCGACAGGATCAGTTTTCACATCATAGTTTGCGTCATTTTTTACTGAGGTATGGCGTACGGTCAGGCCGGCAGTAAGCATGCGATGTTTTCCGGTGCGCCAGCCATCACGCCAATCCAATCCGTTGGTATCGGTTTTCCAGCGGCTGTAAGAAGGCAGCAGTTTCTGCTCTTTCGTGCCGGTGGGGCGGTAGGTGTCTCCCTGGTTATAGTTGTGATACAAACTGATGTAGGCAGGGGCTTCTTTATTTTCCTTGTAATTATAAGTTACGGAAACATCATTTGCCAGTTTTTCATAATTATAATCGTGGTACTCTTTGTGAAGCGGCTTAAGATAGCGTGAATACCAGAGACCGGTGTCATTGCTGAAATGTCCGTAGGAGACACTCAGGGAACTGTGATCCGTCAGTTGCCGGTCGAAGCGATAATACATTTCCCGGCGGTTGCGGCGGGAGTTGGGCATTGTTCCATTCTTTCCATCGAAACTTTTGTAATGAAGAGGCCCCTGATCTGAGCGTCCGCCTGCGGCAATCCAGCTCCAACCTTTGCCGCTGCCCTCCAGGCACGTGTCCCAACGCCAGGCATTATGCGTGCCCCGGGCGCCTTCAAAAGAAAATCTATGCTGCTGTCCTCTTTTCGTGATGATATTGATCACACCGCCCGGTGTTTCGGCGCTCCAAAAAATATCTCCGGCCGCGCCATGGATGACTTCAATCCGGTCGATGATGCTGACCGGCGGCGTCAGATCCAGATCATAGGTAGCCCTGCCGTCCGTAAAGCCGCTTTCCAGATTTTGTTTCCGTCCGTCGATAAATACAGCGACTCTGTCATCTCCGTCAATGCGCACGACCGGATGACCGGTATTGAAAGAACCCGGAGTCACGGTGACGCCCGGAGCGTATTGCAGGGCTTCGGCTACGCTTTGGTAACGATGGTCTTTCATTTCCGCACCGGTAATGACAGTAGCGACAGCCGGTATGGGAGCGATAGCCGTATTCCGGATAGCGCTGTGAGCCTCATACTTGTTCTGTGTACTCTGCCCGGCACTGCTCTGAGGCAGCATTTTTTCGGTGTTATTTTCTGCCTGGGCAGAAAGCGGCAATGCGGTTGAGGTCAATAGTAAAATTGCGGTTAACTTTTGCCCGATCACGTGACAGCCCTTCTTTCTTGAATTTGATGAATTGCCTGGTTATTTGCGTTGCTTCATTGTTTAGGTTGCTTCGTTGCTTGTGTGCTTGGGTACTTTATTATTATATGATTAAACACTTAGGACTTATGTACTCATGTACCCTGTCATTATTTTTTAAGTTATTATATACGACTTTATTATACACGATACAAGATAAATCACCTACAGAAAAATCTTAACCATCAAATAAATAGATTATTTAAATAGATCATTACAGAGGGATATATTCACGGGGCGATTAAAAAAAACACTGAAAATGCTTCTGAATGTGTCAAAAATTAAATAAAAAACGGTAGAAATATTGTATACAACCAGAGAACCTGTCCCGTTTTACTGGACAGATTTGACATTTTAGAGTAAAGTAGTAATATCAAAATTTGTTTCTTGCTTTTATTAATGAAACGCAAATGGGGGATGGACGTTGTGAAAAAAGGGGAACCGAGAACACTTACGTATGTGGCGTTGGCGGCGGTAGTTTTTGTACTGGCCGGCTTGGCTGTGGCTGTGGTGCATTACCATATGCCTGTGAAAGAAACGATATGGGCACTGACCCCTCCGGTCATCGCGATTGCCTTGTCGTTGATCACGAAAGAAGTATACAGCTCCCTGTTTCTGGGCATCCTTGTGGGCGCTTTTCTGAATGCGGGATTCGACCTGGTAGGAACATTGAATCAGGTCTTCCAGTCCGGGTTGCTTACGGTACTTTCTGATAAGTGGAACGTAGGTATTTTAATCTTCCTGATCATCCTGGGCATGATGGTGCAGCTGATGAACCGGGCCGGCGGCTCGGCGGCTTTCGGACAGTGGGCTTCGCGGCATATTAAGACTCGTGTCGGCGCTCAGTTGGCGACAGTGATGTTAGGCTGCCTGATTTTTATTGATGACTATTTCAATTGCCTGACCGTTGGTTCTGTCATGCGTCCGGTAACGGATAAACACATGATCAGCCGGGCGAAACTGGCGTACCTGATCGACTCCACGGCCGCGCCTGTTTGTATTATTGCGCCGATCTCTTCCTGGGCTGCCGCAGTTTCAGGTTTTGTAAAGGGTGAAAATGGTATTAATATTTTTGTGCAGGCGATTCCGTTTAATTTTTACGCGTTGCTGACACTGTTTATGATGGTTTTGATTGCGAAATTAAATATTGACTACGGGCCCATGGCCATGCACGAAGAAAATGCGCAAAACGGAGACCTGTTTACCACCGGCATTACGAAAGAAGCGGAAGAAGGCAGTAAAAGGGAAGTGAAAAGCGGCAGCGTGTTGGACATGCTGTTGCCTATCGCCATGCTGATCATCTGCTGCGTTATCGGTATGATCTACACCGGCGGTTTCTTTGAAGATAAGGGCTTTGTGGATGCCTTTGCCAACAGCGATGCCTCTGTAGGCCTGGTTCTTGGCTCTGCCGTAGCGCTGATCATCACGGTGATTTTCTATCTGTCCCGTCAGGTGCTTCCCTTTGCGGATTGTATGGATTGTCTGCCGGAAGGCTTTAAACAGATGGTTCCGGCCATGCTGATCTTATCCTTTGCCTGGTCCTTAAAAGCGATGACGGATGGGTTGGGTGCAGCTAAGTTCGTGGCCGATGTGGTAGAACATTCCGCAGGCAATTTCCTCAGCTTCTTACCTGCTATCGTGTTTCTGATTGCGGTAGGTCTGGCGTTTGCTACCGGCACTTCCTGGGGTACTTTTGGTATTTTGATCCCCATCGTAGTAGCCTGCTTCCAGGGCATTGACAATCAGATGATGATCATCTCTATCTCAGCCTGTATGGCAGGTGCGGTTTGCGGTGACCATTGTTCGCCCATCTCGGATACCACGATCATGTCCTCGGCAGGGGCCCAGTGTCTGCATATCAACCATGTGACGACCCAGCTGCCCTATGCTCTGACTGTAGCCTTTGCCTCTTTCTTCACATTTATTGTGGCCGGCTTTACGAAAAGCGCTCCGATTTCCATGTGCTTTGGCATCGTTGTTTTGTGTCTGGCGATCATGGCAATGCGGCAGCGTAACCGCAGGGCGTAAAATAGTGTAAGGAACAAAATACAAACGGTTCAATAAATAAGAACGAATAAGAGCGATGTTAAAAATCGTAAAAAATACGTTACGAAAAGCAAAAGAACTAAAAGTATCGTAAAAGAAAGTGAAGAAAAACAAGAAAATAGCAAGAGAGCCTTGCAAGAAAACAGATAGTAAACGAAGCACAGCTATCGGGAGGCAGAGTACATGTTAAAAGAAGAGAAGCTTTGGATTGCCAATAACGAGACCGGGGAAAACATCTTCATCTTACCGAAGATGGCGAACCGGCACGGCTTGGTGGCCGGGGCAACCGGCACCGGTAAAACGATCACCTTAAAGGTCATGGCGGAAAGTTTCAGCGACATGGGCGTCCCTGTATTTATGGCCGACGTAAAAGGAGATATTGCAGGCATGATGCTGCCCGGTACGGACAGTGAGGATATGCAGAAGCGTATCGCTAAATTTGGTCTGGCGGAGGCCGGGTTCCAGTACAAAGGCTATCCGGTGACGTTGTGGGATATTTATGGCAAAAAGGGAATTCCTCTGCGCACCACTGTTTCGGAGATCGGTCCTTTGTTGTTGGCCCGCATTCTGGAATTAAATGATCTGCAAAGCGATATTCTGACCATTGTATTTAAAATTGCCGATGATAACAAACTTCTTTTAATTGATACCAAAGATTTAAAATCCATGCTGAATTACATCAGCGACCACCGAAGCCAGTTTGAAGCGGAGTATGGTAAAATGAGTCCGGCTTCCATTACGGCAATCATTCGCTCCATTGTTGCTCTGGAAACCAATGGCGGCGATGTATTTTTTGCAGAGCCTGCTTTGAACATTGCCGACTGGCTGACGCAGGACATGGGGCGGGGTATGATCAACGTGCTGGACAGCTCCAGCCTGATCAACAGCGGCAAATTGTATTCCACTTTCTTGCTGTGGATGCTGTCGGAACTGTTTGAGACTCTGCCGGAGGTCGGGGACTTACCTAAACCCAAGATGGTATTCTTCTTTGATGAAGCCCATCTGCTGTTTGACGGCGCATCCAAGGCTTTATTGGATAAAATCGAACAGGTGGTAAAACTCATTCGTTCCAAAGGCGTCGGTATCTATTTCTGCACACAGAACCCGCAGGACATTCCGGACGGTGTATTAGCGCAGTTGGGCAATAAAGTACAGCATGCGCTGCGGGCTTATACGCCCGCTGATCAGAAAGCGGTCAAAGCGGCGGCAGCCTCTTTCCGGGCGAACCCGGCTTTTGATACGGCCACTACGATCACCGAATTGGGTACCGGTAAAGCCGTGGTTTCCTTCCTGGGAGCGGACGGCGTACCGGGTGTGGTACAAAAAGTCGCAATCTTGCCGCCGCGCTGCAGCATGGGGTCCATTTCGGATGAGCAGCGGGATCAGGCGATTAAGGCCAGTCTTTTATACAGTAAATACAGCACCTATATAGATCGGGATTCTGCGTATGAGTTCCTGCAGCGACAGAACCAGGCCGAGGCCAAGGAAGCGGAAGCCGCAAAAGCAGCGGCAGAACAGGCGAAAATAGACGAAAAAACGGCCAAAGAAGAAGCCAGGCTACAGGAAAAAGCGGAAAAAGAGGCGGCCAAGGAAGCAGAACGTAAAGAACGGGAGAAAAACCGTCTGGTAAAATCGGTAGGCAACAGTGTGTTAGGAACCGTAGGACGCGCCGTGGGCAGCTCCTTAGGCAAATCAGTAGGCGGCAGTATTGGCCGGAGCGTGGGCGGCAGCATCGGCTCCAATTTGATCCGCGGAATTTTCGGTACGTTCTTTAAAGGCTGAGGAGAGTGTTTGATCTTAGAATGAGAAATAGTAAAAGAACAAAATTAAATATTTATCATATGTATTGTGAAGTAATATTATGGACTTAAAAATAACCCCGCCTGCTTATCAGGCGGGGTTATTTTATGCAATATTAGAAGACGTTAAACCGTAGTAAAAGAATTCAGATTCCCTGTATTTTTTCGATATAGCCTTTAATTTCATTTACGTTATTAAGGAGCTTTACAAGTTCACCGGTACCGTCGATCAGTACGGGTACGGAGCAAATATTGAATTTTTCGGCCAGGGCCGCACCTTGTGGGTCTTCGGCAAATAACGGTGTGTAATCTACTTTTGCTTCCTGCAGCATTTTGCGGACCATAGCGCAGCTGGAGCAGGTACGTGTGGACAACAGAAAGCGATGCCCTTTGCCTGCATTGTCATTCCCCTGCGATGATAGGATCTCCTTGGCATTGGCAGTTGTTGCTCCCGACTGCGTTGTTTTGGCGGCAAGGCTTTTGGCTTCCGTCATGATCCGCTCATCTGCCCGTTCTGCTGTGGAGGGAAAGGTACTGCGGGCTTCTTTTTCCGCCGGATTTTCTGTAAGGTACGTCTTACGGCTTTTGAATTCGCTGACTTTTCCATCGTTCCAATTGCGCACCGGACGGTAATAGCCGGTGATGCGGGAGTACACTTCCGCTTTTTTACCGCATTTGGGACAGTTGAAGTGTTCGCCCCGGATGTAGCCGTGGTCGGCGCATACGGAATAGGTGGGCGACAGAGTATAGTAGGGCAGGCGGAAATTTTTGGCGATCTTCCGGACCAGTGTAGCCGCCGACTGCCAGTCGGGCAGTCTTTCGCCCAAGAAGCCGTGGAATACGGTGCCGCTGGTGTATAACGTCTGCAATTCGTCTTCCAGTTCCAACGCGTCAAAGATGTCGTCCGTGTAATTAACGGGAAGGTGCGAGCTGTTGGTGTAATAAGGAGCGCCGTCCTTTTCGGCTGCCGTGAGGATGCCGGGGAATTCTTCCGTGTCGTGTTTGGCAAAGCGGAAGGAAGTGGATTCCGCCGGCGTGGCTTCCAGATTATACAAATCGCCGTATTGTTCCTGATAATCGGATAACCGGGTGCGCATATGTTTTAATACTTCAATGGCAAAGCGGCGGCCGGCTTCCGTCGTGATATCTTCTTCCGTAGCCGCGTTTTGCAGCCAGGCTGCATTGCGAATTGCTTCGTTCATTCCTACCAGGCCGATGGTGGAGAAATGATTTTTAAACGTGCCCAGGTAACGGCGTGTATAGGGATACAGTCCCTCGTTCATCAGGCGGGAGATCACGCTGCGCTTTACGGAAAGAGAGCGGGCGGCAATATCCATATATTTATCCAGCAGGGTATAAAATTCTTCCTGTGAATGGCTTAAGTAAGCCAGACGCGGCAGATTCAGCGTGACTACGCCTACGGAACCGGTACTTTCGCCGGAGCCGAAGAAGCCGCCGGCCTTTTTACGCAGCTCGCGCAGGTCTAACCGCAGGCGGCAGCACATGCTGCGCACGTCGGACGGCTTCATGTCAGAGTTGATGTAGTTGGAAAAATAGGGAGTGCCGTACTTTGCTGTCATTTCAAAAAGGAGCTTGTTATTTTCGGTGGGATTCCAGTCGAACTCTTTGGTGATGGAGTAAGTGGGGATGGGGTACTGGAAGCCGCGTCCGTTTGCATCGCCTTCGATCATAATCTCGATAAAGGCTTTGTTGACCATATCCATTTCTTTCGCACATTCGCCATAGGTGAAGTCTATGGCTTTGCCGCCTACGATGGCAGGCTGTTCTCGCATATCTTCCGGCACAGTCCAGTCCAATGTGATGTTGGTAAAAGGCGCCTGGGTACCCCAACGGGACGGCGTATTTACACCATAGACAAAGGATTGGATGCATTGTTTTACTTCGTCATAGCTTAAGTTGTCCACTTTGACAAAGGGGGCCAGATAGGTGTCAAAGGAAGAAAACGCCTGCGCGCCGGCCCATTCGTTCTGCATAATGCCCAAAAAGTTTACCATCTGGTTGCAGAGGGTGCTGAGGTGTTTAGCCGGCGCCGAGGTGATACGATCCGGCACACCGCCCAGCCCTTCTACCAGGAGTTGTTTTAAGCTCCAGCCGGCGCAGTAGCCGGTCAGCATGCTTAAATCGTGGATATGCATAAAGCAGCGGCGGTGCGCTTCGGCGATGTCTTCGTCATAGATTTCGCTGAGCCAGTAATTAGCGGTGATCGCGCCGGAATTAGACAGGATCAGACCGCCTACGCTTAAGGTGACGGTAGAGTTTTCTTTAACCCGCCAGTCCTTTTCTTCGCCGATATAACCGTTTACCAGTTTTTTGTAGTCTAAGAGCGTATTTTTCGTGTTACGCGCTTTTTGATGCTGGTTACGGTAGAGGATATAGGCTTTTGCCGTTTTGGCGTAATCGCATTTCATCAGGGCTTCTTCGACTTTATCCTGGATTTCTTCTACGGTAGGGATTTCTTCGGCCGTTTCCCGCAGGCCGGTGACGACCATCAACGTGATGGCCCGGGACATGGCGGATACATCCCGGGCTTCCACTTCGCCCGTAGCCACAAAGGCTTTGGCTACTGCATTCTCAATTTTTTTCTCGTCAAAAGGAACCGTGATGCCGTTGCGTTTTACTACATTTTTAAAATAACTCATAACCCATTCCTCTTTTCTACTTACGCCTTACAAAACTTTTTTCACTCTGCCATTCAACAACCTGCTTTTGAGCCAGACTGGCCTGTACATCGATAAGACGCTGATTATCGCTGCCCCGCCAGAGGGAGTGGCCTGTTTTCCGTTGTTCGACAAAGGGACCGTCCACCAGGACATTCACATAAGGAAGGACTTCTTTGGCTTTTTGACCGGCGCTGCCCCGCATAATTTGTTCGTAGGTCCAGCCGGTATAAAGCCAGACGTTTAAATCGTCTTCCTGCATCGCTTTGGCGATCGTTCGTGCGGCGTCAGGCTGCAGCAGCGGGTCGCCGCCGGAAAGCGTCACGCCGTCCAGATACCGTGTCGAGCGGATTTCCTGAATGATATCTTCGACGTTCACGGCCATACCACCCGCAGGGTCCCAGGTCTCCGGATTCTGGCAGCCCGGACAATGGTGCGTACAGCCTTGCATGAATAGGACATAACGTACTCCGGGACCATTGACGGAGGAGTGCTTTTTACAGCCTGCGATACGGAGCGTAGTCATAGAAGATTCCTTCTTTAGAAGCGAAATTAAAGATAAATTGAATTGTTTGGCTACCACTAATTATAGTAGTGTTATTGTGCAAGGTCAAGGATTATATACAATATATTGTGTAATTGCAAATAAAAAACTCCTCGTTGGAGGAGCTTTTTACACTTGTGGTGCGGTAATGTATTGTTGCAGATTGTTGCGGAACGGTATCCTCTTCTATGCTGCCGCAGTTATGCGACCGCGATTCTGCTGTCGTGATTCTGCTGCCACAGTTCTGCTGTCGTAGTTCTGCGGCCATATTTTATATGCTTATACTTCGTCCGGATCCATAATGCCTAATTTGCGTTTCCAATAGCGGGAATAAATCGCGCCCAACGGATTATGGGCCAGCAAACGGTCTTTGACCACCAGGGTCGTGACCGGACCGTCACAGTTGGCGGCAAAAATAGCGTCATGTCCTACGCAAAGGCCGCAGATAATAAACAGTTCCGCGCCGTTTTCTTTTAAAAAGCGGGCCTGGAATTTAGGGTTGCACATGGCTTCGTGTTCTAATTCCGGTTTCACCTGTTTAAGCCCGTATTCTTTTTTGGCAAAGCTGCAGTTTTTACAACAAACGCTATAACATTCAAAGCCTTGTTTTTCGTAGTAACGGGCAATGTAACGGACTTCTTCGTTCAGCCCGATGCAAAAAGCCAGCCCCAGTTTTTTATATCCCATTGTTTTAGCGAACTCGGCGATTTCTTCCAGTCGGGTAATATTGCTGTAAAAAGTGCCTTCCACATAGGCGGCGGCTTCCATCATCTTTAATTCTGCCGGCGAATAGGCCTGACGGACTTCTTCTAAATCGATTCCGGTACAATTAACACCTTTGGTGTAACAGGCGTGTGTGGGACAATTTGCGCAATTGGCTTTCATCATGGATTCCTCCCCCTCTTTTGTCTGACAGGTATTTGCTGCCTGACAGCGCATAGTCGGGCTGTTTATTGCAGGTACTTATGCGTTTCGACAGTTTTTTTATTTGTGTTCGTGCATTTTATGCTGTATGTGAGTCAGGGCTTCCTGCAGAATATCCAGCACATGCTGGTCGTCCAGAGAATAGAAGATGCTTTTCCCCTCCCGCCGGGATTTTACCTGATTCGCCATCCGCAGTAATTTAAGCTGATGGCTTACGGCTGACTGGGTCATTTCCAGAGCGGCGGCCAGATCTGTTACGCAGAGTTCTTCGTGGGAGAGAGCGTAGATGATTTTCATGCGGGTTTCGTCCCCCAACACCTTAAAGAAATCGGAGATGGAGATGAGGAGCTCGCTGTCCAGCATTTGACTTTGCACCTTTTTTACAATGGCAGGGTCAAAATTCAAAACAGGAGCGGTTTTCATGCTTTTTCTTGTAGAAGTTTTTGTTATTTTTTCTCTTGTTGCCATAATTTTCACCTTATTTTATTAAAATTTTACACAAATGAATCAACTGTTGAGGATGTGTTCAAATCGTACATATATAATTATTATAGCACGAATTTGACGGAACAGAAACAGGGGTTTTGACGAGGTTGTTTCCGGTGGAGTATAATGAAGCCAAGGTCGATTATTTTTAGGAGTTAAAATGCAGGCACAGTTAGAAATTACTACGTTACATATGATTATCATGCTGACCACTGTTGCTGCTGTGATTGGCGGCGGTATATATGCCGCCGGTTCGGTTAAAAGCGCGGAGGGGTATAGTCTGGGGGGACGCAGCGCCGGCGTGCCCATGGTGGCCGGCAGCATTGCCGGGACAATCATCGGCGGCGGCGCTACGGTAGGAACGGCTCAACTTGCGTATTCGGCAGGGTTGTCAGCCTGGTGGTTTACGTTAGGCAGCGGTTTGACCTTCATTATTATGGGTCTGTTTTATGCGGGTCCTCTGCGTAAGACGGGCCTGGAAACGATTCCTCAGTATTTTGTATTGCATTACGGTAAAAAAGCCGGATCTATTGCCAGTGTCGTATCGTCTCTGGGGATATTTTTCAGTGCGGTAGCCAGCTGTTTGCCCGGTATTGCACTTATTTCGGCGGTCTTTGCCATTTCTCCCGGGGAGTCTGCGTGTTTTTTGGTTACGTTAGTGGCCTGTTATGTTTTTTTCGGCGGGATGAAAAGCGCCGGGGTAAGCGGTATTTTAAAAATGACTGTGATTTTTTTCAGCCTGTTTTTGGCGGGCGGCGCGGCGTTCTGGAGCCTTTATACGGATCCGTCCATTTTCGCGTCGCTGCCCTTTTCGCCCTGGTTTGATCCTTTGGGGAACGGCGGGGTCAACGCACTGGAAAAATTTCTCTCGCTTTTAGTGGGAATCATTTGTACCCAGACGTATATTCAGACCATTTTTTCTGCCTCTGATCCGAAAACAGCGGCTTATGGCACTTTCGCAGCGGCGTTGGTGGCCATTCCGGTGGGTCTGCCCTGTTCGATGATCGGTGTGTATATGCACGCGCTTCATCCGGGTGTCAGCCCGATCCTGGTTTTGCCTTTGTACCTTTTACAACATCAGCCGGTATGGCTGGGATCTGTGGCGATGGGGGGCATATTCCTTTCCCTGATTGGCTCTATCGGGGGCCTTTCTCTGGGGATCGGCACCATGGTCTCGAAAGATATTTTGTCCCCGTGGCTTAAAATCAAGTCGAACCGGGGGCTGCTGAGGCTCAATCGCCTGGTGGTTTTAGGCGTGATGTTCTGCGCCTGCGGTTTTGCCTTGTTGCATCAGGATTCGCAGATTCTTTTCTGGAACTATTTATCCATGGCTCTGCGGGGCGGAGGAATCTTTCTGCCGCTGTCGCTGGCGATTTTCTGTCCGGGGCGTGTGGGCGCCAGACGGGCCGTATTGTCTATGTTGCTAAGTACCGGGGTGGCTTTAGCCGCCACTTTTGCAGGTACTTCGATAAAACCTCTGTTTTTAGGCCTGGCCGTAAGCGCGGTGGTCTTGCTGCCGGGACTCTTAAGAAAATACAGTTACGAGGTAGAGAAAGGATGAGCGAACATGACTGAAGAAGAACGCGAGTTTATCGTTGACCGAGTGAAGGAACTGTTGGAAGCTCCCAGCTGCTGCCAGGAATTAAGAGTTGTGGCGCAGGGGTATTTGGCTGCGCTGGATACTCCCGGGGAAAAGAAAGCGGGCGAAACATTGATTGCGGAATTGGAAGAAGATGTGCAGGATATTGATTCGGTGTTGGCGTTATTTACTTCTGATGCAGGAAAGAAGATGTTTGGTGAAAACGCAGCAGCTCATCTGGCAGAAACGGCGATCAAGGTGAAAGAGGCCGGCGGCAAAACCTGTTTCTGCCCGGCTTGCGCTGCGGGGCAGGCGATCCTGGATGCAAAGGAATTGCTGCTTGCTGAATAAAAAGACGCTTTTCGTTCTTCTTGCTTTCATGATAAAGTGCCGACAATAAAGCGCCGTAGTCAGGCGGGAAGGCCGGTGTCAGCGGTTTTGCATTTGCAAGGAACCGGATTTAAGCAAGGGCAGCGGTGAACCTGCCATATTGGGGGTTGAAAATTTTGGAAGATGAAGAAAGCAGGGTGCATCAGGCGTTGGTTTCGGTGTATCCTTTTACCATGACGGAGCAGCAAATCTGCGAAGCGGTGCGGATGCGGTTAAAAGCGGAGCTGGCGGAAAAGTTTCCTGACAGACATACCGGTTGTCTGCCGACGGCTGTGGTGGAAGCGATCGGCGCCAATATTTATTTTGATAAGACACATGAATTTAGTGAAAACAGGGCTGAAGCGGATATCTTTTTGCAAAACCATGCAGGAAATTCTTCCTACGGAGTGATTTTTACCGAACAGGGAAAGAAGTTCTGGATGATTCACAGCGGGTATGATGCATTGCCTTCGAAAATTGCAGGGCGGTCGGTAGTCATAGAACGGCCTGACCACTGCGGTTGTTGCGGTGACTCATGAAGTACGGCGATAAGGTGATACGGCCTTGTCGCCGTATCCTGTAAGGGAAGCGGAATGGATTTTGAAGAAAGTCCGGCACGCAAGCAATATTTCGCAAGTAAGATACGCAAAGCCGGAATGTAAGGCAAGGCGTGAGAACACCAGTTGGACTTTTCCGCGCGTTGTTTTACCGGCGGTCACACGAGGTAGATCATGTCATTAAAAGAAGAACAGTTGCAAAGTCTGGCCGGGGAATTGACCTCGTGTCGCTCCTGTCCGTTACGGGAAGATTGTAAAGCGCCTGTGGGGTGGTATGGCTGTGCCGACAGCCCTCTTGTTTTTATAGGGGAAGGACCCGGAGGGGTGGAGGATGATTACGGCTGTCCCCTGATCGGTCCGTCCGGTCAATTGCTGGATAAAGCCCTGTGGTCCGTGCAGATCACGCGGGACAGGGTTTTGACCAGTAATATTATCAAATGCAGACCAAGGGGAAATCGTACGCCTACGTTAGCAGAGGCTGATTTTTGCGGTAAGATCTGGCTGGAACGGGAAATGGCGATTTTACAGCCCAAGGTCATCGTAGCGTTAGGGACCGTAGCACTGCATTATTTAGGAGAACCCTCCATGCGCATCACGCGACAGAGAGGGCAATGGTTTCAGACGAGGCAGGGATTCGACTGCATTGCTACCTACCATCCCTCTTATATTCTCCGCCAATACGGCAAAGAACAGGTGCAGGCCAAATGGCAGGTGTACCATGACCTGCAGCTGGCCCGGGCGAAAGCGCTGGAAAAAGCGCCGGGGTATAACTTATGCGGTGAAACGCCGGTCAATCTGTTTTCGTTGTTTGAAAAACGGGAAGACTCGGTTTGAAATACGTCTCCGGGAGTTCTTGCCGATATCTTTGATTCATTCGCTTTTTTCGATAAATTTTTTGCCGTTTTCCGCATATTTCCCGGCCTGTGAAAGAGCCGTTGGCGAAGCCACATCATGTGCTGTGTAAGAAATAGTAAGAAAGGTGTAATAGATTTGACACTCTAACGGCATATTGGTAAAATTAATTAAATAACTTTACCCTGTTGTAAGGTTGGTTTTTTGTACCCAAAATTCCATAAGAAACACGTTTTGTGAACAAGGAGAGATTGTGATGAAGGTTGCCATTATCATGGGAAGCAATTCAGACTGGCCTATTTTAGAACCGGCTGAAAAAACGTTAAAAGAATTCGGTGTTGAAGTAGAAGTTGTAGTGGCTTCGGCCCATCGTACTCCGGATCAGGTCCATGCCTTTGCGGCAGAAGCCAGAGAACGGGGCGTGGAAGCCATTATTGCCGCTGCGGGCCTGGCGGCTCATTTAGGCGGTGTGATCGCAGCTTATACCACGTTGCCTGTGATCGGCATACCGATTGGCGGCGGCCCTTTGAAAGGGATGGATGCTTTATTAAGCTTTGTTCAGATGCCACCCGGAGTTCCGGTGGCGACCATGGCCATCGACGGGGCTAAGAATGCGGCTATTTTTGCTGTGGAAATTCTGGCCGGAGCGCATCCGGAATTGGTAGAAAAGTTAGCAGCCTACCGTGAAAAAATGCGTGCTGAGGTAGCTGAGAAGGCGGCAAAATTGGAAGCAGTACGGAATGAGAAAAAATAAATACAGCGGCGTATGGCGCGTAAAGCGCGGATGAAGCAGAAACGGCGGCTTTGCGGCCGGGCTGTAACGTTAAAAAGGATATTTTAGGGGAGGCTGTCATGAGCGAAGACACCAAAAAACAATTGACCTATGCGGACGCAGGGGTCGATATCGACGCAGGCAACAAAGCGGTAGATTTGATGAAAGAAAGTGTACGCGCCAGTTACAGACCGGAAGTGATCGGAGATCTGGGCGGTTTTGGCGGCCTGTTTGCCCTGGATACGAAAAAATATAAGGAGCCAATCCTGGTTTCCGGTACGGACGGGGTGGGCACCAAGTTAAAATTGGCTTTTTTAATGAATCAGCACGGTTCCGTAGGGCAGGATGCTGTGGCTATGTGCGTCAATGACATTCTGGTGCAGGGGGCGGAGCCGCTGTTTTTCCTGGATTACATTGCCGTCGATAAAGTAGATTCTCAAAAAGTAGCGGATATTGTAAAGGGGGTAGCCGATGCCTGCAAGGAGAGCGGCTGTGCCCTGATTGGCGGGGAAACGGCAGAAATGCACGGTTTTTATGCCAGGGGTGAATACGATATTGCCGGATTTTGTGTAGGTGTGGTGGAACGCAGCAAGATGATCACCGGAGACAAAGTAAAGGCCGGCGATATTTTACTGGGACTGCCTTCTTCCGGTGTACATTCCAACGGCTTTTCGCTGGTGCGTAAAATCTGCTTTGAAGTCATGGGCTTTACTGTGGACACGCAGATTCCTGAATTTGGCTGCACGCTGGGTGAAAAGTTGCTGACGCCGACGCGCCTGTATCCTAAGACCTGCCTGCCTTTGCTTGAAAAATTTGATCTCCACGGCATGGTACACATTACCGGCGGCGGTTTTTATGATAACATTCCCCGTATTTTACCGAAAAACTGTAATGCGGAAATCGATGCGGCGGCCTGGGAGGTCCCGGTGGTCTTTAAGAAGCTGCAGGAATGGGGCAATGTACCGGTGAAAGAAATGTATCGGACCTTTAATATGGGTGTAGGCATGGTGCTGGTTCTTGATCCGGCTGAAGCGGATGCGGTGCGCGCGCATCTGCGGGAACACGGTGAAACGTTCTACGAACTGGGGAAAATTGTTCCCGGTCACAAGGAGACCGTGATGAAAGGCGGGGTGTTCGGTGCGTAAAAAGATTGGCGTACTGGTCAGCGGCCGGGGCAGCAATCTGCAATCCCTTCTTGATCATATTGCATCCGGCGAGCTGCCGGCAGAAGTGGCGGTCGTCATCAGCGACCAGGGTGAAGCGTTGGCTTTGCAACGGGCGGCAAAGGCTCATATTCCGGCCGTGGTGGTGGAACGTAAAGCCTGTAAAGATAAAACGGAGTTTGAAAGCAAGATTGATGACGCGTTGCGGGAGGCCGGCGCGGAACTGGTGGTCCTGGCAGGTTTTATGCGGATCCTGAGCGGTTTTTTCATCCGCCGGTGGGAACATAAAATCATCAATATTCATCCGGCTTTATTGCCCAGCTTTACTGGGCTGGACGCGCAGGGCCAGGCGGTGGATTATGGGGTGAAGATCTCCGGCTGCACGGTGCATTTTGTGGATGAAGGGACGGATACCGGTCCGATTATTTTACAAAAGGCTGTGCCGGTATTGGATGAGGATACGGAGGAGTCTCTGGCTGCCCGTATTTTGGAACAGGAACATAAAGCGCTGCCGGAAGCGGTGAAACTGTGGGCGGAAGGCAAGCTGTCAGTAGCAGGACGTCATGTAAAGATTGCAAAATAAGAAGCGGATCAGTGTGAACGGGAGCGATGCAAAATGAGAATTAAACGGGCGTTGTTAAGTGTTTCTGATAAGACCGGAATTAAGGAGTTAGCGGCGTTTTTGCATGCAAAAGGGGTAGAGATTATTTCTACCGGCGGCACTATGAAAGCAATTCAGGAGGCCGGTATTCCGGTGACTTACGTCAGCGAGGTGACCGGTTTTCCTGAAATCATGGACGGACGGGTCAAAACGCTGAATCCGAAGATTCACGGCGCGATCCTGGGCGTACGGGATAACCCGGAGCATATGGCGCAGATGAAGGAACATGGGATCGTCCCCATCGATTTAGTGGTGGTCAATCTCTATCCTTTTAAGGCGACGATTGAAAAGCCGGGTGTGACGGAGGCAGAGGCGATCGAGAATATCGACATCGGCGGACCGGCCATGGTACGCGCTTCGGCTAAAAATTTTCATGATGTGGTGATCATTACTAACCCGGAACGGTACGAGGACCTGAAGGCCATGCTGGAAGAAAAAGGCGATATTGATCTGCATACCCGTAAGAGTCTGGCGATGGAAGCTTTCCGCCATACTTCTTTATATGACGCGATGATCACCGAATATTTACAAAAACAATTACATAAAGACAATGAGTGAGGCGCAGCGATGAAACTATTATTGATTGGCGGCGGCGGACGCGAGCATGCATTGGCGTGGAAGCTGTCTCAAAGTGATCGGGTGGAGAGCCTGATTGTAGTGCCGGGAAATCCCGGTATTGCAAAACTGCCCAAATGCTCCTGTCAGTCTCTGGATCTGGGCGATTTAAATGCCCTGGCGGATTTTGCGGAAGAAAACAGTATCGACCTGACTGTAGTAGGACCGGAAGCCACGCTGGTCGCCGGTTTAGGTGATATTTTCCGCTCCCGGGGCCTGCCGGTGTTCGGCCCCAATAAAAACGCTGCGGAGCTGGAAGGTTCCAAGGCTTTTTCCAAGGGGTTGATGGAAAAATATAATATTCCGACAGCAGCTTTCAAAGTCTGCACGGATATTGAAACTGCGTATGCTTTTGTGGAAGAGCACGGCGCGCCTGTCGTTGTTAAAGCGGATGGCCTGGCTGCCGGCAAAGGCGTTGTGGTGGCGATGACCAAAGCGGAGGCCCTGGCTGCCATAGAGGATATGATGGCCGGACACAAATTTGGCGAAGCGGGGGCCCGCGTGGTATTGGAAGAGTTTATGGAAGGGGAGGAAGCGACGCTTCTTGCCTTTACCGATGGTAAGATCGTGGTGCCGATGATCGCTTCCCAGGATCATAAACGGGTGAATGACGGGGATGAGGGACCCAATACCGGCGGCATGGGCGCCTATGCGCCGGCTCCGGTCATGACGGAAGCGCTGCGGATCAAAGCGGAAGAGACGGTTTTGAAGCCGGTGATTGCCGCGCTGAATGCCGAAGGCAGAACGTATGCCGGCTGCCTTTATGCCGGTTTGATGATCAAAGGCGACAGCATTAAAGTAGTAGAGTTCAATTGTCGCTTTGGCGATCCGGAAACCCAGGTCATTCTGCCTTTGTTGGACAGTGATCTGGCGGAAATCATGCTGGCCTGCGCTACGGGTACGCTGGATCCGTCTCTGGTACAGTGGAAACACTGCGCTGCAGTTTGTATCGTTATGGCTTCCGGCGGTTATCCTGCAAGTTATGAAAACGGGAAAGTTATTACCGGCCTGGAAGAAGCAGACGCCATGGAAAATGTAGCGGTATTCCATGCCGGTACCAGGTCTGTTGAGGGCAAGGTCGTCACGGCAGGTGGTCGGGTACTGGGCGTAACGGCTTTAGCGGAAGACATAAAAAGCGCAAAAGACAGAGCCTATTCCGCCGTGGAAAAAATTCATTTCGATCAGGTCCATTATCGTAAGGATATTGCCTGGCGCGCTTTGAAAAAGTAAGCTTTTTCGCCGACGATTTGACTCGTGATAGAGGAGTCCTGTCCTAAGAGGACAGTTGCTTTTGCAGGGCTGTTCTGTCAATAAAAATTTTTTAGTGGACAGAAAAGCTATCCTGTAATACAATTTTACTATTAATATTTTGAAAAGGATGGTGTGACGATTGGCATTTTATTATGATGAACCTGCACATACTTTCAGTGAGTACCTGTTGGTACCGGGGTATTCTTCGTCCAAGTGTATCCCTGACAATGTGTCCCTGCAGACGCCGTTGGTAAAATTTAAAAAGGGCGAAGAGGCGGCTCTTACGTTAAATATCCCGATGGTTTCTGCTATTATGCAGTCCGTTTCCAACGATACGCTGGCAGTCGCACTGTCCCGGGAAGGCGGCTGTTCCTTTATCTATGGCTCCCAGACGATTGAAGACGAAGCCCAGATGGTGCGCAATGTAAAAAGTTACCGGGCCGGCTTTGTGACCAGTGATTCCAACATTACTCCGGACAGCACCCTGAAAGACATTCTGGTGCTGAAAGAAAAGACCGGTCATTCCACTGTGGCAGTGACCAGCGACGGAACCGTAAACGGACGTCTGGAAGGCATCGTTACCAGCCGTGACTATCGTGTCAGCCGCATGGATCTGTCTACGCAGGTGAAAGATTTTATGACCCCCATCAAGCAGATGGTCGTAGGGAAAAAGGATACGACCCTGCAGCAGGCTAATGATATTATCTGGGATCATAAACTCAATACGCTGCCCATCATTGATAATGAAGGCCGTCTGCTGTACATGGTGTTCCGTAAAGACTATGTATCGCATAAAGAATACCCGCTGGAACTGCTGGACAATAAAAAACGCCATGTGGTAGGCGCCGGTATCAATACCCGCGATTATGCGGAGCGTGTGCCCGCTTTGGTGGAAGCCGGGGTGGACGTGTTGTGTATCGACTCTTCCGAAGGTTATTCCGAGTGGCAGCGGCTCACGCTGAAATGGATCCGGGATCATTACGGTGATACGGTGAAGGTTGGGGCCGGCAACGTAGTGGATGCGGAAGGTTTCCGTTTTCTGGCGGAAAGCGGCGCTGATTTTGTAAAAGTCGGTATCGGCGGCGGTTCGATCTGCATTACCCGTGAGACCAAGGGGATTGGCCGCGGTCAGGCTACGGCGCTGATCGATGTTTGCAAAGCCCGTGACGAATATTATAAAGAAACCGGCATCTATGTGCCTGTCTGCAGCGACGGCGGCATTGTGTACGATTACCATATGACCCTGGCGCTGGCGATGGGGGCGGATTTCCTCATGTTGGGCCGTTACTTCGCCCGTTTTGATGAAAGCCCCACAGATAAAGTGAATATCAACGGCAGCTATATGAAAGAATATTGGGGTGAAGGCTCCAATCGGGCCCGTAACTGGCAGCGCTACGATCTGGGTGGCTCTCAAAAGCTTTCTTTTGAAGAAGGCGTTGACTCCTATGTGCCGTATGCCGGTTCTTTGAAAGACAATGTGAACCTGACGCTGGCTAAGATCCGTAGCACTATGTGCAATTGTGGCGCCTTGAATTTAGGTGAACTGCGGAAGAACGCAAAATTGACGCTGGTTTCTTCCACTTCGATTGTGGAAGGCGGCGCCCATGACGTGCTCTTGAAGGACAGCGCTGTTGCATCTTATGCAAAATAATGGTTTCTGAGGTGTTCAGATTATGCAAAAATGGATGACAGGTTTGTGTATGAGCGGGCTTTTGTTGTTGAGCGCGCAAGCTTTTGCGGCCGCTCCGGCAGAACAGCCGCCGGTTGCAGAACCGGAAAAGACACAGCAGACGTTGGCTTCCCCGGCAAAAACGAAAGGGACCATGGTCTTTGTTCCCCTGGACACCCGACCTGTTTCCAAAGACTATACAGTGGCCACGATGCAGGCCGCCGGGTGGGATATTCAGTTTCCCCCGGACGAACTGCTGTCTGCCGCTTCGCAGGCCGGTCATCCGGATCAGTTGTTTGACTGGCTGGAAGAAAAGTCCAGAGAATCTGTGGCGGTAGTTGTCAGTGCGGATTCCTTGCTGTATGGCGGTCTGGTAGACTCGCGAACGCATCATTTTGACGAAGCGGTGCTGCGATCCCGGGCAGAGCGTATCCTGGGGTTAAAGAAAAAAAGCGGCAACCCCAATGTCTATGTGTTTGTGACGATCATGCGTTCCCCCAGGGCCAGCGCGGCACCGGTGGAACCGGTCTATTATCAGGAATGGGGACCGAAACTGTTTCGGCAGGGGGCTTTGCGGGATAAGACGGAGTTAGCGCGTCTTTCCCGGAAAGAGACCAAAGAATTACAGGAATTAAACCGCACGATCCCCCGGGCTATGGCAGACGATTTTTACGGTCGTCGTAAGCTGAACCTTAAGACAACGGAGTTATTGCTCCATGGCGTAGAAAGCGGCAGCTTCAACTATTTGCTGATCGGCCGTGATGATACGGCGCCCTTATCGCAAGCCCATAAAGAAGCGCGGTATTTGTCTACGTTGGTCAATGAATTGCCGAAAGAAAAGATTCGTTTCTTTTCCGGCGCCGATCAGTTGGGCTTGTTGCTTCTGACTCAGGCGGCCAACCGACTGACCTATACGATCCCGCTGGTTTATACGGAATATGCGTCGGGGAAAGGCGGGGCTACGGTTCCGACTTACGAAGATGATAAGATCTCGGTTTCCGCCCGAGAACATATTTATGCCGCAGGCGCTTTTCCTGCTAAAAAAGCGGCACGGGCCGATTTTATTCTGGCGGTGAACACTCCTTTTAACGGTGTGATGTTAGAAGCTTCAAATGAGAAAAACAACGGGGTGGCAGGGCCTCATACGCAAAAATTCCTGGATAAAGTAGAATCTTATCTGGATGAGGGTAAGAAAGTGATCATTTCCGATTCAGCCTATGGCAACGGAGCGGATAATGCGTTAGTACGGGAACTGTTCCGCCGCGGTATTGCCTATAAAGTGGCGGCCTATGGCGGCTGGAACACCTCCGGCAACACGCTGGGATTTGCGTTGGCGCAGGGATTGGAATCGCCCTTTTATACGGCGGGCGCAGCGGAGGAACTGCTAAATGTCCGCTACCTGGATGACTGGGCTTATCAGGCTAATTCCCGGATGAATGTATATCGTACTGTGATCTGGCCCAAACAAATGCCGAATTCCGGTTTTACGGAAGAACAGAAAAAAGTGGCGGAAGAGGCCATTAACGAGGACATCCGTAAAGTGGCAAGACCTGTACTGGGAGAGATTGTGGACCAATATGAGTTCCGGCTTCCCTGGAGTCGCATGTTTGAAGTGCAGCCGCTTAAAAGGACTGCTGTAAGTAAAGAGGAGTAAGATACTTTTTGCAGTGGTAAAGTAGTGGTAAAAGAACGGCCTGCAAGGAAAAATCAATAATATAACAAAAGTATAAAATATATAAAAAAGGTTGGAGTTTCTGCTCCAACCTTTTTATAATACCTTGTTTGCC
The DNA here is from genome assembly GCA_900544275.1 of uncultured Succiniclasticum sp. Classification (GTDB taxonomy): domain Bacteria; phylum Bacillota; class Negativicutes; order Acidaminococcales; family Acidaminococcaceae; genus Succiniclasticum. The sequence continues at coordinate 56,197 of UQUU01000008.1, read as the reverse complement.
GTATTTTAGCGTCAGCCTTTTTACTTGCTATTAATAACGATCTCCAGGGGTTTGCCAAACAGCTTGGCGAACCAGGATTTATAAGTTTCCAACTGATACAGTTCAATCGAAGCATTGCCCTCACAGTTAATCTCCAGAATGGCCTTGTGCGATTCGCTTTTTGGCAGGACGGAACGAACTTTATTGCTTTCCGAGTAATCCAGACTTTCGGCCAGGGCCAGAATCAGCGCCATGCGTTCGGCTGTGACCCAGTCTTTTTCGTCCAGGAGGGTGCGATACACATGTTCTTTAAAATAACCTTTGGAAATGCCATTGTGCCAACCGGCTACTACGGCGCAAAGCATTTGTTCTTCGTGGGTCAGACCGAACAGCTTGGCATTTAAGATCATGTAGGCGGAATGGCGGGCATGGCTGTAATAGTTGATGGTAATACCGATGTCGTGCAGTAAAGAAGAAGTTTTTAAGAGAGCACGGCAGGATTTGTTTAATTTATGCAGTTCGCGCCAGCCATCGAAGATATTCAACGCCAGGTCTGAAACATGTTTGCAATGTTCCTCATTGTTGGAATACAGACGCAGAACATTCAGCGTACTGGTTTCTAAAATATTATCGGCAATCAGGGGAACCTGATTCATTTTTGCATAATAGTCATAAAAAAGACCTTCTCTTAAGCCGCAGCCGGAAGTAATGATCCGCTTGCTGGCCGTCTGTTCTGCCAGGCAATGAATAATGGACATACCCGCTAAAATAATATCGGCGCGTTCGCCGGAAAGGCCGGACACTTTTTTTCTTTGCTCCAGATTTGTCCCCCTCAATCTTTTAAACAAGGAGCGAAAATTTTGGGTGTTAAAAATATAATTGTGGATCCGGCTGGAAGGATAATGCCGGCTTTTCTGGATCATCTTGGCAACGGTACGAGCCGTACCGCCAACCCCGATCAAAGGGAGCTTGGCATCTTTCAGCCAGGGGTATTTAGCCAACCGGGAAGAAAGAAAAAAATTAACATCGCTGAAGACGTTGGGGGGCATCTTATCCCGGGTGTTGAACATACCGGTAGTATTTACCGCGCCTAAAGGGATAGAAACGGATTCCATCAGTTTGCGGTCGCGGACCAGTACCAGTTCGGTCGAGCCGCCGCCCAGGTCGAAAATGATCCCATCGCTTACCGGCAGCGTATTGATAACGCCTAAATAACTGAGGTAAGCCTCTGCGTTTCCGGGGAGGATGTGAAGCTGGATACCTGTTTTTTCCGCAATTTCTTTGGTCAGCGCCGTGCCGTTTTTGGCATTGCGAATGGCCGCAGTGGCTACGGCGATGATTTTGTCCGCCTTGTACTGGTTGCACATAAAGACAAACGCTTTCATGATATTTAATGTGCTGGAAAAAGCTTCCGGTAATAAAAGGCCGTTTTTATCGGTCTTTTGCGCTAACCGGAGGGACTCTTTCTGATTAAAAACCATGTTGTAGGCGCCGTTTTTATAAATGTGGCTGATGACCAGACGGGCCGAGTTGGAGCCGATATCAATGATGGCTATTCTTTGCATTGCTTTCACCGAGTCGTATTGAATAATGTTAAAAAAGAATAATAGAAAAGAATCATAAAATCATATTTATTATATCAAATTTTACAAAGGTGTGGCAAAATCCTGCCTGTCGGCTTGTAAAATTTTAGAATGCAAACGAAACAAAGAACTTACAAAGGTTTTACATATATTGCAAGGATTTTTCTGATAAATGTCGAAGTGATTTAAAAATATGAGTATTTTATAGGAATAAAAGGCGGTAATGTAAAAGAAAGGCCGGAATACAGGCGGTCTTCGCCGGTGCGGCTCCGGAGCCGGTTATGCGGCGAGTGTGCCTGCGCCGGAGGACAGGCGGTTCTTTGTACGTGCCGATAATTGCTATGTTTTATAAGATCAGGGAGCGCAGACCATGAAAAGGAAAACCTATACGACCCTGGCAGTGATCCATTTGGGATCCGAAATGCTTCGGTTGCAGATTGTAGAATATCGCGGTTTAAACCGCATTAAGCAGATTGAACGCTGCGATTACCCGATCCGTTTGGGGGAAGAAACATTTAAAAACGGTCGGATCTCTTATTCTATGGTCGAAGAAATCTGTCAGGTGCTGCAGGGCTTTAGAGAGCTGATGCAGGATTACGGAACGGATGTGTATGTAGCGCAGGCGACCACAGCTGTGCGGGAAGCGGAAAATAAGGTGTTCCTGCTGGATCAGATTAAATTGAGGACCGGGTTGGACATTGAAGTGGTCGAGATGCCCATGGAAATTTATACGAAATATGTAGCGATCCGAACCACGATGAGGGATGAGCGAATCAGCAGCCAGCAGGGGATATTGCTTCTGGATATTTCTTCCGGCGGTCTGGGTGTTTCTTTGCTGCAGGATGATAAGATAAAAGCGCAGCAAAATTTCCATATGGGGATCATCCGCATCAAAGAAAGCTTTAACCAGTATCAGCGCAGCAGTCTGCATTTTAATCGTGCTTTAATGCAATTTCTTTCCAGCACCATCGGACCGGTGCGCCAGGCGATCGAAGGACTGCCGGTGCGTTTTTTACTGCTTTCCGGGACGGAGACGGAGCTGATGCTGAAAGTGTTGGAGCTGCAGAACAAAAAAAAGGTAAATCGCGTTACAACGGAACGATTCAGAGAAATTTTTGATAAGATCCGCAAATTAAATCTGCCGCAGTTAATGAAGACCTACGGGCTTTCCGAAGCGGAAGGCGAGCTGGTCCTGCCCATGGTTCTGCTGTATGAGCAACTCTTGGAGCTGGCGCCTACCGCGCAGGAGATCATTATTACGGACGATACGTTTGTGGATGGCATGATCTTATCCCATATCATACAGGAGAAAGATCCGGCTTATGCTTACATTCTGGAAGAAGAAAAAATGAGTCTGATCCACCATGTGGGGGAACGATATCACTATGACTATGGTCATGTGACGCAGGTGGAAAAACTGGCGCTTATTCTTTTTGATAAGTTAGGTAAAAAGTATGGCCTGGATGATCATAGTCGTCTCTTACTGCGCGCCGCGGCTATTTTGCACGATATAGGCAAATATGTTTCCCTGCGGAGCCATTCCCTGTATTCATATCAATTGATCATGGGGACGGATCTGGTAGGTTTTACCGGGGAAGATAAGCTGGTGATTGCCATGACCAGTTATTATCATGCTCACAATGTATTTGAGCGGGATAAAAAGTCCCTGCCGGAACTGAAGAGCGAATTGGTGCCCCTGGTGGCAAAGCTTTCTGCGATCCTGCGTCTGGCTGACGCGCTGGACCGGAGTTATTTACAGAAGATCCAGCAATGCAAGGCGACAATTCAGAATCGGGAACTGGTGATCCAGGTGGTGAGCAAGGTGGAGCTGGATCTGGAAGAATGGACGTTTGCTTCAAAAGTATCGACCATGGAAGAAGTTTATGGATTTAAGGTCCGACTGGAACGGGTGAATGCGCTATGAATGATAAACTGAAAAAAACTACAGAAAAAATGAAGAAGGAAAGTTTGCCCATTGATGTGACCCGACCGGAGTATTTTTTCAATCGGGAGCTGAGTTGGCTGAAGTTTAACCTGCGCGTATTACGGGCAGCGGAAGTAGAGACTACGCCTATTTTGGAACGGCTGAAGTTTATTGCCATCACTTCTTCCAATCTGGACGAGTTTTTCATGGTACGTGTGGCAGGTTTATGGGATCAATATGAAGAAGGGCTGAATCGTAAGGATCCGTCCGGACTTACCGTCAAAGATCAGTTGCGGGAAATTTCCCTGGCGGCTCATGAGCAGATGAAACTGGAAAGCAAGATCTTAGGCGATGTGCTGAATGACTTGAAACTGGCCGGCGGCCCGGAAATCAAAGGCCTGGAATATTGCAGTGACGCCGGCAGGGAATGGTTGGAACATTACTTTCAGGAATTTGTCTATCCGGTATTGACGCCTATGGCGGTGGATGCCTCCCGTCCGTTCCCGTTTTTAGGCAATCGGACCTTAAATCTGGCCGTGCAGCTGGTTACGATTGATGAAGAAGAAAGCATGAGTGTGGTGCAGGTTCCTTCTGTACTGCCGCGTTTGATCGAGGTCCCCGTTGAGGAACGGCGTACGTTTGTTTATCTGGAAGAGTTGATCGCCAGACACTGTAAAGACCTTTTCCGTGGCTGCCGCATTTTGGACGTGGTGCCTTTCCGGTTGACCCGTGACAGTGATCTGGAAGTGGATGAAGACGATATCGACGACTTGCTGCGGGAAATTGAAAAGTCACTGCGCCAGCGGAAGCGGGGCGTGGCCCGCCGTATGGAGATCGTCAAAACAAAAAACAGTAAAATAAAACATTTTCTACAGAAAAATCTCGATCTGGCAGAGGAAGAAGTCTACGAGATATCAGGTCCTTTGGATGCCACCTGTTTTTTAAAATTTGTTTCGCTGGATAAAATGTGGCCCTGGTTATACGAACCTTTTGTACCGCAGCGGCCCCGGGAATTGTTGTCCTATGACCGCCTGTTTGAAAGGATTCGGGAAAAGGATATTTTGCTGTACCATCCGTATGAAAGCTTTGATCCGGTGGTGAAGCTAGTCAGTGATGCGGCGGACGATCCTCAGGTGTTGGCGATCAAGCAGACACTGTATCGGGTCAGCGGCAATTCTCCCATTGTGGCGGCGTTGGCCCGTGCGGCAGAAAACGGGAAACAGGTCACGGTACTGGTAGAATTGAAAGCCCGTTTTGATGAAGAAAATAATATTATCTGGGCGCGTCGTCTGGAAAAAGCCGGCGCTCATGTAATTTACGGTCTGGTAGGGTTGAAGACTCACGCGAAGATCATTCTGATCGTGCGGCGTGAATCGGAAGGCATCAAACGCTATGTGCATTTGGGAACGGGAAACTATAACGATACTACGGCCCGGCTTTATACGGATATGGGGTTATTGACGGCCAATGACCAGTTCGGCAGCGATGCTTCCGCTTTCTTTAACCTGCTGTCCGGTTATTCGCGTACGCCTGTCTGGAATAAGCTGGTGATGGCTCCCATTGGTCTGCGGGAAAAAATCTATGAATTGATCCATAAAGAAATCGACCATGTGCGGCAGGGCGGAGAAGGGCATATTATTGCGAAGATGAATTCTCTGCTGGACCAGCCGGTGATTCAAAAATTATATGAGGCGTCTATGGCCGGTGTAAAAATAGAGCTGATCGTGCGGGGAATCTGTACGTTGCGTCCCGGGCTGGAAGGCGTGAGTGAAAACATATCTGTCCGCAGTATCGTGGGCAGACAGTTGGAGCATAGCCGTATCTTCTGGTTTGCCAACGGAGGCGAAGAACAGCTTTATATGAGCAGCGCCGATTGGATGCCGCGTAATCTGAACGACAGGGTGGAATTATTTTTCCCCATTGAAAACGAGGAACATATCCGGCGTGTCAAGGAAATATTGAAGTTGTATCTGGAAGACAATGTCGGCGCGCATATTTTGCAAAGCAATGGGAACTACCGTCGTGTAGCAGCCGGGAAAAACGGTGATGTAAACTCTCAGAGTCTGCTTTATGAACAGGCACAGCTGGCTGCGGCGGAACATTTGAAAAAGATCCCGATGGAGCAACGCCTGCGTCCGGCCCAACATAAAAACACCGAAGAATAATAGCGGACGTATTGTTAATTGTCCCGTCTTTTGTTATAATAGTAAAGAATTTTGAGGAGGGGCATCAACATGGAAAAATACGCCGTGACCATTAATTTTCACGGGCATTACGGTTATATAGAGTATGACAGAGAAAAAAAAACCGCAGAAGTACATTTAGATGCAGAAGCGCCGAAAGCGGCGGTGGAAAAGTATCTGCGGGAGCCGCATACGGTTGCTGTGCCGGTGGGGCCAACGATTCGTGATTTTCAGGAAATGCGTCTGGATCCCCTGGAGAGCGTGGATAGTTTAGAGTTATGCCTGACCCGGATGTGGGATGCCATTGACGTACGGGTAGAGTGGAGCATGCCTCCCGGTATGGCGGAAAACTTGTAAACGGGGCGCAAAGAGAAAAGCGAACTGTAAGAAAGCGGCCAGGATAAGAACACACGCCATGCTCTTTTCCCAGCGGCCGTAATTAAAAAAAAATAACAATCTTGAACAGTAAAAGTGCCGGTTTTGGCCGGCACTTTTCTGATATATGGCTCCGTAGCTCAGCTGGATAGAGCGACCGCCTCCTAAGCGGTAGGCCGGCAGTTCAAATCTGCCCGGGGTCACCAGAAAATTTTACGGAAGATTGGTTCAGAGTTTATCTGAAGGATCTTCCGTATTTTTTTATAGCCACAATCCTACTTTCATGCTACAATAAAGACGAACAATGTGATTTTTCAGTTAATTTCTCGTTATTTTTGGAAGTATTTTTAGCTAAAACTACAGTTAGGGGTGATGACATGAAAAGTAAGTTACTCGTTTTCAGTTTGTCAGCTATGCTCATTCTCTCTGCCTGCGGCGGCAAACCCGGCGGCACCGGAACGGCGTCAGGCAAAGGTATACCTGCGATGCCGGAAGTAAAGACGGCCGCAGCCGGCAACAGCGCTACCCAGGCTGCTTACAGGGAGGCGTATGCCCCGGTATTGGATGAATTTTATAAGTTTGCAGCCGGTTCCTCCGATGGAGATAAAATTGCGGAAGGCGCCTTAGGGGTAGAAGAAGCCATCGGTGAGTTAAGGGGGGACGCAGCGCTGAAGATGATCGGGTATACGATTCAGGATATCAGCGGCGACGGTATACCGGAACTTCTGATCGGTCGCCCTGAAACACAAGAGGATGCTTCCTCAGGGGGAAATGAGATTTTTGCGGTCTATACCTGCCGGGAAGGTAAACCTTTAGGGGTTTTTGAAGGGTGGAGACGCAATAACTTCCGCTACATGGGACAGGGGCGCTTTTACAATGAAGGGGCCAATGGCGCTATGTACGGTATTTTTGCTACCTATACGATTGCGCAGGACGGCTCGTCCTTACTGTGCAACGATTACTACTTTACGCATGAAAAAGGGCAAGATATGTCTGAGGTAGCCTATTTCCACAATACCTCCGGCCAGTGGGATACCAAAGTATCGGAAGAACTGAAGACCACAGGCGATCAATTCTGGCAGATGGCGGATAATCTGGTAAAACAGACAAAGACAGTGCCCCTGACTCCCCTGACAAAATATAAGAGTGCCAATACGAAAGCTGCCGGATCTGCTTCTGTGATGCAGCCGCAGGTGCGGGCGCAGTGGGCGAAAGACGCTTTGTCGGGTTATGCTTCCTATGACAGTTTTATCGCCGATCAAGGGGAATATGCGGTCAAAGTTCTCTTTTCCGTTTCCCGCAACGTAAAAGACTTTAAAGTGCTGGCTTTAACACCGCAAATGCAAAATGACACTCTGACCTATTCTGTCAGAGAACTGTATACGCTTACGAGTCTTACGCCGGAGCGTCCCTTAGTGGTCACCATGGTTTTTTATGGAGACACACCCAATAACGGTATTTCCTATGTTGATGCAAATGGGCAGGTAAGAAGGTTTGCTCTGGGGCAAAGTGGTATGGACGGTTCACTTTACCTGAATGAATTCTGATTCTGAGGTAAGTATATTGGTTTGTGTTAATCCTCTGTTGACGTAATAAAAACGGTATCCGCTTAGTTGGCGGATACCGTTTTGCTTTTGGTTTATTGCGGTGTTTTCAGGGTTATCGTAATGGTGGTGCCGGCATTGAGGACGCTGTCAACATGGATAGTGCCGTGCATGTGTTGTATCGCATGTTTGACGATGGAAAGACCCAAGCCGGTTCCGCCGCTTTCTTTGGAGTGGCTCTTATCTACCCGGTAGAAGCGTTCAAACACTTTGCTTTGCTGTTCCGGCGGAATACCGATCCCTGTATCTGCCACGGCGATTGAGACATCATGGTCCGACTGATGTAGCGTAAGCGTGACATTACCGCCTTCCACATTGTATTTGATTGCATTATCCAAGAGGTTATAAATGGTTTCATGCAGTAGATGCCGGGAACCTTTGAGGCGGATGTGATTGCCTTTCACAGACATTTTGATATGCTTTTTTGCTGCCGTAGGGAGCAGGGCTTCCATTTCTTTGTGCGCCAGATCATACAGGTCCACTTCTTCTGCCGGGAAGTCTTTCTTTTCGTCCAGCTGCGACAGGCGCAGGATATCTTCAATCAGGGAGACCAGGCGGGCAGCTTCTGTGCGGATATGACCGATAAAGCGCGGCAGATCGTTTTGCCTGACCAGACCATTTTCCATGAGTTCGGCGCTGCCCATGATCGCATGGAGCGGCGTCTTCAATTCATGAGAGATATTGGACGTAAACTCTTTACGGTTTCTTTCCGAAAAGGCTTTTTCCGTATTATCAAAAATTAAAATGACTAAGCCGGAAAGTCTGCCGTCTTCCTCAATACGGCTGGCATTAAATTGATATTCCCGCCCGGCCCGGCTGAGCTGAAGTTCTGCATAACCATCCTGAGAGGCTTTGTCTAAGGTTTCTGTGACCTCACGGCTTCTTTCCAGGGAGAGGAAGTCCCGGCCGATGAAACTTTCGTCTGCGGCGAAAAAAGTGGTGGCCGCAGGATTCATACTCAGGATCATTTTTTCCCGATTGAGGAGAATCAGACCTTCTTTCATGTTCTTGATCACCGTATAAAATTCTTTTTCCCGATGCGCCAGTTCTTCTTTTTGCCCGGCGATTTGTCGATGTTGTTGTTCAATATGGGTTAAAAGCGGCGCAATTTCATCGTAGGCCGTGTTTTCTAACGGACGAGTTAAGTCAAGGTTATTTAAAGGACCGACGATCTGCACCGCCATCCGTTTGGCCAGCCAATAAGAGAACAAGAGGGCAATAGCTAAGATCAGTAAAATCGGCTGCAGCATCTTCATCAGCAAGGCCGGGATCGTCAACCGGTTGGTGGAAATACGCAAGACCGTACCATCGCTGAGCAGGCGCGCATGATAGAGGGTTTCTTCCAACAAAGTGGCCGAATAGCGCGAACTTTCGCCATCTCCGGTCTGCCGCGCGGATTGAATCTCTTTCCGATCCGCATGGTTTTCCATAGCAGAAGCCTGGGTCTGCGTATCAAAGAGCACTCTGCCATCCGCCGCAATATGGGTGAAACGGATGTTTTTTTCACTGATACTTTTTAAATTAGAAAGATTGTACAGATAGGTAGAGCCTGCCTTTTCCATGGCGGTGGCCGTCAGCGTAAGTTCTGTTTCAAGGGTCGTCTTTTGTATGTTTCCGTAATGATTGTAGAGCATTCCTACAACAAGGGAAAGGCAGGCGATCAAAACCAGGAAAGAAACGAAAAAAATCGATTGGAATATTTTTTTAGTCACGGTCTCCCACATCCATTCTGTATCCTACATTGCGTACAGTTTCAATGCGTTCTCCATAAGGCCCCAGCTTTTGCCGCAAAGTACGGATATGCATATCGACCGTGCGGCTTTCGCCCACATAATCTTCTCCCCAGACTTCCGTAAATAACTGGTCGCGGCTAAAGGTTATGCCGGGATGTGAGAGAAAGTAACGGAGTACTTCAAATTCTTTATAGGTAAGATGCACTCGTTCGCCGTCGATCATAACGGTGCGTTCTTCCTGGTTCAGAACTACCCCGTCCACCTTGAGTGAAGGCTGGTTAAAGTTACCGCCGCAGCGGCGCAGAACGGCTTTAATACGGGAAACCATTTCCATCATACCGAAAGGTTTTACCAGATAATCGTCGGCCCCCAGGTCAAGCGCTTGAATCTTGTCGTATTCCTGCCCTTTGGCCGTGGCCATTATGATGGGAATACGGCATGTATCGGCGTTGGAACGCAGTTTTTGCAGAATCTCAATACCGTCTTGCTCCGGTAGCATGATGTCCAATAAAATCAGATCCGGCTTATCGGTCTTTAATGCATCCCAAAAGGCGGCGCTGTTCGTGAATCCCAGCGCATCAAAGCCGGTGGACTGCAAGGTATATATTTCTATGTCACGGATACTCGCATCGTCTTCAACGCACCAAATCATTTCTTAATCCTCGCTTACATGTGTTCCTGTGATAGAGAAAAGCACCCAATTTGCAATGTTTACGGCATGGTCTCCTATTTTTTCAAAGTATTTGGCAATCAGCAGCAATTCCAGCGCATATTCTCCATCCTCCGGATTTTTGGTGATAATTTGGATGAGAGAGATTTTTACTTTCTGAAAATAGTTATCTACAACATCATCATGCGCGATTGTTTTCATAGCCAGTTCTGTATCGCGCTGGACAAAGGCATCGATGCTTTCTGTCACCATTTTCATAGCAGCGACGGCCATTTGGCGGATATCCTCGCATTCTGATACGGCGCGGCCATTTAATGAAGCAACAATGTCCGCAATATCTTTGGCCTGATCACCAATCCGTTCCAAATCGGTAATCATTTTCAGGGCGGCAGAAATCTGCCGCAGATCGCTGGCCACCGGTTGCTGCTGTAAAAGGAGCTTGAGACAGAGCGCTTCAATACTTCGTTCCATATTGTCAATTTCATCATCCAGAGGAAGAATGTCATTCAGAGCCTTTGTATCGTTGGCAATCAGGGCTTTCGCCGCCAGGTCGATGGACTCCTCGCACAATGCTCCCATCCGGATCAGTTCTCTGTTCAGCAGCAAAAGCTGCTCGTCAAATCTGCTTCTCATTATCCGAACCTTCCTGTAATATAATCTTCGGTCTGTTTTTCCTGTGGTTTTTCAAACATTTTTTCGGTATTCCCGTATTCGATCAGGTTACCCAAAAGGAAGAACGCCGTATTATCAGAAATACGAACCGCCTGTTGCATATTATGTGTTACGATAACAATAGTATACTTCGATTTTAAGTCAACGACAAGTTCCTCGATTTTAGAGGTAGAAATCGGGTCCAAGGCGCTGGTGGGTTCATCCATCAGCAGCACATCCGGTTTTACCGCCAGAGCCCGGGCGATGCAAAGACGCTGCTGCTGCCCGCCGGAAAGACCTAAGGCGGATCGTTTCAGGCGATCTTTTACTTCGTCCCAGATGGCGGCGCCTTTCAAGGACGTTTCCACGATATCGTCCAGCATGGCTTTGCCGGTGATCCCATGGGTTCGCGGACCATAAGCAATGTTATCATAAATGCTCATGGGAAAAGGGGTAGGTTTCTGAAAAACCATACCGATATTACGTCGCAACTGGTTTATATCTACATCGGCGCCGAAAATCTCTTTGCCACGATATCGGACTTCTCCGGTAATGCGAACGCCCTGTATCAGGTCGTTCATACGATTTAAAATACGCAGGAAAGTAGATTTACCACAGCCTGAGGGACCGATCAGGGCGGTAATACTGTTTTCCTCAATATCCATATTGATGTTTTTTAAGGCCTGGGAAGTACCATACCACAGGTCAAGATTTTTTACGGTAATAATAGTATTCATACATTTTTCCTTATGGTGTAATATTTGCCAATCAGTGTAGCCGCCAGATTGATGCACATCGTCAAGAGCATCAATATCGCAGCAATCGCGAAAGCCGCTTCAAATTCGCCCTGTTCCTTAGCATATACGTAAAGCGCGACAGAAAGAGACGCGCCGGCACTGCCTAAGCCGGTAAAAAAGTCGTTAACTGCGTGTGCAAAACCTGCCGTAAATAAAAGTGCGGCCGATTCCCCCACGATCCTTCCCACGGACAGGATACAGCCGGTAAGGACACCGTCGACGCAGCAGGGAAGAACGACGGTACGGATAACACGCCATTTTCCTGCTCCCAAAGCGAAAGCGCCTTCCCGATAGCTTTGCGGTACGGTTTTTAAACTTTCCTGCGTGGTCCGCATTACGGTGGGTAAATTCATGATTACCAGCGTCAGGCTGCCTGCCAGCAAAGACGTCTGCAGAGACAGAAACTGGCAGAAGAAAAGCATACCAACCAGGCCGTAGATGACTGAAGGAATGCCGGAAAGTGTTTCCGCAGCATCCTCAATTAATTTCGCCAGACGCTGATTTGTCGCATATTCCGTCAGGTAAATGGCGGCGCAGACTCCCAGAGGCAACACGAAAATCAATGTGGCAATGATAATGTAAAGGGTGTTCAAAATGTCCGGCAGAATGCCGATTTTACCGGAAATATACGATGGTTCCGTGGTAAGCAGCTCCCAGGTGATATGCGGAATACCCTGATAGAGAATATAAACAGTCAGAGAGAAGATTAAAGCACAGGTCAGGAATACGGAAAGGAGCATAATCAAGCGAAGTAGATGAATCTGGGTATTCCTTTTTCGCCCGATTCCTTTTGTAATTGAAAAATCGTGGGTAATATGACCGGTTGTTTCTTGTTTCATAAAGATTGTCATAGTCTTTTCTGTCATAATCAGTTCCTGCTACGTTTTAAAAAAGAGTTTAAGGTCAGGTTCAGCAACATGATAAAGCAAAACAACACCAAAGCGATGGAAAAAAGTGCTTCCCTTTGTAAACCTGAAGAATAAGACATCTCGCTGGCAATAGCCGTGGTGAGGAACCGAACGCTTTGAAATAAAGAAGGCATATTAGGCGCATTACCGGATACCATCATAACGGCCATTGCTTCGCCGATGGCTCTGCCTATGCCTAATACGATGGCTGTCACAATGCCGCTTTTGGCAGCCGGCACCGAAACTCTGAAATACGTTTCGATGGGAGTGGCGCCTAGCGCCATGGAGGCTTCTTCGTAATCTTTAGGAACGGCTTCCAGGGAAGTAAGAGAAATTTTGATAATCGAAGGCAGGATCATAACGGCTAATACAAGGATTGCTGCCAACAGGCTGGCCCCATCAGAAAGCTTAAAGAAACTGCGGATTGATGGTACCAGCACCAGCATACCTGCCAAACCGCATACAACAGAGGGAATGCCGGCCAGCAGATCTACACCGGTTCCTACAACCGTTTTGACTTTGGGAGAAGCCAGTTTTGCCAGATACACGGCGGTAAAGAAGCCAATGGGAACACCCAATATGATGGCTCCCATTGTTCCGTAGAAACTGGTTGTAATGAAAGGCAGGATGCCATACAAAGGTTCTTTTGCGGTAGAAGCCCATTTGTCTCCCAAAAGAAAATCTATCGGCCCGATTTCCCGGATGGCCGGTAATCCTGCAATAATCAGATACACCGTGATCAGTAAGACAAAGCCTATCGTAATAAGACCTGACCACAAGAAGATATGTTTCATTAATTTTTCCAGGAGTTCATGTTTTTTTTTCATTCGTTCTTACTACCTTCCGAGAGTACCATCTTACTGTATTAAATCAGGCGGCCGGTGTTTGCTTCCGACCGCCTGAAAATTTTGTTGCTTTATTTTGCGGCAACAACACCGGCTTTAGAAATCAGATCTCTTACTTTTTCAGAGGTTGCATAGTCGAAGAAGAGCTGTGCCGGTTGCGATAAATTTTTGTCCTTTTTGGTTACCAGTACGAAAGGACGCTGTACTACATAGCTTCCGTCTTTTACGGCCTTTTCGGAAGGCTGTACGCCATTGACGGTAACGGCTTTTACTGTCTTTTTTACAGCAGATAAAGAAGCATACCCGATGGCATTAGGATTGCTGGCAACTGTGGCAATTACATCGCCGGTAGAAGTGAGTTCCTGACGATATTTGCATTTATCTTTCGTCTTAGTAATGGATTCGAATCCGTCACGGGTGCCGCTGCCGGCTTCACGTCCGATGCAGACGATTTCAGCATCTTTGCCGCCGAGTCCTTTCCAGTTTTTGATTTCACCCTTATAAATTTTAGCGATGTCTTCTACTTTAAGATCAGAAACAGGGCTGTTCGGATGAACTACCATGGCGATGCCGTCATAGGCTAATACTGTTTCTACTAAACCGCTTTCTTTTTCCTTGTCTTTCAGCTTTCTGCTGGACAGGCCGATGTCGCAACGGTCGTTTGCTACAGCAGTGATGCCGGAACCGGAACCGGTAGGATTATAGGTAAAGGTGATGCCGGGATTATCTTTCTGGAATGCTTCCCCTAATATGCCGATGACTTTTTCCATAGAGGTGGAGCCGTCCGTAGCAACTTTTCCTCCTGCTGCCGGTTTGCTTCCGCTTGATCCTCCGCCGCACCCGGTTAAAGCTGCAATGGATAAAAGAGCAATAAAGACTGTGGCAAGTAATTTTTTCAACATGATTCAATTTCCTTTCAAAAATAATTTAGGTTTGGTTGACTGCCTATATCTGTATGGTATCTTGTCAGTGTAAAAGGCAAAAGGCTGCTTTTGTAAAGTCTGTGTAAAATCTTAAAAATGGCCTTTTGCGGCAGATTATGGAGAAAAAGAGGTTATAGTCTGAGTGTATAGTCCGAGTGTTTTTAATTAAATGCCGCAAACACGTTATGCAGGAAGAAAAAAAGATCATTTACAGATCATTTTGCCAACGTAGCGGCTCCTTTACTTGAATTTGAAGGATGATTGCGTTAAAATAAAAACAGATTTTTTTACAGGAAAAGGAAAACGGTCCTGTTAAGGACCGTTTCTAACGACTTTTCAAACGTTTTTCAAGCGTATTGATTTTATTACTGTTGGTTTTATTGGTTCGCAATTATCAGAGTAATCAGTCTCAGGGGGAAAATCATGAACATTCGCAGACTTACTTTTGCCGGTTTATTAGTGGCGATCGGGACGCTGACTGCCCATTTAATTTATATTCCGGCCGGCGTATCAAAATGTTTTCCGGTGCAGCATGCAATCAATGTAATTGCCGCGGTTCTGTTGGGACCCGGCCCGGCGGTGGCCATCGCCTTTGTTATTTCCTGTTTTCGTAATATGTTTGGCACCGGGTCGTTATTAGCCTTCCCCGGCAGTATGATTGGAGCGCTGTGCGCGGGTTTGTTGTACTGTCGTTGGGGAAAACTTTCCGGCGCTGTGGTGGGAGAAGTGTTCGGAACCGGCATTTTAGGCGGTTTTGTGGCCTGGATTATAGCCGCTTTTGTTTTGGGCAGTAAGGCCGCAGCCTGGTTTTTTATCCCTCCGTTTTTGATCAGTACCGCAGGCGGCAGTTTTCTGGCCTGGCTCTTACTGAAAACCGGCGCTTTTGCAGCAATACGGGACCAATTGAAATAATGTTATTGTAAAATGTCTTAGCGCAGCATGGCCTGAACAAAATGAAGACCCAGCGTCCAAAGCGTATATAACACGAGTAGAAGCGCGACCATGTACACTATGAGAAAGAACCCTTTTTTACCGAAATCACTTTCGTTTTCACCAGTGGTTTCGGTATTGTTTTTTTGACGGTTTTCCGGTGTTTTCATAAAAGAACCTCGTCTGATACGGGCGTGCGTATTCGTTTCGGCTGCCGATATCATCCCTGCCAGAGGATCTTAAGAAACAGCAGCGTTAATACGATAATGATGATGGGGCGCACGATTCTGTTGGCGTTGCTCATCACCATGCCGGCCCCGATATAGTTGCCGGCGATATTGGCAATAGCTCCGGCAATGGCCAGGGGAAAATAGACGTTGCCGCTGATCAGGAAGGTAACCAGGGCGGCGATGTTGGAACTCAGATTCGTGGCCTTGGTCAGTCCTGCCGCGGTACGTATGCCCAGTTTGGCCCAGCCGGTAAGGATCAGCAGTAAAAAGGTGCCGGTACCGGGACCGTAAAAACCATCGTAGCAACCGATAATTAAAGCGGTGATCCCGCAGATAAACGGTGTTTTAGGCCCCGGTTCCGGTTCCTGAGAAGAAGGAATCTGCCCCAGCTTTTTATCCCGCAAGACATAAAATGCAACCAAAGGAAGTACTACGATCATCATGTGCGTAACGATTTTATCACTGAGCATCAGGGCTAAATGAGAACCGATAGTGGAACCGATCAGGGCCCCTATGATGCAGATGATCGCTAATCGGATCCGGATAAAGCCGTTCAGAGCAAATCGAATCGTGGCGATGGTGGTTCCCATGGAAGAACTGAACTTATTGGTGCCCAGCGCCATGTGGGGAGTGAGCCCCGCCAATATATAAGCCGGTAAAGAAATAAGCCCCCCGCCGCCTGCGATAGAGTCCACAAAGCCGGCTAAAAATAAAAGGGGGATGATGACAAGATATGCTATAAATAAATCCATAGTTTCCTCATGCCTGTATTTTAGAATTTAAATAAACTAAAGGAGCTGCCCGCAACAGAAAAGACAGCAGTTTTTAAAAATATGCTCCTATTATAATCAAAAACATATCTTCTGTATACCACTTTTGTGTAAAACTATTAGATGTTATAATAAAAAATAAAATAACTATATTATTTTTAACAATTATTTTGCAGATCACATAACAGGAGAACAAAATATTATGAGCGCAGCAAACAAAGAGGAACTGAAAAACAGGATTGCAATGGCAGCGGCTTTGGAATCGGCAGATCTTGTTTTAAAAGGCGGCCGGGTCTTTAATGTTTTTACCAAAAGTTGGGAAACTGCCGATGTGGCGATTTGCGGCCATACAATTGTAGGTATTGGCTCATATCAGGGGAAGAAGGAGTTGGATGTGACCGGTCTGTATCTTACTCCGGGACTAATGGATGCTCATGTGCATTTTGAAAGCTCTATGCTGGCGCCCCGGGAGATGGCTAAGATACTCCTTCTTAATGGCGTGACAGGGGCGGTGATCGATCCTCACGAAATAGCCAACGTGATGGGAATCGACGGCTTGCAGTTTATACTGCGGGAAACGGAGGACATCCCTTTTTCTGCGTATGTGATGATTCCCAGTTGTGTGCCGGCTACGGATCTGGATACGTCCGGCGCATGTCTTTCGGCCGGAGAAATGGCTGCGGTCTGCCGCCTGAGTTCGCGTGTGCTGGGTTTGGCCGAAATGATGAATGTTCCGGGTGTCCTGCAAAAACAGGAACTGGTCATGGACAAACTGCAGCTGTTTGCTGACCGCGTCATTGATGGTCATGCGCCGGGTCTTTCCGGGAACCTTTTGAATGCGTACATTGCAGCAGGTGTTATGACCGATCATGAATGTGTGACTATGGAAGAAGCCCTGGAGAAAGTAAGCCGGGGGATGTATGTATTTATGCGGGAAGGCAGCGCTGCTCACAATCTGCTGGATTTGTTGCCGCTTTTGGACAAGGTGGACAACCGCCGCGTATGTTTATGCACGGATGACCGTCATGCAGATGATCTGATCGGGCAGGGCAGCATTAACTATTCTCTGGAAATCGGTGTGACGCAAGGTTATCCGGCGGAACAGCTGATTCCGCTGGCGACGCTTAATACCGCGGAATGTTACGGACTTCAGCATGTAGGCGCATTGGCGCCGGGGTATGTAGCCGATATTGCGGTCTTTGATGACGCGGAACATTTTCAGCCGCGCCATGTAATAAAAAATGGGATCCAGGTGGTACGGGACCGTAAACTTTTATGGGACAGCGTGCCTGTGGCGGAAGCGCCTGCAAGTTCCATGCGTATGCAGGAACTGACAGAAGCTGCTCTGCAAATACCGGCCCGGGAGGGTAAGAAGATTCGGGTCATAGAAATCAGCCCTACGCAATTATTGACCAAAGAACGTCACCTTGCCCCCTTAATTAAAGAGGGGGCAGCCGTCAGCGATACGCAAAGGGATATCCTGAAGATGGCTGTTTGCGAACGCCATCATCATACAGGCAACATTGGCCTGGGATTTGTCACAGGTTTTTCGCTGAAACGGGGGGCTATTGCCACGACGGTAGGGCATGACTCGCATAATTTAACCATCGTCGGTACCAAGGATGCAGATATGGTGTTGGCCGGGAACCATTTAAAAGAGATTGGCGGCGGTCTTGTCATTGTCGCGGACGGAGAAGTAAAAGCCGCGCTGCCCCTTGCCATTGGCGGCCTGATGAGCAGCGGGAAAGCGGAAACCGTTAATGCCCGGTTGCAACAGCTCAATTTTTGGCTGAAAGAAGCGGGGGTGCCGGAAGGGTACAGTACATTTATGGTGCTGTCCTTCTTGTCATTGCCCGTCATCCCTGAATTGCGTCTTACCGATCAGGGCCTGGTTGATGTGAAGCAGTTCCGTCATGTGGATATTTGGTGTGAGTAGCGGCAGACGACGTCGCCTTAGCTTCAGACAATGCTTTATTTTCCGGTTTCGTTTGTCCGGCAGCTTCTGCCGGCAGCGTATCCGGAAGTTTTTTTATGCGTACGCCTTCCGCGTTACGCAAATCTTTAGTTGAATCTTGAGGAGGGGTTGTTGCCAGATAGATACTGCGACTGGGAAAGGCGCAGCTTACATTATTTTCTTCCATAATGCGCATAATCCCCAAATGGATTTTTTCTCTGGCATTAAGGTATACGGAGTAATTCGGCGCTTTGGAATAACAAACGATGCGGATGTTTAAGGAGCTGTCGGCAAATTCAAAAAAGTTTACATCGATGCCGTCACTGTAGATTTCGTCCAGACCGCTGCACAGCTGGCGAATTTGCTGACAAACCGTTTCTAACTGTTGACGGGTCGTGTCATAGGTAAGTCCCAGAGAGATTTGAATACGGTATTTCTGCCGTTTGGTAAAGTTTGTAATGGGGGTGTTGCTTAAGAGGGAGTTGGGAATATAAACCAGTTCCTGATAGAAAGTGCGGACGCAGGTGCTGCGGAAGGAGATTTTTTCTACGGTACCTTCAACATTATTAGCCGAGATCCAATCGCCGATGGTAAAGGGTCGTTCTAAAATAATGATAAAACTGCCGAAAATATTAGCCAGAGAATCTTTGGCCGCAAAAGCCAACGCCATGGCGCCGATGCCTAAAGAAGCGATAAAAGCGGAAATATCATAGTTCCACTCCCTCGCGACCATAGTAAAGCCCAACATGATGCAAAGAATGTGTGTCGTGGCGGAGATCAGGTCGGCCAGACCTTCGTCAAAATTCAGGTTGGCCCGGTGCATTACCTCCACGATAAAACCATGTCCGGCGCTGCACAGGTTATAAATTCCCCAAATAATACAGATGACCAAGGTACTGCGAATAATTTTGTCCAATGACGGATGGGTGGATAAAGAACCCAGCGGGCTGAAGATCAGAAATAAATAAAAGGCAAAAATTAATAAAAAAGCCTGGATCGGCGTGTTAAACGCGTTTAATAAGTCGTCCAGAAAGTCATATTCATAGGAATCCCTTATCTTGAGCAGCCAACGGACGATCACGGCTTTATAGAGAAACCGGAATACTAATACGGCTGCCGCCATGGTGACCGATTGTTTCCAGAGCGGCCAGGCAACAAACCAATTATGCGGCAATGAGGCAAATAAATCAGACATAATAACTCCTTATAGCGTCGTTAAAAACGGCTTAAATATCCTTTCTTATATATTTTTATTTTAACATTTGTACGTTGTTTTTTCAATGAAAAGAAAAGCGCCAAAAGGGAGAGGAGCGTCCTCTTTGGAATTTCACATAAGTTTCAATTACAAAAAGAATGGGTATGTTATAATAAACTCCAATCCTGAACAAGTTTAAATGCAACGATTTTTATATGAGTATGGGAAGGGAGGGTATTCGTGGAGCAGTTAGTAATGGGCTTTCCCCCTGTGGAAGGAACCTATCTGGCAGAATGGCTGGCAGCAGGCCTTTTGATTCTTTTCGCTTTTGCGATGGCGCTGTTTGATTTGCCGGGCAATACGGTAATGGTACTGAGCGGCCTGGGCTTTGCGTTTTATGATCCGGCCAAGTATTTCGATATCAGGCTGATTTCTGCTATGATCCTGATTTATGCTATGGGAGAAATCTGGGAGTTTGCTCTTTCGTTTTTTGGGATTAAGAAAAAAGTTAAGAATATTTCCTGGTGGGCTGTCTTATTTATTGGCTGCGGTACCTTTGTCGGCACCTTATTGGGAACCGTCAGTTTCCCTGTGGCCGGCAGTGTGCTTGGCGGCTCTATAGGGGCTTTTGTGGCAGCGTATCTGTACGAATATATGCAGTCCCGCAGTGTGCAGAGTGCGGGGGCTCTGGCCTGGCAGGCGGCAAAAATGCAGTTCATGGCTATGTTGGGCAAACTGGTGGCTACGTTTGTCCTGGCGATTTTGCTGGCCAAACAGATTTTCTTTTATCACTAAATTAGCGCAAGGTGAGCTGAAAAAAGAAATCGCAGCAGCCTGATTAAAAATTTTTAGCGGATATGGTACAATAAACGGGACAGGAGCAGTGCTCTGTCTCGTTTTTGTATAGTAAGGAGGTCATGATCTTGGATATTAAAAATAAAATTGTGGTGTGCAGCGGCAAGATACGTCCTGTAGCTGTCGCTTACCTACAGGATAAGGTCAATCTGAAAAGCTGGCAGCAGCGGGGTCCCGTACCGCAGGAACAGTGGGAACGGTGGCTGGCTGAAGCCGATGCCGTATACTCCTCCGGCAATATTCGTATTGACGAGGCGTTGCTGCGCAAAGCGCCGAAGGTGCAAGTTATTGCGCAGGCCTCTGTCGGTTATGATAATTTTGACGTGGCAGCCTGTCGGGCACATCAGGTAAAAATAGGCAATACTCCGGGGGTCCTGGTTAACGCAGTAGCAGATCTGGCGTATGGCCTGCTGCTGGATACCGCACGTAATATTGTACGGGGGCATCGCCATGTGGCGGAAGGTCTTTGGGCCCAGAAAAAAGCGCCGGGTATGGGTGTGGATCTGTATGGAAAAACACTGGGTATAGTGGGGTTGGGTGATATTGGCAGCGCCATTGCCCGCCGCGCGCAGGTAAGCGGAATGCGCGTCATTTACCATAACCGGCATCGTAAACTGAATGATTCAGCTTTAGGCGTAACTTATGCGGCCTGGGAGGAGCTGCTGCGAACCAGCGACTTCATTGTGGTAGCTGTGACCCTGAATCCTTCGACTAAAGGACTGTTTGACGCCGCCGCTTTCGCCGCTATGAAAGAGGGCGTGCGTTTTGTTAATATTTCCCGAGGAAAAGTGGTAGATACAGAAGCCTTGGTGGCAGCGCTTCAATCAGGTAAAGTGGCGGCTGCAGGATTAGATGTGACGGACCCCGAGCCTTTGCCGGGGGATCATCCTTTACTTCGGCTTCTTAATATCACCGTCACGCCTCATATTGCTTCGGCTACGGAAGAAACAAGGGATGCCATGGCTTTGGTCACGGCGCAGAATATTGTGGCGGCGCTGACGGGAGAGGCTATGCCTGCGCAAATCAGATAAGAGGGCTTTCTTTTGACATCCAAACTATGTTTACATGGCGTTCATATCGCTCATCCGGAAAGTTTTGCCGCTGATGTGGCAAGGCTTTTGCAGGGACGGGTGATACGGGGTCGTTTAAGAGAAAAAGAATATGGTGAGGGAAAAAGCGCGCGGTTTCGCCGCAGTCTTTTGCGGGAAAGAGACGGGCAATTCCCCTGTCAGATCCATCTGCTGGAAGGGATCCTGCTGGCAGAAGGCTCTCTTGTGGCCCTTTATGATGTGGAATTTGCTTATGAGCATGGGGCAGAAAGACAGGTGATGGAGCTTGTGGACAGGCTGCTTTCCGAAGAAAATGAGTACACCTTGGCAGAGCCTGATCCGGCTTTACGGCTGCAGACTATGGTGGGCCGCGCCTACCCGCCTCTGGCAGGCAGGGTCCGGCTCAATCGGGCCGTTCGTCATTATCTGGCCTGGCAGCTGATGATCATCAACTGGTTCTGGTATCTGCTGTTATCCGACCGGAGCAATAAAGTTCTGGTGCGCCAACTCAGGGTAAAAATCCGCCGTCTGCGTTCCTGTCTTGTCTTTTTTAAAGAAGGCCTGCCTGCAGAAACCGTGTATCGCTGGCAAAGCTTTTTTAAGGCGGAGGCGGAAACGCTTTCCAATTTACGGGAGTTGGACGTTGCCTTGCTGGCCTGTCGTCAGATGAGCGTGAGCGGGGCAGAAAATGCGGCCGTTCTGCCGGCCCGGCTGGAAGGGATTTTTTCCGGGCTGCGGCAAGACGAAGAGAATAAGCTGTTTTTGCAAAATCGGTTGAATGACCATACAAAAAATCTGGCGGAATTTTTATTATGGCTTATGTATTTTACGGATTCCAAACAAAGTGTATCGGCCAGGCGTTATTGCGGGCAAAGACTCCTGCGCTGGAGTGGGCGCCTGAGAGAGATCAGTAAAAAATATCCGGATTTTTCGAATATGGAAAATCTGCATAGGATCCGGATCAAAGTCAAACGACTGCGCTATGTGATTCAAACGGTGGACTTGATCCGTTTACCGGTGGGGCTTTTGCGGCAGTTGAAACAATTACAGGATGTGTTAGGACTTTTGCACGACGGCTATGTCAACGGGATATGGGCAAAAGGGGTCTTGCAGCGCTATTCCGATGAAACGCTGCTGGCAGAGCAGGTACACGATTTCCTGACCTGGCAGAAGGCCCGTTCCGAGGCGGCGTTGGCGATCGTGCCCGGAACCTGGAAACATTTTCAAAAAGAACTGGGCGAGGCATTGAAGAAAAATTGAAATATTAAGTGGAATAAGGTACAATGATACCGTGAGTCGAAAGCGACCGTTGGTTTCCGGTTGGTATTCCTGTTACGGGAATCAGAAATAGAATACTATCAGGGGAGGAAGTTTCATGGCTGTATTAAAGAAGGGCGAACTGCCGAGTATCGTGCATAAAAACGAGATCTCTGAGGAAATCGTAAAATGGGGCAACGCTAATGGTTTTCCGCTGGTCAAGGCGAAATTATTTGAACCGATGGGGACGTATGTGGGCTTTTCTCCCCGTTACTTTGTGAAGGCAGACCGCCGTCCTCCTATTCCAGGGGGTTGGGAGTTGACCGTTGAAGATTTTGAAGCGGAAACACGGATCATTCCGCTTAATGTGGATAAAGAGGGCAATGTAAACCGGTTCGTGTTGAAAATGATCGAGGAATTTGTCAAGGAAGGCCTGGAAATGAAGCTGGCAGATACCTGGTATGATTCTTATGGTTATGTGTTGCGCGATTTGACGGTTACAGGGCATACTCAGCTTATTACCAATTTTGAAGACATTATCGAAAATATGCGTTGATCTGTGTTGCGGCTTACAACAAAAAATGGCTCCCTGTCGACCGGATGGGGAGCATTTATTTTTTCATTTGCCGGTCTGCGCACGCCAATCTTTCTTGACGAAAAAAGGCAGGCAGCTGTATAATATATTGAATGTTTTTAAGCAGACAGCTAACGATTGCCGAAGAAAAATCACCTCTGTCAGTGTGAAACTGTTGTGAGGGGATTTGGTAAGCGCGGCTGTTTTGCCGGTACAGTAAGGCAATATATAACAGGAAAAGCGTAGAGGAGCAGTTCCTTTTTATCCCGGTAACAGGCAGAAGGAATGGCTCTCATTATTTTTACAGAGGAATCTATGCAGGAAGCAAAAATCACGGTCGTCTCCGCCATCAGAGATGGCGAGGAGATCACCCGGATGGAAACGGTGAGCTTTGGCACCTACACAGAAAAAAACGGCCGGTTCTATGTGCGTTATGCGGAAACCGAAGCTTCCGGCATGGCCGGCAGCACGACTACGTTAAAGTGGGATCTTGCTTCCGTTACGTTGCTCCGACACGGCACCTACGAGTTGCGTCAGACTTTTGTGCCCGGCGGCGTTTGTTGCGATGTGTATCGCACGCCGTATCTGGCCATACCGTTGGAAACGCAGACCGAAAGTGTGTTGATCCGACGCATTGACATTGGCTGGCAGTTGTTTCTGACTTACAAAACCATTGTGGGAATGCAGGAAGAAAGCGTGATGAATCTGGAAATCACGGTAGATTTAGCTATAAAACAGGAATTCTGAGAATCCTTTATAAAGTTAAAAAAATAAAGATGTGTTCTGCAATATGGCAATGTTGCAGCAGTAAACAAAAGACATTCGCTGAAAGCGCGTTGCTTTTTAGCGGGAAAGCTGTGCCTTTCAAGATCGATGGCGGGAGGAAATTTTCATGGACATAAAAATGAGATTAGCGGAAAAAATCAGGCAGACGGCGCAGAAAGCTATTGCCGAAGGTGTCGTCAAAGAAGGCGCTTTACCTGAGGTATTGCTGACCGTGCCTCCCAAAAAGGAATTTGGCGATTTTGCCACTAACTTTGCTATGCAATCGGCCCGGTCACTGCATTGCAATCCCCGTGTGCTGGCCCAGTATATTGTGGAGCATCTGACCGGCGGCTATGTGCAAAAAGCCGAGATTGCGGGACCGGGCTTCATTAATTTCTACTTAAATCCGGATTGGGTCTGGGATATGCTGGCAGAAATCGTGGAAGCCGGGGAAAATTATGGTAATCTCCCTCCCGTTGCCGGGGAAAAAATTCAATTAGAGTATGTCAGCGCGAATCCTACGGGACCGCTGCATGTAGGGCACGGCCGTGGCGCTGCGGTGGGCAGCGCTTTGGGAAATCTGCTGAAAGCGGCCGGTTATCAGGTGGAGCGGGAGTATTACATTAATGATGCGGGCAATCAGATGGATAATCTGGCCCGTTCGGTCAATGCCCGGTATCTAGAATTATCCGGACGAACCTGTGAATTCCCGGAAGACGGATATCATGGCCAGGATATTGTGGAAACCGCCCGGCGTATTCTTAATAAATACGGGGATAAATTCCTGCAGATGGAAGAGGCCGAGCGTCTGGAACAGTTTAAGACCATTGCCTATGAAGAAAAGCTGGCGGCGCTGCGGGAGGACCTGGAGCATTTTAATGTTCATTTTGATTCCTGGTTCAGTGAAAAAACACTGCATGAAGCAAATAAGATCAAAGAGGCCTGCGATACCCTTTTGGCCAAAGGGTATATGTATGAAAAGGACGGCGCGCTGTGGCTGAAATCTACCGAATTTGGCGATGACAAAGACCGGGTGGTGATCCGCGACAATGGCGTTCCCACATACTTTGCTGCCGATATTGCCTACCATACGAATAAATTTCAGCGGGGGTTTGACCGGGTCATTAATTTGTGGGGAGCCGATCATCATGGGTATATTGCCCGGATGAAAGCGGCGATGCAGTGCATGGGCTTCAGGCCTGAACAGTTGGAGATACTGGTATTGCAAATGGTGCGTTTGCTGCGTGACGGTCAGGAAGTAAAGATGTCTAAACGTACCGGGCAAAGCGTTACGTTAAATGAATTGATCGAAGAGGTAGGCACGGATGCGGCCCGTTTCTTCTTTATCATGCGTTCTATTGACAGTCAGCTGGATTTCGACCTTGACCTGGCCAAGAAAAAATCCAATGATAACCCGGTGTTTTATGTACAGTATGCCCATGCCCGTATCTGCAGCATCCTGCGGCAGGTGGAAGAAGCGGGGATCCGGGTAGACGGAAAAGGAAATTATAAGCGGCTGACGGAACCGGTGGAAATCGACTTGATCAAAAAACTGGGAGAATATCCGGAGATGTTGGCGCAGGCAGCCGCCGACCGGGCAGTACAACAGGTGGCGCACTATGTATATGATCTGGCAGGCTTATTCCACTCTGCCTATAATCAGTGCCGTATTCTGGGTGTCGACGAGGAATTGCAGCAGGCGCGGTTGGCTATGGTCTTGGCAGTCGGTCATGTGCTGCGGCACGGATTGGATATTTTAGGGGTATCAGCGCCGGAAAAAATGTAAGGCTTTCCGACTTGTAAATCAATGTGTACAAATGGAATGCGGTTTGAACAGGGTGATTTTAATTTAATACCACGATTCGATCAGAATTAAGACTTGAGTTTCCCCGGATTTATTTCTATAATAATTACTATGAGACAAGTATCTGAGGATCGAAAAAATCGGATACAGAACAGCGATGATTGGCGATAATCAAGAAAACGAAGGGACGGTAAGTGTAATGGCAACCAAATATATTTTCGTGACCGGCGGGGTGGTTTCTTCTTTGGGCAAGGGAATCACGGCAGCTTCTTTGGGACGTCTGTTAAAAAGCAGAGGTTTTAAAGTAACGGTACAGAAGTTTGATCCCTATATCAATATCGATCCCGGTACCATGAGTCCCTACCAGCATGGGGAAGTATTTGTGACCGATGATGGCGCTGAAACGGACCTGGATCTGGGCCATTATGAACGCTTTATCGATATTAATCTGTCAAAGAGTTCGAATGTGACGACCGGTAAAATTTATCAGTCCGTCATTACCAAAGAGCGCCGTGGCGATTATCTGGGAGGTACGGTTCAGGTTATCCCTCATATCACCAACGAGATTAAAAACCGTGTCTTTCGTGTAGGGAATAACAGCAATGCGGACTTTGTCATTACTGAAATCGGCGGTACGGTGGGCGATATTGAGAGTCTGCCTTTCCTGGAAGCCATTCGTCAGGTAAAAAAAGATGTAGGTAAAAATGACGTGTTGTATATTCATGTTACGCTGGTGCCTTATATCGGCGGCGCCGGCGAACTGAAAACGAAACCTACCCAGCACAGTGTAAAAGAATTACGCAGCATCGGTATTACTCCGGACATTCTGGTTTGCCGCAGCGAGCGTCCCATGTCAGAAGATATGATCGCCAAACTGGCTATGTTCTGCGATGTGGATAAAGAAGCCGTTATACAAAATCTCACTACGAAGAGCATCTATCAGGTGCCTATGTTGCTGGAAAAACAACATTTGGATGAGATTGTCCTGAAAAAACTGGATATGCCCGACCGTCCGAAGGATATGGCTGCCTGGCATGATATGGTCGCCCGGATCCTGAAACCGTATGAGCGGAAGGTCACTATTGCAGTAGTGGGAAAATACGTAGAGTTACAGGATGCGTACATCAGTATTACAGAATCTTTAAAGCACGCGGCTGTGCAGAATGAAACCGAGATCGATATCCGTTGGATCAACGCGGAGAAAATAGAAGACGATACATCGGATTTTACGGAAATATTTAAAGGTGTGGATGGAATTTTGGTTCCCGGCGGTTTTGGCGATCGGGGAATCGAAGGAAAAATCGCTTCCGTGCAATACGCCCGGGAGCATAAGATACCGTTTTTTGGCATTTGCCTGGGAATGCAATGCGCGGTCATTGAGTTTGCCCGTCATTGCTGCGGCATTGCCGGGGCTGACAGCAGCGAATTCCGTTCCGACGTGCCTGCTGTGATCGATTTGATGCCGGATCAGGTGGATGTGGAAGAAAAGGGCGGGACTATGCGTCTGGGCCTGTATCCCTGCAAAGTTTATCCGGGTACCCTGACTGAAAAAGCTTATGGGGAAGCGTTGATTTATGAACGTCATCGCCATCGCTACGAGTTTAACAATGAATACAGGGAGCAGCTTACCGAAGCCGGTTTGGTTCTGGGAGGGACTTCACCGGACGGACGTCTGGTAGAAATCGTGGAATTGCCCGAAACCGAGCACCCTTGGTTCCTGGGTTGTCAGTTCCATCCGGAATTTAAATCCCGTCCGACCCATGCGCACCCCTTGTTCCGGGATTTCATTGCCGCCGCGCTGAAAAACCAAAAATAATTCTGAACGGATTGTTTTAGCATCGTAGTCGCAGCAGCAGTAAAGAAAGAATTTGACAGACCGTTGCGGATCCGGCTTTCACTATTGGTCTTTCTGATAGGAAGCGTTTTCTGCGACGGTCTGCTTTCGTGTGTGACGTTGGTTTTGTTGCGGCCGTTTTTTTCCTTGCACATTCATTTTAAAAATGGGATAATAATACAGAAAAGAAAAAACGGAAAATCTGGAAGCAAGCGGATGCGCGCGTCTGTTTCGTGGAGCAGGAGAGCGCATCGGCAGGAGTGTAAAACAGCAGAAAGGTGGGAATAAAGTGAAACGGGAACTTTCGTTGGAATTTGTCCGTGTTACAGAAGCGGCTGCTATCGCCGCGGCTCGTAGCGTCGGTCGGGGTGATAAAAATGGAACGGATGGCCTGGCTGTAGACGCGATGCGGAAGATGTTTGACACCGTCAATATCTCCGGTAAAGTGGTGATCGGGGAAGGTGAGATGGATGAGGCCCCCATGCTTTATATTGGCGAAGAGGTAGGGGCCGGTGGAGATGAAGTGGATATTGCAGTGGATCCGGTGGAAGGAACCAATCTGGTGGCCAAGGGACAGCCGGGCGCCATTGCGGTGATTGCCATCGCTCCCAGAGGCTGTTTGCTTCATGCACCGGATATGTACATGGATAAAATTGCCGTTGGTCCCCGTGCGAAGGGCTGCATTGATATTAATGCGCCGGTAGAGGAAAATCTGAAACGGGTAGCTAAGGCATTAAAACGTGATGTGGATGATGTGACGGTGGTTGTGTTGGATCGGCCCCGTCACGCGGAAATTATTGATCGGATACGTAAGGCCGGCGGGCGCATCGAACTGATTACAGACGGCGATGTGAATCCGGTTGTCAATGTGGGCATCGAAGGCACCGGCGTACATATGTATATCGGCAAGGGCGGGGCGCCGGAAGGCGTCTTAGGCGCGGCGGCGTTGAAATGTCTGGGTGGCGATATGCAGGCAAAATTGGCGCCGGATAATGAAGAGCAGGCGCGCCGCTGTTTAGAAATGGGAATCTGCGATCTTAACCGTGTTTTGACAATTGAAGATATGGTCAAAGGCGACGACTGCATGTTTACTTGTACGGCAATTACAGAAAGTCACCTGCTTCATGGCGTTCGTTTCTTTGGCGGCGGTGTACGTACGCACAGTGTATCCATGCGCTATAAAACAGGTACCGTACGGTTTGTGGATACCGTCCATAAATTAGAAGATGTGCCCAGTAAATTCTCCATCAAATCGAACTGAGTCGGTTTGAAGCAAGGCGGCATAGCATCGAAGGGGTCATGGCTTTGCCCTGATCCCTTTTATCGTTTAAACCCAGGCAAAGGATCACAAGACCAAGATGAAAGAACGGATTTTACAGCGAATCGCCGTGACAGAAACATTACAAAAAGCGGCGCTCCTGCATAAACAAGGGAAGGGCTGCGTTTTGACCGGCCTGGATGGAACCATAAAGCCTCTGTATCTGGCTGCCTTAAATGAGGAGCTGACGGATGCCGGGACCTTAGTGTTGGTCGTCGCAGGTCGGGATGCGGTACGGGAGTATCGTCAGACGTTGGGCTATCTCTACCCTGAATTGCCGATGCAGGAGTTTTATCCTTACGGTCTGCCTCGGGTATTGGCCGACCGCCGCAATTTAGAAATTCAGGCGGGGCGTTCTGCCGCTCTGCGTCTTATCGGCGGAGAGGAACGGGGAATCGTGTTCGTAACAGCGGAAGCGCTACTGCAAAAGCAGGCGCGTCCGGCCGGCGTGGCGGGGCAGTCTCTGGAATTCGGTATAGGGGATAAAGTGGAACAGGCGCAGATCCTGGCCGCCTTGGATCGCATGGGGTATGAACGTGCCGATGAGGTGGATACGATCGGCCAGTTTGCCGTGCGGGGCGAGATCCTGGATGTATTTCCCCTTAACAGCGTGAATCCGGTCCGCCTGGAATGGTTTGATGACGCGATCGACGGGATGCGTTTTTTTGATATAGCGACAAAACGCTCGATTGAAAATCTGGAAAAACTGCGGATCGTTCCTTTGCAAATGCGGACAGAAGGGCTTTTTGACGCTCATCTGGCAGATTACGGTGCGCCTCGTACACTCTTCGTGCTGGATGAGCCGCAACAGGTTAAAGAAACCTTAGAGCATCTTTATAAAGAAGGCAAAGAATACAAAAACGAGCTTTGGACACCGACGGAGATCTGGCAGCGATTGTCGGAGGAAGCCTGGGCTGCAACTTCGGCGTTAGACACCAATTGTCTGGCAGGCTACGAACACATACAGATCCCGGTAAGGAAAGCGGCTTCCTATAACCGCAGCATCGAACGTCTGACGGAAGATCTGGAAAATTTGCTGGCGGAAGGGATAGAACCCTACCTGATGATGTCTACCGCTTTAAAGGCCCGGGGTATCACAGAGAGTCTGAATCAACGGGGGATCCCGGCAGTCTGCCTGACGGATGAACCGGAGGATCCGGGCAAGGTCAACGTAGGCTTTGGTGAATTGTTCAGCGGTTTCCGTTTCTGGAGTGAACCGTGGCTTTTGCTTACAGAAAATGATATCTACGGCCTGCAGCGGCGGCACCGCTTTAAATCCCGGCATAAGGGCGCGCAGCTGCAATATTTCACAGATATTAAAGGCGGCGACTATGTAGTACATGATGTGCATGGCATCGGCCGCTATATTGGTGTGGAGACCATGTTGGTAGATGGCCTGCACCGGGATTATCTGCTGCTGCAATATGCGGGGAGCGACCGGCTTTTTGTGCCTGTGGATCAGGTGAGCATGCTGCATAAATATGTGGGCAGCGAGGGAATTACACCCCGGCTCTCCAAAATGGGCGGCGCCGACTGGAAACGGATGAAGTCACGGGCTGCAACCGCGATCACCCAGCTGGCGGAGGAACTGCTGCGCCTTTATGCGGCACGGAAAATCACGCCGGGTCACGCCTATGGACCGGATAATGATTTTCAGCAGGCCTTTGAAGAAACGTTTCCGTTTGAAGAAACCCCGGATCAATTGAAATCTATTGCCGAGATCAAGGCGGATATGGAAAAACCGGTCCCTATGGATCGGCTTCTTTGCGGGGACGTGGGCTATGGGAAAACGGAAGTGGCGCTGCGGGCCGCGTTTAAAGCGGTCTTGGATGGAAAACAGGTAGCTGTGCTGGTGCCGACTACGGTATTAGCTCAACAGCACCTTATCACGTTTAAAGAACGTCTGTCGCCTTTCGGCTTGCGGGTCGCGCTGGTGAGCCGCTTTGTTTCTCCCAAAGAAATTAAGGAAAATCTGGCAAAGACCGAGCAGGGCGATATAGATATTATCATTGGCACCCACCGGCTGTTGCAGGCGGATGTAACATTTCATGATTTAGGCTTGTTGATTATAGATGAAGAACAGCGCTTTGGCGTAGCGCAAAAAGAAAAAATCAAACAGTGGAAACAGGGTATCGATGTATTGGCCCTGTCCGCGACGCCCATTCCCCGTACATTGCATATGGCGCTGGTCAACAGCCGGGATATGAGTGTTATTGAGTCGCCGCCGGAAGATCGTCTGCCGGTGGAAACTTACGTGGCAGAATATAACGAGGGTATGATCAAGGAAGCCCTGGAACGGGAATTGCGCCGGGGCGGCCGCATTTATTATGTCCATAATCGGGTGTCTGGCCTGCATCTGATTGCCGAACGTCTGCAAAAAATGGTTCCGGGCATTCAGGTTCGGGTGGCTCACGGACAGATGCATGAGGAGCTGCTGGAAAATGCCATGATGGACTTTTATGAAGGGCGCTGTGACGTACTGTTGTGTACAACGATTATTGAAAATGGTCTGGATGTGCCGCTGGCCAATACAATTATCGTTGACGGCGCAGAGAATTTTGGGCTTTCTCAGCTCTACCAGATGCGTGGCAGGGTGGGCAGATCTTCGCGTTTGGCGTATGCGTATTTTGTTTACAAGAAAAATAAGGCTCTCAGTGAAGTCGCTTCCAAACGACTTCAGGCCATCCGGGATTTTGCCGAGTTGGGGGCCGGATTTAAGATTGCTATGCGGGATCTGGAAATTCGCGGCGCCGGCAATCTGTTAGGCCCGCAACAGCATGGCTATATTGCCGGAGTCGGTTTTGCCGCTTACTGTGATATGCTGGAGCAGACTGTGAAACGACTGCAAAACGGTCAGGCAGCCGGGGAGCGGGAGCCGGATCCGATCCTGGAAATTCCTTTAAATGCCTATATTCCCGATTCGTATATCTTGAATCCGCGTTATAAGCTGGAGCTGTACCGTCGTTTTGTAGACCTGACCTGGGGCGGGGAAGAGGATCTGATGGATGAGATCATCGACCGCTTCGGCACGCCGCCGGAAGAAGTGGAATTACTCTGGCGTCTAGCTAAGATACGCGCTTTGTGCCGGAAACTGAAAATTCGCCGGGTCAATGTAAGGGGCGGGATGATCCGTCTTACTTTTGCGCCTTATTCGGAAGTAAACGGGGAAGCCCTGGTAAAACTGGTGGGCGAAAACAGCAAATATATGAAGCTGATTCCCGGCAAAGAAACCGCCTTGTTATTCCGGACGGGGACTTTAGAAATTGAGCCCTTGGACTGGCTGGAAAAGACCTTGCCCAAGATGCTAAAATAAAAAGCAAGATTTTTTGTCAAGTCTTTTAAATTCGATTCTTTAAGTTGAAACGTGTTGTGCTATATCAAGTAAAAGCGAAGAAACAAGCTGAGAAAAATGAACAGATCAGAAACGTAGCAGTACGACAGATCAAAGGAGCCGTTATGGGAAAAGATAAGTTTTTGAAAGGCGCGCTGATCCTGACCGTTGCCGGATTTATGGTAAAGGTCATCGGATCTGTGAACCGGATTATCCTTTCCCGCTTGTTGGGCGGGGAGGGCATTGGCTTATACCAGATGGCCTATCCCGTTTATTTACTGATGCTTTCCATTTGTTCGGCGGGCGTCCCAATCGCGGTTTCAATAATTGTGGCGGAAAAGATAGCGAAAAATGATTATGCCGAGGCTCATCGCATATTTAAAGTGACGTTGGGGCTGATGATGATTTTTGGCTTTTTTTTCGCGCTGGGGCTCTATTTTTTAGCAGGCTATTTGATTGCGTCAGGTTTGATTCGTGACAGCCGCGCTTATTATGCCCTTGTGGTCCTTACTCCGGCTGTGTTCTTCTCCAGCATCCTGGCCAGCTTCCGGGGTTATTTTCAGGGCTATCAGATGATGACGCCGCCGGCCGTATCACAGATTGTGGAACAACTGGTAAGGGTCATGTCCATGGTGCTGCTGGCCTATTATTTTCTGCCTCTGGGGCTGGAATATGCGGCAGCGGGGGCGGCTTTCGGCGCTATCCCCGGCAGTCTGACGGGGCTGGCTGTGCTGAGTTGGTTTTATTACAAGGCGCGTAAACAGTGGCGCCTCAAAATTGAAGAGCGGTCGGAAAATACAGAGCGGTCTGCCGGCAGGGCAGAAACCGCCGGACAGATTGCCAGGCGTCTGGTCTTATTGGCGATCCCCGTATCTTGCGCGAATATGCTGATCCCGGTGACCGGCAGTATCGATATGCTGTTGGTGCCCAATGGATTGGGGCGGGCCGGCTTTGGGGTGGAAGAAGCGACCACCCTGTTCGGTTATCTGGCCGGTATGGCACAGCCTTTGATGATGCTGGCAACCATTCCTACGTTGTCGTTGGCTGCCAGTCTGGTGCCGGCGATTTCCGAAGCCTTTACTTTGCGGCAAAAAGAAGAGATACAGCGTAAGACCGCTGCGGCATTTAAAATCTGCATTCTTATCGTCATGCCGGCCGCCTTTGGCATGTGGGCTCTGGCGCCGCAGATCTCGGTGGCATTATACGGAACGGGCAAGGCGGCGCCCGTAATTGCGCATTTAGCTCCTTCCGTGGCTTTTTTGGGCATGTTTCAGGTAACGACCGGCGCCTTGCAGGGCATCGGACAAACGGCGATCCCCATGTGGAATATGGCTGCCGGGGCGGTGCTGAAGGCGATTGCCGTATGGCATCTGACGTCGGTCACTGCTTTTCATATTTTAGGCGCCGCCTGGGCCTCCAATCTGAATTTCGCCGTTGTGGTCCTGGTCAATTTGTTTTTCCTCCATCGGAATCATATTTCTTTCCCTTTCCGGGAAAGCTTAAAAATTGCGGCAGCTGCCGGTCTGATGGGGGCGGCTGCGAAAGGAACGGCTTTCTTGTTGACGGCAAAAGTCGGTATGGTAGGGACCCTGTTGGCCGGTATGACAGTAGCGGCGATCGTGTATGGCGCAGTTATTTTTTTCACAGGCTGTATTACTTTGCAGGAAGCCCGGCAGTTGCCGTTGCTGGGAAAATTGTCTGGCAAAGCGGGGCGTAAGGAGCACAAGGAGAACTGATTATGGCAGAGAACATAGGTTTATCCGGTAAAGAAACAGAGCAGGGAATCAAACGAAACGGCGTGATCGTGGTGGGCTTAGGACCCGGCGGGGGCGGTTATCTTTCTTTGGAAACGATACATCTGCTCGGGGAACATAAGGTGATCCTGCGCACCAAGGTACATCCTGCCGTGGCGGAATTGGAACGCAGGGGCATTGCCTACGAAACCTGCGATCACTATTATGAAGCGGGCGTCACCTTTGAAGAAGTATATAACAAGATCACTGCTTATGTGCTGGAAACGGCCCGTACACAAACGGTGGTGTATGCGGTACCGGGCAGTCCTCTGGTGGCGGAAAAAACCGTGCTGCTGCTGCGTCAGGCTACGCGTAAACAGCAGATCCCGTTGACGATTAAACCGGCGATGAGTTTTCTGGATCTGGCCTATACGGCGTTGGAAATTGACCCCATCGATGGTCTGCGCATCATTGATGCGCAGGACTTCGGCGCGTTAGCGGAGGCAGGGCAGTATCCCCTGATGATAACGCAGGTATACGACCCTCTGGTGGCCTCGGATATGAAACTTTCTCTTATGGAAGCGCTGCCGGACGAAACGCCGGTATATTTTTTACGAAATCTGGGTCTGCCGGATGAAGAATGCGTGAAGATACCTTTGTTTGAAGTGGATCGCAGACCTCATATTGACCATCTGACCAGCGTTTTTATTCCGGGACCGGCCTCTTTTCCGGAGCGTGGAGATTTACCGGGAGACGGAAAAGGTGACAGGTTCCCGCTGCTGCCGCGCAAAACCGTTTACGATATACGTCCCTTGTCGGACGTAATGCAGGTATTGCGTGAACCGGGCGGCTGTCCCTGGGATCGGGAGCAGGATTTTTCTTCCATTCGCGCCAACCTGATCGAAGAATGTTATGAATATATTGAAGCGGTGGATAACCGGGATACCGAAGGGATGCAGGAAGAGTTAGGCGACATTCTCATGCAGGTAGTCTTTCACGCCCGTATGGCGGAAGAAAAAGGTCTGTTTGATTTGCAGTCTGTGATCGATGGGGTGACAGAAAAGCTGATTCACCGTCATCCCCATGTGTTTGGGGAGACAAAAGTCAAAGACAGTGACGAAGTACTGCGCAACTGGGAGACGATTAAACAGGCGGAAAAAACAGACCGGAAGCGCGTTCTGGACGGCGTGTATCCGGGTCTGCCATCCTTGCTGCGCGCCAATAAGGTACAGCGAAAAGCCGCCAAGGTCGGATTTGACTGGCAGGAGATCGCCGGAGTTAAGGCCAAAGTCCGGGAAGAATGGCAGGAGCTGGCCGAAGCTGTAGCCGCTCAGGATACAGAGGCTATGGAAAGTGAACTGGGCGATGTCTTTTTTGCTTTGGTAAATTATGCTCGCCATCTGGGAATCGAAAGTGAAACGGCTTTGCATCAATGCAACAATCGTTTTACCCGTCGTTTTGAGTATGTGGAAGATAAGGTAAACGAAGCTGGCGGAGACTGGCATAAATTTGCGTTAGCGGAACTGGACGGGTTTTGGGACGAGGCTAAAAAAGCAGAGCGGGAAGGAAAATTATAACTCCGATTTTTGCGGTCAGGAATCATGCGCGTCTGCGTTGCCCGGTCGTGGATTTTCTGCTATACTTTTGGTACAATAAGGTATATATCAGTTCGTGATGCGAGAGGGGGAAGCAATATGCCGACTCGCGAAGGTACGCCTAAAAAGAAACGGGGCGCTCAGGACTTTGTTTGGATGTTAGCGATCCTGGGCGTGATTTTTGCCGTGATCCTGGGGCGTCAGGAATATAAAATTTATCAAATCAATAAAGAGGCGGAAGCAACCCGCCTGCGGGTCGAGCAGTTGCAAAGAGTGCAGGCGGATCTGGAGGCGGAACGCAAACGGCTGTATGATCCCAAATATATCGAGAAGCTGGCGCGTGAAGATCATAACTATGTAAAAAAAGATGAGGTTCCTATCTTTATTGTAAAAGATAAGGATAAAGCCCAGGAAGAAAAAACAGCGGCAGAAAAAAAGAACGGCGAAGCCCAAACGAACGCAGCTGAAAAGAACGGACATGTTCAAACGGGCGCATCTGCAAAGGACGGCGCAGGCAGAGCGAAGTCAGGTAATTGAGGCTTTTAAGTTGACACTTTTTCCGCTCAGGTGGTACAATAACTCTGTCTTATTTTAATCGCAGGAGGAAATTTCAGTCTATGGCAATCGAAGTAGGGGCTATCGTTGAAGGCGAAGTAACCGGTATTACAAATTTCGGCGCATTTGTGCAGTTGCCGGAAGGAAAGGTTGGCCTCATTCACATTTCCGAAGTGTCCGATGTCTATGTAAAAGACGTGCACGATTTTCTGAAAGAGCATCAAAAAGTCAAAGCGAAGGTGCTGTCCATTGACACCCGCGGTAAGATCGGGCTTTCGTTAAAGCAGTTGGGTCCGGCTCCGGAAGCTCCGGCGAAACCGCCCAAACCGAAATTTACTCCTGAAGTGGAACGGCGGGCTGCCCGCCCGGCAGGTCCCTTATCCTTTGAGGATAAATTATCCCGCTTTATGAAGGACAGTGACGACCGTATGCTGGATTTGCGCAGGAACACAGAATCGAAACGCGGTGGTCGTGGCGCAAGCCGTAACCGATAATCAACAGGGCACTCCCTAGGGGTGCCTTTTTCTTTTTATGAGGGCTGAAATGAAAGATCGCATTGTCACCCAATTGCCGATAGCGCTGCGGCGCCGGCTGGACCCGACAAAAAAATATCTGGTGGCTGTAAGCGGCGGCGCGGATTCCCTGGCTTTGGCGGACGGCATGCTGCAAAGCGGTCTTACGTTTGCCGTTTGTCATGTGGAGCATGGGATCCGGGGCGAAGCCAGTCTGGCTGACGCCGCCTTTGTGGAGCGGTTTTGTCGGGAACGCAGCATTCCTTTTTTCTGTAAGACGGTGGCGGCGCTGTCTTTTAGTAAAGAAGAAGGCTTGTCTCTGGAAGATGCCGCCCGTCAACTGCGCTACCGGGCGCTTTTTCAATGCGCCGAGGAAGAAAAGGCTGATTTTATTCTGACGGCTCACCAAAAGGATGATCAGGCAGAGACTTTTTTGCTGCGCCTGTTGCGAGGAGCCGGAACCCGGGGATTAGGGGCGATCCGTTTTCAGCGAGGAAACATTTTGCGCCCGCTTTTACAGTTTACCGGTGAGGAACTGAGACGCTACTGCCGCCTGCGGGAGTTGATCTGGCGGGAGGACGCGACAAATGACGACTTGCGTTATACGCGCAACAGGGTGCGCAAAGTGTTACTGCCTTTATTACGCAGGGAATTTTCAGCAGGCATTACCGATGTGTTATGCCGTACTGCGGAAAACCTTCAGACGGACGCTTCGTATTTGGATGAGGCGGCGGAGCAGGAATTGCAAAAACGGCTCGAACAAGATACTGCTGCCGGGGCACGCCGGGTCTTACGGGTGCAGGATTGGAGCTTAATACCACAGGCTTTTCGTTACCGCATCTTACAGTTATTTTGGCAGACACAGGGCGGTCCTTCCGGGTTATCGGGAACCAATCTGCGGCAGATGGAAAAACTGGCGGAACGGGGTTGCAGCGGAAAAAGAATTTTACTGCCGGGTAGTTGGCAACTTTTATATAATTATGATAAACTAATACTATTACCACCAAATCAAAACGAAAGAAGCAAAAAAAAGGTGGAGGCGGCTTCTGACCGAAGCGCCGCGCAAAGCGTTTCTCTCGCTCTGAGTGAAATAATAACTGCTGCTGACGCTGACAGTTCGGCGTTTACAGAGATCCGCTTACCGCAGGGTAAGACGGTGCTTCTTAGGATCGTAAATGATATTCCGTCTTATCAATACCGTCGTCAGGCGATTTATCCCGTTGAGCGGCTTAAAGAGCTTGGCACGCACCTTACGTTTCGCCACCGTTTGCCCGGAGACAGGATACTTCCTTTAAAAGGGACAGGGCACAAAAGCCTGAAAAAGTTTTTGATCGATGAAAAAATCCCTCAGGCACAGCGTGACGATCTGCTTCTTGTGGCGGTCGGAAATGAGGTGCTGTGGCTGTCCGGCTTATATAATGCCGGCTGGGGCAAAACGGTTCCGGACCGGTCTGCAACAAAGTGGCTGTTTATGACCTTGGTGTGATACAGACTAAGATAACCTTTGTCAGAAAACCCCACGTCACGGTTATTTATGACTTTGGTGTGATGCTGACCCGTTATATTGTGCAGCAACTCTTGCCATATAAGGCAGTTTAATTGTTAGATGCAGTTCCCCAATTAGGACGGGGTTGGTTAATCCTGTTTATCCTGCTTACCTGCATTTAAGTGAATCAATTCAGAACAAGGAAGGTATCGTTATGAATGAAACCGCTATGAATGAAGCCGTTATGAATCAAGATGTGAAAAAAGTTCTTTTGACGGAAGAACAAATTAAAACCCGCATTAAAGAAATGGGCGCGCAGCTTTCCGCAGATTACAAGGGTAAAAAAGTGGTGATGATCTGTTTATTGAAAGGGGCAGCTTTTTTTGCCTGTGATTTAAGCCGCGCGATGACGATACCGGTCCGCATGGAATTTATGGTGGCTTCTTCTTATGGAAACCGTACAGAGACATCAGGCAGTGTGGCGATTCATCTGGATGTAAAAGACGATATTGCCGGTATGGACGTACTGTTGGTGGATGACATTATCGATACGGGACTGACCTTTGCCCGCGTGAAAGAATTGTTGAAAACGAAGAACCCTGCCTCTGTCAGGACAGTGGCGATGTGCGATAAAGCGGAACGCCGGACAAACGGGATGGCTGCGGATTATGTCGGCTTCACGATCCCCGATGAATTTGTGGTTGGCTATGGGTTGGACTATGCCGGTGATTATCGTAACCTTCCTTATGTTGGTATTTTAAAACCTGCGGTTTATGCCCGGGCCTGATTTGATTTCCTGATAAGTCGTTCCTGAAAGGAGGAACTGTTTTGGCCAAGTTTTTCAAAAATATAATCTTTTATCTGTTGATCGTGCTGGTAGCGATCATGGCAATTGATTATTATTCCGCCGGATCTGCCGGTAAAAATGACATCTCGTATACAGCGTTTATGAAGCATGTCCAGCAGGATGAGGTAAAAACCGTTACCATAAACAGTAATAACGGTATCACCGGCCAGTTGAAAAATGGCGAAGTGTTTACTACCGTCACTCCCTCTGACGCAACGTTGATCCCGACCTTACGGGCGCGTGATGTGGAGATCAAAGCGGAACTGCCGCCGCAGACTCCCTGGTGGACCGGGCTCCTTACCACATTATTGCCCATGGTCCTGGTCCTGGGCATCTGGTTTATGTTGATGAACCAGGGCAGCGGCAATAACCGGATGATGAATTTCGGCAAAAGCAATGCCTGTCGGTATGATGAAAATAAGAATAAAGTCGCGTTTAAAGATGTGGCGGGAGCAGATGAAGCGAAGCAGGAACTGCAGGAAGTCGTGGAATTCTTAAAGCATCCCCAACGGTATAACGCGTTAGGCGCCAAGATCCCCAAAGGCGTGCTGCTATACGGCCCTCCCGGTACGGGCAAGACCTTGCTGGCCCGTGCGGTGGCAGGGGAAGCCGGCGTGCCATTCTTCAGTATCTCCGGTTCCGACTTTGTAGAAATGTTTGTCGGCGTGGGCGCTTCCCGTGTCCGGGACCTGTTTGATCAGGCCAAGAAAAATGCGCCCTGTATCGTATTCATTGATGAAATTGATGCGGTAGGGCGGCAGCGTGGCGCCGGTTTAGGCGGCGGCCATGACGAAAGAGAGCAGACATTGAACCAGTTGTTGGTAGAAATGGACGGGTTCGGTGTCAACGAAGGCATTATTATGATCGCGGCAACAAACCGCCCGGACATTTTGGACCATGCGTTACTGCGTCCCGGCCGTTTTGACCGGCAAATCGTGGTAGATCGTCCCGATATGCGCGGGCGAGAGGCCATTCTGCAAGTGCATGCTAAAGGGAAACCCATGTCTCCCGATGTAAATATGAATGTGATTGCCAAACAGACTACCGGGTTTACCGGCGCCGATCTGGCCAATCTGGTGAATGAAGCCGCTCTGCTTTCGGCTCGCCGCAATACCCCGATGATCGACATGGAGTCTATGAATGAGGCGGCCGAGCGTGTGGTAATGGGACCGGAACGTCGGAGCCATCTGGTCAGTGATGCCGAAAAGCGTCTGACTGCCTATCATGAAACAGGGCATACACTAGTAGGACTTCTGCATAACGATATCAATATCGTACACAAAGTAACGATTATTCCCCGCGGGCGGGCCGGCGGTTATACCATGAGTCTGCCGAAAGACGACCGCAACTACCAGACAAAATCGGAAATGCTGGACGAGCTGCAAATGCTTTTAGGCGGGCGTGTGGCGGAAGCCATCGTGCTGAAAGATATTTCCAGCGGCGCCAGCAGCGATCTGCAGCGGGCCACCCAATTGGCCCGGCAGATGGTCTGCCGTTATGGCATGAGCGATCGGCTGGGATCCATGACCTTTGGCCACGAAGAAGAAGAAGTCTTCCTGGGACGGGATATCGCCCGGGAAAAATACAGTAATGAAGTCGCTGCCGTAATCGACGAAGAGGTGCGCCGCCTTATGGATGAAGCCTATAAGGGCGCGGAAAAACTCTTGCAGGAAAATATGGATAAGCTGGTATTGATTGCGGAAACGCTCCTGAAAAAAGAAACACTGGACGGAAAGCAACTCCGAGAACTGATGGAATTGGGCTACCTGACAGAAGACGTAACTGAAGCGGTGGCGGCGGAAACAGCGGCGCAGCAGGAGGAAAAACCGGCTCCGGCAAGCGAAACCGGCAGTCAGGATATCATTACCAATCAGGCTCCACCTGCGGTCGGATGACCTGAAGGATAACGAGTAAAAACAAAAACGGCGGCGTTTAAGCTGCCGTTTTTTCTTGACGGAACAGTTAACCAGGTGCTAATCTTAAGGTAACAATGATAGGAGGGGCTTATGATGCGAGCTAAAATTTTGGAGTTATTGCGTTCAAAAATGCCGGACCCTGTTTCAGGAGAAGAAATTTCCGCGCAGTTGGGTGTCTCCCGCACGGCGGTTTGGAAACATATACAGGCCTTGAAAAACAACGGCTATGAAATCGAGTCGATCCCTAAAAAGGGTTACATCCTGCATAAAGCTCCGGATCTGCTGAGCCCGGAGGAAATTGTGTCCTGTCTGGAAACAAAATGGGTGGGGCATCACATCCATTATCTGAAATCCACCGTTTCTTCTAATGAGGTCGGCAAAGGCCTGGCGGACAAAGGCTGCGCGGACGGTCTGGTCGTGGTGGCGGAAGAACAGAGCGGCGGCAAGGGACGACTGTCCAGAGGCTGGTTTTCACCGCGGGGCGGAGGAGTTTGGTGCAGCGTGGTACTGCGCCCTCCTTTTATGCCCTACGAAGCGTCAAAATGCACCTTATTGGCTGCGGTAGCAGTGATTCAGGCGGTTAATAAATACAAAGGCGTTCATGCTGCCATCAAATGGCCGAATGATGTATTGTTGAACGGCAAAAAGATGGTGGGCATCTTAACGGAAATGAGCGCTGAATTTGGTAAAATAAACTACATTGTGATCGGGACGGGCATTAACACCAACGTTCCGCCGGAACAGATTCCTGAAGAATTAAAAAATCTGGCGATCTCTGTGGCGGATGTGGCGGAAGAACCTATTCGCCGGGTGCAGATCTTGGCCGATTACCTGAAGAATGTGGAAACTCTTTATGAAATTGCTATTAAAGAAGGTTTCGGCCCCATCTTTGCTTTGTGGCGTAAATATTCCGATACCATCGGACAGGCGGTAAAGGTTATTGCACCGGATAAAATCTATTTCGGCACAGCAGTGGACATTGATGATGACGGGCTCCTGATTGTCAAAAAAGAAGACGGTACGTTGGAAAAAGTAATTGCCGGGGATGTTTCTATCCGTCCTGCCGGAGCAAAAGGCAAGAGTTATTCCTGACACCGCATACAACTTCCTGAGATCACTTAACACTACTTACACTGCTTGAAATCACTGATACTACTTAAATTCATTTAAACTATTTAACACCGTTTGAAACCGCTTTACATCACTTAAAATCGC
Source organism: uncultured Succiniclasticum sp. (assembly GCA_900544275.1). GTDB lineage: Bacteria > Bacillota > Negativicutes > Acidaminococcales > Acidaminococcaceae > Succiniclasticum. The sequence goes on along the minus strand of UQUU01000008.1, from coordinate 14,297 downwards.
TTAAAACTATGTCATATTGCCAGGTGTGAAAGCAGTAACGAAAATTTCACTTGCGCAAATTTTGTTTTCTGATATACTATGTTCCTGTAAATAGGCAACGCAAGGTAAAAATCCGAAGCGAACCGCTGTTGGCTCTTCTTTACCAAGTCAGAGCCGTTCAAAGTATTGGATTCGGAATTCGGTACCTTTTAGGGAGGTAACAAAATGTTACTGGTAATTGATGTAGGAAACACAAACACGGTAGCCGGTATTTACAATGGGAAAAAGTTGATAGACAACTGGCGCTTTTCTTCCGATCGTTCAAAAACAGCCGATGAATTTGGTATGTTTATGGAAAGTATGCTGGAGTTTGCCGGTTTAAGGCGGGAAGATATTACAGATGTGATCATTTCCAGCGTAGTACCGCCGGTTTTGGTTCCTTTGTGCCATATGTGCGAACGGTATTTTAAGGATAAACCGATGGTCGTAGGCCAGGGCACGAAGATTGGTCTGAAACTGCGTTATGAAAATCCGAAGGAAATCGGTGCGGATCGGATTGTAAATGCGGTGGCGGCTTACGATAAATACGCAGATAAAAATAAACCGATGATCATCATTGATTTTGGTACGGCAACCACGTTCTGCGCACTGTTGCCGACTGGAGAATATTTAGGCGGCGCCATTTGTCCCGGTATCGGTATTTCCGCTGAAGCATTGTTCCAAAAAACAGCGAAGCTTCCGCGTATTGAGTTGCTGCCGCCCAAAAAAGCGATCTGCGGCAATACGGTAAGCGCTATGCGAGCCGGTATTATGTATGGCTATTACGGTCTGATCAAAGAAGTCGTGGCGCAGATGAAAACGGAGCTGGGGGGCGAAGCGTTTGTCATCGCAACCGGCGGCTTTGCCAACACGATGACTCAGGGCACCGACTGCATTGATGTGGTGGATCCCATGCTGACCTTGGAAGGGCTGCGGATTATTTTTGATAAGAATAAAAGATAAGCGGTATCCACAACCGTGCGCAATCCTCGTTTTGTAACGGAGACTGTGACGGTGACGGATAAAACGAAGGTGGGTCATTTACGGCGGACGGGAAAGCAAACCTTTCCGTCCGTCTTTTTATATTTATAATCTGTCTTTTTATCTTCATGTTAAGGAATTTGCTGCAGGATAAGAATTTTAATGCTGCCGCTTATTCTACTGGAAATTTGTCTTTGGCAGTATACTTATATTTACATTTGGAAATGAGTTGGCAGCGGGAATGCCTGAGAGGTACGGAATGAACATAGGAGCGATTACATTAGCTTTCCCGGTGGCGTTAGCGCCTATGGCGGGAATCAGTGATTTGCCTTTCCGGGTGATTTGTCGGGAACATGGCTGTGGTTTGACTGTGTCGGAAATGGTCAGCGCGAAAGGCTTGTTGTATAAAAACGAAAAAACTTTTGCGATGCTGGCCATTGCGCCCCAGGAAAGACCTTGTGCGATCCAGCTTTTCGGCTCGGTGCCGGAAGAGATGGCGGAAGCTGCCCGTATTGTCGAAGAAAGCGGCGCCGATGTAATTGATTTTAATATGGGATGTCCGGTGCCGAAGGTCGTAAACAATGGGGAGGGATCGGCGTTAATGAAAACGCCGGAACTGGCAGGCAAGATTCTGGCGGCCATGGTTCGTGCGGTCCGCATTCCGGTTACAGTGAAATTTCGCGCCGGCTGGGATGCCGCTCATTGCAATGCCGCGGAAATTGCCAGGATCGCGGAACAGGCCGGTGTGTCGGCCCTTGCTGTGCATGGTCGTACCCGGGAGCAGTTTTATATGGGAAAGGCGGATTGGAGCGTGATCCGATGGGTAAAAGAGGCTGTACAGATCCCGGTTTTCGGCAACGGTGATATTTTTACTGCGGAAGATGGTCTTCGTATGCTGCAGGAAACCGGCTGCGACGGCATCATGATCGCACGGGGCGCTTATGGAAATCCATGGATATTCGCGCAAACAGCAGATCTCTTGGCAGGGAAAAAGAAACGGGAGGTGCCTCTGGCCGAACGACTCTGCCAGATTGTGGCGCATGCCCGGGCCCTGACTGCCTTTAAAGGGGAAAAAGTAGCCATGAAAGAGATGCGCAGTCACGCGTCCGCTTATATAAAGGGGCTGCCTAATGCCGCCGTGTACAGGGAAAGATATCATAGCATCAACACCTTGGAAGAACTGATTGCTTTGACCCGGGAATACGGAGCTTTTTTAGGACTGGCGGGTTCTTGCTTCCTGTAAGGGAATATTGTAGAATACGCCTAAACGTGATAAAATATTTCTTTAGTGATTCAAATCATGGTGGGCAGCCGTGGCTTATGGCAAAGCGGCGGATTTACACTATTATTGTAAATGATGACCGGTTCTGTCGGCTCGAAAATTATGAATTTGGTTTAACGCCAGTTACTACTGATCTTGCAGGAATCTCCTATGAATACAGTTGATGCAGCAAAAGCGATACAAGTTAAAAAAGTGGTCAGCATCAGTTTAGGCTCTTCCCGGCGGGATGCAGGGGGAGAGCTACGGTTAGGGGATACCCTGGTGCAGTTAGAGCGCCGGGGTACTGATGGCGATTTGGCAAAGGCGGCGGAACTGCTGCGTTTTTATGATGGTAAGGTGGACGCCATTGGTCTGGGCGGCACGGATCTATATATCGTAGCGGGAACACGACGGTATGAGTTTGCGCAAAGCCGACGCTTATTGAATCATGTGACCAAGACGCCGGTGGTGGATGGCAGCGGTTTGAAAAATACATTGGAACGCTCATTGATCCGACGTTTAAAACAGGAGTATGATCTGGATCTTGCCGCTAAAAAAGTATTGCTGGTTTGTGCGGTAGACCGGTTTGGTATGGCGGAAGCCCTGGAAGAACAGCATTGCCGCCTTACGTTTGGCGATCTGATTTATGGCTTAGGGGTGGATATTCCGGTTCACCGCCTGAAAACACTGGCCCGGCTGGCCGCGATTCTTGTTCCTGTCATTACGAAGTTGCCGATCAGCTGGGTGTACCCTACCGGTTATCAACAGGAGAAAAAGACGGTTCGTCATGCAGAGTACTTTAGGGAACATGATATTATCGCCGGAGATTTTTTGTTGATTCGGCGTTTTATGCCTCCCCGGCTGGAGGGAAAGATCATCATCACCAATACCGTGACGGCAGCTGATCGGGAGGACTTGCGCAAAGCTGGCGTACGGACCCTGATCACGACGACGCCGCTGATCCAGGGGCGCAGCTTTGGGACAAACGTGCTGGAAGCCGCGCTGGTGGCTGCGGCAGGGTCCCCAGTGGAGTTGACACCGGAAGAATACGAAGTTTGTATCCGCAACTATGATCTGCGGCCTTCGATAGAAAATTTGCAGTAAGGAGTCTGAACTTATGGAGAAATTTGCCTTTATGCTGCATCCTTTAACAATAGAAGACATGCGGCATGTATCTCCCTTACTTAAATTAATACCGGGTTCCTTACTGGAAATGGCGCTGAAACAAAAGAAACCTTTTAAAGTATCGCATATTACCGGCGTAAAAAGTGATTATGCCGAAGCGGAAGGGTGGTTCGTAGGCTGTCCCTTGACTGCCCGACAAATGCTGGAGCTGCCGGAAGAGTTTGTCATGGACCGGATTATTGAAACCGGCAGGATCGCAGAAGAACTGGGAGCTAAAATTGTCGGCCTGGGGGCTTTCACCTCGATTGTAGGCGATGCCGGGCTTACCGTGGCGGAGAATCTGCACATTGCTGTGACCAGCGGCAACAGCTATACGGTGGCTACCGCACTGGAAGGTACAAGGGAAGCGGCCCGCCTTATGGGGAAAGAGCTGCGTTCTGCCGAAGTAGCCATCGTGGGGGCGAGCGGTTCGATCGGTTCTGCCTGCGCCCGGATCTTGAGCCGCGAGGTGCGGCATATTAATCTGGTGGCCAGAAAAACGGCGCCTTTAGAGGATCTGGCTCAGGAATTGAATGGGCACGGCGTAGCGACTTTTACAGTCAGTGCCGATGTAAAACGCAGTTTGCATTGTGCAGACGTAGTGCTTGCAGTCACCAGCGCAGTGGATTGTATTATTGATCCGGCAGATCTGAAATCCGGCGCCGTGGTATGTGATGTGGCCCGTCCCCGCAACGTATCCCGGGAAGTGGCCGCATTGCGCAACGATGTGCTGGTGATCGAAGGGGGCGTGATCCATGTGCCGGGAAATGTGGATTTTCATTTTAATTTCGGTTTTCCGCCTCAAACATCGTATGCCTGCATGGCAGAAACCATGATACTGGCTTTGGAAGGACGGTACGAAAACTTTACCCTGGGGCGCAGCCTGCAGCCGGCTCAGGTGGATGAAATTTCCGCTTTGGCCCGAAAACATGGCTTTTCCCTGGCGGGGTTCCGTAACTTTGAACAGGCGGTGACACCGGAAACCATTGCCTGTATCCGGAGCAACGTAACGAGCAATAATTGACAAGGCCCCGGTAAAAAATTATAATAGTACATATGTAATTTTGCATACATAAATAACGCTCAGGAAAGTTTGGCGCCGGAAAAGTGTTAACGGCGACAGAACAGTCCTTGATCGGAGGAGTTAATATGACAGAAAAAGAAACCATCCTGACCGCAGAAGGTCTGGTTAAACTGGAAGCTGAACTGGAAGAATTACGCACGGTGAAGCGGTTGGAAAATGAGGAGCGCCTGAAAGAAGCGATTTCTCATGGCGATTTAAGTGAAAACTCCGAATATGATTCCGCTAAAGACGAGCAGGCTCGTATAGAGGGACGTATCCTGGAGCTGGAACAGATGGTGAAAACTGCCAAAGTCATCGATAACACGAAAAAACGCAAAACCAAGGTTGAACTGGGCGCTACCGTATTTATCGAAGATATGGCGCCGGAATTTGAAGAAGATAGGGAGCAGTCCTATACGATTATCGGCACTACCGAGGCCGATCCTTTTTCCGGTCGCATTTCTAATGAGTCCCCGATCGGGATGGCCATCATGGGCAAAAAAGTAGGTACGGTAGTGACCGTACGGACTCCCTTGGGCGACCACCAGTATAAGATTTTGAAGATTAAATAAACGGGAGAGGAATATGTCAGAAGAACAGCAGGCGAAAGGCAACCGCCAGGGGAAGCAGCAAAATCAGGCCCCGGTGGAATTAAGTATCAACGAACAGATGCAAAACCGCATCGACAAGATGCACAAACTGGAAGAAAGGGGCATTGCGCCTTTTGGACACCGGTTTGACTGGACGTATCATACAAAAGAAATTCAGGACAATATCGAAGCTATGGAAGCGGCTGAGACTACGGTTAAAGTGGCCGGTCGCGTGATGGCGATCCGCGGTCACGGCAAGACCTGTTTCCTGGATTTACAGGATAAGACCGGTAAAATTCAATTATATGCCCGCAAGGATAACCTGGGTGAAGAAAATTACTCGGTCATCAAATTGATGGATATAGGCGATATTATCGGTGTGACCGGGACCGTGTTCAAAACTCATATGGGGGAACCTTCCGTGCGGGTGGAGAAACTGGAATTCCTGTCTAAGGCGTTAAAACCACTGCCGGAAAAATGGCACGGCTTAAAAGACGTGGAACTGCGCTATCGCCAGCGTTATGTGGATTTAATCGTCAACCCTGACGTGAAAGATGTATTTATTAAACGGAGCCAGATCGTAAAGAGCATCCGGGATATTTTAGATGCGGAAGGCTTTCTGGAAGTAGATACGCCGGTGTTAAATACCATTTCCGGCGGCGCTACCGCCCGTCCGTTCATTACCTATCATAATGCGCTGGACATGGAGCTGTATCTGCGTATCGCCACGGAATTAAATCTGAAGCGCCTCATTGTAGGCGGTTTGGAACGGGTATACGAAATGGGACGTATCTTCCGCAATGAAGGCATTGATATTAAACATAACCCGGAATTTACCAGCCTGGAATTGTATCAAGCTTATGGCGATATGGATTCCATGATGGAAATTACGGAAAAAATCGTCACTGAAACTGCGCAAAAAGTGCTGGGCACATTAGATATTGTGTATGAAGGACAGGAAATCAATTTAGCCGGTCCCTGGCCCCGTATCACCATGATCGATGCAGTCAAGCAATACAGCGGCAGAGATTTTACCGGTGTGACAGATGTGGCAGTAGCCCGTCAGATGGCGGATGAGGCACATGTGGAATACGAAGAATCCTGGGGCGTAGGTAAAATCATTAACGCTTTCTTTGATGAATTCGTTGAAGACAAGCTGATCCAGCCTACCTTTATCTATAAATATCCCAAAGAAATTTCTCCGTTGGCCAAGAGCAGCGAGGAAGACCCCGAGATCACGGATCGCTTTGAGGGCTTTATTTACGGTCGTGAATTGTGCAATGGCTTTACCGAGTTAAATGACCCGATCGATCAGCGGGAACGCTTTGTCAAACAGATGGAAGAACGCAGTCAGGGCGATGAAGAAGCCGGCATGATGGACGAAGACTTTATCAATGCGCTGATGCACGGTCTGCCTCCTACCGGCGGGCTGGGTATCGGTATCGACCGTTTGGTCATGTTCCTTACCGGAGCTGTCTCCATCCGCGACGTATTATTATTCCCGACAATGAAGCCCCTGCCTCAGGAACGGGCTGCCGAGGAAGGCGACAAAGAAGAAAAGTAAATAAAATAAAGACGAGGGCAAGAGCAAGGTTAGGCTGAGGGTTGGAATTAAGTGAATCATTTCCGGCTTTAACGGCTTTTGCTGAAATTATCCGGTATAAAATTATATATTGTGTTTGTTTTAAATAGAGGTGATATAATAAATATCATCTCTATTTTTATGGGCGGGAACCGGTAGCTTCGGGACTTTGTTTTTCTGACCCATGTAATTTGTCAATGCCTTTTTGTACAAGAAATCATGCAGGCGGAATGGCGGGATTTAGGAATGCCGGAAACGCTTTGGAATTGTAAAGTCAAAGAATTCGGTCCGCTGATCGTTGCAATTGACAACAAAGGTCGGAACTATTTTGAAGAGAAAAAAGTAGAATATAACCAACGAAAAGAGAAAATTGCTGACGAAATCTGCAAACAAGTAGGGTTCATAAAGTAAAAGAAAAAAGTTAAAATAGGTGAATTGCAATATCAAATCGGACAGTGAAACAAGAAATTATGTAGCAGATGAAAGCAAGGTAATCTGCTCTTGGAAAAGCTCCTCCGGTGTGCAATAGCCAAGCAGCCGTCGTGGGAGTTGATTGCTCCAGTCTTGTATCTTCTGTATCACATACTCTGAAACTGTACTCATATCCTTGCCTTTAGGGAGAAAACGGCGTACCAGCGAGTCCTGCTTTTCATTGGTGTCTCTCGTGAGGAGCACTTCTCCTGCTACGCATTTTCCCACCACCGTATCAAGTTCCCAATGCCAAACGCCTCTCGGTCATTACTAGCATTCGGGCAGCCTCGATGCTATCCCCAAAGAACCGCCGATACGTTCGGTCGTGCGGTGTGTGGCGCTTGCGTCTCACTCGAAGAGGCAGATTTATGTTCTTGATAGGAAGAAGACCGAGCGCAATGTAGTTATAAATGGTCTTGGTACATAGCATGACAGAAAAGGTGTGTTGACGCTTGGCTCTGCCGCAGACGGCGTCAGGAGAACGTTTGTGTTGCAGCACATCGTTTTTAAGATACTGGAATACTGGAGAATCAAGACGGCTTTTTTCAGCTTGTAGGGCTTACGAGATGCCTTTTGATGGGATGCATACACCCTTTGCCCTGTTTCTGTGAAGTATTTTTGATAGTGTGTCAGGTCGCTGTGGAGCTGATCTACGGTACCTTTTCTAAGTTCTTCATACAGAGTGGAGCGTGCAATACCGACTTGCTTGGCAATTTAGGTTTTGGGAAGACATTGCTCCAGAAGAGTCTGAATTTCACCGTGCTGGTAGGATGTCAGGTGTTGGAAAGAACGGGGCGTTGTGGTAAAATATGCTTGATGCATGCAGAATTCTCCTTTTTGGTAAATGTTGACTCAACTTTATCTTACTACAGAGTTTCCTGCTTGTCTTTTTATATGTCCGAGTTTATTTTACAATTAACCGTTAAGAATACGGATTTTTATAGATATCAGAATATATTGTATAATAAGCATCTATGTGGTAAAATAAAGTAAGATTTTTTGAACTTATACAGGAGAAAAATCTAAGATAGTCTACGAGGAGGTATTGTGCAATGAAAACTATTAAGTTAACATGGAAAACAAAAAAAGCCAAAAATAGTGCTCGTGTTAATCAAATGTATTGCTTTAAGAATTGCGAAAAAAACCAGAGTTAATGTACAGCAACCTAGATAGTTGATTGTTCACACGAATCATGTTTTTGTATGAGCAGAAAAGATGACAAAAGTCACTGGCAAAGAGAATGCAGATAGTAGCACGACTATAGTCGTGCTACTTTTTTAAGGAGAAATATGGAACCATTATATGATGAAAAAGAAGTTGAATTTGAAGTCGATTTAAATAAAAAATTTCAATTCCCGTCAAATATTGTAATTAAAAAATTCGAGGATAAAAATCTTGTTATTTATACTGAAGGCGTCCTTTGGCTTGTTTTTTCTGATAAGGAATTGCAGGTATTCAATGCGTTTTCATCAGGAGCTAGTATTGCAGAGGTTCTTGAACGGTACAAAGAGGACACAGTTATTAGTGTATTATCGCAGATTGAAGCAAAGCAATTCGAGAATCCAATTATTCGGAAGTCGGAAGATAAAAGAATATATATTTATTTAACTAATAACTGTAATGAACGTTGTCGACATTGCTACATGTATGCAGGAGACATTAAAATACAGGAAATGTCCCCCGAAGTTTGGAAGAAAGTTCTTTTGGACTATAAAAAAAACGGAGGTCAAGGAGTAACTTTTACTGGGGGAGAGGTTACTGTATATAGAGGTTTTAAATCGGTTTTAAGATATGCATATGATTTGGGACTGAGCGTCACTGTATTAACCAACGGAATCTCATGGAAAGAGAAGGAAATAAATTCATGTGCTCCTCTAATAGACGAGGTGCAAATTAGTATTGATGGCTATGACAAGGATTCATACTTCAAGGTTAGACAATTTGATGGGTTTGATAAGGCAATGACGACATTAATAAAATTTAGTGAAGCTGGTGTCCGCACATCTATGGCCGTTACTCCTTTATATGACAATCTTGATGAATTTGTAATAAATTTTAAGCCTTTTGCTAAAAGTATAATAGAAAGATATCCAAATATTTATATACGTTTTAACCTTGAATTACTTGATGGAAGGGATATTCGAAAAACTCAGATAGAGAATACCAAATACAGAAAAAAGATTCGAAATTTGGTAGAATATTTATATCCAAATTATTATTTGGAAACATTTCCATTAAATTATGAGAAACATATCATTCATAAAAATTGTGGTTTCGGAGAAATATCTATAGCTGCGAATGGCGATGTTTTTTGGTGTAATAGGATACATGAGCTCACAAGTAAATGGAACATTAATACGACTAAATTTGCTCAGATACTTAGCTTATCGGATCAAATAAAGTTAATTACTGATGTTGATCATTCATCTGCGTGTCAGAAATGTGAAGTGAGATATATATGCGGCGGCGATTGTAGAATGAATTATGAAGGAATAAAAAATGCGGATGACCATGTCGGCACATGGAAAACAATTTGCCCATCTGGTACAAAAGAGTCTCTATATAGAAAGATGATTTCGAGCAATGAGTATTTTTATGTAGATATTGACGAGGAGTAATTGAGTGGCTGATTTAATCATTAATATCAATCTTAACGAAAGTCGAAAGAAGCAAGGACTGATAATAGAAACATACGAAGGAATAATTTCTCATTTGAAAAACAAGAAATACTCTGGTCAGTTAAGAAATGTTAATTTGTTATCGGTTTCCCATGCAGACAATTTAAGCTCTGAAGAACTTCAAAACGTCAAGAAGATATTTAATGATGCTACCAATCTTCAAATCAGTAAATATCAATATATTTTTTCTGTCGCACGTCTCCCTTCTTTAATTAATCTTGTTAATTTTGGGTGTCTTTTTTGTAAAAACGAATGGAAAAGCCCAATGTATGAAATAGAGAAACTATGCCTAAATATGAAGTCTGAAAACTTAACTTATATCCACGATTTTTCAGTATTGCAAAACAAGACTACTCTTTATATAAATTATGATGTAAACAAGGATGAAAATATAGCAAAAGAAATAGTTGCATTATTTTATATAGATATCTCAACTTCTGAATACAAAGCTGAATTGCTATTCGACTATGGAGATGACATAGTCGAAGCTAAGGCCAAAAATCGATATCTTGAAAATGAGGGAAAATATAGAGATTATAAATTTGAAAGAGAAGTGGCTTTACGAATCAAAAGTTGTCACTGGAAAAGCTGTGAAAAGAATTTATTTATATATGGTGGAAAGGATATTTCCTATGATATGCAGGTGTTGAGCCGTGAAGGAATTCATTTATTTACTAATGGAAGAAAGAAAATTAATATTATTGATTTCTCTAATATTAATGTTAGTTATGGAATTGATTGGTTCGAGGTCAAAGGTGATGTAAAAGCAGGTGATATAGATATTAACTTGGGCGACTTGGTAAATTTTCGCAAGAAAAAAGATTGGACTGAATATAATGGACAAATATTATTTATGCCATCTGGACTAAAAAGGTTAAATAGAAACGGCTTTGAGAGAGATGGAAACAATCTAAGGATTGATAAAAAAGATATTTTCAATGCATTGGAAATTATAAATTATTTTGACGGAACAGCAGTTTCAGATTACAATGAGCTATCGCAATATCAAAATATTCCTTTAACACTGTCGCATGAACTTTTTAATACATTGCGGAATTATCAGAAAGTTGGTGTAAAATGGCTTCTTTCACTACGTAAAAATGGTTTTGGTGGATGTCTTGCCGATGATATGGGATTAGGAAAAACTCTCCAGATTATTGCCTATTTATCAGATGACTCCCAAAGGAATTCGAACGCATTAATTGTTGTCCCTAAAACACTATTAGAAAACTGGAAACGTGAGTTTAAGAAGTTCTCACCACAAATATCCACCTATGTGTATCATGGTGCTGATAGAAATTTTATAGAGGCTCGAAACAATAGGGTAATCATTACGACTTATGGAACATTATTAAAAGATGTTAATATGTTTTATAAATGTAAATTTGAAAATTTAATAATTGATGAAGCCCAGAATATCAAGAATTCAAAGAGTACAGCTTATAGAGTGATAAGGCTTCTTCAAGCAAATACAAAGATTATCATGACTGGTACTCCATTGGAGAATAATATTCAGGAGTATTGGGAGTTGATGAAAATTACGAACCCCACAACACTGTCATTTAAGACAATAATTGCCGGATTAGAAGAAAATCAAATAATAGAAAAAGTAAAACGATTAACAAATCCTTTTCTTTTAAGAAGATTTAAGAAGGATGTTTTAGACGATTTGCCCGAAAAAGAAGAACAAATAATCTATTGTAATTTTGATGAACCACAACGACAGCTTTACAACAATCTTCTTACATTGATTAAGTACGAACTTAATCGCAAAGCAGATGAATACGAGATGAAATCCAACTCTATTGCATTAAGTGGTCTAATATACTTACAAGAAGTTTGTTGTCATCCGAAACTTCTTCCAAGAGAATATAACATGAATAGATGTATGGAATCAGCAAAGTTGGAACAATTAGTATTGATGTTGACAGAATTGCATTCATCTAATCATAAAGTTGTTGTCTTCAGTAGATTTACGAGGATGCTTGAAATCATCAATAAAGAAATAACAAAGAAACATTTCAATGTCTATTATATAGATGGAAATATAAATAATCGCCAAAAAGTGGTTGATGAGTTTGAAAAAAGTACAGACGGTATTTTTTTGATAAGCTTAAAAGCAGGGGGCGTCGGGCTGAATCTGGTATCTGCTGATACAGCAATAATATACGACCCTTGGTGGAATCCTGCGGTCGAGAAACAGGCAGAGGATAGGATCTATAGAATTGGGCAAAAGAATAAAGTAATAATCTATAGGTTGATAGTTGCAGATACGATAGAAGAAAAAATTCAAAATTTACAAGGAATAAAGAAAAGACTGTTTGACAAGATAGTTGAAGGACATGAGGTGCCTCATAAAATAACGATGGATGATATACGAAATCTCCTAAACAACTAATACGCAGTAAAGAAGGCATGGTTTAAACTGCGTTTTTTAACTATGTAATTTATCCAGTTAATTGTACGTAACGCACAGTCCCAATAGTATCCCAAATAAAGTTTGCTATGCTACGCACAACAAATTACATATGGGCTCTGGTCTTTTTTATATAAGTTTGGCGGGTGATCAATTTTCTACATAGGGTAAAATATTAACTTTTGGATTTTTAACTTTGGAATGACCACAGCATAGCAGATTTTATGAATGCAGTGGGCGATAAGGTATAATAAGTTGCGCAAAATTGAAAAATAGAAAGACATAGACTGTAGGCTCTGGTAGAATGAGGTTACGAAACCAAAACATTCTAAAAGGGGTAAGAAGCTATGTCTGAGAAAATTGTACAGTTCAATGAGGAAATTATCAAGGGGCAGTTGAAAGAATTGGTGCGCGGCAGCGTCGAGGAAACTCTGAACGGGCTGCTGGAGCAGGAGACCGAGAAACCGACACAGGTAGCACGCTACGAGCGCAATGAAGCCCGTCAAGGCCAGTTGGGTTCACTTCTTCCAGTGGTTGAAAGGATGCGGATTCGGACGAACAATGTGATTGAGCGGCTGAATCGGGAAATACGCAGGCGGTCGCAAGCAGCAGGCTGCTTCCCCGATGGCAACTTGGCGCTGATGCTGGTCTGTGCTAGGCTGCGTCATGTGGCTGGAACCCAGTGGGTCAATAAGAAATACATGAACATGAAGCACTTGGAGGCGTTACAGAACGATACCTCCGTTGCCTAACCAAGTTCATCAAAGTCTGCAATCAATTTTGTGCATAAATCTTGACACTACCGGGAAAAAACTTACTCCATATTTATCTTACTACAGAGTTTCCTGCTTGTCTTTTTATATGTCCGATTTCATTTTACAATTAACCTCGAAACAAAAAATAAAAAAAGGGTGAATTGCAAAAGTAATTTCCCGATGTAAAAGTAACTTCCATATGTAAGAGAAAGTTCTATATAGCAAGGGAAATGTGAGCTTACTTTCTTGCAAAAACGTTCTTTTTCGTGTAAAGTTAAGTTACAGTTTCGTGTTTTGCGCATAACAAACAGAGCAAAAGAAGTCTTTTCTTTCGAAAGTGAAAGAGTAAGTTCCAGTTGCTCCGGGAAAAGGTTATGGAATGTGCACATGGGCTGTAAGGGTAGGAATAAGTCAGCGGGTAGGCTGACTTATTCTATTTTCAGAAGGAACGGCTGCAGGGTTACGGCATCCGGTGGAATGGGTTGAATTCCCAGTTTTGTGAGAATCGTTGTGCCATAAAAGAACCGAAAGACTTCATAGGGAGTTTTCCCAACCAGGACTTTTCTGGGTACGGCATTGATGTGACTGAAGAGCAAATTGAGATTCTCTTGGGTAAGGGATGCGAGCTTTCTTCCGTTGGGTAAAATGGTTCGGACGAGGTTGTGATTGTTTTCCCCTGTCTGGAATCGGAGAGAAGGAAGAGATAGTCTTTGTGAGCGGAATCGGCGTTGTAGAAATAGTGATCTAAGCGACAACGGTTGATGTGGGGACAATGGTTGCAGGCGCCGATGGAGCGATCTCTCTCCAGGCAGGTTTGTTCCCGGTAGTTGGGACAAGAGGTCATGCAGCAGCTGCGAGTTTTTTTACAGTGCTTGAATTGGGTACAGATAACGGGAGAATTAAAGCGGTTTCGGGGCTTAAAGATACGGTGTCGGCGTATTTCTTTGGCAATGGTGCTGGGGTGTTTTCCTAACTGGCGCACAATGGTTGTTTTGGACTGTCGGTTTTCGATGCCCGATTGAATGGTTTTCCTGTCTTCCAAGGATAACTGTTTGCATTTCATGTGTACATCCTTTCCCCCATGTGCACATAAAATAATAATAACGGAAAGTGTCTGGTTAATAAAGTCTTTGTGAAAGAGTAAGTTCCACTTATCCCCAGAGAACGGGAAGTTGCTTTTACATTTTACGCGGAAACAAAAAATAAAAAAAGGGGGTTGACACCCCCTTTTTTTGGTGCTATTATAATTTAGTCGCCGAAAGCGACAGGGAACCTTGAAAACTGAATAACAAACCAGATGAATGTGCGGGTCACATCT
>UQUU01000007.1 GCA_900544275.1 uncultured Succiniclasticum sp. | reverse complement strand
TCAATGGCTTCCAGCGGAATGCCGGCCACGACTCGACCCAAAATCGGGATACGGATACCTTTGATGTGCGGAATGGGGTCAGGACTGTTGATAGATATTAATTGATCACCATCAAGCATTGCAATCAATGTGGTTAGGTTGGTTCCTGTTGCGTCAGCAATTTTTTTAACGGTTTCAATTGAAGGAATAAATTCTTTTTTTGTGTTGGGATTAATCCCCTTTTCTAAGACAGAGATATATTGCTTGCTTAAACCGCATAGATCTGCCATTCCTTGCATAGATAGACTATGTGTTTTTCTATAGGTGTAAATCCATTCATTAAATTTCATAAGCCTGTACCCTTCCTCTAAAGTCAATTGCATTATACATCGAAAAAAATATTTTGTCAATTGGGGTTGACAAGGTATTGACCGTCAATTACAATAGACACAAAGGCAAAAATGCCAAAAAGGAAGGAGAGTAAAAATGCAATACAAAGTCGAGCAAATCCGCAAAGAGAAAAAGCTAACACAAGCCGAATTAGCGCAAGAGGCAGGCGTATCAAGAGCTACTATTGTAGCGTTAGAAAGTGGACAAGAAATTGTGGTAAAAAGTAGTACGTTACAGGCCATTGCATATGCTTTGCACTGTGAAGTCCCCGATTTATTTGCTTAAAATGTCTAATGCAATAGACAAAATGCGCCACGCAATCAATATTGCGAGTACCGTCAGCGGTGAGAGGGGGTGGGAAAGTGAAGATAAGTGAGCTGCTACAAATGGAATTGGAAATCGAGACAGAAAAATCCGATACTGGCAACGTTGAGGTAGAAATTACCAGTACCGGAAGAACCTCGGTACACATTGTATTAAGAATTTAGTTGCTTCTTGATCCAGTAAGCGTGCGCCTGCTTTTGCATATCTTCCCAAGATTCAAAGGCAGTGTTGCGATGGATGTAATCGTCAAATTCAGCGTCAGGAATAGCTTTGAAATCTTCGATTGATGTCACTTTAAATCCGCCAGATTCTAAGAATTCATCAAAAGAAGAACACTTCGTATATTCTCGCATGAATGTTTCATTGAACAGTTCCGCGAAGCTAACGGTTGTTTTCTTAGATAACCTGTTTACTCGATTCACGAATTCATCGAAGCTGCTTCCGGAGTGCTTTATGGATATGCCCATTGTAATCACCTCCTTTCTGCAAGCATTATACCACAAGGAGGTGTTGGACGAAGAGAGGGGGTGGGAGAGATGAAAATTGAGTGCACACCAGAAGAGTTGTTAGAGCTCATTAAAAAAGAGCCCCAGCGCATTGAGGCTCATGAAGTGGATAAATTTATTCAGTCTGTACAGAAGGCTTTCGCTAATAGCTTAAAGACCAATGTTTGTGTGAACGATGACGGAGAGAGGTGGGGAAATGGAAGAGAAAAAAGAAAATCCTGATGCTACCGTTAATAGCATCAGGAAAGTGGTTGCTGTAAAACACGCAAAGTATCCACTTGTGAATGATTTGATTAAAAGAGGATGGGTGCTACTGAAAGTTACTGATGATTATTACATTCTGGGGAATCGTCATGACGAGATAATACCAGAGCTACTTGTTCAATAGCCTTTAATTTTGGTTCCACGGCTTGTGTGGCCATAGTAGCAGAAAGAAAATCGCTTCCCTTTAACTCAAAAGAAACGCCGGTCTGGGTTTCTAATTGTTTCGCAAAGAGCTTTATCTCATGCTCTGCTTCTGCATAATCAGGATCCGAAAAAATCGGTTTAAAAACATCCCTTTTGTCATTGGCATAAATTTTTTTTTCCGCAGTATGCAACTTGTTTAAAGAGTTTCTTGTTTCAAAAATCAGCAGCTTAGCAAGTTTGATATCCATATGGCAATCTCCTTTGTAATTTATTTTGGTGGCAACTGGTACATAAATTATAACACAGAGAATAAAAGTTATCCACAGAGAAGATGCGGTAGGCATGAAGGGAGGTGAAAAGATGAAACCAGACAACGAGAAATTAACAATAAACATCGAAATGTTAATAGGTACTTTTGAAGAGCTTAAGCGAGCTGCGGCTGTTGCGGCAAAAATACAAAAAGAGTACAGCTGTAACTGTACTCTTAATGTGAAAATTTAACCCTGAATTGAGACATAAGCAATTTCAGCGCCCGGGATAACGCTCACGTAGTTTTCGTCGATAAAAGTGTACTGGGCGGATGCGCGCAAAAATGAAATTAAGCAAGATCAATCCGCGAAAGGAGGAAAGCTATGGAAGTTAAAATTACGGAGCTGCAGCAATTATACGCTTCCCCGAAAGAGATCTGCAAGGCATACTCCTTAGGGCGCAATCACGTGTATAGCCTGCTGCGGGACATGAAGGCAAATCGGCGATACCGTGATGGCGTGGTGGCGTACAGCAAGGTCATACGGGTCAAATTAGCAGTATTCGATGAGTTCTGGCGGGAGTATGCTGCCAGGCACTGAAAGAAGGTGAAACCATGAAAAGAGCTATTAATATGTATGCCTGGATCGCGGGCTGTTACATCGTGTACCGGGCGATACTCAAGGACTTGTGGGCGCATATCGCCCATGAAGATTTTTATCTGGGTGCTGCCACGGCGGCCGGCGGGTACTGCGTAGTACAGCTGCTGGTGTTCACGATAACAGGGAACTGGATAGGAGGGTAGAAGATTATGAGTTTTGCCAGAAAGCTTTGCAGAAAAAAGCGGATTAGTGAATACAAAGGGTGGTGTCGTAGGATAAGACAGGATAAAAAGGAAAAGCCTGCGAGGCTGAACCGTAAGGAGTTCCGCAAAGAGTATTCATTCTGTTAAGGGGGTAGAAGGGATGGCTAATGAATTTGAATCGATGGTCGAGGATGCCTGCGTCAGATTAAAAGAGACGTTAGAGCGCCACTCAAACAAAACGGTATCTGTGATAGTGCTGGCCGAGGTAAACGGAGAGGAAACAAATCGTGCTTCTTGCGTGGAAGCCAGAAGGGCTGCGGCCACGCATATGGCAATTGAGCTTGTTACAGAGGTCTTATCCGGGTTGCCGGAAGAAACAATGCACGAACTGCTACGGGTTGTGCCGCAGCAAATAATTGAAAAGAAAAAAGCCCTGGCAGAGCGACAACTCTGACAAGGCAATAGCAAATTAACCTAAATGAATTATACCACGGATTTATGAAAGGAGCAAAAAATGATTATCAGACCGGAAAAAATGGATTTTACAGAACAAAAATTCAGTGCAATTATCTACGGTTCGCCGGGCATTGGCAAAACGACGCTGGCATGTTCGGCACCTTCTCCGCTGCTGATTGACTTCGATAGAGGTGTTTCCCGGGTGCGGGCGCAGCACCGCTGCCCTACAGTATTTGCCGATCAGTACGAGGATGTCCTGGCGGATATCGCATCTCCGGAAATGAGTGAATTTGACACGATTATTATCGATACTGGCGGTAGCTTCGTCACGTACTTAAAAGATTGGGCTATGCGCACAAAACCCGGCGCCCGGCAGAAGAACGGTGAATTCAGCAGTCTAAAGGGATTTGGATTCGTCAAGGCCGAGTTTTCCCGATTTACAGAACACATCACAAAAGTACTTAACAAAAATGTGATTTATGTGTTCCACAGCCAGGAACAGGCAGACAAAGACGGAAACCCAACACAGCGGCTATTGTGTGAAGGAAGCGCCCGGAATACGGTATGGAACAGCTGTGATTTTGGCGGGTATCTTCAGATGATTGGCCGGCAGAGGGTGATCTGCTTTACACCGGAACAGGAATTCTTTGCCAAAGGCACGCACGGAATTTATGGGCAGATTCCGGTCCCGGAGCTTGGAGAAAAAGACCCGAACAACTTTATGACGCTTCTGTTTAAGAAGGCAAAAAGCATAATCTGTGCTGAGAACGAGATTTTCAAACCGCAGCACGAGCAGTACGAAAAAGTCATGGCGGAAGTCCGGTCGGTGGTCAATATTATAACGGACGCCGAAACAGCGAACAAAGCCGCTGAGGCGCTTCCAAACATGCAACACATACTGACATCCAAGAAGGAAGCTTCGGCGCTTCTACGGGAGAAAACAGACGCCTTAGGACTTAAGTATACGAAAGACAAAGGGTACATTCCGAAAGGAGAGTAAAAAGATGGAGCAATATTTAATGACTCAATCGCTCCTTTCCTCTTGGGCTTATACCTTTAATGCTGCGGACGGGTACGAGGAAGCTGCGATGACAGACTTTCTCGCCACCCTCAGGCGGGAACAAAAGGAACCCTCGGAAGCCATGCGCAATGGAATTAACTTTGAAAACCTTGTGTATGAAATTGCTGCCGGAAAATTCAAGGCTGAATGGGATCCGACGGGAGAAATTGAGGTCAATTCCGGGGAACCTATTGGTAAGTACCTTTACCCAAAGGGATACGAAGGTGCTTCTAAGGTAGCGGAAATCATCAAAGGCGGAGTAATCCAGGTTAAAGCTTCTCGTGTTTTAGAGACTGCCGGCATGAATTTTTTGGTCTATGGCATACTCGACGCCCTCAAGGCTGGGACGATTTATGATGTGAAGTACCTTAATAAGTCGATGGGCAGTGCAGAACTGGCGGGGAAATACCTCGAATCGGCACAGCATCCGGCCTATTTTTACATCGTTCCTGAAGCGCACGAATTTAAATATCTTGTCAGTGATGGTAAGGATCTGTACATTGAGCAATATTCCAGGGAACAGGCCCGGCCGATCGGAGATATTGTCGAAGAATTTATTCATGGCATTGAGAGCATAGGGCTTTTAGAAACATACAGGATGTTCTGGAGAGCATTATGATCGGACGGATTGTGGACCTTTCCTTCGGGATAAACCGAAAGCAGCGCCTGACTTTGGAACTGGACGGGGATTTCCGGGAGCAGTACGACCAGCTACATGAGGCAGAGAATCTGGACATTGAGATTAAGAAACATCGTGCAAAGAGAAGCCTTAATGCAAATGCCTATTTTCACGTGCTGGTAAACAAGATTGCCCGGTGTCTGGGAGACAGTGAGGAGCAAACAAAAAAGAACCTTGTAGTCGATTATGGCGTTTTGGCCAAAGACAAGAATGGACGGACCATCGGGTTTAAACTTCCGACCAGCGTAGACGTGGATCTGATCTATCCGTATGTAAAATGCTTCGATACAAGGCAGGAGAACGGTGTTACGTTCAACTGCTATCTGGTTTACAAGGAAACACATAAGATGGACACGTCCGAGATGGCAAAGCTAATCGACGGGGCCATAGACGTAGCCAAAGAGCTGGGGATAGAAACTGACACCCCGGCTCAATTGGCAAAATACAAAGAATCATGGGAACGAAAGGAGTAAATCATGGAATACTTTACAAAGTCTCGACTGGATGAACTTCTGAAAAAAGAAGCTCGATTAGACCTTATTTTGACGCTATATAAATCATCCGATTTTGGGTTCCAGGTAATAGAACTGCTGGATGCGATGTATAAAATACAGTACGAAACGGAAGTGAAAAACGATGCTGAATAACATCACGATCATGGGGCGCCTTACCCGAGACCCGGAGGTGCGAACTACACAAACGGGAACCTCTGTAGCGTCTTTCTCGCTTGCGGTTGAACGGGATTTCAAGGATCAGTCCGGACAACGGCCTGTGGACTTTCTTGACGTTGTAGCCTGGCGAGGCACGGCTGATCTTGCCGGACAGTATCTAACAAAAGGCCGGATGGTCGTTGTGACCGGACGGCTGGAAACACGAAGATGGCAAGATAAAAATGGGAATAACCGGATATCTTACGAGATCATTTGCAACAGCTTTTACTTCGCGGATTCCGGCAATCAAAACGCTCAGCAAGGACCGCAAAACCAGCACTATGCGCAGCAGGGATTTGCTCAACAAGGTTATCCGGAGCGGCCGCCGGCACAGAACGAATTTGCAGCGGCACAGCAGAAATTAAACCAATTAGGAACAGAGGTACCATTTGACGAAGAAGTTCCGTTCTAAGGAGGCAGCATGACAGTACGAAAAGCATTTTCGTTCCTGCGCTCTTTTTACGAAGCGGCCTGCACCATTACTGACAAAAAAGAACAAGCCGACTTCTATAATGCCATTTTCCGGTACGCTTTTGATGGGGTTGAATCAGATATAACCGGTACGCCTCTGGCAATGTTTACATTAGCCAAACCGAATATTGATTTCTCCTTGAAAAAATCAGAAGCCGGGGCATTAGGTGGTTCTACCAGGCAGGGGCGGAACAGAAACAGTGAAAGCAAACCCCAAGCAAACGATAAGCAAAGTGAAAGCAAACCCCAAGCAAACGATAAGCAAAGTGAATGCAAACCCCAAGCGATAAAGGATAAAGGAAGTAGGATAAATGATAAAGGAGAAGTGATAAAGGATAAAGGACAAAATAAAAACCTTGGTCATTTCGATGCCGAATTTGAAACGTTTTGGCAGGAGTACCCGAAGAAAATTGGCAAAGGAGCCGCTAAGAAAGCATTCGAGAAAGCGCGATTGGGAGGCGTAACCCTCGAATCACTTGTGACCGCAGTGAGACGGCAGAAGTGTGGGAGCCAATGGAGTAAGGACGATGGACAGTATATTCCGCACCCTGCAACGTGGTTGAATCAAGAGCGCTGGGAAGACGAAATATATAGCCCTGGAGTTAATCACAACCCGGCTAAATGGACAGGACAGCCGCCCAACTTACCTCACGGGAAAAACGACTATCAGGCTGGAATGGCACAAGCCTTGGAAATATTAAGGCGTGACAGGGAGCGTGATAACGATGGATGAGGAGCTGGAGGCAACAACCGAAGTCATTACTACCTTGTTTAGCGCTTTTGGCCAATCCGGAGACGGCATAAGGATAGCAGCGTATGTCCACGTTCTGGCAGGTGTGCCAATTCCCTTGCTCAAAGCTATCTGCAACAAGCTCATCCTCACAAACAAATTTTTACCTACTGTCTCTGAAATTGTGACAGCCGGAAAGAGTTTGATCGAAGAATCTAACGGGCAGCGTATGAAAACCTGGGACGAGGCCTGGGCGGAAATCCAGCAAGTGTGCAAAGACGTTTTCATCTACGGCAAACCGACCTGGTCCACGGCGGAAATCGAAGCAGCCGTAAACTCCTTCGGGTACAAAGAACTTTGCACCGCTCCGCAGAAAGACATGCAGATTGTCAGAGCACAGATGCGGCAGATTTACGAGTCTGTTTGTGCCAGGGCAAAAGATAAGCAGGTCAACGAGTTTGTGCTGAGCGGAAAAGCGAATAAGCTGCTTACCGGAGTTGCGGACGGAATGAAGATGTTGGAGGAATCATGAGAAAGCTGGAAAAAGAAGAACTGGAAGCAATGATCGAGTGCTGCGACCGGTACAACGCACAGCGGCAGCCGCTGAAAGAAGGGTCGCCGAAGTGCGATAAATGCGGAAACAAACGCTGGATAGAGGTCGTCGAAGAAAACGAGCTGAAGATGTTGCCGTGCGAGTGCCAGGAAAGCATTAAAGCTTTCGGGAACAAACGAAACTTTGGGGGTGTAACTGCACGATGAAAGTAATAGCGATTGACCCGGGGACCACAAAAAGCGCTCTTTGTGTTATGGACGGTAAAACTTTAAAGCCTATCTACACCTGCATTGATGAGAACGAAACCTTGCTCGATTTTATCCGGAACGGAATTACGAGTGAAGAAGAAGATCGGAGCTGCGTGGAAATGCTTCAGAGCTACGGGAACCTGATCGGGAAAGATGTGCTGATCACAGCGACATGGATTGGACGGTTCTACGAAACCCTGAAACGGAAAATGTTTGTGGCTCCTGCAATGATTTACCGGATGGAAGAGAAGATGCACATCTGCCACAATAGCAGGGCCGGAGATGCGGAGATTCGGAGAGCCCTGATTGACCGGTTCTGCACACATGATTTCCGGACAGGCCGGGGAACGAAAAAAGACCCCGACTTCTTTCAGGGATTCAAAGCGGACATCTGGGCCGCATATGCTGTTGGATTGACCTATATCGAAACAAAATTAGAAGATGCCGAAAGGAGATAAAAAACATGGAAGCAGAAGTCGTAATGTACGAGGCACAGAAGAAGAAATTACAGGGATTGTGTGATGAGCACGATTTAGTTTTTAAGCTTGAAAAGAACGAATATCCGATTTCTCTGACTGTCAGCATGGCACAGGCACAGTATGAGCAAGTGCCGCTGATTGAGGGGCAGCAGGACGAGCCGGACTGTGATCCAAATGCACGCTGCGTATGGGTGTTCAAGGACGGGGCGCTAAGCATGAAAGTCGAGGGCGGTGCGTTCACTATCGACAAAGCCCTGCGTGGAAAGATTGAAAACATCTTCATGAAACTGATCAGCTTTTGGCAGCAGTTTTTCTTCCGGAACGTAATCGAAAAAGGCGGCCTCCGAAAAGGGGCCATGCCGGCTATTCCGGAAGATGTTGCAGACGGCGAACCGGTTGAAAGCTTCGAGGAATAGCCATGATGGGCTATGAGATAAAATGCAGGTTATGCGGGGCAAGAATACGGTTCGTCAAAACAGTAAACGGAAAGATGCTACCGGTTAATCCGCATGAAGTCGCTTACTGGAAAGGCCTGCATAATAAGAGCCGCATTGTAACGCCGAACGGAGAAGTCCTCGCCTGCGAGCTTCAGGGCGACCCCAGTGCTGCGGCGGGAATCGGTTACATCCCACATTGGGCAACCTGCCGAGGGCGTATTGTAACAGGCAGAAAGCAGAAAGAAACGCAAATAGATTCCCCGACACTGTTTTGAAACAACGGAAGGAATAGCGATATGGAATTTGTAGGATTTAACGATGACGAAACGACATTCGGGATGGAAATATTTAACTTCCCAACGTTCAAAATCTTTCGCCAGCAAATCTGTTCGAAGGAAGTCGAATCCTGTTACGGGGCAAGGAGTAGAATCAGAGCGTGCTCGACAAATTACGTGGCAGAAATGCTGGGGGTTTTAGAGTGAAAAGGACGTTCAGGCGAAAAAGAGAGCAGCTGCTCAGGCTCAAAACCGAGAACGAAGAAGCGTATAACATCATATTGTCGCAGGGATGCCCGGATTATTACGGGCTTCCCTCTTTTGATGATACGAAAAGCTGTGCGTTTCACACTTGCGAGCAGTGCTGGGAGGAGGCTTTATACGGCAAAAGGAAGTGTAAAATATGACGGAACTAATTATTATGACGTACATATTGGGGTTTGCAGCTGGTGCGATATTTGCAGCATTAATAGGCCTGGCGATATTTGATTTTGACGAATAGGAGGAAACATGGTGCAAGCGAAAGTCAAGAAACTGTTTCTGGGCAACGGCGAAGAGTACGACAATGCCGATCTGGACATTGAAGAACACGACTTGGGTATGTTCGCAACGCTTCGCTTGGATAACGGTAAAACGATACTAATCAATCCTCACTATATCACTACTATGGAGCTTCAGCTTATCGAAGAAAACCCATGGCGGAATCCGGAAACGGAACGAATACTTCGGGAAGCGCAAGAAAGGATTATACGTAAGGGACTTTCTGAGATTGACGACGATTTGTAAGGGGGACGGATGAAAGAAATACTTGATGTTTGCTGTGGTGCCAGAATGTTCTGGTATGAACGCAATCATTACGCTGCATTCTTCATGGATAACCGGGAAGAAGAACTGACCTTGTGTGACGGGAGAAAATTAGAAATTGCGCCGGACATCAAGGCTGATTTTCGGAAAAACCCCTTCCCGGACGAATCCTTTTCTCTCGTTGTATTTGACCCGCCGCACTTGATTAATGCTGGAGAAAAATCGTGGCTGCGGGCCAAATATGGAGTGCTTAATAAAGAAACATGGCGGGAAGATTTGCGGATAGGATTTTCTGAATGCTGGCGCGTTCTAAAAGATAAGGGCGTATTGGTGTTCAAATGGAGCCAGGAACCCCTTCCGCTAATTAGTGAGAAGCAAGGATAACGGAGGTAAACTTGAAGAAGTCTATACTAACAGAGGACATGGAACATTGTTATCTCTGCGGACGGGAACGGGAAGCAGTACATCATATCTACCACGGCACCGCACTTCGCAAAATATCAGACCGGCATGGCTTTATTGTCCCGCTCTGCGCAAACTGTCATAACATGAGCAGCACAAGCGTACACCTGGATAAAAGGCACGTGAAAGACACGGAACTAAAGAAGCTGTGTCAGGAAAGGTTTGAGCAGGACCATTCCAGAGAAGAATTCATGAAGATCGTCGGACGGAACTATCTTGACTAACAAACACTGTAAGGACGGTGGCCGGGAACATGAACTTAGAAGATCTAAACAAGCACTTAGAGTTAGTACAAAAGCTTCAAAACGCACAAGAGCTATATCAATCCCTGCAGGCGAAATCGCTTGGGAGTCAAAAGATTGATGGTATGCCACATGGGACAGGGGTAAGTGACAAAACTGGCATGCTTGCAGTAGAACTTGCAGATATGAGCGTGCGCGTAGCATATCTAAAAGAAGCTGTTCGAGAAAGCGCCGGCCCCGTAGCAGAGTTCATAAATTCGATTGAAGAAGATAAAACAAGAATGATTTTCCGACTACGGTTCCTGCACGGGTACGCGTGGTGTGAAGTAGCCGGCTGGCTGGGTGCAGATATGACAGAAGAAGCGGTTAAAGAGAGCTGCTACAGATTTTTGCGTTGCGTGTAATTGCCTGCCGTTGCGTCGCATTGCCCGTAATTGCGTCATGTTGCCTCGTGTTGCTTGAAATTGCGTGATATTATGTGCTTTACTATAATTGCAGAATCAGGAATAAAAGAGAAACGGCCTTTCCGGAATCCGGGAGGCCGTTACAAGTTACATATGGTCCGCTACTCGCCCTTGCTGTCGTATGATATAATATTCAATATCATGACACAGGGGAGGAATGTTATGTGCGTACAGATTAAATTAGGGACATCTGAAATACTATCAATTATCGGTGCTCTATCTGGTGTAGGTTCTGTCGTTTTTAATATTTTTCAGTGGTATTCTCAAAAGCCGAAAATAGCAGTTAGCGCAGCTATCATGCGTCCTCTTATAGGAGATTCTTTAGGGGATGAAGTAATTTGTGTAGAAATTCTCAACGCCCGCCCTCGGCCCGTACAGGTTTCGTTTTTGTATTTTACGACCTGTTTTATGCAAAAAGGGGGAAAAATGTGGGTACGGAATGCGGGATTACCAAAGATTTTACATGAGGCGGAAGGTGTGCAGGCACAAATCCCAATAGAAGTGCTCAACGGCAAAAAGTTAGATGACATCTTTGTGAACGACGCCCTGGGTAATGTCTGGAAAGTATCGTCCAAGGAGATAGAAGCTATAAATAATAAGCTTTATGCTAAGGGATAAAAAAGCACTTACTACGGTGAGTGCTTTTTTATTGCGCGGAGAAAGGAGAATGTTTGTTGGATACGAAAAAAGAACTGGAACTGTTAAAACAGCTTCCAACTCAAAAAAGGCTTGAAATTTTAGAGGAAAAAGTCGCTGATTTAGAAAATCTGATCGAAAAATATAATGAAATAGTAAAATTAGTTAATGCAGATATTAATAAAATCAGAACCTAAAGGTGTTAATTGGCACATGCCTCTAGCAACTACAAACTCGAAGTCTGATGCTTCGCAAATCTTTTTCTCATTCGTAACTTCCTCCAAATTCTCAAGGGCGGCATAGGAGTGTTCGTCAACAAGAAACTCGGAATACGAGAGTTTGATCATGCCTAGTCGGTTTAGGTTAGACAGAAAAGCGGGATTCCCTATTACGAAATCCTCGCAACGGAGAACGCCAACAGATTCAGATATAGTGTGCGTTACCTTTTTGGGTATTAGATATATATTGGTGCTTTGTATTCTATAGCCCTTTAAGTCTTTCTTTTTCCAATGAGTCTCAATGATGGGAACGGAATTTTGGGTCGATAGTAAGGACAACAAAAGAGTTTCTTGCGGATGTAGGTTCTGCAGTATATTTACAATACCAGGATGAATTTTATCATCATATTCGTTAAGCATGGCTTTTGATATTAATTTTGCATACATGTTCCGTAGTTCTTCTTTGTCCATAGAATACATATAAGAAGATATTGCTGGAGCAATAATATATGCAGGGGGAGTGGATGATATATCTTCAACATTTTTATTTATTAAGATATTGGTCACGTCGTCTTGTAAGTCTTTAAAACGCTTCACTCGTTTTTCAGCCCAAACGTCGGCACTAATAGTTAAAGCCGTAAAGATTTTTGCCCCTAATAATCCTGCGGCCTTTATCGTAGGGCTGGCAAAGTCTTTGTAAAGGTTCGTTAGGCCCGCAGCACCAAGGATATATGGAGCTGCCGCTATAACTTCTGGTGAGGTTAAAATTTTAGCAATTTCATTTTCGATGGGCATAGATTTATCTCCTAAAATATTTTTGTAATATTATATCACATTTCTGAAAGGTGGTGAGACTGTGAGACTGACGGAAAAACAGAAGCGATTTGTAGATTATTTCATAGAAACGGGGAATGCGTCGGAAGCGGCAAGAAAAGCAGGATATAGTGCGAAGTATGCTGCACAGAATACTGACAAGCTACTAAAAAATACTAATATTGCAACGGCTATTGAAGCCCGGCTGAAACAGCTTGAGTCGGAGCGTATTGCTGATGCTACTGAGGTCCTGCAGTTTCTCACTGCTGCCATGCGGGGCGAGATCCGGGAAGATGTTGTCGTCACGGAAATGATATGCGACGGGTGTAGTGAGGCGCGCATTATGGATAAGCAGCTGTCTGCAAAAGACCGTGTTAAGGCGGCCGAATTGCTGGGCAAACGATACGGGCTACAGACGGACAAGCTGCAGATTGAGATGACGCCGATCGTGATCCGGGGAGATGATCAGCTTGAAGACTGAGGTCAACCTGCCGGAGGTAGTCGGTAAAGGTTATGGCACGTTCTGGCGCTGGAAAGGCCGGTACCGGGTAGTGAAGGGCAGCCGGTCGTCAAAAAAGAGCGCTACGGCATCCCTTTGGTTTATCTGGGCGCTGATGGCCTACCCGGAGGCAAATCTTCTTGTAGTCCGGAAAACCTTTCGCACACTAAAAGATAGCTGCTATGCACAATTAAAATGGGCGATACACCGGTTAGGTGTGGACGCCTTTTTTATTTGCAAGGAAAGCCCTCTGGAGATTACCTACCTTCCTACCGGTCAGAAAATCTATTTCCGGGGGCTGGATGATCCGCTGAAGATTACGTCCATCACCACGGACACCGGGGCACTGTGCTTCCTTTGGATCGAAGAAGCTTACGAAATTACTTCAGAAGCTGCCTTTGACACGTTGGATGAATCTATCCGCGGGCAGCTGCCGTCGGGGCTGTTCAAGCAGATCACGCTGACATTTAATCCCTGGAACGAGAAACACTGGTTGAAACGGCGTTTTTTCGACAACCCGGATCCGGATACACTGGCCATTACTACGAACTACTTATGCAATGAGTTCCTGGATGAGGCGGACCGACGTAATTTTGACCGAATGAGGGAGACAAACCCGAGGCGGTACAAAGTAGCCGGCTTAGGTGACTGGGGAATCGTAGAGGGCCTCGTTTATGAGAATTGGGAAGAAAAGGTATTTGATGCTTCTGAGGTCAGCCGGCGGCTGAATGTGCAATCAGCTTTCGGTCTTGATTTTGGCTATACGAATGATCCGTCCGCTCTTTTTTGCGGGCTGGTGGATACAGTTGCCCGTGAAATCTATGTGTTTGACGAGATGTATAAGAAGGGGATGACGAATGAGGCGATTTATCAGGAGGTGTCCCGGATGGGGTACAGCAAGGAGCGGATTACAGCGGACAGTGCAGAGCCGAAGTCTATTGTGCAGTTGCGCGGGCTGGGGCTGTCTCGAATCCATGCGGCAAAAAAAGGAAGGGACAGCGTGATGAACGGGATTCAGCTGATACAGGATTATAAAATTATTGTCCATCCCCGGTGCGTGAATTTCCTCACGGAGATCAGCAATTACACCTGGGATAAGGATAAGTTCGACAATACGATCAACAAGCCTATCGACGATTTTAACCATTTGATGGATGCCATGCGGTATGCGATGGAGTGGTTTGGCAAAAAGGCCGGTTTAGTCGGGTTTTTGAAATAGAGGTGACACTGTGTTCTTACAGGATTTTGTACAGGGATTATTAAAAAAGGCTGCAAAAAGCGGTATGACAGAGATTGAATTCTACGAGATGGAGCTGGCCGCCTGGCTGCAATCAGATAAGCGTAGATTCATGCAGACAGGACAGCGGTACTATGAAGGGCATCATGACATTGAGCTCAAAGAGCGTAAGGCTATCGGCGCGAACGGCAAAGAGCAGCCGCTGCATAATCTGCCGAATAGCCGGCTGACAGACAATCGATATGCGGAGCTGGTGGACCAAAAGGTCGGGTACCTTCTTTCAAAGCCAGTGGACATTAAAACCGACAACAAAAGCTATGCGGATGCGCTGAAAGAGGTTTTCAACGCACGGTTCCGGCGTAAGCTGAAGCTGCTCGGTGAGGACAGTCTTAATGCCGGTATTGCTTATCTATATCCGTATGCGGCACCGGACGGAAGCGGGATACGGTTTAAACGGTTCGCTCCGGAACAGGTGCTGCCGTTCTGGCGGGATGAAGAGCACGAAGAGTTAGATAGCTTTCTTCGAGTATATTCGACTACAGTCTATGAGGGGCGGCAGCGCAAGGAAGTGCTGAATGTAGAGCTGTATACGTTGAAAGGCATCCGCTATTTCACCTGGGAAAATGACAGGCTGGTCCCGGACGTCATAAAAACGGATGTTGACTATCTGAAACGCCCAGACGGGAAGACATACAACTGGGAAAGGATTCCGTTGGTAGCATTCCGGTATAATTCCCGTGAACTGTCGCTGCTCAGTCGAGTGAAGTGCTTACAGGACGCCTTGAACACATTGATGAGTAATTTCGCGGACAACATGCTTGAAGATGTGAGGAGCACGGTTTTAATTCTCGAAAATTACGAGGGGGAAGATCTGAGTACCTTCCGGAAGAACCTTGCTACGTACGGCGTGATCAAAGTCGGTTCAGACGATGCCCGTCGTGGAGATGTTCGCCGACTGGTGATTGAGGTCAACTCGACGAACTATGAGGTCATTATCAAACTGCTGCGTCGCGCGATTATCGAGAATGGGCACGGGTTTGACGCCAAAGACGAGCGGATGGGTAATAATCCGAATCAGATGAACATACAAAGTATTTACTGCGATATCGATATTGATGCGGATAGCATGGAGATGGAATTCCAGTCCAGCTTAGAACAGCTGCTGTGGTTCATTAATACCTACCTGGGTTTTTTTGGCAAACAGCCGGCGCCCGTTGAGTTTATCTTTAACCGCGATACGCCAATCAATGAAAGCGAAGTCATCAAAAACTGCGCTGCGTCGGAGGGTGTAATCAGCAAGGAGACGATCGTGGCTAATCACCCGTGGGTTGTGTCTGCGGATGAGGAACTGACTAAGCTGGAAAAAGAAGAGGAAAAGCGGGCCATTGAGTATGTGAAACCAAGCGGAGCAGAGGATGAATAATCAGGCGTATTGGTCCAGGCGTTTTGAGAATTTGAAAAACGAGCAGATGAAGCGGGCGGAGCTGACAAGAGCAGAGCTGAAAAAGCTCTACGAACAGGCGCTGCAGGAGGCGCATGACGAGGTGCTGGCTTGGTATCAGCGATATGCGAGAGAAAATAATCTAACGCTGCGAGAAGCAAGGAAGCAGCTTGACGCAAGGGGGATGCGGGCGTTTAAAATGACGCTGGAAGAATTCAAGCGCCTGGCCAAACAGAAAGCCCTCTCCCCGGAGTACCAACGGCTGCTTGAGAATGCTTCTATCCGTGTCCGGTTAGACCGAAGCCAGGTATTGATGATTAAGCTACGGGATATCATAGAAAAGCTGGCTAAAGAGCAGCAGGTTCGGATGGAAGAGGTGCTGAAAAAGACCTACGAGGACAGCTATTACAAAGCTGCTTATGAAACGCAGAAAGTAAGCAGGAACGCTCCACTAAATGAGATACAGGAAGAAACAGTACGCAAGGTGCTGTCTAAGCCTTGGGCGGCAGACGGGAGAGACTTCTCAGCCCGGATTTGGGGGCAGCGTGACCAATTAGTTAATGCTTTGCAGATCGAGATTACGCGGGGCCTGATCAGTCACAAGGGAACCGGAACTATAGCAAAGCGTATTGCGCAACGGTTCAATACTTCTTTTTCTAACGCCAGTCGACTGGTAGAAACGGAAGTAGCATACTTCCAGGAACGAGGGATGCTGGATTCTTTCGCGGCCTTGGGGGTGGAACAGGTACGGCTGCTTGCAGTATTAGATAACCGGACATCGGAGATATGTCAGGAGCTGGATGGGAAGGTCGTAGATCTGAAAGATGCGGAACCCGGGGTCACGACTCCACCGTTCCACTGTTACTGCCGTACTACGGTAGTTCCGGTGTCAGAGTTCGACTCGGAAGAGTCAACCCGTGCTGCCCGGGACCCTAAAACGGGTAAAACTGTATACGTCCCAGGTGACTTGACGTATAAAGAGTGGTATAATGAGTATGTAAAGCCGGGCACGGAGGCAACTGGAAGAGGAACCTATTCGTACACTGAGGCTGGTCACATCATAGCCACAAAAGTAATCCCATCGTCTCAAAGATATTGTACGAGTCGAAGGGCTGAACCAAACGCAGTCATTGAGCACTATACGCTTAGAGGGACACAGAAGAATTATGATATTTATGATGAGCATGGATTTATCACCAAGCAAATACATCTTGGGCACCACGGACAACCTAAGCGACATAATTTCGGAACGTTGAACAATCCCGAATATCGACATGTGCATTCATGGGTTGTGGTGGATGGTAAAATTAGTAAGCCCGATAAAGGTAGAAAAATAAGGAAAGAGGAGGTGGTTCAGTATGACTAAGAAAGATTTAATAAGTTATCTGGAGACAGATGATTTTGTGTACTTAAATGCAAGTGGTGATTACATTGGTATTTTTAGTAACAGAGATACTGATAGCTTAGTTACTGATTCATATTTTGCCTCTGACACCTATTCGGATGATCCGGCAGCTGATACGGGGCAACAGTATCAGAATTTCTCGGATTTATGGGATAATTTTAAAGTGAAGGGAAAGAGCCTGTCGGAGACGTTAGCACTTATAACGGATTGGTAGGTATAAATGGCTGAACCTGATTATGCGGAACTGCTTACGATCGTAGGCGGTTTTATAATTTAATACTTTAGCTTTACAGCACTCTATCCGGAGTGCTTTTTTATTGCCTTTTTGGAATCGCAGGCGAAAAAGAACGAGGCCGCACAATGTCAATGGTAATGACGTAAAACAGCGAAAGGAGCGCAAGTAATGACGAAGGAAGAGTTAAAGGCCCTTGGGTTAACGGATGAACAGGTGGCGAAGATTACAGAGGATTACGGGAAAAACTATGTATCCAAGGCGCAGTTCAATCAGAAGAATGAAGAAGCTAAAACCCTAAAAGGAGAGTTAGACACCGTTAAAGGTGAGATTGAAACGCTTAAGAAGAACAATGCCGACAACGCTGCATTGGTGAAGCAGATTGACGAGTTAAAAGCCGCGGGTAAAAAGCGGGATGAGGACTATGCTGCTAAAATCGAACAAATGCACATTGACGGGATTGTGGAAAAGGCCTTGATAAGCAGCAAGGCAAAAAACACGGCTGCGGTAAAAGCGCTACTGGACTTGTCGAAAGCCGAGCGTGACGGGGAGACGATCAAAGGGCTGGAGGATCAAATTAAGAAGATTAAAGAGACCGACAGCTATCTGTTCGGATCCGACACGCCGACGGGTGTAATACCGGGACAAGGCGGCGATCCGGGGCAGGGCTTAAGCACGCAGCAACAATTTGAACAGGCTATAGGCCTGTAAGAAAAGGAGAGTAAACTATGGCAATCAACACTTTAGAAATGGCTAAGATCTTTCAGCAGTCTTTGGACAAACAGATGCTGGTAGGTGCTACTTCCGGTTGGATGGAAGCAAATGCGCGGAACGTCAAATATAACGGCGGTGATACGGTAAAGATGCCGGAGATCACCGTGGGTGGCTTGGCCAAATATGACCGCGATACCGGTTTTAACCAAGGCGCCGTTACTTTGACCTACAGGGATTATACCCTGACTCAGGACCGCGGCCGCACCTTCCAGCTGGACGCAATGGATGTAGATGAAACCAATTTCGTCGCGAATGCAGGCGCCGTTATGGGCGAATTTCAGCGCACCCAGGTTATTCCGGAAGTTGACGCGTATCGCTATTCTAAAATTGCAGCCTTGGCCAAAGGAGCGTCTCACGAGACTGCTACGTTCACGCCGAGCAAAGCGAATATCTTAGGTCAGCTGGATGCGGACATTGCTAATATCCGTGATGTCGTTGGGGAAGATGAACCGCTGGTGATCATCATGTCTACTCCTGTTCGCACCATTATGAACACGGCAGACGGGATCACCCGATTCCTGGACACCACACAGTTCAAAGCCGGCGTGGTTGATACGAAGGTCAAGACGTACAATGAAATCCCCATCTTCGGTGTTCCGTCCCTGCGCATGAAGACTGCGTATGTGTTTAAAGACGGCACTACTTCCGGGCAGGAAGCTGGCGGCTTCGTAGCGGATGGCACGGCAAAAGGGATTAACTGGATTATTATCGCACGCAGGGCACCTATCGCGATTTCCAAGACGGACAAGGTACGTATCTTTGAACCGAACGTGAACCAAAAGGCGGACGCATGGAAACTGGACTATCGCAAATATCATGATATCTGGATCCCGAACAACAAGCTGGCGGGCGTATGGGTTAACACCGGGGCGTAAGGAGGTAGCGCATGTTTAGGTTGATTCGTTTGAACGAAGTGCAGTACGCGGACAGCGAATTTCGCAGGGACAAGCTGCTGGCGGAAGGGTTTAAGCTGGACGAAAGCCAGGCGTCGGAAGAAGACTTATCAAAACTGACCAAGGCGGAGCTGCTGGCGAAAGCGGAAGAGCTGGAAATTGATGTTACAGAGCAAAACACAAAAGCAGAGATTATTGCGGCGCTGCAGGGGTGACCATTATGGACAAGGATACTATTGCCTTGCTCATAAAAGGGTATACAGGCTACGAGATAACCGCAGAGGATGAACCGCTGTTGAAGTATCTGTATGCTGCGGAAGTGCAGCACGTGTTGAACGATTGCAATTTGTCCGATCTACCGGAAGAGCTGGTCTCTATGGTGGAGATGGTGACCGCCGGGCAGTTTCTGATGATCAACCGTGAAAAAATCC
This sequence comes from uncultured Succiniclasticum sp., assembly GCA_900544275.1. Taxonomy (GTDB): domain Bacteria; phylum Bacillota; class Negativicutes; order Acidaminococcales; family Acidaminococcaceae; genus Succiniclasticum. Next base: position 81,731 of record UQUU01000007.1, on the reverse strand, counting down.
TCGGGGACGAGGCGCTGGACGTGGTGAAAAGCATCAAGGAAGGGGATACAACGGTAGAGCTGGGTGGGTCTAACCCGGAAGCGCGGTTGAATTCCCTTATCTCGGTGCTGACAAAGGAGCGTGATCTATCATGTTTCCGTCGGCTAAGGTGGTAGCAATCAAACGACGTGCGGTAGAACGGCTGTACCGTGATACAGCGACGATTAGCACAGAAGTGCAATCCACGCCGGATCCGGTTACCGGACGGATCATCAATCAAACCGTCACGACCGGGCCGTACTCATGCCGGCTGTCATACAAGAACTTTCCTGAAGCGAAACAGGGTGATGGTATTGCGGAATTTATGCAGACCATCACCTTGTTTATTGCCCCGGAACTGGTGATTAAAGCCGGATCAGTTATCACAGTTACCCACGAGGGGCGGACGCTGGAATTCACAGCTTCCGGAGTGCCTGCGGTATACAGTGATCATCAAGAGATTGTATTGGAGAATCGGGTGAAACACGATGGCTAAAGTGGATTGTGATTTCTCGCAGTTTAATAAATTCGTGGGACAGATTGAAGAAGCCACGCTGCCGGATATAGTACGGACGGTAGAATCCCGGGCGGTCAACAAGCTCGCTGCCGAGTACCTTAAAAAAGCGATTAAGAATACTCCGGACCGGGGTGTGCAAAAGATCCAAGACGAGGAAGAGGGAAAGGAAAAGGAAGAGGAAGATGAAGTCGCAACAGACAGCGAACATATGAAGCGTAGCTGGGGGGCAGAACCGGCCCGATTTGTTGCTGGGCATGGGTATCTTGCAAAGGTATACAATTCTGCCTCGTATGCATCGTATGTGAATGACGGGCACCTGCAGCATCCGGGTCAGTTCGTCCCGATCTTGGGCAAGCGATTGGTGAAACCGTGGGTCTACGGGAAGCATATGGCGGAGAAAGCGACAAGACACACGCGCAGGATTTCTTCTGCCGTACTTGAAGCCGAAATCTTGCGGTATCTGAAAGGGGTATTCCGTGGTTGAGATACTTGACTTGTACAATGCAATAGCGACAAAGCTGCATAAGCTGACCGGGCATCCGTGCTATTACGACTATGTAGAACAGAATGCGGTGTATCCCTGCTTTTTTATCCGGCTGGTCGACAGCGAGCAGACACCGGATCTGGACCGGCGATACCTGCGGGAACACAATTTTGAGATCCTTTTCTTCCCGTCCGAATCGGGCGAGATCCAGGATATCAATTCAGAGGTGTATTCCCTGCTGCCGAATCTGTTCATGGAACTGGAATACATCGAGTTGAACGGCACTTTGCTGCGGGGTACGGATATGGGCTACAAGGTAGTGGATACTATACCGCAATTCCTTGTGAGCTATGACTTCTTTATCCTGAAAGAGCGGGCTCCAGAAGAGAAGATGCAAATATTAAAGACGAACGGAGGTATAGCGGATGGCAAGTAAAAGTAACACGCCTGAAAGAGCGGCAGAACGCTTTGACGGGGTGACGATTGTTAAATCGAAGAAGTATAAGCGGTATGCGGACATTCTCTGCTTGCTGCTGGACGAAGGAAAGTTATATTCACATGCAGAAATCGATGCGATTCTGGCAAAGGCTATGAAGCAGCCGGTCAAGCATGTCGTGAATGAATAAGGAGGCACTATGGCATTAGGTGGTGGGACCTGGTTGTTTCAGAATAAAAAACTGCCAGGTACGTATATTAACTTTGTAAGCAAAGACCGCGCCGGTACGGATATCGCGGACCGTGGCTATGCGGCGTTGGCGATGGAGCTGGACTGGGGCCCGGAAGGCGTGTTCCGGGTAGATGCAGCTGATTTTCAGAAAAGTTCGCAGGAGCTTTTTGGCTATGACTATGGCCACGACAAGATGCGCCCTCTGCGTGAGCTGTTTCAGAATCTTAAAACCGGTTACTTTTATAAGCTGAACGGCGACGGTGTAAAAGCGCAAAACACGCTGGCTACTGCAACATATGCCGGACTGCGCGGGAATGATATTTCCGTGGCGATTCAGAGCGACCCGGACCACGACGGTAAGTTTATCGCGTATACCTACCTGACCACGGATGGCGTACTGAAGACTGTGGATAAGCAGGATAATATCACGACTTCGGCAGATATCAAGCCGAATGCCTATGTGGTATTCAAAACGATAGAATCTCTCGAAGCTGCCGCGGCTACCCCGCTTACTGGCGGTACGAATGGAACGCAGGTAACGGTAAGCAACTATCAGAGTTTTATCGAAGCAGTGGAACCGTACTACTTCAACATTCTTGCTTATGCCGGCGCGGATACTACGATTCAGTCCTTGCTGATCAACTTCACGCGCCGTTGCCGTGAAGATACTGGGGCGAAATTCCAGCTGGTTATCCATGGCAAGGAAGGTGTGAATTATGAAGGCGTTATTAGCGTTAAAAACAACGTAACCGATAGCGGCGTCGAACCCGGTGGCTTAGTGTACTGGTTGGCCGGCGCGGAAGCAAGCTGTGCGATCAATGCCAGCTGCACGAACAAGATCTATAACGGCGAGTATACGGTTAACACGAAGTATAAGCAGTTTGAACTGGAACAGGCGATTAGTGCTGGTATGCTGATGTTCCACAACGTGACGGATGCGGTATCCGGTAATGTGGTCGGAGATACACGGCTGTTGACAGACATCAACACGTTTACCGAAGTGACAAAAGCGAAGAACGTGGACTTTACTTTGAATCAGTGCATCCGTGTGCTGGATAATACCGCAATCGATCTGGCACGTCTCTTTAACCGGCAGTACCTCGGAAAAGTGCAGAATGATGCAGCAGGTCGGCTGTCTTTGTGGGCTGACGGCGTGGCACTGTTTGAAGAATATGAACGCGTACGTGCGATTCAGAATTTCGACGAGGATAAGTTCCCGGTGCCGGTACAGGGGGAAACGAAGACTTCCGTGGTATGGGATTTTGAGATCCAGCCTACCTGCTGCATGGAAAAACTGTACGCACAGGTTATCGTGGCGTAAGGAAGGAGATAAGAAATGGCAGAAGAATTAAATGCGATCCGTACCATGCTGGCCAAAGATGTGATCAGTGCTAAACTGGCCACGGCGTATGTGACGATCGATGGGAACCGATATTTGCTCTTTCAGGCGAAGAGCCTGGAGGCGAAGATTGAGAAAACGAAAGAAGAAGTGCCTATCCTCGGCCGCATTATGCGGGGCAACAAGTCCGTTGGGGCTAAAGGCAGCGGTACGCTGACGATTTATAAGAACACCTCTGTGTTTGACGATGTGATGCTGAAGCTTTTGAACAAAGGCATCGATACGTACTTTGAGATTCAGATCACGAACGAGGATCCGACGAGTGATGCGGGTAAACGTACAGTTATCCTGATAGGGTGCAATATCGATACGGATACCGTGGCATCCTTCGACGCAGACGGTAAGTGGTTAGAAGAAGAAATCGCCTTTACCTTCGAGGGCGTTAAGATTCCGGAAAAATTCAAATTACTTGACGGCATGAACGCTTAATATCGGCGGGGCTTCGGCTCCGCCTTTTCTTTAGAAAGGATTAGAACATGGAAAAAATCGAATCTATGAGCGCATTCTTACGACAGAACGCAAAACAAATTACGGAAGTAGAATACGCCGCGTCAAAGCGGTTTTTAGATAAAGACGGAGACCCGGTGCTGTGGCGTCTGCGGCCGTTGACGAATCTGGAAATTGAAAAAATCATGGACCGAAATACGAAGAATATCCAGGTGAAAGGTACCCGGGAAGTCCGGAAAGAATATGACCAGGCTGCCGCACAGACGGAGATGACATTAGCCAGCGTGGTGTATCCGAACCTGAATGATGTGGAATTGCAGCAGAGTTATGAGGCTGTTGGTGCGGAAGAACTGCTGAAGACGATGCTGACCCCTGGTGAGTTAGCAGATCTGCATCTGGCTGTTTCCGAGGCAAGTGATTTTGATGCCGGGATGGCGAACAAGATTAAACAAGTAAAAAACTGATCCGGGCAAAGGAGATAGACACGATGGTGCTGTATTATGCGTTCCACGAACTGCATATACTGCCGGATCGGTGGCTCCGGATGCCCGACTGGGAAAAGGCGATGATCTATGCGTTCGTAGATGAACGCGCAAAAGAATTGGCAAAACAGGCCAGAGAAGCGAAGCGGAGGTGAAGCTGTGGCGACGATAACAAACTATATTAATTTACAGGGCAACATGGCAGGCGGCCTGCGTACGATTGCCAGTAATGCGAACACGGCACAGCAGGGGCTGAACGGTTTGGCCTCCGGCGCAAAAGGACTTGGGAGGGCTTTTAGCGCTTTAAAGCCTACGATGGCAATGACCGGGTCTATCTTTGCAGGCAATTATGCTGCTGATATGGCGCGCGATGTGACAAGGGCTGTAATGGGAGGAATAGAAGCAATCATAAATACTGCGGAAGAATACGTGGGGATTAAGGCCCGACTAGGGTTGATTGCCGGAAGCCAGCAAAACGTGGCGGCGTTGAACGATATGATTTATCAATCCGCACAGCGGGCCAGGGGCGGCTACTTAGATATGGCGCAGGCGGTCAGTCAGCTAACTTTAAACGCCAGAGACGCCTTCCCGGATCCGCGGGAGGCCGTTTCTTTTATCGAGGGGACGCAAAAGCTATTTGTTGTGGGCGGCGCCTCAAAAGAAAATCAGAAGAACGCGATGCTGCAGCTGACACAGGCTATGGCCAGTGGGCGGTTGCAGGGTGACGAGTTCCGTTCCATCTCCGAGAACGCTCCAATGATACAGAACATTTTGGCTAAATCCATGGGCGTTTCCCGCGGGCAGTTAAAGCAGTTGGCCAGCGAAGGGAAAATTACGGCGGATGTGATTAAAACCGCGATTATCGGCAATATGGCGGAGATTAACGCACAGTTTGAAGCTATGCCGAAGAAGTGGGGTGACCATTTCACGGACTTGAAGAACGTGGCTACAAGAGCGTTCGTGCCAATATACGACGACATAAGCACACTGGCGAATAGTCAAGGCGTCAAACAATTTATTTCAGGAGCGAAGACCGGTATTGTTTTCTTGTCTAATCTGATCAGGAAGATGACAACCGGCTTTGGGCAGTTCATGGCAGTAGCTAAGCCGGGGATACTTGTTTTAGGCGATACAATCAAGAGCTTTGCTAATGGAATGGGTGAGCTATTTCCGGAAGTACCTCAACTTAAACCCATTCCCGACCAGAAAGTTAAACTTGTGTCAGAACAGACGACGTCTGGGCAGAATCCAAGCCCGGCTAAACCGAAAGATAATGGCATACAACGATTGGTTGCCGGGGCAAAAATAGGCGCAGCAGTCGTCGCGAAGGCCATCGGCGGAATTGTCACGGGTATAGGGTATTTGCTGTCCGGGATAACCAAAGCAGGTGCATATATTGCAAGCTGGATAGGCGGTGCTTTTACTGTTGCTGCAAAATTAGCTGCCGGATTCTTCGGTATTATCTCTGCGGGATTTCCAGTTGTGCTGGGATTGGTAGCCGGATTAGCCACTGTGTGGGCGATATGTAACGCGCAACAGGCATATTCCATCGCCCTGGCAAAGGCACAGGCGGTATGGGACGCGGTGGTTTCTGCGGGTATGGTAGCTCGTAGGACTGCATTAGGTATAGTAGCGGGCGCGATGTTTGCTTGGAATGTAATTACAGCGGGCAATATCACCATGCAAAGCATTCTGGCGTTTGTGACAGGCCTTGTTACCGGTAATGTACTGGTACTGGCTGCAATTATTGTCGGTGTACTAGTGGCTGCATACGTAATTTGGACTTCTGCGGGTATGACGCTTGCAGACGGTATCGCCGGAGCGATGGATTTTATTATCGACGCGACGGAAACGGCTGTGAATGCCTGCATCAAGCTGATTAATGGACTGCTTGAAGGATTTAATGCGGTTGCGGAACGACTAAACAGTATATTTCATGCTGGAATAGGTAAGGCCGAGTTGATAGGTGAAGTCAATTTCCAGGGTGCAAAACAGTGGTCTGAGGCCGTACGTCAAGGGAACTTCATGGAAAAGATGAAGGCGACAGTCGGCGATACATTCGGTGATCTGTTTAAGCTTCCCGATATGAGCAAGTCCGGAGACTGGTCCAGCGGTGTGGGGGATCAGATTGCCGCTAATACCGGGGATACAGCCGGGAACACGAAAGGTATCAAGGATGCGCTGGACAGTTCCGCGGACGACCTTCGGTTTTTGAAAGAAGCGGCGGAGCGGGAAGCGATCAATAAGTACACGACGGCCACAATCCACATCGATGCAGGTGGTATGCAGGTGTATAACAACGAGCGCCGGGACTTTGACGGCATGCTGCGTCGGTTTGCTGACGTAGTACAAGAAGCAGCGGTTGCCGGCGCAGAGGCGGTGAAAGCATGAGCTATTACTTTTTTCTGGGAGGGACCATGCTACCGGTTCCTCCTCCGAAGATGGAAACAAAGATCAACGGACAGAATAAGACCATCAACCTGATTAATGAAGGCGAGGTAAACCTGCTTAAAACGACGGGTCTGACTGACATCTCTTTTACCTGTCTTTTGCCAAACAGCCAGTACCCGTTTGCCAGCTACGACGCGTCTTTGCAGGGTGGTCTGGTAGGTTATGCCTTAGGAGAGGTTTCACGACGGGTAGGCGGTATCTTTGGTAACGCATTCCTCTTTCGTGGCGGGCGCACGTTTCTGGACGCAATCAAGATTGCGAAAGAAAGTATGATCCCCATGCGGTTTATTGTGTCCCGGATGGGGTTTAATCACCTGCCGCTGTGGCACACGAATATGTTGTGCAGCATCGAAAATTACACGATACTGGAATCCGCCTCGAACGGTACGGACTTGGCGGTGCAAATCGATCTGAAAGAATACCGCTGGTTTGGCACGAAAGAAGTAGAAGTGTCAAAGGACGCGAATGGAAAAGAAACACTGACAGTTAAGGAGCCGCGGTATTCCCCTGCAGCGCAAATCCCGGCGGCTATGCGGCTGACTACAGAGCTATCTGTTTTAGAAGCGTGCAAAGGCATATCGCAGGGAGCGCTGGACTGGAGAAGTGTAGCTGTGGCAAGCGGAATTACGAACCCGCTGGAGAAAAACCTGAAAGGGAAGGTGTTGAAATTTGTTTAATGTCATCATACATAACAAAGAAAAAGACACCTACATGGCCCCGGCAGTCTATGACGGCGCTACTTTGGAATGGACGATCAGCGGGATGCCGGGAAGGCTTTTCTTTACCGTCCACGCGGATGCGGGGCTGCAGTTCCAGGAAGGGGATACCGTGCAGGTAGAGGTAGGTGGAACCCCACTCTTTTTCGGCTATGTGTTTGTGAAAAGTCAGACAAAGGATAGCAGCATTGAAGTCATCGCTTACGACCAGCTGCGATATCTGAAGAACAAAGAAAGCTATACCTATAAGGGGAAAAAAGCCAGCGAGGTGATTACTGACCTGGCTAATACATTTCAGCTGCACGTCGGGGAGATAGCGGATACAGAGTTCGTGATCGACAAAAAAACGGAAGACAATGTGACGGTGTTTGATATCATGCAGAATGCCCTTGATACAACACTGGTGCATACGAAGAAGCTGTTCGTTCTGTATGACGACTTCGACAAGCTCATGCTGAAAGAACCGAAAGATTTAGAAGTGCCGATACTGGTGGACAATGAAACAGCGCAAAACTTTGCGTACGAATCCAGCATTGATAAGGATACTTTTAACCTGATCAAGCTGGTGGTTGAAGATGGGGAAGCCGGAGAGCATAAAGTATATTATGCTCCGGCGGATCCGGACAAATTTGCAAAATCAAAAAGCAAAGACCAGTGGGGTATACTTCAATATTATGAAAAGCTAGACAAAAATGTACAGGACCCGCAGGGAAGGGCAAATCAGATGCATGAATTTTACAATGTCGTCCGGCGGAAGCTGTCGATCGAAGGGGCGGCCGGGGATCCCCGGGTACGAGCCGGGAGCCTGTTGTATATTAAGCTGAAGCTAAACGATACAGACTTGGCAGCGCAGAAGATGCTGGTCACGGCGGTGAAGCATGTGTTTGAGAACAATGCGCACTTCATGGATCTGACACTGAAAGGGGGCGTGATTAATGATCAATGACGATCTTCCGAATGTGCTACGTAGCCTGATAGGGCAGACCGTACAGGCTATGCACCTCAGTGATTTTGTTTTCGGCGTGGTTACGTCGGAAAGCCCCCTTCTGATCCGTATCGATGACAAGCGGGAGCTGGACGAAGATTTTTTGATCCTGTCGGACAATGTGCGGGACTATGCCGTGGATATCGAAGTGCTGCACACGACAGAGAACCGATCCGGAGGCGGCGGGTACGCAGAATTCGCAAGTCACAATCACGGGTATGCCGGGCGAAAGAAAATCATCGTGTACAACGGTCTTAAAGTAGGGGAGCAGGTGATCATGATTCGACAGTCTGGCGGGCAGTTGTTTTACGTAGCAGACCGGGTATTTCCGCACAAGGATGTACACGGGCAATGGGGGTAAGGCATGGGGTATTTAGCAAGTGATTACAATAATGTGTCGATCGAAGGGCTGAATGCGAAGAGGCAGCCGTCTAAAACGTATCGGATGCAGATTGAGGAAGAAAGGGTATCCGGTACAATTACAGACGACATTGAGGCGGTCAAACAAGCTGTGTATAAGATTTTAAACACAGAGCGATACAAGCATATCATCTACAGTCCGAACTACGGCGTTGAGCTGGCGGAACTGTTTGGCAAGCCGATGCCGTATGTGCTGCCGGAAATCCCACGTAGAATTGAGGAAGCACTGCTGGCAGATGACCGGATTACAAAAGTGGATAATTTTGATCTGAAATATGACAAGCGCGGAAACGTGACTTGTCTTTTTGTTGTACATACCGTGTTTGGCGCTTTTGATGCGAAAAAAGAGGTGAGGCTGAATGTATGAGAATCAAACAAGTCAAGTAATTAATAGAAGGATGCTGGACGCAGTCAGCACGGCTATGGATAAGCGGGAAGGCAGCGTCATCTTTGATGCGACTAAACCGGTATCAATCGAACTGGAACTGATGTACGCCGCAGTGGACTGGCTGATGCGGAACACGTTCGGCGATACGGCGGATCGGGAGTTTCTGATAGAGCGCGCCTTGGAACGGGGATTGCGTCCGTTTACGGCGACTAAAGCCAAGGTAGCTGTGGAAGTGCAGCCATCTGGCTATGCGCTGCAAGTTGGCGCAAGGTTCTCCTGTGCCGGTCTGAACTATAAAATTACACAGCAATTAGAACCCGGACGGTATGCCGCCGAATGCGAAGCGGCGGGTACAGAGGGGAACAAGACCGGCGGAGCACTTGTCCCGGTAAGCTATTTAGCAGGCTTGAGGTCTGCAAGAATTGCGGAGCTTCTAATCCCGGCGATTGACGACGAGAAAACGGAGGCCTTCCGGCAGCGGTACCTGAACAGCTTTGCAATCCAGGCTTATGGCGGAAATATCGCAGACTACAAAGAAAAGGTATTGTCTATCGCCGGAGTAGGCGGCGTGAAAGTGTATCCGGTATGGAACGGAGGCGGAACGGTAAAAGTTGTATTTTGCAACTCGGAGTTTAAAACACCAGCATCAGAATTTGTCGCGCAAGTGCAGGAAGCGCTGGACCCGGTGCCGTATCACCAGCAGGGCGTAGGGGTTGCACCAATCGGACATTATGTGACGGTAGAGGGCACCACGGATGCAACGATCAACCTATCCGCCTTGGTATCCGTGAAGCCGGGGTTTGTGTTAAACGACGTAAAGCCGGCAATCATCGCAGCCGTGCAGGAATATCTGAATGAAATAAATACACAGTGGAAGGATACACAGATCGTGTCTGTGAACGAATTCACGAACGAGGGGCTGATCGTGCGCATATCAAAGCTGGAAAGCCGCATTCTCGATGTAACAGGCGTACTGGATGTAGAGAATTTGACGGTCAACGGAACAAAAAGGAACGTGACGCTGGGCCTTAACGAGCTTGCGATTCTGGGGGGGCTGACCTATGAGTAATACATTACGAGATACGATAGAGATGCGTGATGCTAACATACGGCGGTATTTCCCCGATGTGCTGGCACCGGCTGTAGAATTCAAAGCCTATGCGGATGTAGTCGAACCTGAGTTAAATGTACTTATCGGTCTGATGATTAAACACGCCTTGGACACCTTCGTGTTCGACTTGGACGAAGAGGGGGCCGCGCGCTGGGAAGCGATGCTGAAACTGACCCCGCGCAGCGCAGATACATTAGATGACCGGCGTATGGCTATATTAGCTACGATCACGCCGAACACACCGTACACATATAGAAAGTTAGAAATTAGTCTGGCAGATATCTGCGGCGAAGGAAATTACAGTATAAATTTACAGCATAATCAGTACTACATCAAGGTGCTTGTGGCACTGGGTGTTAAGCGGCAAAGAGATACAGCGGAGTACATGTTGAAATGTGTGCTGCCGGCTAATTTAACTATAGAGGTTGACTTGATGTATAACCGGCACATCGACTTAAAACGATTTACCCACGGAAGGATGAACAGTTTATCCTTAACACATCATGACTTAAGAGAGGAAGTGCTACCGGATGCCTAATTACACACCTAATTTGAACTTAGAAAAACCACTACAGACAGAAACATATAATATTGCCGTGCACAATGCGAACAGCGACAAGATTGACGCTGCCTCGAATGAGCACCGTACTGCGGCTGTCCTGGACCACCCGAACGGATCCGTCACTGAGCCGAAGCTGGCACCAGAAGCAGTTAGCACCCGTGCGCTGTCTAAAACCGGCGTTGCCGCTGGCACGTATAAATCTGTGACGGTAGACGTAAAGGGGCGCGTAACAGGGGGAACGAATCCCACCACGCTTGCTGGGTACGGAATCACGGACGCATACGATAAAACGGAGTCCGATAACAGATTTGTAAACGCCACGGGCGATACACTGACAGGTGTACTGCTTGGTGCTAACGACTCAAATTATCGTGCAAAAGGAACATCTGCTGACAGAACATCAGTCACGCAGGGGGTGGGCGATCAATCTGTTTTTCCTGCGCTTGCTATAGATAAAAACGGCAAGGAATTAGGTGCGGTAGCAAGTTTTAGATATCCAAAAGACAAACAAACTTTTACAAATTTAAGAGCATACACGAAAGATGGGCTATATGCAGAGATAAGGATAAGGGCTGGAGATAATCATACTTTTTTTGGTGAGTATAATTATTCCGGTTATAGTGGTAACTTTACTTTCGATGTTCCCCTAACCGACAATTCCGTTATAATCCCTACCACATCTTGGATACAGAGTAGACTATTAAATGGCGATAATATATATGCAGACACAATAAAGTTTTCTAACGGCAATGAGATAGTATTTGATGGATTTTCTGATGATAGTGAAAAAGCATGTTATGTTGGGTATAGGTCCAAGTCAGGCAAAGGCAAGATCAAAGAATATTTTTTCCATAACATGAAAGGATCTCCAGCAAATATAAGGGCAGCAAATATAAGGGCAGCAAATATAAGGGCAGCGAATTTTTATGGTTACTTAGCCGGCAGGGCGCAACGATCAGAGAGTTTGTGTAACATGTTTAATCCTACTGCCAATGGTCCTGCAAACAGACCTGCGAGTGCAAATGTGTCGAGTGACAACACCGGGGGCGTTAGAAAGTTTTTAGCGTCGTCTGCAATGTCTATAGGTAAACCAGAAGGGGATGGACACATATTAAATCTTGATTGGGATAATTCAGACGTATGGAACACCCAGCTTTTCGTGCCTCAGATACAAACGACGCATGTGCAGGTAAGGTCTTTAGCGGGGGAAATTTGGCAACCATGGAAGTCTCTCGCTTATCTCGATGAGCTTCCCGGCCTGTCCACCACATCCGCGGACGGTCTGCTGCCGAGGCTGTCCGGCAATGCGAACGACGTCATGACCGGCACGGGGGCGTGGGTGAATACTTCGTGGAAACAGGCATACAGCGGAGCGTTCAAAACGGTTGGGAACGTAATCTGTACGTTGCCTGCGGCTTGGAAGGAAGTCCTGATTACAGTTAATAATGGCGACTGGGGAGCAATGGATAAAAAGACGATGGCAGACAATACTGTAGTTCCGAATAATGCTACACAAATCGCACATATTTTCCGCGATATGGACCTCGCAGATACATCGTACACTGCAGGCGGTGATGATGGCGCATCAATTGCGATCAGCAATAACAAGGTGTATTTTGCAGACTTTATTGAAGGTAACGACGAGTTTGTTACCAAGGTATATTGGAGGTAATGCAGATGAGATTATTTATTGACCCACAAGGCAACTGGCAACATTATCAATCATGGCAGGATGAAATTGTGATGGCAGAACCGGACGTGTTTAAGTTTGTAGAAGTTGACCAAGAGCCACAGCAGGGAACGCTGTACAAGGATGGGAAGTTTGTAATCCCACTCCCGGATTTAGAGGCGGTGAAAGCCGCTAAGATTGCGCAACTGAAAAGGATACGAGATAAAAAAGAGCTGGAGCCTGTCGAGTTTGACGGTTCCAGTTTTGATTTTGACAGTAAGTCATACGAAAGAATTACAGCGGCTATCTATGCGTTAGATATGCAAGGTACAGACGCAACAATTGCGTGGACGCTGGCTGATAATGGAAGCACACTGGTCACTGCCGCTAACTTGCGGGGTGTAATCGCCGCTGCGGCCGTGCGAAGTGATGCGTTGCATACGCAGTACCGGGAGATGAAAGCAATGGTGATGGCAGCGCAGACAGCGGAAGAAGTTGAAAAAATAACGTGGGCGGAGGATTGATATTGTGAATTTAGAAAACGCAGGCACAATTTTAGGCGTCTTTGTAACTCTCACAGGAATGTTCGGCTGGATATTTAAAATTTGGATCATAAACCCACTATCGGTTTCGATCGCCGCTTTGGGCAGAACAATTGATAGAATGGATAGTGTTCTGCGCTCGATGCAAACGGACAATCTCGCAATGCGGACAGACATTGTTAGGGTAGACAGTTCGACCAAGTCCGCACACAAGCGGATTGATGATTTGGCGGAGCGACAGACCATATTAGAAAAGGAGCTGCGGGAACATGATTAAAAAAATCAAGGACTGGTACATAGCCCTTACCCGTGGTGGTGAAGAATTTTATAGTCTAAGCGACACGCAATTCTTCTGGATCACAGTCAGCTGGCTGGTCCTGTTCCCGGTTGTGGTGTACGGCGCGTTCTATATTGCAAAAGCAACCTGGAAAGAGTTGGCGGTGTACTGCCTGCTGGAAGTGGCTGTGTTGGCGTTTAAGTATGCGAAATACATACACATCAAGCACTCCGGCACGGAATTAGAGCTGACGAAGGAGGAAAGATGATAAAGGAGATACAATTTCAACGTTCCAAGCAGCGAATCTTCGCGATGGACGAGAATTATAAAGTGATCGCAGGTTGGCCCTGCTCTGACCGGTACTGGCCGGGCTGGAACGATTTAGGCGACCCTCGTGCCAGCCTGCCGGATGGAGTGTACCAGCATGTATCAGCCGAGGTAACGTACGGCAAGTACGGACCTGCGTTTGGCAATTTTTACATCACCTCGGGAGATCCCCGGGGTAGAGATATCCACGGCGGTGGCAGCAACTGCGAGGATCCCTACGCTGACTATCAGCTGTTGACCCCCACATACGGTTGCCTGCGGATGCATAATGCCGACGGAGTAGAACTCTCGCAGATGATCATTGCGAGCGGGAACGATGTAGTGTTGACCGTAGTGGAGGAATAACAATGGATAGAAAATCCCTTATTTTTGCCGTAGGCGCGTTGTTTATCGTCTTGGCATCGTTCGCCCTTGGCTTCTATCGTGGGCGCGTCACAGCGCCTGTCAAAGTGGTAGAAAAACCTGCAGAACACGTCGTCACGGAAACGGTGACAAAAACGGATATCCAGTACGTACCGAAGGCTACCCTTGCGGATCCGGATGTGGATATCAAAATTCCGAAACAGGAAATCAAGGTTGCAGTGAACGGGAAAGAACAGGCAATCAAAAAAACTGATAGCGAAAAATACATATTCGATGAAAACAAGTTGCAACTCGAGCATTACAGTAAGAGTTCTGTCGACATCAAAGTACCTGTCGTGGATAAGACCCGCCGCTGGTCCATCGGCATTGGTGCGGGGAAGGATGGGGCAGCCTACATGGTGCGTGCCCCGTTGAAAGGGCATGTAGGAGCTTGGGCAGCTGGAAATAAAAAGGCCATCATGGGCGGTGTAAGTTTTGATTTTTAAAAAAAGAAAGCCTCTACACTATTACAGTGCAGGGGCTTATTTTTTATGCTCACTTTCTGCTCACTGGCCACGTAGTATAACGCGCAAAGGATGATTGTGTGGTGCTTCATATTAAATCACTCACCCGCTCCGCCAAAATAAAATTATAGTACAATGTAGATACCCAACACAGGCGTAAACTGCCAACGAGTGGTAAGCCTTATAAAACTGAAAGTAATAAGTAAAAAACCGACACTCGATATTGTATTGAATGTCGGTTTTGTGTTTTGTTTAATCAGAGAAGTTCTTATGGAACATCAGAAGCAAGAGAGATATTTTTTAACGTTCAAGAGGTAAGAAGCGTATAAAAATGACACAGGTGCTAATTTTAAAGAAGAAAGTCATCAAGTAAAAAAAATCAATAATATTGATATTCCATGGGAAAACAAATTTAAATTGAAAAGTTTAATATAAAGATATAAAACCTTGCAATTCAAATTAGCGGAACGGAAAAGCATATGAGGGAAAATCTTGAATTTATCAAATTATCTCCGTTGTTTTGACACATCACGGGAAAACGTAGTAAGATAAAATCGCATGAGAAATAAGGGATAATTGCTCTACACAAAGTAAACCTGTAGGAAGTAAAACTACAAGGAGGGGTGTCTGATGAAAAGAATATTTGCATTGGTCATGACCCTGTGTCTGTTTTGCGCGGGCGTTGTTTTTGCGGAAGGAGAACCGGCCGAAGATAAAGCGGCGAAAGATAACGGTTCCTTAAATCTGACTTCTTTGCCGGAACGGAAAACGATCAATTCTTTGGAAGATGTTTTGACGGCGCAGGATGCTACGCGGTTGCAAAAAGCCGTTTCCGATGCGCTGATCAGCTATGCGGAAAAGGATACTGTGTTAACAGACCGGGATTGGTCGCAAAAGCTGATGCAGGAAAAAATGCACAATGCATCGCAGGGTCGTATCGCGGAAATCGCGGAAGAAATCCAGGCTACGCTGAAGGCTACCGATGAACAGAAAAAATCGTTGGAACAGGCTGTTCAACAGGGTGAGAGCAAAAAAAGCTGGTTAGACGATCGTTTTAAGCAATATATTACAAAAGCCATCGAATTGACCGGCGATACGCCGAAGATCACCGGCAACGGCCGTAATGCGGGCTTTACCATTGCCGGAAAGAACTGGCGGGGACAGGCGCTCAGTGAGAAAGAAGCGCAAGGACTGCGGGATAAACTGGAAGCGGATCAGGATAACGGCATCAAGACCGCTGTGGCTGTGGGTTTGGTTATCGCGGAAGATAATGGTCAGGTCGGCATTTTGAATCAGGCCGGACCCCGGCAGCTGACCATGATAGCGATCAATGCGGTGGAAGAAGCCAAAACCGTCTTAAAAGTAAAAAAGGGACTGATCAGTGGGAAAGAGGGCGTAGCCAAACTGACGGATACGGCCATGGCTTCTGTTATAGGAATGTTAGCCGGCTTTGATTACAAACAGATCGGCTTCATTGCCGGTACGGCGGCAGGCACGGCAGCCGGTGGCGCCCTGGAAGGCGCTACCGGCGGTCTCAGCCTGGGCGCAATTACCATTAATGGGGCCTTGCTGGGCGCCTATCTGGGCGAAAAGATCGGCAGCAAATTAGGGGATTCTCTGAACGCCACTATGGATGAAAAGCTGAAGGTACGAATCATCACCGAATTTGAAAGCTTTATCGGCGGTACGGTGGCATCCGTGCTGAATATCCAGGATGTGCAAAAAGCATTGGACAGCATGGACAAAGAAAGTGATGTCAAATTGACGGAAGAAGCGGCCAAAGCCATGGGCAAGGCCAAAGACGGGGCTGTGTCTTTCGGTCATAGCGTAGGAGATACGCTGAGTTCCTGGGGTAAAGCGATCGGCAACGCATTTTCCAGCCTGGGACCTTCCATCAGTTCCGGCGTACAAAGCGCAGGACATTGGCTGGGCAATATGTTTTATAGCATGGGACAGGCGATTGGCGAGGGCTGGAACGGGTTAGGGCAGTGGTTCAATACGCTGTTTCACAGTGTAAAAGGGGCTTTTAACGACGCTTCCTTTATGCTGCCTGTTGCCTGACGCAAAATTACAGACAATGCACAAAAGTCATTGATAAACTGCTTACAGGATAGTTACCGATAGATGTAATTTCTCGAAGCAGACACCGGAAGAAAATGAACCCGAGTAGACACACGGAAAAGGGGGAACCTGTATGCCGCAAGACCGGTTTACTGTAAAAGCTATCGGACACATTCGTACGGATTTCCCCACGAAGTTTGGTGTGCCGCGGCAAAGCGGGCTGATTCCGAATCTGCAGGCCAAAATCGTGTTGACGGGAGAATTCGCACAACCTGAAGCGGTGCGCGGCCTGGAGGAATATTCTCATTTGTGGCTGCTCTGGCGCTTTTCAGAAGTACCGGAAGATTATTGGGCGGCCACTGTCCGTCCACCCCGTCTGGGAGGCAACGTAAGAGTCGGTGTTTTCGCCAGCCGCTCGCCCTTCCGTCCCAACAGCATCGGCCTTTCTTCCGTGAAAATTGAAAAAATAGAGGCGGAAACACCGGAGGGTCCGGTAATTTATGTATCGGGGGCGGACCTGATGGACGGCACGCCGATCCTGGACATCAAGCCTTATCTGGCTTATGTGGATTCTCATCCGGAAGCCAGGGACGGCTTTGCCGGCCGCGTACAATATTTGCGGGTCGATGTGGATTTTCCGGCGTCACTCTTAGCGCAGATACCGGAAAATAAACGACAGACCCTGTTAGCGGTCCTGGCGGAAAATCCTGCCCCCCACTATCAGAAGGACCCGCAGCGTATCTACGGATTCGGGTTTGCCGGTAAAGAAATCAAATTTAAAATTGTGGGAAATCAATTAACTGTGGTGGATGTGCTGGATGCTGTTGAAGTGTAAACCATAAGAACAAACGCCTGCTTAAAAGGCAGGCGTTTCTTTGCGTTTAGGTCCGGGGAGTCGGTCAGACTGGTAATTTTCCCTTAGTTTTGTTATAATTAAATGTACGTTTGCAGGAGGTATGTATGATTGCGATAAGGAATCGGGTTCGTTTTGAAGAGACAGATTTGATGGCTGTTGTGTATCACGGCCGTTACCTGCCCTGGTTGGAAATGGGGCGTGTGGCCTATTTACGGGCCTGCGGCGTGGACTTAAATGAACTGATGAGCCGGGGTGTACTTTTTCCCATACGGGAAATCAACATAAAATATAAACGTTCGGCGCATTTTGATGACGAATATGAAGTGCAGACCACCATGGCCGAGTTTAATCGGGCTAAGATGGTATTTTCTTACAAGGTGATCAATGTGCAGGATGGGAAGGTATTGGTAGAAGGAACTACCACCAATGTATTTGCGGATAAAGACGGTAAAATTATTCGGCTTGCGCCGGAGTGGTTTGACAAAATAAATCAGGCCTATCTGGCAGAAGCGAAAACAGAGAAACAGGCCACCCGGATAAGCAGGGAAAGCAGATAAACAGACAGAACAGAGAAACGGGATAAAGAAGAAAACAGGAAAACCGCATAGCAGGAAAAGAAAAAACAGGAGTGTCATTCATGGAGTATGAAATTGTTCCGGTTCCTACACGCATCCTCACCTCAAGGGATGATATCGTGGAAGCGGTAAAAGAATACGGCAAAGGAAAATTTGGCCCGGATGATGTGATCTGCACGGCGGAAAGCGTGGTGGCGATCACTCAGGGGATGGCGAAACGCTGTGAAGAATTCAAGCCGGGGTTCCTGGCCAAGTTATTATGTCATTTTTTCCCTTCCTATGGCAGTATCAGCGGCTGGTATTGCATGCAGGCCCTGATCGACACGGAAAGTAATGCGAAAGTATTGTGGGCCTTTATTGTGGGGGCTTTTACCAAATTACTGGGGAAAAAAGGTGTATTTTACCAGATGGCGGGCTATCAGGCACGGCTGATCGATGATGTGACCGGTACGATGCCGCCCTATGACAAACATATCGTCTACGGCCCGAAAGATCCGTTCAAGGTGGTGAAAACGCTGCAGGAAGCCTGCGGTGTTTACGGCGCGGTAATTGCCGATGTCAATGACCTGAAACGGGCGGCGGTCATTGGGTGGACCGACGGCGTGGATCCGGATAAAATAGCGCAGATCCTGATTAATAATCCGTTCGGCAATGGCAGCCAAAAAACCCCGATCTGCATTATTAAAAACTATCATAAAGCGCAATAAGCGGAGGAAAATAGAATGGTTGTAGCAGGGATACTACTGGTACTCGCGGTACTGGTCGTTTTATTTACGCTGCGTCTGATCTCGTCTCATGCAGCCTCAGACAAGAAACTGGCCTTTTTCAGGGAAAAGAGAACAGCGGCTAAATTACTTTCTCTGACGGAGGAAAAATGTACTTTCAGCATTGAGGTGCCTTATAAAAACAAAAGCGGTGACGAAGGTATTTTTCTGGACGCTTTCGTGCGTATCTACTTGCCGGACGAACAATATGAAGGCGCTCTGATGCGGGGTAGGGTGAACCATCCTGCCGCGCCCCGGACCGACGACTACTTTGAAGCGCGTCTGGTCGCGCCCGGCGAAGCGGGTCATTTGACCATAACGTTGGAAGTGACGCCCCGCAATGGGAAAAAGACTGCCAAAGACGCAGTTCTGGGGCTGCCGGATGTGGAAATCGCCTTATATGTGGAGCGCAGAGGGCGTATGGAATTGTTCCACAATAAAGAGAATATCCTACTGACCCGGGAAGAACTGCAGGCTCTGATTTTACAATAAAAGTAACCATAGAAAAAAGCATGTAAAAACATAAAAAGACACGCAAAAGCATAAAAAGCGTGAAGAAAGTACGAAAAAGCGTGTGGTGCCTGTGAGCAAAATGCTGCGGGATCATTCAAAAATTGGCTAAAGCTGTAGTTGCAAAAAGCTGTAGTTAAAGGGGTGTATTCATGGAAACACTGGTCATAGCGACTTCCAATCCGGGCAAGTTGGAAGAGATCAAAGAGATGTTTAAAGACGTGCCGGTCACACTTAAGTGTCTGGCAGACTATCCGCAAATGGTGGCGCCCAATGAAACAGGGCGGACGTTTGCTGCCAATGCGAAATTGAAGGCCGGTTATTATGCTAAAAATCTGCATGAATATTGTTTAGCCGATGACAGCGGTCTGGAAGTAAAAGCCCTGGACGGGGCCCCCGGGGTGCATAGCGCCAGATTTGCCGGGGAAGAAGCGACCGATGCTGAAAACAACGCGCTGCTTTTGCAGCAGATGAAATTTCAGGTCTCCCGTGTCTGCCGTTTCCGCTGCGCTTTGGCGCTATCGGATCCGGAAGGTCGTATTATAGCCGAATCAGATGGAACCTGCGAAGGGATGCTGTTGCATGAACCTATGGGAGAAAACGGGTTTGGCTACGATCCTTTGTTTTGGTCCACCGAGCTTCATAAGGGATTGGGAGAGGCGACGGCGGAGGAAAAGAACAAGATCAGTCATCGGGGGAAAGCGGTAAAAAAACTGGTTGCGAACTGGAAAAAGATTCGCTGAACGACTGCTGAGTTGCAGGAAAAATGATGCATCAGCATACTGCTTATAGGTTGCGGAACAAGTTATGAGAAGCGACAGGGTTTATGAGAAATCGGACAAATTATGAGAATCGGCATTTTAAGTGACACCCACGGTAGCCTGCCTGCCATGCGGAAAGTAGCCTTAAAGGCCCCGCCTGTCAAATATTGGCTGCACGGCGGCGATTATGGGATCGATGGCGAATATTTTCAGGAAATGGTACAGGCGCCTGTATATTCTGTAGCCGGGAATTGTGATGTGATGCGCGGCTCGGTTACGGCGAAACCGGATATTTTTCTGGAAGAAGAAGGCTATAAACTGTGGTTGACGCACGGCCATCTTTACATGAACGAAATGCGTTCCATAAAGGAACTGGGCTGGTGGGGAAAAAAGCTGGAACAGAATATTGTAATCTTCGGTCATATCCATGTGCCGGTCTTTGAACAGAGCAATGGCGTGTGGCTGATCAACCCGGGCAGTCCCTCTCGTCCCAGAGAAGGAAGCAAGGCAAGCTTTGCGGTCCTGACGCTGCAACAGGGAGAAGCGCCGCAGGTGGAATTTATCCCTGTATGATACAATAAGTGCGGTGAAAAGCTGGACGCAGCAATACCTTTTCAAAGAGCGCGAACTGTATAATTAGAAAGACGATGGCGGCCTTACCGGAGGCTTTCCCATCGCCTTTTTTCTTGTCTGGTGCCATAAAAAATTCAGCGTTTGGATATTGTAAAAACCAGCGTTATCAAGTAAAATATTAGTATATACTAATAGTATAAAATAGAATAGGCTACTGGGTCAGGAACAGTAAGTGATCAAAATTTAAGGAGGCGTTGGTATGACTTTGCGTGACGAGGCGTTAAAACTTCATTTGGACAATAATGGGAAACTGGAAGTCCACAGTAAAGTAGCGTTAAAGGATGGGCATGATCTGGCGCTTGCCTATACTCCCGGTGTGGCGGAACCTTGTAAAGATATTAAAGTAAACCCGGAGCTGTCTTTTGAATATACCTGCCGCGGCAATATGGTGGCAATCTGCACGGATGGGACCCGTGTGTTGGGTCTGGGCAACATCGGCCCTCGGGCTGCGATGCCTGTTATGGAAGGCAAGGCCGTCTTGTTTAAGGGCTTTGGCGATGTGGATGCGGTGCCCGTATGTATTGACGAAACGGATGCGGAGAAATTTATTACCATCGTGAAAGCGCTGCAGCCTAACTACTCCGGTATTAACCTGGAAGATATCCAGTCGCCGAAATGCTATGACATTGAAGATCGTCTGAAAAAGGAACTGGAGATCCCCGTATTCCATGATGATCAGCATGGTACCGCTATTGCCTGTCTTTCGGCAGTATTAGGCGCACTGCGTTTAGTGAAAAAAGAACTTAAGACTGCTAAAATCGTAGTGAACGGCTGTGGCGCCGCAGGTACGGCAATTGGGCGCCTGTTGGTGAACATGGGCGCGGAAAACGTGATTATGATGCTCCATCACGGCGTATTATGCGAAGGCTGCGATAATCATGGCCGGCCCTTGGATCGTGTGCAGGAAGCTCTGTCTCATACAACGAATAAAAATAAGGAACAAGGGACGCTGGCTGATATTGCCAGGGGCGCAGATGTGCTGATCGGTGTTTCAGCTCCCGGCGTATTTACCCCGGAAATTATTAAAAGCATGGCGAAAGATGCCATCGTCTTTGGTTTAGCCAATCCTGTACCGGAAGTGATGTATGATGTGGCGAAAGCTGCCGGCGCCAGAGTTGCCGGAACCGGGCGCAGCGACAGCCCTAACCAGGTGAACAATGTCATCGTCTTCCCCGGCGTCTTCCGCGGCGCCATCGATGTACGGGCCAAAGAAATCAACGAAGCCATGAAGATCGCGGCGGTCTATGCGATCTCCGGCCTGATCGAAGATAAGGATCTGCGGGAAGACTATGTTATTCCGGCAGTCTTTGATCCGCGGGTAGCTCCTGCTGTTGCGGCGGCGGTAGCGAAAGCGGCCATGGAAACCGGCGTAGCCCGTATCCAGGTGGATCCGGAAGATGTACGCAAAAAAACAGCCGAACGGTTAGCGCGTAATAAACGGATCGATGAAGCGGCTGCGAAAGTAAAATAAAGCCTGCAAAAACAAATAAATAATAAAAAGTGAATAGATCGTAAACGAGCACCAACCAAGCCGGAAGTCTACGGGTTTCCGGCTCGGTGTGTATTCGCGGGAGGAAACATCAGATGAGGGAAATAGATGTAAAACAAATTACGGAAGCAGTCGCAGCGTGCTGTATCGATTCCTGCAATAATCTGCCGGTCGGCGTGCTGCAAAAATTGGAAGAAGCGCGCCAAAGCGAGATATCGCCGTTAGGCTGTCAGGTATTGGACACCATTATTGACAATGCCAGGCTGTCGCATAAAAAACAAGTGCCCCTGTGCCAGGATACCGGTTTAACGGTAGTGTACATCGATGTAGGGCAGGAGGTACATTTTACCGGCGGCGATTTATGGAAAGCCATCAATGACGGTGTGGCAAAAGGCTATATTGACGGATATCTGCGGAAATCTTCCGTGGACGATCCGCTGTTTGTGCGTAAAAACACCCAGGATAACACACCGGCGATCATCCATTGCCGTATTGTTCCCGGTGATAAGGTCCATCTTATTGTGTTGCCCAAGGGCTGCGGCAGTGAAAACATGTCCCGTCTCCGGATGCTGAAACCGGCTGACGGACTGGAAGGCGTGCTCAATTTTGTGCAGGAAGCGGTACAGGACGCAGGCCCGAATCCCTGCCCTCCCGTTACAGTGGGCGTCGGGATCGGCGGCAATGCGGAATTAGCCGCGGAACTGGCGAAATATGCGCTGGTACGTCCGATCGGCGAACACAATGCCAATCCGCGTTATGCGGAATTAGAGGATCAATTGCTGGAATTAGTCAATAAAACCGGCGTCGGTCCTGCCGGGTTAGGCGGTAAAACTACAGCGATTGCTGTGAATGTCGAGTACGCTCCCACCCATATCGGCGGTTTGCCCTGCGCGATTATCTTTAATTGCCATGCAGCCCGTCGTTCGGAAGCGACGATTTGAGGGGAGGCGCAACGTATGGATCAGATTAAGAATATTACTACGCCGTTGACAGAAGAAACAGTAAAAAATCTGCACGCAGGTGATTTTGTGCGCATTACCGGGCCTATTTATACCGCTCGTGACGCAGCGCATAAACGGATGTATGAAGCGCTGGAACGAGGCGAGGGCCTGCCTTTTGACATTAAAGACCAGGTAATTTACTATGTGGGACCGACCCCTTCTAAACCGGGTGAAGTGGTTGGCAGTGCCGGCCCTACTACCAGCGGGCGCATGGATAAATATACCCCTGCGATGGTAGAGCAGGGCATGAAAGGTATGATTGGCAAAGGGTTCCGTAATAATGCCGTGGTGGAAGCCTGCAAAAAAGGTCATGCGATCTACTTTGTGGCTGTGGGAGGCGCCGCTGCCGTAATTTCCCAGTCGATCCGGAGCGAAGAGATGATTGCCTACGAAGACCTGGGGCCCGAAGCGATCCGTTGCTATCAGGTAGTGGATTTCCCCGCCATTGTAGGGATCGATATCGAAGGCAACGATGTGTATAAAGTGGAAATTGAGAAATACCGTACCTTGTTGAATAAAGAATAAAGTGCGGAGCAAAAGGAAATAACCGGTTCCTAAGACGGCAGGAAAACAAGACGGAACCGGGCTGAAGATCAGGTCAGGGGGAAATACGGTGCATCAGGCGGAAGAATACATTAAAAATGCTGTGGCGGAACTAAGCCGCAGTGGGTATTTACAGGATTTTTTACGACAGGAAAAAGATAAAGCGGCGATAGCGCCTATTGCAGAGCAGGTCCGGAAGTTTTCGGAGACGATGCTGGAACCGCAGCAGATCAAAATCATTGGCTTTGCTGTTCCCATCGGTTCTCTGGCTCTTTATGGCTATGTGCAGGAAGAATTGTCCGGTTTAAGGCAAATGCTGGCAGTGGGGGACGCGGAATCAGCCGCTTTGATGCCTGAGAAACAAAGGGTGCAAGCGGAAAAAAGACTGACTGTATTTGCCGCTCTGACCGCTGCCGAAAAAGAGGACATGGCGCAGCGCTTCACTGCATTGTCAAACGGTGTGTCGCACCTTACCGAGCAGCTTTTGGCACAGCATGTTGCAGATCAGCTGACCCAACGTATCGAAGCCGAAGCTGCGGCAAAAGCCATGCAGGAAAGTGGCTACTTGCCTCTTCATCTGGATGAAACCACCATGGGAAGAGTAGTGAACACGGCCGCCCTGCAGCTCTGTATCGACCGCTTTAACCTTGTGTTTCAGGGAATTGCCGAACCGGTCTCGCAAGAGCTGATCAAAACGTTGTTGGCAAAACACTTACTGCCGTTTTGGCAGGAGCACGGGGACGGGGTATTATTCCGTATGGAAGAAGCCTGAAAACTCATGCTGTGACACACAAAAAACTGTCCGATCACCATTTCCTTACGGAAATACGGCTCGGGCAGTTCTTCTTTACTCGATTTGGCGATTAGACGTGACGGCATTTGAAATATCCTGCTGCATTATGCGGCGACCGTTGCAAAAGAGCGGTTCAATTAAATGGTCGCAACGCTTTTCTGCCACAGGAGACATAAAACTGTTGTATTACATGGAATCTGTTGCCACTGAAAGAACAGAAACCTTGTCAAACGCAGAATTAATTATAAATGGATGGGCAAGGGCTTATGGATCACCATAGAGTCCGGGGTCACTTTACAGGTATACGCAAGGAGATGCACACCCGCCTGCTGCGCTGCGAATAGCGCTTCGGCAAAGGCCGCGTGGGTTTTTCTGTTGGGCGTGAAGTACTCTGCGTCTTCCATCTGCACCACAAAAAGCACATAGGCTGCATATCCCTCGGAGACACTATGGGCTAGTTCGTGCAGGTGCTTGATCCCCCGTTCCGTTGGCGCGTCAGGAAAAGCCGCAACACCATTTTCTTCTAATGTGACCCCTTTGACCTCCAAAAAAATCTTGCGCGGTCCCTCCTCCAGATAAAAATCAAAGCGGCTGCTGCCATGCTTATATTCCGCTTTCAGATAGGTCAGACCGGGGAAGAGCATTTTTGTTTCCAGCCACTCTTTGGCGGCAGCATTCGGCGCCTGGGAATCCATATTGATCAGCAACGTTTTATTCTGTTCTCCTGGGCAAATTTTTTCAACCGCGATCAGATCAAATAAGGTCTTACGGTTGGGGTTGTCGCTTTTTGCGCAATACACAGTACAGCCGGGTACTAATAACTCACGGCAGCGACCGGTATTTTTTACATGACAGACTTCTGCAGTTCCGTTTATTTTAACATGGGCGATGAAACGATTGGGGCGGTCGATAAATTGCCCCGCTATGACCTGGTTATATCTCATTTTATGTTACCTTTCTATATATGTTGGCGTTTTTATAAGGCCGTTCTCTCACAGGCTTTTTCTTAGTCACTTTTCCTTTGTTAAATTTCCCTGACATTGCTTTTGTATATACAGCTCTTTTCTCTTATATTACAATTTTAGACAGGCTGCTTTCCTCTTGCCATATATGATATAATTAACTATTATACCACAGAATTCCGGTGGTATTTTTAAAAGCGGGAGATAAAGTGATGATGCGAAATTATCCTATATTTTATATTACGAAAAAAGGGGAACGTGCGGCCCGGGAAGGGCATCCCTGGGTTTATGGGGAAGAGGTGACCCGCAGCGAAGGGTCTTATGAAAATGGGGACCTGGTAGATGTGCGCAGTCCCAAAGGCAAATATATCGGTACCGGTTTTGTCAACGATCACAGTAAGATACGGGTGCGTTTGCTCAGCACCAATGCCAATGATGCTTTTGACGAGGCCTTTTGGGAGCGGCGGCTGCGTTATGCGCTGGACTATCGCCGCACCGTCATGCCCGGTGAGGATTTTCAGTGCTGTCGGCTGATTTTCGGGGAAGCGGATCAGTTTCCCGGCTGGACGGTAGACCGTTACAACGATCTTTTAGTGACGCAGATCCTTTCTTTGGGCATTGAGAAACGAAAAGACATCCTGCTTCCGCTTTTGGTGCGGTTGCTGCGGGAACAAGGCGAAAAGATCACCGGTGTGTATGAACGCAATGATGTGAAGATCCGGCAGTTGGAGGGTATGGAACAGGGGAAAGGCTGGTATGCTTTGCCTGGTGAAGCGTTGCCTGCCAGCCCGCTTACCACGATTTGCGAAAACGGGATCCAATATGACGTGGATGTAGAAAACGGCCAAAAAACAGGGTTCTTTCTGGATCAGAAATACAATCGCCGACGGGTGGCGCGAATCGCACAGGGGCATACTGTTTTGGATTGTTTTACCCATACAGGCAGTTTTGCCTTGAATGCGGCCAAAGGCGGCGCGAAACAGGTGACAGCGGTAGATGTCAGTGCCGAAGCCTGCCGTATGACGGCTCTCAATGCGGTGAAAAACGGTGTGGCAGACCGGCTGGAAGTGCGTCAGGCAGATGTATTTGCTTTATTGGATGAATTGGAAGCGGGCCATACTCATCCCTATGATTTTATTATCCTGGATCCGCCCGCTTTTACCAAAAGCCGCAAAACGGTGCAGAATGCCATCGGCGGTTATAAGGATATTAATAAAAAGGCCATGAAGCTTTTGCCCCGGGGAGGCTATCTGGCAACCTGCAGCTGTTCCCACTTTATGCGTTCGGAACTGTTTGAAGAAATGCTGCGGGACGCGGCCCGGGAAGCGCAGGTTTCCCTGCGTCAGATCGAATGCAGCCAACAGGCGCCGGATCATCCTATTCTATGGAACGTGCCGGAAACAAATTATTTAAAGTTTTATATTTTTCAGGTGGTGTAAACCGGAAAGGATACATGATGAAACTGATTTCCTGGAATGTGAACGGGCTGCGCGCCTGTATGAATAAAGGGTTTGATGTATTTTTACAACAGGCGGACGCTGATATTTTCTGCGTGCAGGAAACGAAAATGCTGCGGGAACAGGCGGAATTCGACTTCCCCGGCTATTTTGAATACTGGAACAGCGCCGAGAAAAAAGGCTATTCCGGCACGGCGGTCTTTACTAAAAAAGAGCCGCTGAACGTTACCTACGGCATGGGCATTGAAGAACACGACCGGGAAGGTCGAATCATTACCTGTGAATTCCCGGAGCTGTATCTGGTGAATGTCTATACGCCCAACTCCAAGCAGGAATTGGAACGGCTGGAGTACCGGCAGGTCTGGGAAGACGCGTTTCGCAGGTATCTGGTGGGACTGGATGCAAAAAAACCGGTGCTGATCTGCGGGGATTTGAATGTAGCTCACGAAAACATTGATTTGAAAAACTGGAAGACTAACCGTAATAACGCCGGTTTTACCGATGAAGAGCGGGCCAAGATGACAGAGCTGCTGCAGGCCGGCTTTACGGATTCTTTCCGCTACCTGTACCCGGATAAAGAGGGGATCTATTCCTGGTGGTCGTATCGTTTCCGCGCCCGGGAAAAGAATGCAGGGTGGAGGATCGACTACTGGCTGGTGTCCAACCGCTGGCAGGATAAGATCAAAGACAGTTTGATTTATACAGACGTAATGGGCAGTGACCATTGTCCGGTAGGATTACTTTTGGATTTGTGAGGCCTGTTTTGGCAACGCCGATTCGGTAGGAATGGCAGACACAAGGGTAATTTTGCGTAAACAAGCATCAGATAGTAACGACATAGACATAAAGGAAAGAAAGGCCCATGGAATTTGCAATCAAGGCGCCGTTTGAACCAGCCGGCGATCAGCCGCAGGCCATCGATAAACTGGCGCAAGGCGTAGAACAGGGGATGAAGGCCCAGGTATTGTTAGGGGCGACCGGTACGGGGAAAACCTTCACGGTAGCCCAGGTGATCAATCGGGTGCAGAAGCCCACTTTGGTCATCGCTCACAATAAAACACTGGCGGCTCAGCTGGCCAGTGAGTTAAAAGCTTTTTTTCCGGACAACGCGGTAGAATATTTTGTTTCTTATTACGATTATTATCAACCGGAAGCCTATATTCCCCAGACGGATACCTATATTGAAAAAGATTCGTCCATTAACGACGAAATCGATAAACTGCGCCATAGCGCTACCAGCGCTCTTTTTGAACGCAGGGATGTGATCGTGGTAGCCAGTGTAAGCTGTATTTACGGCTTGGGCGGACCGCAGGATTACTACGATTCCGTGGTTTCTCTGCGGATAGGTCAGGTCATCGACCGCAATGAGATCCTGCGAAAACTGGTGGAGAACCAGTATGTGCGCAATGATTTTGATTTTAAGCGCGGCACTTTTCGGGTGCGGGGCGATGTAATCGAGGTTATTCCGGCCAGCTATGGGGAAAAAGCCGTACGCATCGAAATGTTCGATGACGAAGTGGAACAACTGCTGGAAGTGGACATCCTTACAGGGAATGTGGAAGCAAAGCGGACTCACGTGGCCATTTTCCCCGCATCCCATTATGTCACCAGCAAAGAGAACATGGAACGGGCCATGGCGGATATCCGGGTGGAACTGAAAGAACGTCTGGAACAGCTGCGGAGCGAAGGAAAATTGCTGGAAGCCCAGCGGCTGGAGCAGCGAACCAACTACGACCTGGAAATGATGGAAGAGATGGGCTATTGCACCGGCATCGAAAATTATTCCCGGCACATGGATAAGCGTAAGGCGGGGGAAGCTCCCTTTACACTGGTCAACTATTTCCCGAAAGATTTTTTGCTGGTCATCGACGAATCCCATGTGACGCTGCCCCAGATCCGGGCTATGGCTCACGGCGACCGGGCGCGGAAAGAAATGCTGGTGAACTATGGTTTCCGTTTGCCTTCGGCGGTAGACAACCGTCCTTTGACGTTTGAAGAATTTAACGAACGGATTCATCAGACGATTTATATTTCCGCCACGCCGGCTGCCTATGAGTTGGATCAGGCGGCGCAGGTGGTGGAACAGATTATTCGTCCGACGGGGTTATTGGATCCGAAAATTGAAGTTCGCCCGATTCAGGGACAGATCGATGACCTGATGGCGGAAATTAAAAAGACCACGGCCCAGGGCGAACGGACGCTGGTCACCACATTGACCAAGCGGATGGCGGAAGACCTGACCGAATATCTGAAACAGAATGAGATCCGTGTACGCTATCTGCATTCCGATATTGCCACCATTGAACGGGCCCAGATCATTGACGCTCTGCGGGGCGGTGAGTTTGACGTATTGGTGGGGATCAACCTGCTGCGGGAAGGACTGGACCTGCCGGAAGTGAGTTGTATTGCCATTCTGGACGCGGATAAAGAAGGCTTCCTGCGCAGTGATACGGCAATGGTGCAGACCATTGGGCGGGCGGCCCGGAATGAGCACGGTCACGTCGTGATGTATGCCGACCGGCTGACGGATTCCATGAAACGGGCGATTGACGAAACCAACCGCCGGCGTGAGATACAGGATGCCTTTAATAAAGAACATAACATTGTGCCCAAAACGGTCTACAAGGAACAGCGCAACCTGATCAAGCTGACTAAAGTAGAAGAAGAGATGGACACCCGGAAAGCCTATGACGAAAAAGCTTTGAAAAAAAGCAGTGCTGCCGCTTTGCGCAAGCTGGTCAGAAATCTGGAAAGCAGCATGGCCCAGGCCGCAAAAGAACTGGATTTTGAACTGGCGGCAGAACTGCGCGACCGCTTGATCGTAGTAAAGGGACAACTGGGCGATAAATTACAACCTAAGGCGAAAAAGAAAAAGATATTCTGATGAACAAGAGTGCGGGAGTCACGTTTTATTATGCAAGATAAGATGATCATTAAGGGCGCGCGGCAGCACAACCTTAAAAATATAACATTGGAGATACCCCGGGATAAACTGGTGGTGCTGACGGGGCTTTCCGGCAGCGGCAAAAGTTCCCTGGCTTTTGATACGATTTATGCGGAGGGGCAGCGTCGGTATGTGGAAAGCCTTTCCGCTTATGCCCGCCAGTTTTTGGGGCAGATGGACAAGCCGGATGTGGATTATATCGAAGGTCTGTCGCCGGCCATTTCCATCGACCAGAAGACGGCGGGGCGCAATCCCCGGTCTACCGTAGGCACCGTAACCGAAATTTACGATTACCTGCGGCTATTATTCGCGCGGGTGGGAGAGCCTCATTGCCCGAAATGCGGGCGGCTCATTGAACGGCAGACTGTACAGCAGATCGTGGACCAGGTGCTTTCTCTGCCGGAAGGTTCTCGCTTTATGATCATGGCGCCGTTGGTGTATGGCCGCAAAGGAGAACATAAAGACATCATTGAGAATATGCGCCGCTCCGGTTACGCCCGTATGTTGGTGGACGGGGAACTGCGGACGCTGGATGAAGATATCACGCTGGACAAAAAGAAAAAACACCGTCTTTCCGTGGTGGTGGATCGTATGTCGGTGCGGGAAGGTATCCGCCAGCGGCTCAGCGACTCCGTGGAGACGGCCTTGAAGTTGGCGGATGGACGGATCGAAGTGCAGGTCGTCGGCGGGGAGACGAAGGTATATTCAGAAAAATTTGCCTGCCCGGATTGTGAGATCAGCCTGCCGGAAATCGAACCGCGCTTATTTTCTTTCAACGCGCCTTACGGTGCCTGTCCTACCTGCGGCGGGTTGGGGATCAAACGGGAATATGACTGGGAACTGATTTTGCCGGATAAAAATAAAAGCTTTGCCGATGGGGCCATTGCGGCTCTGTCTACCAATCCGGCCGCTTTTACCACGCGGCTTCTGACCGCTTTTTTACAGGGCAACGGGTATACGCTGGACAACTGCTGGAACGACCTTGCCCCGGCAATGCAGGAAAAGTTAAAGTGGGGCGGCGGCGAGGAGACCTATCATTTCGTTTATACCAACCTAAACGGGGATACCAATGATTATAACCGTACCTGGGATGGAGTGATCCCCCTGTTGAAACAGCGCTATAAAGAGGCCTGGGGCGATGCCATGCGGGAGGATCTGGAAACCTTTATGAGCGGGACGCTGTGTCCGGACTGTCAAGGCGGCCGTTTAAAACCGGAGGTCCTTGCCATCCTCATCGGCGGCAAGAATATTGATGAAGTTACGCGGCTGACCGTGCGGGACGCGAAAGATTTCTTTGCGAATCTGCAATTGACCGAACGGCAGCAGATCATCGCCAAACAGGTGATGAAAGAAATCAATGCCCGGCTGAACTTTTTAAATGACGTAGGGTTGGATTACCTGACGCTGGCCCGGGCGGCGGCTACCTTAAGCGGCGGCGAAGCCCAGCGGATCAGGCTGGCAACCCAGATCGGCAGCGGCCTGGTGGGCGTATTGTATATTCTGGACGAGCCCAGTATCGGATTGCACCAGCGGGATAATGACCGCCTGCTGCAAACCTTTTTCCATTTGCGTGATTTAGGCAACAGCGTGCTGGTGGTGGAGCATGATGAAGAAACCATGCTGGCGGCGGATCAGATCATCGATATCGGCCCCGGTGCCGGCGAACATGGGGGACAGGTGGTGGCCCAGGGCACGGCGGCGGAGATCATGCAGGTCAGTGAATCCGTGACGGGGCAATACCTGAGCGGCAAACGCTTCATTCCTGTGCCGGCGGAACGCCGCAAGCCGGATGGACGCTATATTGAGATCCTCGGCGCGGCGGGCAATAATTTAAAAAATATCGATGTGCGGATCCCTCTGGGCCTGTTCACCGTGGTGACCGGAGTCAGCGGCAGCGGCAAATCCACCCTCATTAATGACATCTTATATAATGCGGTGGCAGCCAAACTCCACGGAGCCAGAGTCCGCCCGCTGCAATACAAAGAGATCCGGGGGCTGGAAGAGATCGATAAGATCATCGACATCGACCAAAGTCCTATTGGCCGGACGCCCCGGTCTAACCCGGTGACCTATACCGGCGTATTTAATCATATCCGGGCCCTTTTTGCCTCGACGAATGAGGCCAAGGTCCGGGGCTATAAACAGGGCCGTTTCAGCTTTAACGTAAAAGGCGGCCGCTGCGAAGCCTGCCAGGGTGATGGGGTGAATAAAATCGAGATGAATTTCCTGCCGGACGTCTATGTTCCCTGTGAAGTTTGTCATGGCGCCCGTTACAACCGGGACACGCTGGAAGTGCGGTATAAAGGGAAAAATATTGCCCAGGTGCTGGATATGACCGTGACGGAAGCATTGGAGTATTTCAAAAATCAGGACCGTATCGCGGCCAAACTACAAGTGCTGGAAGATGTGGGGCTGGGGTATATTCGCCTGGGCCAGTCAGCCACTACCTTAAGCGGAGGCGAAGCGCAGCGGATCAAATTAGCGGCGGAGTTGTCCAAACGGGGGACCGGACGCACACTGTACATTTTAGATGAGCCCACCACCGGCCTGCACACCGCCGACGTGGATAAACTGCTGCAGGTGCTGCAGCGGCTGGTAGACGGCGGCAATACGGTGATCATCATCGAACATAATCTGGACGTGATCAAAACCGCAGATTATCTGATCGATCTGGGCCCTGAAGGGGGCGACAAAGGCGGTACTGTTGTGGGGACGGGCACGCCGGAACAGTTGGCGAAAAACAAGGCGTCCTACACCGGGCAATACCTGAAGATGGTGTTGGAAAGAAAGCGGCAGACAGGCAGCAAGGCGAGCAGCGTTAAGTCTGAGAAAAAGCGGACAAAAAACAGTAACGGTTCAGAATGGTTGGATGTAAATCACAGGATGGCAATCATGACGTAGGAGCGGTGCGAAAGAACCGCGCAGGATAGTCAAAAATCTGTGAATAAAGGTTGATTCTGTAAATAAAGGTCTATATGGTTAGTAACGATAAGATTGAAAAGGCGCTGGCGGTATTGCCTGCCAAACCGGGCGTATACCTGATGCGGGATGTCACCGGCCGCGTCCTTTATGTAGGAAAAGCAAAAAACCTCAACAACCGGGTGCACAGCTATTTTCGGAACTCGGGGCGTCAGTCTGTCAAAGTGGCGGCGCTGACCAGTCACGTAGAGGATCTGGAAACCATTCAGACAGACAGCGAAATCGAAGCGCTGATCCTGGAATGCAATCTGATCAAGAAATATCGTCCCCGCTACAACATTATGCTGAAGGACGATAAAACGTATCCGTATTTGAAAATCACTTTGCAGGAGCCCTTTCCCCGGATGTATATCACCCGGCGGGTGGTCAAAGACGGCGGGAAATATTATGGTCCCTATCCGGATGTGGGGGCGCTGCGCGCGACGATGAAGCTGCTCCGCTCCTTGTTCCCTGTCCGCAACTGTCGGAATATGAATCAGGAGCGACCCTGCCTGCAGTACCATATCAAGCGTTGCCTGGCCCCTTGTGTGGGCAAGGTATCCCGGGCAGACTATGGGGAACTGGTGAAATCCATTTGTCTGGTGTTGGACGGTAAGATGAAAGAACTGCGCCGCAGCTTGAAAGAACGGATGCAGGAAGCCGCTGCGAAATACGCCTTTGAAGCAGCCGCACACTACCGGGATCAGCTGCAGGCGGTGGAACGTCTGGAAGAAAGCCAGAAAGCCGTACTGGAAGGCGGCGATATGGATATCGTCGGCTATGCCGCCGACACGTTTTCTGTCTGCCTGCAGGTATTTTTTGTCCGGGGCGGTAAACTGATCGGGCGGAAAGACTTTATGCTGCCTGCGGAAAGAGAGTCGGAAGCGGCTGTGATCGCGGCCTTTCTGAAACAATACTACAATGGGGAAGACGTGTTCCTGCCTAAGGAGGTCCTCGTTTCGCATTTGCCGGAAGAAGAAGAACTGAACACAATCCGGGAATGGCTGACCGAACGGGCGGGGCATAAAGTTACGCTGGCGGAACCCCGGCGGGGCGACAAGGCGAAACTGATGCAGCTGGCCTGTGAAAATGCCCTAAAGCTGATCCGGGAGCAGGAACGGAAAGGGCAGATGCAGCAAAAGACCGAGGAAGCCGCCGCGGAAGAATTGCAACGCGTGGTGGGGGCAAAGTGTCCTCTGGCACGGATGGACTGCTTCGATATTTCCCATACTCAGGGCAGCGAAACCGTAGCCTCTATGGTAGTCTTCCGTTATGGATCGCCCAGTAAAAAAGACTATCGCCGTTTTAAGCTGGCATCTACGGAAGGCAAGCCGGACGATTTTAAATCCATGCAGGAAGTAGTATATCGGCGTTATAAAGACTATGAAGAGTTGCCGGACCTGATCATTATCGATGGCGGTAAGGGACAATTAGCCGCCGCTCTTAAAGTCATCCGCGGTCTGGGGCTGGATATTCAGGTCATCTCTCTGGCAGAGCAGCGGGAAGAGATTTTTTTGGAAGGGGAGAGCCAAAGCATTTATTTAGAAAGAGAGTCGCCTGCGCTGCATATGATACAGCATATTCGTGACGAAGCGCATCGCTTTGCGATTACCTACCACAGAAAACGCTTGAGACGCCGTAATCTGGTGTCCGTGCTGGATACGATTGCCGGTATCGGCCCGAAACGTCGTCAGGCTCTATGGAAAGCCTACGCTTCTTTGGAAACCATGAAAGCTGCTTCGGAAGAAGAACTGGCGGCCGTAGAAGGCATGAATCGAGCGGCAGCC
Organism: uncultured Succiniclasticum sp.; assembly: GCA_900544275.1. Lineage (GTDB taxonomy): Bacteria > Bacillota > Negativicutes > Acidaminococcales > Acidaminococcaceae > Succiniclasticum. Next base: position 47,309 of record UQUU01000007.1, on the reverse strand, counting down.
CGTACGCTTTATGAATTCTTCCACAGCGATATCGTGCGCAAGAGCGACATGCTGCAGGGACAAAAGTAAGGAGGCCTCTGTGTACAACTATTTTACAGCGGTCATGACCATAGGTGTGCTGACGTTTCTCGCCCTTTATACTACGCATTTTATACAGATCGTTACGTTAGGCGGGACCGTCTTAGGGGCAGCCTGCATCGGCATCTTTTCCGCCCTGGGAGCATGGATTTTGCAAAAAGTGCGGCAAGGCGTCCTGCGCCGGGGCTTGGAAATGCTCCTCAGTTTTTTTGTGCTGATTGCGGTAGTACACCTGCTGCCCGGCTGGAAGTGGAGCTGTTCCGCAAACTCATTCCTCTTTGCTTTTTGCCTTAGCGCAGTTATTACAGGCAGTAGTGAGATTGTATGGCGGAGTTCTTGCGGAGAAGAAAAACAAAAGAACGGCGGGAAATAAAAAAGAAATATTCAGAATAAACTGGTGCAATAATGATGATATAATGTAGCCGGCTTCAGCATTCAGGATGCGCTGGAGTCAGCATTCAACAAAGGAGAAGACGTTTTGAACAGTAGTTGGAATATTAAATTGATTGCCAGTGATATGGATGACACGCTTTTAAACAGCCGGAATGAGATTTCGTCCGGTAATGCCGCGGCAATCCATCGGGCCCTGGAAGCAGGCTTGCAGGTACTGATTGCCACCGGCCGCATGTATGTCTCCGCCAAACCGTATGTGGATAAGTTGGGGTTGGATATTCCGCTGATCTCCTATAATGGCGCTCTGGTGAAAGGCAATAAATCAGGGGAAGTTTTTTACGAACATCCTTTACGTTGGGAAACGTCCCGGGAAGTGTTGGCCTATTGCCGTAAAAAGGGTTATTATATCCAGGCCTACATCGACGATGCCTTGTGGGTCAAGGAACTGACCCCTTTTTCTGCCGCCTATACGAAGATCTCCGGCATACCGGCCACGCCGGTGGGGGACCGTCTTTACGATTTGCCCCGGGCGCCTTACAAGCTTTTAGTCATGACCCGGGAAGGAGAATTTAAAGAAGCCTGGGAAGATATCCAGACGACCTTTGCAGGTCGCCTGGTAGTCACCAGTTCCAAAGATAATTTTTTGGAACTGATGGAACCGGGAGTCAACAAATGGCAGGCGGTGACTGCGGTGGCAGAGCGTTATGGCATCGGCGCCGACGAAATCATGTGTATCGGCGACAGTAATAACGATTTGAGCATGATCCAAAATGCGGCTTTAGGCGTGGCTGTGGCTAATGCCAAACCGGCAGTGAAAGCCGCTGCAAAATGGGTAACAGGCAATCACGATGCCGACGGTGTAGCGGAAGCCATCGACAAATTGCTGCACATTACCGCCTGAGAAAATTTAGCATGAATGACGGTATATAAAACCGGCGTTTTCTTACGGAAGCGCCGGTTTATTGTTTTATATGATTTAGTCAATTTTATATGCGAAGTAAGTGAAAGAAAACAGGAGTTTGTATGAGGTAGGGCATGGATTACTACAAGATTGGTGATTTATGATAATTACGAAAAACAAGAGATGTTCCTATAGAAAAAGGGAAATAAGAAAAGTTACAAAAAAATAATGGTTGACTTATAAATAGGGGGGGGGTGTAAACTTTACTAAAGATTTATCTTACAAACTAAATTGAGAGGAGAGGATAAGGATGACGGACCAACAGAAAAGGTAGGTGCTGGCGCAGTAGTTGCATTATTGCGTTTTATTTTTTTTGTATTGGGTAAAAAATATTTATGGTAAGACAAGATTAAAGAACAGGAGGGATTTTCATGAACGAGAATTATAATGAAAGTTATACTTGCCCTGAGTGTCATTCAGAAAACATTCAACGCTTTGAAATTGCTTATCAAAATGGTATTTCCGGCATTGATGCCAATATTTTGGGTGCGGGTATTTCCGGTGGTGGTCATTTTGGAATTGGTGGAGGAAAAACTAAAGGTGTTAGCCAAACGGAACTTTCCAAACTTACAGCGCCCCCGAGAAAAATAAGATACACGACATGGATTATTTTATGGATTGTTTTATGGTTCGTCATTAGTTTGATTCTGCCCGCAAGTATTAGTAATATTGCGTTCATTGTATTTACAATAGCATATTTTTATTTTGTCATGTACAAACGTATGTATTATTACAACCACGAGGTGTATCCAAAACGGATGGAGGAATGGCACCATTCTTGGATTTGTTTCCGATGTGGTAATAGATTCTTGAAGTAATAGCAGGAAGGGGACGCAATATATGAAGAAGATTGCCCAATTAGCTTTCATTTTAATGACGCTGTTCTGTATTTCACTGTCATTTATGAGTTCTTGCCTGGCGTTTGATCAGCTTACTTTGAACCGACATTTGGGAGAGTCCATACGACGTGGAGACCTTAAGGATGCTACTTATTGGCTTAATATGGGGGCGGATATTAACTACGAAGGAGAATATGGACTGAGTAGTATGCCTCCAGCAATGTGGACGGCGGTAAGAGCTAGCCCAGCTCATGGCTTTACACCCGCTCAGGTTATGATGTTTTGTCATGAGAGGGGGGCTGACATTGAAGCGCGATATAACGGCTTAACCCCTTTGATGTATGCATGCGGTTTCGAAGAATTATTCGGAAATCCTAACAGTGCTCTATTATTGATGAAGTTGGGTGCGGATGTGAATGCTGTAACGGATAACGGGGAAACGGCACTAGAGCTCTTTATAAAGACCATGGGTTCGTACTGGAGTTCATCTAGAAACAAGGGTAGCAGAGCTTGGATTCCGGTTATCAAGGAACTGATAGCAAGGGGTGTTCATCCTAACCGTGCTGCCAATGACGGGACTACCCCTTTAATTTTGCTGGCGCGGAAGAGCTGGCCAAACAGTTATGATGAAGAACAAGTTTACATATGGCTAACAAAATTTTTGATTCAGAACGGGGCGAATCCGGAAGCCAGGGACTATGGAAAACAGTGGAGAGCTATTGATTATGCGATTGCTAAGAACAATAAGATTTTAATTGATCTTCTCATGCATGCTGACAGTATACCCAGAACGTCCGGTGGTGTGATTGTGGATTCTCCCGCAACTACCGAATATGATATCAATGCAAAAGAGATCAATATAGGTTGGCTTGCTCCGGGAACGAAGTTAAGTTATGTAGATCAAGTTTATGGAAAACCCAGCGATGTAATTGATGCAGACCAATACAAAATTTACAATTACAACAATCTCTTTATAGTTTATGCAAAAAAAATAGCTGAAGAGTTTAAAGTAGCGGGCGTCGAATGTTATGAAGGAAATTTGACTACTCCCAGTGGTTTTAAAGTAGGTATGCCGTTTAATTTTGTAACTACGAAACTTGGGGAAGCAAAGAAGACAGGCGTCAAAAATTCTGCTCATAAAAAACAGCTTAAGGGATGCAAAGAATATACCTATTTCTCAGGCGCGAATGAAATTTCTTTCTTTGTCGATAAAGACGAGATGATTAAAGGCATCCGTTTTGGGGAAAGAAACGAGGATAAATTAAAACCATCCGCTGCCAGCAAGACTGCAAAGGATGTCTTGGGAGCCTTGGGACAGATTTTCAAATTGCCTTAATGATGAAAATCTAATTAGAGGTATAGTTGTCAAAAAAATCTGTTATAAAAGGATGTGTTTTAAAAGATGAACAGAAGAATGAAAACAATTATAATGATGCTCTTGATGGTAATCTTTGCCACATTGATTGCAGGTTGCGAGAGCCAGGATGATAAAATCAAACGTTTGGAAAGCGAAATGGAAAAAGCTAACCAGACTAAAACCGTTGAATTGAATAAAGCTTTAGAAGCCATAGATGCCGTTGCATGGAAAAATACTGCAAGAGAATACATAAAGAAGCAAGATAAACTTATAGAAGACTTTACAAAAACAGCTAAAGGAAATGCGGAGTATGAACTAAAAGCAGAAAAATGGAATACATTTTATCGACAACAAAAAAGAAATCTTTTAGAACTTGTTATTAAAAGCGATCAGCAGCTTAAGGCACAACTGCAATCTGAAAAGTTTAAAAACTTACAAAAAAAATTACAAGAAGTGAGCCAAGGATATTACGATGGGTATAAGAAATTTCATCAGTGGGACTTTTGGCGGGGAAAGTATGTTACCGATCCCGCTGCGTTCCAAAAGGTAGTGAATGAATATGCTGATAAAGCGACTCCTATCCTTGCTGAAATGACAAAAACTGCAGAAGGAAATCAGGATTTGATGAAAAACATGGTGAAGATTAATGAGAATCATGAAAAACGAAAAAATGGAAAAAATGTAGGTTATTGGGAATAATGAAATCTACTGGTGACGACAGTTTTCAATTGCTTCCCATGAGACTAAAACGCCCCTTCCTGGGGCGTTTTTTCGTCTATGTAAAGATAATTAATCTTGATTGTCATCGCAAGAAATAGAACAACATATCATAAAGGGAGAAATTTTACGAATATAATAATTTATGTTAACCTGTTTTGAACTGCGGTTGACACTGATTGAAGAAAATTTTATAATACAATCAGTTAACTTGCAAATGTATTAAGTTAACTTTGGGGGCTTGGAGTGTGTCTGTTTCATTGAACTAAAATGTTTTATGCCAGTAAAAATCTGTACTGCGGTTGGCATATAGATATACACTACTCTCACAGCTCTTTACCCGAAATTTTAAAATTAGGTTATCTTGCAGGTACGCTGTATCATTACGGAAAAGGAAAAGAGGGAATCATTTTGACAGCAATTGGTATTACGGCAACAGATACGGAAATGGGCAAAACGGTTGTGACCGGTGCCTTGGCTGCGGCGCTGCGGTTTCGCGGGAGAGAACCGGGGATTTTCAAGCCGGTGGCTTCCGGTTGTGTGCGTCGTGAAGGCGGTGAATTGATCTCCACGGATGCGGAGTTTCAGATGCAGTGCGCCGGCTATGCGGCAGAACGGCGGTTGGAAGTCATTCCTGTTGTGTTGGAAGCGGCTTTAGCGCCGGCAGAAGCAAGCCGTCTGGAAGGCGTTACCTTACAGCCTGATAAAATGGTGGAAGGAGCCCGGGCCTGTATTGCGGCTCATGAGAATTCCGTGCTGGAAGGAATCGGCGGCATTACGGCGCCTTTGACAGACGACTTTTTAGTAAAAGATTATTTTAAAGCGCTGGGCATCCCCGTGTTAATCGTAGTTAAACCGGTGTTAGGCAATGTGAATCATGCAGTGCTGACGTCATATTACTGTCAAAAAGAAGGCATCCCTGTTTTAGGCTTCTTAGTGAACGGATGGGAGGAAAACAAGGCCGGTGATTTGGAAAAAGGTAATCTGTATTATTACGAAAAACTGACCGGTCTGCCAATCTTAGGCAAACTGCCGGTGTTGACGGAAGCAGAAATGAACGATCCGAAAGTGTTGGCGGCGATTACGGAAAAACATGTGCAGTTGGACCGTATTTTAAAATTAGCAGAGCAATATGCATAAATCGGTTGACTTAATTTTCAGAGAGAATCAAACGTGACTGAAGGAATGTAAGTCCGCTATATTGTTCGTAAAATAAAAGATTGCGATAAATAAAGTAAAACTTATAAAAAAACAAGAGATCTACAACTACAGAAAGCGAGGCAATGACATTGAATAAGTGGGAAGAGTTAGACAAAAAGTATATCTGGCATCCCTTTACCCAGATGAAAGGCTGGCTGGAAGCGCCGCAACTGGTCATCGACCATGGCAAAGGAGTACGGCTTTACGATACGGAAGGCAGGGAATACCTGGACGCGATCTCCAGCCTGTGGGTCAATATTCACGGCCATCGGCGCAAAGAAATTAATGATGCGATCATTGCCGAACTGAATAAAGTAGAACATAGCACGTTGCTGGGCCTGATCAACGAACCGTCGGCGGAACTGGCGGAAAAACTGGTTGAAGTCACACCGGCCGGCCTGAACAAAGTATTTTATTCGGACGACGGCTCTACGGCTGTAGAAGCGGCAATCAAAATCGCGTTCCAGTATTGGAATTATGCCGGACATCCGGAGAAAAAAGACTTTATCAATTTAGGGGACTCCTACCATGGAGATACTGTGGGAGCTGTTTCTGTAGGGAACGTGGAAGTTTTCCATAAAGCCTACAAACCGTTGCTGTTCGGTACCCACCGTGTCACCTGTCCTTCTTTTTACCACAGCAAACTGGGCTTATCTTCCGAAAAAGAATTCCTGGCTTATCTGTTAACAGAGTTGGAAGACTATCTGCAAGAACATGCTTCCCATACGGCGGCTATGATCATCGAACCCTTGTGCCAGTGCGCCGCCGGTATGCTGATGCAGCCGGAAGGCTATATTAAAGGTGTGCGGGAACTGACAAAAAAATACGATGTGCTGCTGATCGTGGACGAAGTGGCGGTAGGCTTTGGCCGGACCGGAGCCATGTATGCCTGCGACCGGGAACAGGTGCTGCCGGATATGATGTGCTTATCCAAAGGCATCAGCGCCGGTTATCTGCCGTTGGGCGCGACCATGGTCACCGATGAGATTTACAATGCGTTCCTGGGCGAACCGACGGAATACAAGACCTTTTATCACGGGCACTCCTATACCGGCAATAACCTGGCCTGCGCTGCCGGTCTGGCCAGCCTGAAAATTTTTGCCAAGGACCAGGTGATTGCAGGGTTGCCTCCGAAAATTGCTATGCTACAGCAGCATTTTGCCAAAATGGGGGAGATGGAATTTGTCGGCGATGCCCGCCAGTGCGGTATGCTGGGCGGTATTGAACTGATGGCGGATAAGGCAAAGAAGATTCCCTTTAACGCCCGTTTGCAGATGGCGGGGGGTATTTGCCAGAATGCCCGGAAATACGGTCTGATCATCCGTAATATTGGCGATGTAATTGTCGTGATGCCGCCGCTGATTTCGACCCCGGCAGAAATTGACGAGATGATGAGCCGTTTGGAAAAATCCATGGAAGAGATTTTTAACCAGGTGCGCGCAAAAGACATTAAAGAGTTTTCCGACCCCTGTGCCTTTTAAGGCAAGAGATATCGGAAGTAGATGTGTAATGAACTAGATGTGTAATAAGGAAGTTTTTAGGAAGTAGACATCCGCAAAAAAAAGAATCCCAAATGAGCCGCAAAATTTCGGAGGAGATTTTGCGGCCTTTAAAAAGGAAGGTACAACTATGCTATACAGTCTGAAGATGCGTTCAGCCCAAGGTGGCCCTCATGAGCGGGGTGGGCGTCATATTTCCGGAGAAGAACGAATCGTAGAAGAAACCGCGATTGAAGCCTGTGTTCACGAAATGCTGGAACGAGCCAAAACACACCAGCGGGGAGAAGCGGATTTTGTCAACATCAAAGTGCAGCGAGTCGATAAAAATAAGGCGTTGCGCAAACCTTTGCTTGCCTTCAGTCAATGCGTTTCGGCTACGGCGGAAGAGGGCCGCCGGGTCGCTTTGGCGGAATTGCAGGCTGCCGGAGTGACGGAAATCGCTGCGCAAAAAGGCATTGCAGCGATTCGAGCTCTGCCGGACAGTATGCGGGGAGCCATGCTGCTCAATGCAGAAACCGGAGATCGTATGGATTCCCTGGGCAATCGCGGTGTGCGTGTGAGCAATATGGACGTGAATGATGCGGCAGGCTTTCGCCGGGCGCTCCGGCAAAAAGGTCTGCATGGTGACCATGTACGGGAAGCGCTGGTATTAGCCTCTAAAGTGGCAGGCGGTAAGGGCGTGGTGGCGGAACTGTGCTGGTCCGATGATCCGGACTATGTGGTTGGTTATGTAGGTTCTGTAAAAAATGGCTATCGGCGTATTCCGGTGCTAAAGGAAAAGCATTGCCCGATTGGCGGGCGGGTCTTCTTTCTGCGGCCGGATACGGATGTGGCAGCCCTGATCAATTATTACGAGGAAGAGGTCGTTTTTATTACGGCGGGAGAACAAGGCTATGCTGCAAAGTAGAATACAGGCTGAAATGGAAGCGGTACGGTCTTCCGGTCTGACACGTCAGATTACAGACTTGTCCTTTATAGATGCGGTGCGGGCCAAAAATCGACAGGGAAAAGAGTATTTGGTATTTTCCAGCAACAACTATCTGGGTTTTACCTTTCATCCAAAGGTACGGGAAGCTGCGGCCCGGGCTGTACAAAAATACGGTTCCGGTTCTACCGGTGCCCGTTTGACTACCGGCGGGGTATTTGGCGCTTCCGTGCTGGAACAAGAGCTGGCCGCTTTTAAACACGCAGAAGCGGCTTTGCTTTTTAATACAGGCTATATGACAAATGTAGGCGTTTTATATGGCTTAGCCAAACCGGGTGATATCATTTTCAGCGATGCGTTGAACCACGCCAGTATCATAGACGGCTGCCGCATCAGCAAGGCGAAAATCATCGTCTATCAACACAATGATATGCAGGACTTGGAACAAAAGCTAAAAGAACACCCGGCGCCCCATGAAGATTGTGTCCGGTTCATCGTGACAGATGGCGTGTTCAGCATGGATGGGGATATCTGCAATCTGCCTGAATTAGTGCGGCTGAAAGAAGCGCATCATTGCCTTCTGTTAGTGGACGACGCCCATGCTGTGGGTGTGATCGGTGCGGCTGGGGCGGGAACGGCTTCTCACTATCACCTGGAAGGCTGTGTGGATCTGCAGGTGGGTACTCTCAGTAAAAGTCTGGCTTCTGTGGGGGGCTATGTGGCGGCTGACGAAGCAATCATTACCTATCTGCAAAATAAATCCCGACCTTTTATTTTCAGTACCTTTCTGAGTCCGGGCGATATCGCCGCCGCACAGACAGCACTGGCTATTCTGCGACAGGAAGGTCCTGCGTACCTGCAGCGCTTGCGGAGCAATACAGCGTATGTACGTGAGTCCCTGACTGCGGCAGGCCTGCCGGTAATTCCCGGGAAGACCCCCATCATTCCTCTGGTAGTGGGGGATGCGGCAAAGGCCAAAGCCATTGATTTTGCCTTGCGGGAGCGGGGGATCCTTATTTCCGCGATTCGACCGCCTACGGTAGCTCCCGGCGCCAGTCGCCTGCGTCTAACTGTAACAGCGGCTCATACAAGAGAACAGTTGGATACCATGTTACACGGGATGCTACAGGTGTGGCGGTAAATGTGGTAAAAAAGTGATAAATCCGGAATAAAGTAGTCTGAGGTTTGCAGGATGTGGTATAATTAACTATTATAAAAATATAATAATGTGATTTTTTATATAGACTCACTATGTTAGATGTAAAGTTAAATGCAAAATTAGCGAACAGGGGAGTTGAAATATAAAAAATCATAAATTGAAATAGAGAAGTAAAACTTAGCAAAACAGCAAAAAAGAGAAAAAGCAAAACAGTGAAAAAGCAAAGCAGTGAAAAAGCGGAACAGCGAAAACACACTGCTTACAGATAAAGGGGGAGTTGCTATGGAACCGGGGCATTTTCTTATTATTACGGGTATGTCCGGAGCGGGGAAAACGCAGGTTTTGCGTACTTTGGAAGATTTAAATTATTTCTGTATTGACAATCTGCCGGTACTGTTGCTCCCTAAATTCAGCGAACTTTGGCGTCAGTCTCCCGCTCACAATACGGCGGTGGTCGTTGATTCCCGCGACGGTGACACGTTTGAACGGCTTGTGGAAATCACAGATGAAATGAAAACCAACGGGTTTGATTTTGACATGTTGTTCCTGGATGCTGAGGACGCGGTTCTGATCCGCCGTTATAAGGAAACGCGCCGGCGTCATCCTTTGGAAAAAGGGCAGAACAGTCTGGCGTATAGTGTAGAGTTAGAGCGCAAATGCTTATCTTTGGCAAAGGAAAAAGCTTCAAATGTGATCGATACTACTCATTTGACCCCGGCCATGCTGAAAGAAAAAATTCTTAAGCTGTATGGAGAGGGTGTTCCCGGTTCCCAGATGCTGATTGTTATCCAGTCTTTCGGCTTTAAGAATGGTCTGCCGCTGGACAGCGATCTGGTGTTGGACGTGCGCTTTTTGCCCAACCCCTTCTATGATCCGGAACTGAAGCATTTAACCGGCAATGACACTCCCGTGCAGGAATTTTTAGAAAAAACAAGCCAAACGTATGAATTTTTACAAATGGAGTGCAAGATGCTTGATTTTCTGATCCCCAAATATGAGCTGGAAGGGAAAAGCCAGCTTGTGATCAGCGTAGGCTGCACGGGCGGACAGCACCGTTCTGTGTATATTGCCAATAAGCTGCATGAGCACTTGCGGTTGAAGTCCTATCGGGTGGAGATCTTGCATCGGGAATTGCAGGAAAATTAAATTTAGGGTGTATACTACAGTTGCTTGTTTGTGTATAAAGCATAGGTAGTAATAATATGGAGCATAGGTCGTAAAGGAGTTTTAGAAGTATGGGTTGGATCAGCTGGCTTTGTCCGGGGATACAATTAAAACGTTGGCTGCTGTTATTTACCGTGGGCGTAATCGTCTGTGCTTTTTCGTTTGCACTTTTGTTTAATAATCAGGTCATGGCTATGGCCGAAGAAATTCTGTTTCGCATGAGCTACCTGACCACCGGCCGTTACAGCAATCGACTGGCGCTTGCGGCAGGGTTTGTCGGAATCCTGGCAGGCATTGGAGTGATGGTCTACGCCACGCGCCGTATCGTGCGTTCCGTTGTGGAATCGGTAACGCCGGAGAGCAGCGGAACGTTGATGGAAACTATTTTTACCCAGCGTAAACTGAGCAGGGGACCCGCGATCACGGTAGTGGGAGGCGGTACGGGGCTTTCTACCTTGCTAAGAGGCATGAAGTATATTACCGGGAATTGCACCGCCGTGGTCACGGTAGGCGACGACGGGGGTTCTTCCGGCCGCCTGCGCGAAGAACTGGGCATCATTCCGCCGGGGGATCTGCGGAACTGTCTGGTCGCTATGGCAGACCGGGAACCTTTGATGGAACGGGTTATGCAATACCGTTTTGCAGGGGATTCCGCTCTGGCGGGACACAGCCTGGGGAACTTATTTTTGGCGGCTATAGCGGAAACAGAGGGCGGCATGGAAGAAGGGCTGAATGCCGCCAGTCAGATTCTGAAAATCAGGGGCCACGTGATCCCGTCCACATTGCGCAACATTCAACTGCAGGCGGAAATGACCGATGGTACTTATGTATTGGGCGAGTCCAATATTTCCCGGGCAGGAAAAACCATTCGACGCTTACATATGCTGCCGGCGGATGCGGCAGCTACGAAAAGCGCAGTGGAAGCCATTACCCAAGCCGATATTTTAATTTTTGGACCGGGAAGCCTCTATACCAGTGTCATTCCCAATTTACTGGTGCCAGGCATTCGGGAGGCGGTCATCACCAGTAAAGCCGTTAAGATTTATATCTGCAACGTGATGACGCAACACGGGGAAACCGACGGTTACGGGGCTTATGACCATGTAAAAGCCCTGATTGATCATGTAGGGCGGCCTTTCCTTGATTATGTAATCGTCAATGACCAGGAAATTGCCGCAGAACAGAAACTACAATATTCCGCAAAAAGTCAGGTTCCGGTGACGCCGGATATAGAAAAGATTCAGGAACTGGATATTAATGTAATTCCCACCAATCTGATCAGTAAAGCCGATATGGTGCGGCATGATCCGCAAAAATTGGCGCGCAGCATCATCGCGTTAGTGTACCGTTTGCGGTTATTTGGCAGAGGCTTTGTTTTCTTCGACTATTTCTTCATGAAACAAAATATGCGCAAGTTGCGAAAAGCACAGGGAGATGTTCCTGCGGCAAAGCAATAGGAGGCTTTCGTGTCTTTTTCATCCGATGTAAAAAATGAGCTGGCGCGCCTGGAAGGGCAGGAAGCCTGCTGCGAAAAAGCGGAATTGCTGGGCGTGCTGCGCATGAGCGGGGCCATCGTGCTGCGGGGCAAACATATCGGCATTCATTTTTCTACAGAAAATGCAGCTTTGGCCAGACGCGTGCTGCAAGTGCTGAAAAGTAATTATCAGGTACGGACAGAGGTTTTAATCACCCGTTCGCGCCGTTTAAAAAAGAAAAATCGCTATCAGGTGGAAGTCCTGCCGGATCCGCAAGTGGCCCGGGCTTTGCAGGAACTGCAAATTTTGCCTTCGGAAGAGGCCGATAAGAATACGCTGCTGAGCAAAGTATGCTGCCGCAAGGCTTTTTTACGAGGCGTATTTATGGCCGGGGGTTCCATCAGCCGACCGACCAGCGACTACCACCTGGAGATCGTGACGGAAAACGAAACCTTTGCCCGTTTCATTCTGAAAATTATGCAGGGCTTTTCGTTAGCGGCCCGCATGACCGACCGCAAGAAGGATTTTATCGTGTATATTAAAGACGGCGACCATATTATTGACTTTCTTTCGGTGATCGGCGCCCATCAATCGTTGTTGGAGTTTGAAAACGTGCGTATCGTGAAAGAAATGCGTAACAATGTGAACCGCCAGGTCAATTGCGAAACTGCCAACCTTAATAAAGTGATTCGGGCGGCTGTGCTGCAAACGGCCTGTATTCACTATTTACAGGAACACGGCGGTTATGATAAACTACAGGATACGCTGCGGGAAACCGCTGAACTGCGCCTGGCGCATCCGGATGCTTCACTGAACGATCTGGTGGAATGTTCCGGCGGGGCGGTAGGTAAATCGGGGCTGAATCATCGCCTGAAAAAGATTCAGGAACTGGCGATCAGAGAGGGTATGGATATCAGTGAATATCGTTAAAAAAATCTACAAAATTCTGCGGGTAGCCGTAGTGGTGGCGGCACTTGCAGCTTTGTGTTTTGAAGGTTATATAAAAAAAGATTATGAAGCGTATAAGCAGCGGGCGATCCCGGCCCTGATGTATCATAGCATCAGCGAAGTACCGGAAGGCTGGGCGCGGGACCTTTGTGTCAGGCCCGAAGTCTTCGAAGAACACCTTCGCTATCTGCAGGAAGAGGGCTACCATGTGATCACAGCCCCCCAGGCTATGATCCTGTTAAAGAGCGGCCAGGCTGTTCCGAAAACCGTTATTCTTACCTTCGATGATGGGTACGATAACAACTATACCACTGCTTATCCTCTATTGAAAAAATATGGCTTTGCCGGTAATTTTTATGCAGTCGGCAAAGATATTGGCCAAACCTACCATCAGGACGGGGTGCGCAGTTATATGACCTTTGCCCAGTTAAAAGAGATGCGGGACAATGGTATGGAAATCGGCTCTCATAGCATGAGCCACGATAACCTGACGAAAATCGCGCCTCATTTCCTGCCCTGGGAGATTTATCAGCCTCTGAACCTGTTTTATGAACAAATGGGCTTCTGGCTGAGCGGGATCGCTTTCCCTAATGGGGCGTACAACGAATTGGTTCTGGCGGAAATACGGAAATATCATAAATATGAGTATGGCTTTTCCGGCGAGCCGGGGGCCAATACCGAAAAAATTGCGAGGGAAACCCCCTTTGCCCTGCGCCGCATAGGTGTTTATGACCGAGGCCGCGGCCGTAAGGATATTAAGAATGCGCTCCGCCGAAGTTATGTGTTAGGGTATCTTGCCGAGAAAAGGGTCCCCGTGGCAGAAATAGAAGAAGTAAGGGGCCACATACAAGATAAGTTTCATGCTCTGTTTTCGGGAAAAACAAAATAAATAACGAAAGAAACAAGATGTCTACGGAAAATTGACAGGGAAGAAATTGTCTGAGGTCTTGCATAATAGCGTAAAAAAAGGTAAAATAAAGTATCACGAATGTCCAAAGGAGGGTAAGCGAATGAAGCATATTAAGACCGTTAATAAAGCAATGTTAAATAAGACGTTACGTACCGGCGGCTGTGGCGAATGCCCGGCTTCCTGCCAGTCAGCCTGCAAAACTTCCTGCACGGTAGGCAATCAGGTTTGCGAACACAAATAAGCGGCAACAATCAGCCTGTTAAACAGCTCCCTGTTCGTGCGGGGGGCTGTTTTCATATTACATGAAACCGGACATTGCGGCAGCACGATACAATTAGGAAAGATAAAAAAAGCTACGATGACGGGAAGCTGACACAGATGAAATTTTAAACATGATTTAAACATAACAGGTAAACTAAATAGGATGGTTAAACATACTATATAATACTATGAAGAGGTAACAGCATGGAAAATGAATTAATTCATCGCATGAAAGTCAATGGAGATATGGCGGTACTGGATGTAAACAGCGGCGCGGTACATCTGATCGATAAGCCGGTTTATGATGTATTGGGCGTGTTTACCGGACATAATGATGAGGAAACAATCGCTGCGCTGCAGGATACCTATGAGCCGGAAGAACTGCGGGAAATCTTGGGCGAACTGCATCTTTTAATGGAGCAGGGGCTTTTATTTTCGCCGGAGTTTGCCGTGCCGGATACCTTTGCTGCGGAACCGGTACTGAAATCTCTGTGCCTCCATGTGGCCCATGACTGTAACCTGCGTTGCAAATATTGCTTTGCCGATACGGGGGATTTTGGCGGTCATCGGGAGCTGATGAGCAGCGAGACCGGTAAAAAAGCCATCGACTTTGCCATTGCCGGCAGTAAAAAGCGCCATAATCTGGAAATCGACCTGTTCGGCGGCGAACCGCTGGTAAATTTTGGCGTGGTCAAAGAGATTATTCACTATGCCCGTCAAAGGGAAAAAGAAACCGATAAAAACATCAAGCTGACGCTGACCACAAACGGGACATTATTAAATGACGAAAATATCCAATTTCTGAACGAGAATCGGGTCATGGTGGTGTTAAGTCTGGATGGGGGCAAAGAGATGCACGATGCCATGCGTCCTTTCCCCAACCAAAGCGGCAGTTATGATGCGGCCGTACGGGGCTTTAAGAAGATCATCGACAGCCGTAAAGGCCGGAACTACTATCTGCGGGGCACTTACACCCATTTCAGCAGGGAATTCGCCGCTGAAGTATTGAAGATGATCCCGGTGGGGAAGGAAATTTCCATGGAGCCGGTGGTAGGAACCACGGAGCCTTATACCCTGACTGAAGAAGATTTGCCGATTTTATTTAAGGAGTACGATAAACTGGCTGCAGAATACCTGAAGCGCCGCAGGGGTGAAGGAGAACTCTTTGACTTTTTCCATTTTAATGTGGCTCTTGACAACGGGCCCTGCGTGGCCAAACGTCTGGCGGGCTGCGGAGCGGGACATGAATATTACGCCATTACACCTTCCGGCGACATCTATCCCTGCCATCAGTTTGTCGGGCGGGAAGAATACAAAATGGGAACATTGGAAACCGGCGTGGTGCGTTCGGATCTGGTACATAAATTCCGCAATACTCATGTGATGACGAAACCGGCCTGCAAAGCCTGCTGGGCCCGTTTCTTCTGCAGCGGAGGCTGTCACGCCAATGCGGACCTAGTCAATGGGGATATTACCAGACCCTATGAATACGGGTGCAAAATTCAGCGGAAACGGCTGGAATGCGCCATTGTCCTTCAGGCATTACTGACGGAAGATAAAAACGAAGGCGCGGAAGATATGCGGCCGGAAATCGATAACTTTAAATTCCGGACCGGGAAAACGGAAGAAAAGAATGATCAAAAAGAAAAATCAAATCGAAACTAAATTGACAAGTAAAGAGTAAACTAAGCGCTAAATTTTGTACATTATTGTAATTTGATAGACAATTTTAACATTTATAGACAATAACGTGAAAAATTGGGGAAAACGCAGGGGAATTTAGTAAGAAAAGTTAAAAAGTAACGTATAATATGGTATAATAAAAAATTGGATAACAGTTAGTTAAATTACTTTTTTACAAGTTAGGAGAAACACCCTATGCAAAAAAAATTAGCAGCTACATTGACCGGTGGTTTTTTAGGTTTGGTTTTTGTTCTTAATTCTTCCATCGCCGGAGCGGAAGCCGCGACAGAGGTCAAATATCCCGGATTACGCCTGCCTGTCAGCACGAATATGCCGGTGGGCAGTGTGTATTATGACCATTTAGATAAACTGGATGGCATGGGCTATATTACGGACATGCTTTATGGCGCGAAGCCCTATTCCCGGATGGACATGGCCCGTTGGACGATGCAGGCGCGCAGCAAAGCCGACACAAAGCAAACACCGGCTTACCTGGAGCGGATGATCAGCGAGCTGGAAGCGGAATTGCAGCCGGAGATCAAAGCCTGGGAAGCATACCGGGCGGGGGAAGAGACCGGCCATGGCGACTCCTTACGTCTGCACGAAATCAGCGTCAGTGGGGTGTACAGCGAAAGCCCGCGGGAAGGGTATGCTTATGATGCTCCGGCAGGAGCAGCCTACCATCCTTTCAGCAGCTACAATAACGGCTATCACTACGGACATAACGGCAGCCTTGTGGTAAAAGGCTATCTGGTCGGTAATTTAGGCCGCGAAGTGGCTCTTTCCGCTTCGCCTCGTTTGAGCTATATTTTTGACGACAAGGGTAGTGTTGCGTTAGAGGAAGGTTATTTTGCCGGACGTACGGGTATTTTCCGGATCGAAGCAGGTAAACAGGCTTTACTTTGGGGACAGGGAAGCGAAGGCACCTTAGGCCTGAGCAACAATGCCCGCCCGCTTACCATGCTCAAAATTACCACAGAAGAACGTCCTAAAAATCGGGGTTTGCTGGCTTTCTTAGGCAAGACACGCTGGTCCGTTTTTGCCGGGCGGTTAGAAGGCAACCGCAACGATTTTTCCCATCCTTATCTGGTGGGCATCAGAGGGGACTTACTTTATGATAATCTAAATATCGGATTTGAACGGCTTTCCATGCTGGGCGGTACAGGCAATGCGTTCCGAACAGGTGATGTCGGCGACTGGCTGGTGGGACGAAACTCCTATTCCAATGATAAATGGAATGATATCGCGGGCATCGATATCAAATACCGCTTCCCCGGTGTGCATATTTACGGGGAATTATATGGAGAAGACCAGGCCCACGCTTTCCCCAGTGAAAAGGGCTATTCAGGCGGGCTGTATTTCCCGCAGCTGACACCGGAGGGACGCATGGATCTGCGAATCGAAGGAGCCTATACCAGAAACCCATGGTATGTCCACGGCACCTATCACAGCGGCTGGACGTATCATCATGATATTTTAGGCGACGCTATGGGGAGAAAGGCCTACCGTGTGTACGCGGGGGTGAACTGCTACCTGGGCGAAAATGATATACTTGGCTTCAACGGGCTGCATTTACAATCGGGCAGAGAAAAGAACACGGCATTGAAAAATAACCAGGCCTGGGTAGATTATACCCATCGTTTCAATGCGAGCGATTCACTGCAGATGACGTTAGGAGCGGCTACGTTGAATGGGATCAAGGTGCCGGGGACTGATAGCCGCATTGATAAATTTGCCAAGGTAACCTGGAGCAGACGGTTTTAACTTGTTTGTTGAGCCGTGACACTATGTAATAATGTAGTATTCGCTTGTTGTGCCGTGCATAGGATCATGGGCTGTACTGTGTCCGGAAATGCTTCGCATATAACAACTATAGTAGTATCAATTTATAAACTAACTTAGCTTCAGAAAAGACTTTTTCTGTATTCCAGGGGAGAAGAAACGGGATAAGTAGGGGAGTGGGATTCTTGCGTCGGTATTTATTACCCGGATTTTTGTTTTTGTTGGATATCTTGTTGATGATAGGCGCTGCCTGGCTGAGCGTACTCATCCGCTTCAGCGGCGTTCCTTACACCAGTTTAATGAAGTACGTTTCGGCTGTAGTGTTAGAGTTTCCAATCTTATTGCTTTGCGCGTTTATCTGTTATCTGTTATTCCATTTATACAACCGCATCTGGAAATATGCCGGAGTAAAAGATATCCTTACTATTTTGGCGGCTAACTTTTGTGGTGTCATTTTGTATGTGACGCTCACTTTCTTTATAGGTAAATCGCTGCCGCGTTCTATTTTTGCCATGACATTTGCCATGACAGCGATTCTCCAGATCTTCAGTCGTATTTTACTGCGTCTTTCTTATCAGATATCCGGGAAAGAAGAAACAGGTAAAAAAGAAAAAAATGTGCTCATCGTGGGAGCCGGTAATGCGGGGTACCTGATTGCCCAGGACATTATCCAAAGCGGTGGCCTCCGCAAAATCGTTGGTTTTGTCGACGATGACCCGGATAAACAGGGAAAACGGTTAGGCGGGTTTAAAGTATTAGGCGATCGCTATGCCATTGCAGAATTGGTGGATGCCTATGAGGTGGAGGAAATCTTGATTGCGATTCCCTCTTTACACCCGGAACAACTGCAGGAAATTGCCAACATCTGCAGTGTGTCCGGCTGCAAAGTGCAGATTCTTCCGGAGTTTCTGCGTAACCTGTCGGCAGGAGCGCTTAGCGTGAGAGAGTTGCGTCCTTTGAATATCGAAGACCTTTTGGGGAGGGAAAATGTCGAACTGGATGTAAAAGAAATCGGCAAGTACCTGACCGGAAAAATCGTGTTGGTAACCGGTGCCGGCGGCAGTATCGGCAGCGAGATCTGCCGGCAGGTGCTGCGTTTTCAGCCGGAGCAGATTTTATTACTGGGGCGGGGTGAAAACAGTATTTATGAAATTCATCAGGAATTAAAAAATAAGTGTAATGAAGAACAACTCCTGCCTTTGATCGTGAATATTACCGACCGGGATAAACTGGAAAATGTATTTCAGGAGTTTCATCCTCAGGTAGTGTTTCATGCGGCGGCTCATAAGCACGTGCCTTTAATGGAACATCAGCCGGAAGAGGCCATTTATAATAATGTCTTCGGCAGCTATAACGTAGGGGACCTGGCAGGGCGGTATCATTGTGAACGACTGGTGCTGATCAGTACAGATAAGGCGGTGAATCCCACCAGCGTCATGGGCGCTACCAAACGGGTCACGGAGATGGTGATGCAGGCGCTGAATCTGCGCTATCCGGAGACAAAGTATGTGGCCGTACGGTTTGGCAATGTCTTAGGCAGTCGGGGCAGCGTGGTGCCTTTGTTTAAAAAACAAATTGCGGCAGGAGGACCCCTGACTGTAACGGACCCCGAAATGAAACGCTATTTTATGACCATACCGGAAGCCAGTAAGCTGGTGCTGAGCGCGGCGGCTCTGGGTGACGGGGGCGAAGTGTTCGTCCTGAATATGGGTGAACCCGTTAAAATCGTAGATTTAGCAAGAAATATGATTCGTCTTTCCGGTCTGGTTCCGGATAAAGATATACAAATTAAATTTACCGGCTTGCGGCCGGGAGAAAAATTGTTTGAAGAACTACTGGCAGCGGAAGATGGGACGGTTTCCACAGATAATAAACTGATTTTTAAAGCCGTTATCAAGGCCCCGGACGAAACCGTGTTCTGGGAAAAAGTCAAGGAATTGATCCGGTGTGAAGAGGCAGATCGATGTATTGCCTTGTTGAAAGAACTGATTCCCACCTATCAGCCGAACCATTTTTGATAGTGTTGTATTAAAGGAGAAATGAGATGATTGATACCCACAGCCATGTAATCTTTGGCGTAGACGACGGCTCGCCGGACGAAGCGACCTCGCTGGGGCTGTTAAAGATGTCCGCAGCCTGTGGCGTGACGGATTTGATTTGTACGCCTCATGTGTTGGATGCAGGGCGCAGCCTGAACTGGGAGACTATTGTTAAGAAGACGAAAGAGTTGCAGGAGATGGCAGACGCTGCCAATCTGCCGATACGTTTATATCCCGGCGCGGAACTGGAAATGAACTGGGAACTGACGGATATTCTGGTCAAGGGAGGCGGGCAATATTGTCTGGCGGGCAGCCGCTACCCGTTGATTGAATTACCGGTGTTGATGATTCCCGAACGAATGGAAGAATTTATTTACGAGCTGCAGGTGCGGGATCTGATTCCCATTATCGCTCATCCGGAGCGAAATCAAAAATTAATGGCACAGCCGGAACGATTGCTGGAATGGCTGAAACGAGGCGTGTTACTGCAGTGCAACGGGGGCAGCTTTACGGGCTTATTCGGCAGCTCCGCGAAGCACAATGCAGAAATGCTGCTGCAAAACAGGGTGGTTAGCTTTATTGGCAGCGATGCCCACCGTTTGGAACGACGGAATACGGATCTCACTCAGGCGGTAAATCGGCTGGTAGAATTAGCTGGGGATGCGGAGAAAAGAGAGATTACGGAACTGCGTCCGCGAAATCTGTTGGACAATACGCCTTATAGTGGGACTGTACCGGAACGCTTACAAATGTTACAAAAAGAAACGAAGAAAAAAAGCTTTTGGCAAAAAATTTTTGGTTAACCCTTTTACAGTTGGAAAAACCGCTGTAGAAGAGTATAATAAATTTGTCTTGTAAAAAGTTCGAGCAAAATACTCATCTGTAATACTAATGAGCAGGAGGGAAATTATGAAAGGCCTGTTGTGTGCATTAGCGTTAGGGGCGGCGCTCACCGTATCTGCCCCGGCTCTGGGGGCAGAGTACATCATGAGCCCCGGGGATAATTTACAAATTATTGTAACCGGGTATGAAGAGTTTGGGGGAACGGATAAGAGCGGTTCCGTCAACACCAATATTTATATCGTACGCCCGGATGGGAAAGTGACGTTTCCCTTGGTGGGCGTACTGGATACTACGGGGAAAACCGTCAATGAATTTACGGCAGAATTGACAAATCGGTTATCTGAGTATCTGGTGAACCCTGACGTGAATGTGAACCTTGCCAGACTGGGTACAACTCGCGTATTCGTGCTGGGTGAAGTGGGCAAGGCCGGAATGTATGAATTGACTAAATCCCACCGGGTGTTGGATGCCATTGGCGCGGCCGGCGGTTTTACTGAATATGCGGCCAAAAAGAATATTTTTTTAATTCGGGACGGCAAGGCGGAAACGATTCAAAAAATTAATTTAAACGCCTATCTGACCAAAGGGGATATGAGCCAGAATCTGGTATTACAAGAGGGGGATTGCCTCTACCTGACAGGCAATAAGAAGATCAATATTACCAAGGATATTCTGCCTTGGCTCAGTGGGGCATATTATATTAAACGCATGAATAAGGACGATTAATAAGCTCAATACAGGGGGAAAGTATTGTGGAAGAAACCACGATTGATTTGAGGGAAGTTCTGGATATTATCCTGCGCAATATAAAAATGATTGGTAAAATCACGCTGGGGTGCGTCGTGTTAGCGGTGTTGTATTTGCTTATTGCTTCTCCGGTTTATGAATCGGAGTCTTTGTTGCGCATTAAACAACAACAGGGATTAGGGTCCTCGTTGTTGGATGTGGCAACAGGGGGAAGTTCGCAGATGACACAGCAGCAAATGAGTACTTATGCGGAAATTTTAAAAAGTCGTAGTGTAGTGATTCCGGTAATCGAAAAAACGGAAGAAAAAAAGAATGACAAATATCCGGAGTATGAGACCTATGTAAAAAACAGGATAACTACCGTTCCTTTTAAAAATACAGAAATTTTAAAGGTGGCAGTAACGGCCAAGACGCCGGACGGTGCACAACAAACGAATAAGCTGTTAGTAGAAGGTTTTTTTGCCAGACTGACGGAGTTGGGGCGCACAGAACAAAAGGCGACACGGACGTTCTTAGAAGGAAGGACCGCAGAAGCGAAGGAGGAACTGAATAAAGCTGAAAGCAGACGGCAGGCCTATAAAAGCGAGCACAAAATCATCAGCCCTACCGACAGCGCCAAGTATTTTACCGATAAAGTAACGGAAATCGACAAGCAGGCCGCAGCGAATCAAGTGGAACTGGAAGCCGCTCAGGCACAGTTAGCGGCCATTAATAGGCAATTGGGCGGCGAAGCTCGAACTATCGCAGATAATGCTACCATTAAACAGTATAATGCTCAACTGGCCGAGTTGGAAACAAAAAAAATTGCGATGCAGGATAAATACACGGCCAAGCATCCGTTGGTGATTGACGTTCAAAACCAAATTACGGCGTTAAAGGAAAAAATAAAAAGTGAAATTAACCAGGTAGCCTCTTTGCAGGCACCCAGTGATAACATGGTGCATCAAAATTTACTGGCAGGGAAGTTCCAAAGTGAAGGAGCTATTGCGGTAGCGCAGCAAAAGGCGGAAGCCTTACGCAAGTTGCAGGAGCAAAGTGATGAAGAATTAAGTAAACTGCCGGAAGTGGAGCAAGGATATATCAAGGTTGCGCGGGACGCGGCTGTAGCGGGAGACATTTATGTAATGCTGGCAAAACGGTTGGAAGAGGCGAAAGTAGCCGAAGTCATGGTTTCCAATGATGTGCAGGTGGTGGATATGCCTACGTTGCCGGAGAAGCCAATCAAGCCGCGTAAAGGATTGACATTGTTTTTAGCAGTTTTATTGGGTCTTATTGGAGGAAGCGCCTTTGTGACGGCACGGGAGCTCTTGAATCAAACTATCCGAACCGAGGAAGATGTGCAAAATTATCTGGCATTGCCGGTGTTGGGTGCTATTCCGGAAGAGTCTTCTTTAGTAAAGGCCATGAAACAGGAAAATGAACCGAGTACAATAGAAAAACTGAAGGAAAGGATGAAGGGGAGATTATGGAAAAAATAAACTTAACAGCATACAACGATCCCAAAAGTCCTGTTTCGGAAGCCTATCGGACGATTCGTACGAATTTACAGTTTGCAGGAGTGGATAAACCGTTAAAGACGATATTGCTTACCAGTGCAACTCCCAATGAAGGAAAAAGCACGGTGATTGCCAGTTTAGCCATCGTGATGGCACAGGCCGGGCATAAAGTCGTTTTACTGGATTGTGATTTTCGTAACCCAACGCAACACAAAATGTTTGGGTTGCCCAATAAAGGGTTAAGTAACTGTGTGGCTACGGATGGGGATTATCACGAAATTTTACAGCATATCGATCAGGAAAATTTAGATATTTTGACCAGCGGCCCGGTAGCACCGAATCCGTCGGAAATCCTTATGTCTCATAAAATGTCCACGTTGTTGGAGCGTTTAAAAGAAGAGTATGATTATGTATTAATTGATACGCCGCCTGTAATGTTAGTAACAGATGCGGCGGCAATCAGTTCTAAAGTAGATGGAATTATTATGGTGGTAGCCAGCAAAGCCAATCCCCCGAGTACAGAGATAATGGCAAAAGAACGGCTGGAGCAGGCCGGGGCTCGTATTTTAGGCTGTGTACTTAACAAGGTGGAAGTAGCGCCGAGGAAATATGGTAACAGCTATGGTTATGGCTATTATTATGGCGGGCAGGGCGAAAAGAAGACAGGGGAATAGGGTAAAAGTAATCGCATTATAATGCATTTAAAGTGAAATCCATCGAAATATTGAAATTAAGTGGAGTAAGGGGATAACATGTTATGAAAGATAGGATCATTCCTTTCAGTCCTCCGGACATATCAGAATTGGAAATTGCAGAAGTTACAGAAGCTCTTCGTTCGGGATGGATTACTACCGGACCACGGACAAAGTTGTTAGAAAGACGGATTGCGGCGTTTATTCATACGGGAAAAACAGATATTGACTGTGATTCTCCTAAAGCAATGGAGAGATATTCAAATCAAGTGGTTTGTTTGAATTCCGCCACAGCGGCGGAAGAACTTAACTTGCGGGTTCTTGGGGTAGGTCCGGGGGATGAAGTAATCGTTCCGGCTTATACTTATACGGCTACTGCTTCTTCGGTGATTCATTGTGGTGCAACGGTGGTTTTTGTAGACATACAAAAAGACGGTGACCCTATTACGCATATGCCGGAAATGGATTACGAGGCTTTGGAAGCTGCCATCACTGAAAAGACAAAAGCCATTATCACAGTTGATCTTGGTGGTATTCCTTGTGATTATGATCGAGTATTTGAAATCGTTGAGAGAAGACGTTCTCTTTATACCCCTGTTGTGAGTGACGGTACTCCTCTTGGTACATTAAACAGTCGCATTCAGAAAGGCTTAGGGCGAGTCGCTGTTATTGCGGATTCTGCCCATAGCTTTGGAGCAAGCAGGACTGTTTCTCATACAGGGAAAGGCGCAATAATGCCGACACAAAAGTATTGTGGGGTGATTGCTGATTTTACCAGTTTTAGTTTTCATGCGGTTAAAAACTTTACTACTGCTGAAGGTGGGGCGAGTACCTGGTGTCTGCCGGAATCTGTGTATAAAACAGGCGTGACGGATGAAGAAATTTACCATATATATCAATTATTGTCTTTGCATGGACAAAGTAAAGACGCTTTAGCAAAAACAAAAATTGGTGCCTGGGAGTATGATATTATTGGGCCATGGTATAAATGTAATATGACAGATATTATGGCTGCAATAGGGTTAAGACAACTGGACAGATATTTAGCATTACTTGCCCGTAGGAAAGAAATAATAGCCAAGTATGATAGGACTTGTGATGCATTAGGGATTAAGCATATGCAGCATCACATAGAGGGTATGGATAGTTCAAATCATTTATATCTTATTCGCGTACCCGGCATAAAAGCGGAAGAGCGCAATAAAATTATTGAAAAGATGGCTGATAAAGGCGTGTCAACCAATGTTCATTACAAGCCGCTTCCGTTGATGACTGCATACGGAGCGAATTGCAGTGCGTATCCAAATAGCTACGACTATTATCAAAATCTAATTACTCTTCCGTTACATACTCTTCTTACTGATGAAGATGTAGAGTATGTATGTAAAACACTGACCGCTGTAATCGAGGAGATCATAGGATAAGAATGCTGAAAAGATGGGAAGAGCTTCCTGATTTCATGCGTGTGCCGGAGATAAGGCCATATTATGATATATTGGATAAAAAACGTGGGCAGTTAGTTTTAAAACGGGGATTTGATTTTTTTGTAGCGCTGATTTTGTTAGTTATTCTTTTTATTCCAATGCTTATAATAGCATTATTTATAAAATTAGATAGCCCGGGAACCGTATTTTATCGTCAGGAACGAGTAACTACTTATGGACAACATTTTCGAATCCATAAATTTCGGACTATGGTTGATAACGCTGATCAAATGGGAACAGGCGTTACAATCGCAAACGATAAAAGGATTACAAATTTTGGTAATAAGTTGCGTCGTTTAAGATTAGATGAACTGCCGCAAATTTTTGATGTTCTTCAGGGGACGATGTCTTTTGTTGGAACACGTCCAGAAAGTGTAAAATATGTGGATCAATATAGGCCCGAATATTATGCTACTTTGTTAATGCCTGCGGGTATTACCAGCGAAGCGAGTATTCGTTATAAGGATGAAGATAGGTTGTTAAGTGGTGCGGAGGATGTTGATAAAACCTATATAAAAAGAGTTTTGCCGGAAAAAATGCAATGGAATTTAGATAGCATAAAAAAGTTTTGTTTTTGGAGAGATATTGCAATAATGCTCAAAACCTTTTTCGCTGTTTTGGGAAAGGATTATAGATGAATATTTTATATATAAATCATTATGCAGGATCTCCAGAAATGGGGATGGAGTTTAGACCCTATTATTTATCTAGAGAGTGGGTAAAAATGGGTCATAAGGTAACTATGATAGCAGGAGACTATTCCCACCTTAGAAAGAAAAACCCTGTAGTAACAGAAGATTTTGGGCACGAAAAACTTGATGGAATCGAATATGTGTGGGTTAAAACAGGGATGTACCAAGGTAATGGTATTAAAAGAGCGATTACCATGGGAGTATTCGTTCATAAATTGTTTACGAATGCAAATTTTATTGCGAATAGATGGAAACCAGATATTGTGATATCTTCATCTACTTATCCATTAGACACATATCCTGCGCAAAAAATCGCTAAGATTGCAAGCGCATTATATGTGCATGAGGTCCATGATATGTGGCCGGCAACATTATATGAAGTGGGTGGAATGCCTGAATGGCATCCTTTTGTTTTGCTTATGCAAATTGCTGAAAATTCGGCGTATCGACATTGCGATAAATGTGTTTCCCTTCTTCCATATGCAAAAGAGTACATGGTTAAACACGGGTTAAAAGAGGGTAAATTTGTGAACATTCAGAATGGAGTAGTGAAAGAAGAATGGGAGACTATTGAAAAAATACCAGAACAACACCGCTTGTTTTTTGAAAGTTACAAAGATAGATTTATAGTTGGTTATTTTGGTGGTCATGCAATTTCAAATGCTCTGGATAATATTTTAAACGTAGCTAAATTTTTTTTATCACATGAACCTAATAGTAAGGTTATCTTCGTATTAGTTGGTGAGGGCATCGAAAAACAGAAGTTGGTTCATAGGGCAAAGGAAGAAAACATAAATAATATATTTTTCTTGCCGTCTGTGGATAAAAAAAATATACCCGATTTATTAACCTATTTTGATTGCTCGTATATGACGGGCATTGATTCTCCTTTATATCGCTTTGGGTTGTGTCTAAATAAAATGTATGATTCGATGATGGCTGGAATTCCCATTATTTGCGCATTTAACGCACCTACTACATTAATAAAAGAATTTGAGTGTGGCTTGCAATGTAATCCGAACGACATCCAATATGTGGTAGAATCAATTCGTAAGATAGAGTTGATGACTAATGAAGAAAGAAGACTGATGGGGTTAAAGGGTAGACGAGCAATTCTCCAATATTTTACATATGATCGTCTGGCAAAAACATTTATTGATAAGGTATTGAATTTAGGGGTGGAAAAATGAAATATGCATTGATTGGCTGTGGGCGAATTTCGCCAAATCATATTGAAGCTGCTAAGAATAATAATCTAAATTTTGTAGCTATGTGTGATATTCTTCCTAAAACAATGGAGGAGAAATCAGATAAGTTTGGGTTAGGGGATGTTCATAAGTACGCAGACTATAAGGAAATGTTGGAAAGCGAAAAACCGGAACTTGTAGCCATTGCAACAGAGTCCGGTAAACATGCGCAAATTGCTCTCGATTGTATTTCTGCTGGTTGTCATGTGATTATCGAGAAGCCGATAGCTCTGTCTATTGCCGATGCAAATGCTATCATTGCGGCAGGAAAAGAAAAGGGTGTGGTAGTTTGCGCAAATCACCAAAATCGCTTTAATAAATCTGTTCAATATATGCGAAAAGCTCTTGAGGAAGGGCGTTTTGGGCGTCTTTCTCATGGTGCTGCACATGTTCGCTGGAATCGAGGGAAAGACTATTACAAACAAGCACCTTGGCGTGGTACCTGGGCGCAAGATGGCGGTTGTTTAATGAATCAATGTATCCATAATATCGATCTTCTTCGCTGGATGATGGGAGATGACATTGTAGAGGTTATGGCTTATACGGATCAGATTGAACATCCGTACTTAGAGGCAGAAGATTTGGGCATGGCCCTTGTAAAATTTAAAAATGGTTCTTATGGGTTAATTGAAGGCACAACAAACGTGTTCCCTAAAAATTTAGAAGAAACCTTATATATCTTTGGTGAAAAGGGGACTGCAAAAGCTGCCGGTACGTCTGACAATATCATTGAAGAATGGGTATTTGCTGATGGGTTAGATAATCCGGAAGAAGTAAAAAGTGAGTTTAGCGAAAATCCTCCCAACATTTATGGATTCGGGCATACTCCGCTTTATGCTGATGTAATTGAGGCAATTCAGACAGGAAGAAAACCCCTGGTAGATGGAGAAGCAGGTAAAAGGGCGTTGGAACTCGTCCTGGCTATTTATAAATCTGCGGCAGAACATCGGCCGGTTACGTTGCCGTTAGATCAATGTTCTACGTTAGATTTTGTGGGGCGATTTGACAATCAAAAGGGGTAATGATATGAGCGAATATTTTGTACATCCTACGAGTATTGTAGATGATGATGTTGAGATTGGAAAAGGCACTAAGGTATGGCATTTTTGTCACATTCAAAGTGGTGCAAGGATTGGAGAAAAGTGTTCTTTAGGGCAAAATGTGAATGTGTCTAACAATGTGAAAATTGGCAATGGTGTTAAGGTCCAAAATAATGTTTCTCTCTATGAAGGTGTGGAGTTAGAAGACTATGTTTTTTGTGGTCCTTCTTGCGTGTTCACAAATGATTTGACCCCCAGGGCTAAATACCCCAAAGGCAGTATTGGCTATAAGAAAACTCTTGTTGAAGAGGGCGCTTCCATCGGGGCCAATGCTACGATTGTTTGTGGGCATAAAATAGGCAAATGGTCTTTGATTGGTGCCGGCGCCGTTGTTGCATCAGACGTTCCTCCTTACGCTTTGATGTTAGGTGTTCCTGCGCAAAGAAAGGGTTGGGCTTGTGAATGCGGGGAACTGCTGGATAGTACGTTGACCTGTACAAAATGCAGTAGAAAATACGAGAAAGCAGACGAGGGGTTGAAGGAGGTAAAATAATGCAGTTTAGAGATTTAGGCGCACAGTATAGAGCGCTAAAAGCTGATATTGATCAGGGAATTCAATCTGTTATAGAAAGTACTTCTTTTATTCTAGGTGCTCCTGTTACAGAGTTAGAAAATAAACTGGCTGAATATGTTGGCCGCAAGTATTGTGTGTCCTGCGGCAACGGTACAGATGCTCTTCAAATGTCTCTTATGACTTGGGGGATAGGTCCGGGAGATGCAGTATTTGCCGCCGATTTTACTTACTTTGCTTCGGCCGGAACAACTTCTATTCTTGGGGGTACACCGGTTCTGGTGGACATTGATCTTGATACTTTTAACATGTCTCCGGAAGCTTTGGAAGCATCTATCCAAAAAGTAATTGCAGAAGGCAAGTTACGCCCCAAGGCAATTGTACCGGTTGATTTATTCGGTCTGCCTGCAGATTATACTCGAATTCTTCCTATTGCTAAGAAATATGGGCTAAAAGTTTTAGAAGATGCGGCCCAGGGATTCGGTGGGAAGATAAATGGCAAATTGGCCTGTTCTTTTGGAGATTTGTCAGCTACCTCTTTTTTCCCGGCAAAGCCATTGGGTTGTTATGGTGATGGAGGGGCCGTTTTTACTGATGACCCCGAGGTTGATGCAAGACTACGGTCACTTCGTGCGCAGGGTAAGTCGCCAACCGATAAATACGATAATAGGGAAATAGGCATAAATTCTCGTTTGGATACGTTGCAGGCAGCTATTTTATTGCCTAAATTTAAAGCTTTTGTTGAATACGAACTGGAAGCAGTGAATCGTGTTGCCGGGTGGTATACGGAACGGCTCAAAGAACGATTTAAAACCCCTGTTATTCCTGCTGGATTTTATTCCAGCTGGGCACAATATACGATTCTTCTTAATAGTAAAGAAGAACGTGACGCTATGCAGAAACACTTAAAGAATGCAGGAATCCCTTCCATGGTTTATTATCCGAGAGGATTGCATCAACAGGCAGCTTATCAATGGATGAATCTTACGGATGCTTTTTATCCAAACACTGTTGAAGCAACGAAGCGGGTATTAAGTTTGCCGATGCATCCGTATCTTGCAGAAGACGCAGTTGATGCGATTGCTAAAGTATTGTTATCAAAATAAAAGGGGAATAATGCGATGAATTTTAATACGATTTATTCCGGCCTTATTTCCGGGACCGAAAAGTTGGCCTTGGTAGGTCTTGGTTATGTGGGGATGCCCATTGCAGTAGAGTTTGCAAAACATGTGCCGGTTATTGGTTTTGATATTAACGAAAAACGTGTTAATGAATATAAAAGCGGTTATGATGCGACCAATGAAGTTGGCGATGCGATTAAAAATACGGCAGTAGATTTTACTGCAGATCCAACCCGTTTAAAAGAAGCTAAGTTTATTATTGTTGCCGTGCCGACACCGGTCAAAGATGACAACAGCCCGGACTTGAGACCCGTGGAAGGTGCGTCCAGGACGGTGGGTCAAAATCTTGCGCCCGGTTCTATTGTTGTTTTTGAATCCACCGTATATCCCGGTGTAACAGAAGATATATGTGTTCCGATTATTGAAAAAGAATCGGGGCTTAAATGTGGCGTTGATTGGAAAATCGGTTATTCTCCGGAACGTATTAACCCGGGCGATAAAGTCCATACCTTAACAAATATTAAAAAGGTTGTTTCCGGCATGGATGAGGAATCTGCAAAGGAAATTAAGAAGGTCTATGATATCGTTATCAAAGCAGGTTCTTTCCCTGTATCTAATATAAAGACGGCAGAAGCGGTTAAGGTGATTGAAAACAGCCAGCGTGATATTAATATTGCATTTATGAATGAAATTGCCATTATCTGCGATAGGCTTAAAATTGATACAGCAGAAGTTCTTGACGGTATGAATACTAAATGGAATGCGTTAGGTTTTAAGCCAGGTCTTGTTGGGGGTCATTGTATTGGTGTTGACCCTTACTATTTAACGAATGCGGCAGAAAAATTGGGCTATCATAGTCAAATCATCTTAAATGGGCGTCAGGTGAATGACAGCATGGGGGCTTTTGTTGCAGATGCTGCAATTAAAGAAATGATTGAGTCAGGTATGGCCCCGAAGAAAGCAACGGTAGTTATTCTTGGATTGACCTTTAAAGAAAATTGCCCGGATACACGAAATAGTAAAGTCGTGGACATCATAAACAGATTAAAAGAATATGATATACACCCGATTGTTACGGATCAATGGGCAGATGCAGATGTAGCAAAAAAAGAGTACGATGTCGATTTGGTTAAATTTGAAGATGTTCCAAAGGCGGACTGCGTCATTGTGGCTGTCGGACATAACGAATATCGCTCAATGTCCATGATGCAGATAAAAGAACTTTATAAGTCAGAATTAACTGATGAAGAAAAGGTTCTTATTGATGTAAAAAGTTTATATCGGATGGACGAGTTGAGGGCTTCGGGAATGAGATTCTGGAGATTGTAGTTTCTAAACTTGATGAGGGAGTAAAAGAGCGGTGAATATTTTACTTGTTTCATATGGGGATGTAGCATATGATGGACGATTAAGAAGTTTAATCGCTGTATTTTCTAAAATCGGAGAAGTATTTTCATTTACGAGAGATACGAAACTTTCCGGTAAATATGGGGAATTCTGTAATGATTGTTACCTTCTTTTTATTATGAAGGTTGTTGCTTATGCAAAAAAAATAAGAAAAATTGATTTATTAATGTTAGATAATCGAAAAGCGACAGTCCCTGGTTTTATAATCGCTAAACTTTGTCAGCCCCGGCTAATAATTCAGGATTGTCGCGAGTTGTATTTATTTGATGAAACTAAAAGTATAAAAGGAAAAATCGGTTGTGTTTTAGAAAAAATGATGGCGCGGAGAGCGAATATTGTAATATGTGCTAATGTAGAACGAGCTGAAATAATGAAAAAAGAATATGGTCTCTCTGAACAGCCACTAGTTTATCAAAATGTTCGTTCTCTTGAATATGGGACTCGTGAAGAAGTAGAAAAAGCAAAGAGTAAGTTTTCTGAATTTATACATAACGATGAAGTTAGAATTATTTCATCGTCAGGCTGTAGTATTCAACGGACGAATGATATTCTCGTTAAAAATTTTGACAAGGTAAAATTAAAGTCCAGATTATTTTTAGTTGGTGAGAGTTCATTGGGAGAAAGAAATAAACTTCTAAAATTATCATTAAAGAATAAAAAAAATTCGCTTACTATTTTGGATCAATTAACCCAAACTGAATTAAAATATTTGATTTCACAATGCCAAATTGGCATTGTGAATTATGGGCAATATGACGCAAATAATAAATTTTGTGCTTCTGGAAAATTATTTGAGTTTATTTATGAAGGGATACCAGTAGTAACAACAACAAACCCGCCATTAAAAAGAATATGTGAAAGAGAAAAAATTGGCGAGTCTGATAATAATTATTCAGTAGCTATTAATAAGGTTTTAAATAATTATTCTCAATATAAAGAAAACGTAGAGAATTTTTCGAAATCTCATACAGTAGAGGCAAATGATAGAAGTCTACTTGAAGCACTATTGAAAAAAATATGCGTGAGCAGTTAAATAACTGACCATATAAAAGAGGAAAGCAAAAATGTATTTTATAAGTATCTGTATGGGTATCCTTCAATTTTTCATAATGAGTTATGTTCTATTTACCGAAGTAAATAAAACATCGCCTGCAGCATTTTTATGGGGTACATTAATGATTATGTTTGGTCTACCACATCTTGTCACTTCTATTTTTGAAGATATGCCGTATCCAGACTACATAATCAGTGAAGCTTCACTATTTGTTGTGCTTTTTTGTGTCTTTTACATATTGGTACGTTCTCAAAAACATTGCGAATTTATTGGACTGCAAGACAGAGATAAATTAGTTCTATATCCTGATGAAATGATAGGTTCATATTTTGAATTAGTTTGTTTTTTCTGCTTTTTATTTTCTATAATAAACGTAATTGTGTTCGGAACAGAATCTCAAGGAGGGCTTTTAAATACTTCATGGGCTGGTGGCAGAGAAGCGGAAATAGGC
The DNA here is from genome assembly GCA_900544275.1 of uncultured Succiniclasticum sp. GTDB lineage: Bacteria > Bacillota > Negativicutes > Acidaminococcales > Acidaminococcaceae > Succiniclasticum. Next base: position 15,074 of record UQUU01000007.1, on the reverse strand, counting down.
TATATTAGCTTCCTTGGTGTTGAAGAGAGAGTAGTTTTTGCTTTTTCTGGGCTTTCGTTGTATTTTTATTTGTTAAAAAAGAAAATAAAAGTAGGTGTGGTATTGTTACTATTTTTATTTCTTGTTATCGTGACAAGAAATAGGGTAGAGATACTTCCAGTACTCATATTCTTTACTACGATTTTTTTAATTAAAATAAAAAAAATAAAATTAAAACATATAATAATGGCAGCTCTAATAGCAGCTTCTGTAATATATATAGTGTATGGAATTAGGGCGCTTAGGTATCTAGGAACATTAGAAAACATTATTGATGGTTTTTCATGGAGTTATTTAAATGACATGATTAAAACTTTTATAGTAAGTCAGAATGGAGAATTAGGACTCCGACAATTTTTTTATTTTTTTATAAGTGAAGACAATAAATTTGAAGGATTTAATCAAGGATATACTTATATACGTATGTTATTAGTATTTCTACCCAGCCGTTGGTCCTTTGGCATTAAACCAGAAAGTTTTGATCTTTATATGGGAAATGCAGTTGGAATGGCTGCCGGCGGGAGTATGCACCCAACACTATTTGGCGACTGTTTTGGTAATTTATATTGGTTTGGTGTGTTATTAGGTGGATTTTGGGCTTTTTTTGCTAATCGTGTGGATTCTTTAATTACATCCCAAAAAAATAAATTCTTTAAAATAATGATTTTTTTCTTGGCAGCGTATACTTTTGTAGTAAGTGGTAGGGGATCAGTCTACAATGGATTTGAGAAATTAGCTTGGGGTGTAGTTATTTTATTTTTATTTAAAATAGTTTGGGAAAATTTCTGTAAAAAGACTTCGGAAACCTAAATTTTTATATTGATGATTATTTGTAGAAATATTTATTAGTAGATAGTTAGTAATAGCACTATTGTATAAAGATATTCTCATTTTTTTAGGATGATAATTTTGAATTTATGAAAAATTTATTTAGTAAATATTATTCATTACCTGTTCAAGTAAAGGCCAGTTTTTGGTTTTTGATTTGTACAATATTACAAAGATCTGTATCCATTATTACTACGCCGATTTTCACGCGGCTGTTGTCTACAGCAGAATATGGAACATATAGCATCTTTCTTTCTTGGATGGGAATACTAACTTGCTTTGTTACCATGTATATTTTTTCTGGTATATATCCGCAATCGATTGTTAAATATGATGAAGAACGTAGTCAATACTCTTCTTCTATGCAAGGTCTCACATTAACAATGGTTGTAACGTGGCTTTTCCTTTATTTATTGACTTGTCGGTTTTGGAATGGCATCTTTTCTTTGACTACATCCCAAATGGTTGCAATGTTTATTATAATGTGGAGCAATGCGGCTTTTGGATTTTGGTCAGCGGAACAGAGAATTGAATATAAATATAGGGAACTTGTTCTTATTACATTAGTTGAGTCGATTTTACAACCAATTTTATCTATTATATTAATTCATTTCGTTTCAGATAAGGTGACTGGTTTAGTTTGGGGGATTGCCATTGCTACAGTAACTTGTTATTCGTATCTTTTTGCTGAGCAAATATTATCAGGAAGGGTATTCTTTTCCTGGAGGGTCTGGAGTTATGCTCTTAAGTTAGCAATACCTCTTATTCCTCACTACATATCTTCAATATTATTAAATAGTTCAGATAGAATTATGATTCAGAAATTGGTTGGTGAATCGCAAGCTGGTGTTTATAATTTGGCCTATACGATTTCTATTTGCGGGGTATTGATTAATCAAGCACTGCTTCAGACTATAGAACCATGGTTGCTAAAAAATATAAAAAATAAAAATTTTACAAACATTAAAAAAGTTGCTTATCCCTCATTAGTGATTGTCGCAAGCATTAATTTATTACTCATTCTTTTGGCGCCAGATGTAATTAGAATTTTTGCCCCATCTTCATATTATGATGCAGTGTGGATAATGCCTCCGATTATACTAAGCGTTTATTTTATGTTCATGTATAATTTATTTTCAGTATTTGAATTTTACTATGAAACAACATCCTATATATCTACAGCAACTGGAATTGGGGCGGTTCTTAACATTCTTTTAAATTATATTTTTATACAACTATACGGATATTATGCGGCGGGATATACTACACTTTTCTGTTATATTTTATTTGCTATTATGCACTATATTTTTATGTGTAAAATATGCAAATATCAAATTGAAAATGTTCAAATATACGATTTAAAAGTAATAGTGTTTATTTCAGGTATTTTTGTGTTTGTTGGTCTTGGGATTATGTTTACTTATTATAATGATATTATTCGATATGGTGTTGTGGTAATAAGTATTACATTTTTGTTTGTAAAGCGGAATCTGATAATAGAAAAGCTACTCTCAATATATAAAAAATAAAAGGAAGCCGGGGGACACACTTTATGCAAGAACTATCATTAGAAAAACAAAAATTATTAATGTTAGAAATATTGCTTGATTTTGATAAAGTTTGTAGAAATAATGGCATTCGATATTCACTTGCCTATGGTACTTTGTTAGGTGCTGTTCGACACCAAGGCTTTATTCCTTGGGACGACGATATTGATGTTATTGTCTTTAGAGCTGATTATGAAAAACTAATACAGATATTAAATAGTCAAATGCAAGGCAATCACTCTTTTATATGCGTTGAGAATAATCCGGGTTTTTCTGCACCACTGGGAAAAATTATTGACAATACTACAATTTTAGAACAATCCGGGCATTTTTCTGATCGCATTAATCTTGGTGTTTATATTGATGTTTTCCCTTATGATATGGTTCCGGAGAAGAAATCTGATAGGAAGAAAGTATTAAAAAAAGCCGTATTTTTACAAACCTTGTGGAGTTTTTGTGGAAATAATAATAATAATAAACGTAATAAAGCCATCGTTATTATTAGAAAACTAATAAATAAAACACCGCTTGCAAGATGGATTGCTTTGTATATGAACAGATGGGCCTCTAAAAACAATTTTGATAAGAATACAATGGCAAATCTTATATTCGGCTATGAAGATAGAGAAAAAGAAATAATGAGAGTCAGTGACTTGTTAGAACTTACAGAATATTCTTTTGAAGGCCACAGTTTTTTAGGAATACAAAAAAGCGATTTTTATTTAAAGCAGTGGTATGGTAATTATACGCAGTTACCTCCGATTGAGGAGCGAGTTAGCCATCATGCCATAAAAGTTTATAGTAAAGTTGAACAATAAAATAGGGTTAGTAGGGGTTAGCAAAAACTTTTGAGTGAATTGGATACTTTACAATAGTGTTAGCGTAAAAAATTTGTATTTTGCAAATGCCGTATAATTTAGTTTTTAAAAACAAACTTAGTATTTCCCTATTTGTTTTGGTGAATTGCAAAAGTAATTTCCCGATGTAAAAGTAACTTCCATATGTAAGAGAAAGTTCTATATATCAAGGAAACAGTGTGCTTAATTTCTTGCAAAAACGTTCTATTTCGTGTAAAGTTAAGTTACAGTTCCGTGTTTTGCGCATAGCAAATAGAGTAAAAGAAGTCTTTTCTTTCGAAAGTGAAAGAGTAAGCTCCAGTTGCTCTGCGAAAAGGTTATGGAATGTGCACAGGGGCTGTAGAGGTAGGAATAAGCCAGCGGGGGGCTGACTTATTCTATTATGAGTTTTTTGGCAAACAAAGCAAATCATTTAGCGCATACCGCTTCGGTACACATGAAGTCTTGGGCTTTGGTCTGTATAAAAACGAATCCAGAGAAACCTGGACGGCCTTTCTCTCCCACTTGAAGAAAAGGGGGTTGAAAAAGGTGCTGATGATTACCTCCGATGTGTATGAAGGCATCGTACACGCCATGACTAAGGTATTTCCGGAAGTCTCCTGGCAACGTTGTCAGTTTCACTTTATCCGGAATATTTTAGACAAGACTGCGAAGAAATACCAATCGGGTTTGCAGACCGAGTTACAAGAGATGTTCCACAGTGCTACCATGGAGAAGGCCAGAGCCAGACGGGGTGCCATCCTTGTAGACTACAGCGATGTAACAGAAGAGGCCATGCGTTGTTTGGAAGAGGGGATTGAAAATGAGATGACCGTGATGCATTTAGATGAATACCTTCGCCGGTATTATCGTACTTCAAACCACCTGGAACGTCTGAACAAAGAATTGAAACGTCGTTCTAAAGTAAAATGGATGGATTTTAACCAGAGAAGATGATATAATACTTTAAATAAAATTTTGTTCACGAAAAAGAAGGGAAGCATGTACATGAATATAAAAAACATGGATATAATGAACTATTTGCTGAAAAATAGATTTATTAATCAACGTATCTTGGCTGAATCTACAGGTTATTCTTTGGGAGGAATAAATCAATCACTTAAGGTGTTATTTAAAAACGGTTATGTAGATGAAAATATGAGCTTAACAGAAAAAGCATTTTTTGAATTTCGTCTAAAGTCTCCTAAAAATGCTATTATTTTGGCAGCTGGTTATGGCATGAGAATGATTCCTATTAACTTGGAAACACCAAAAGGATTACTAAAGGTTAGAGGAGAAAGGCTTATAGAAAGAACCATTAAGCAATTGCATGAAGTAGGTATTACAGATATATATATAGTAGTAGGATATCTTAAAGAAAAATACGAATATTTAATAGATAAGTATGGGGTAAATTTGATTGTAAATTCAGATTACGCATTTAAAAATAATTTACATTCTTTAAAACAGGTACTTAAATATTTATCGAACTCCTATATTATTCCTTGCGATATTTGGTGCAGAGATAATCCGTATCGTTCTCATGAGTTGTATTCATGGTATATGGTCAGCAATTTATTAGATATTGAAAGTATTATTAGAGTAAATCGCAAAATGGAGCTTGTTCCCAGTACTCGTAAATTAACCGGAAATAAAATGATTGGTATTAGCTATTTGGAAGAAGCTCAAGCTGCTATCGTCAGGCAGAGGGTACAGGAACTTTGTATTAGTCCGAGAAATGATAAATTATTCTGGGAAGAGGCTTTATTTTCACATGACAAGACGACAGTTATGGCAAAAATTGTTTTATCGAAAGATGTGGTGGAGATTAATACTTATGAACAACTGAGGAATTTTGATAGGGATTCTGATCAATTGCAACATCAGGCATTGAAAATAATTTCACAAGTTTTGGATGTTAAGATAGGTGAGATCACAAACATCTCTGTATTAAAAAAAGGGATGACAAATCGGTCATTTCTGTTCAATTGTAAAAATGAAAGATATATTATGCGTATTCCTGGTGAAGGGACGGAACGCCTGATTGATCGTAGAAGAGAAGCGAATACGTACAAAGCTATCGCAACTGAAAAAATTAGTGATAATATTATCTATATTGATCCAAGGGCTGGCTATAAGATTACAAAATTTTTTGAAAATGCAAGGACTTGTAATCCTTTTAATTGGCATGATGTTGCAAGGTGTATGAAAAAACTTAGGGAATTTCATGAGCGAAAAATTTATGTGGAACATGAATTTAATTTATTTAAACAAATTGAGTTTTATGAATTATTGCGAGGAGATATTAGTTCTATTTATGATGATTATGAAGAAACGAAAACAAACGTTCTGTCTTTAAAATCATATATAGATGCTCATATTACAGAAAAAGTTTTAGCGCATATTGATGCGGTGCCAGACAATTTTCTTTTTATACAAAATGACACTGAAGTACGATTAATTGATTGGGAATATGCTGGCATGCAAGATCCGCATGTTGATATTGCGATGTTTGCGGTATATTCTCTTTATGATAAGGCACAAGTGGATCACTTGATTGAAACTTATTTTATAGAAGGGTGTACACATGAAAATCGAGTGAAAATTTATTGTTATATAGCAGTTGCAGGTTTGCTATGGAGTAACTGGTGTGAGTATAAGAGGTTGTTGGGCATTGAAATGGGCGAATATTCCTTACGTCAGTATCGTTTTGCAAAAGAGTATTATAGGATTGTAAGGAATGAATTGTTAAGAGTGGAGGAATAAATGCATATTGTTAAACGAGCAATTATTATGGCTGCAGGATTTGGCAGTCGTTTACAACCACTTACATTGTCCATTCCTAAACCTTTGCTAAAAGTAAATGGAGACAGAATGATAGACACAGTTATCCAAGGATTGCAGCATAATGGAATAACTGAAATTTATGTGGTGGTTGGATACTTAAAAGAACAATTTAAAATTATTATAGATAAATATCCTGATGTTCATCTAATTGAAAATCCCTATTATGAAACATGCAATAATATATCGTCTCTTTATGTTGCACGCGAGTATATTGAAGATTGCATTATTTTAGACGGAGATCAAATCATCTATAATAAAGATGTTCTCTGCCCATACTTTTCTATCTCAGGTTACAATGCTGTATGGACAGATGAGGTCACAGATGAATGGTTACTGGAGGTTGAAGATGGTATTGTGAAAAATTGTTCCAGAAGTGGCGGAAAAAATGGTTGGCAACTTTATAGTATTAGTCGTTGGACTCGAGAAGATGGATGGAGGCTGCGACATCATTTAGAAATTGAATTTGAAAAACGTCAAAATAGAAATATTTATTGGGATGATGTACCGATGTTCTGTTATCCTGATAAATATAAATTAGGAATACATGCGATGAGTAAAGTGGATGTAGTTGAAATTGATAGTATTAATGAGCTAATTGCGGTAGATCCAACATATAAATTGTTTACACTAAGAGGAGAAGAAAATGATAAATAAAGAAACGTCTGATTTAAAGAAAATCGATCCGTGGACTACGATGGTTCCCTTTATTGCAATATTTATTCTATGTTTATTTTTTATTGTCAAACCGAAAGAGTCGACTGATGCCTTATCTTTTATTCGAAATTTTATTGGCGACACGTTTGGAACATATTATCTGATAATTGGCTTGGGAGTTTTGTTTACTTCATTATGGATTTCATTTTCTGATATTGGTAACATTCGATTAGGCAACCCAAATGAAAAGCCCCTTTATAATTTTTGGACTTGGGGTGCAATGATATTTACTTGTGGTTTAGCCGCAGATATTTTGTTTTATTCCCTTTGCGAGTGGATTTATTATGCGCAAGAAGTGCATGTAATAAAAATGGGAAATATTCAAAATTGGGCTTCAACTTATCCTTTGTTTCACTGGGGGCCTATTCCATGGAGCTTTTATGCAACATTGGCTGCATGTTTCGGCTTCATGCTGCATGTGCGTGGCGTAAAGAAACAAAAATATTCGGAAGCCTGCCGTGCTCTTCTCGGAAATAGAACTGATAAATGGCAAGGGAAATTGATTGATGTTTTAGCAGTTATTGCTTTAATTGCAGGTACTGCAACTACATTTTCTGTAGCAACACCCTTGCTATCTGCCGCATTAACAAGTCTAGTTGGGATTGAAAGCTCGAAGTTTGTTACAATCGGAATTTTAATTGTTACGTGCTTTGTATATACTTTTGCCGTTATGAAGGGAATCAAAGGGGTTTCGCGTCTTGCTAATATCTGTATGTATTTATTTGGCGTTTTGTTGCTATATGTCCTTGTTTTTGGTGGAGAAGCAAAATATATCATTGAAACAGGATTTTCCGCGATAGGGAATATGGTACAAAATTTTATTGTTATGAGCACTTGGACAGATCCGTTGCGTACAAGTAACTTTCCGCAAAACTGGACGATTTTTTATTGGGCATATTGGATTGTTTGGTGTGTCGCTTCTCCGTTCTTCATGGGAAGTATAAGTCGTGGGAGAACTATAAAGCAAGTTATTCTTGGCGCTTATACTTTTGGTGTATCCAGTACGTTAATATCCTTTATTATATTGGGAAATTACGGTTTGGGATTGCAAATGATGGGTAAGTTTGATGGTATTTCTGTTTATAAAGCTTGCGGCGATTTGTATCAAACGGTTATTGCAATCATATATACACTTCCTGTGCCTTCATTTTTATTGATTCTATTGATTATATCCATGATTACATTTTATGCAACTAGTTTTGATAGCATTACATTAGTAGCTTCTCAATATAGTTATAAAGAATTTAGAGAAAACCAGGATGCCAGTTCTCGAATGAAACTGTTTTGGGCGATTTTACTGATATTATTACCTATTGCTTTAATTTTTAGCGAGGGTTCTATGAACAATATGCAAACAGTAAGTATTATTGCGGCGTTCCCTCTTGCATTGGTCATTGTTATGATTATAGCCAGTTTTATTAAAGATGCAAAACATCATATTAATGTTAATGGAAAATAAGCGAAGAATAATAGAATGACTGTCTGTTTAAATGGTTCTATAGTGCTTGATTTTGTTATCACAAGTTTATTGTTCAAATAGGCTTTAGAAAAAATTTATTAGCTATTTAGTAAAATTCGTGCTATTCTGTAGATAATTAAGAGTATATAAAGGTTTATGATTTTTATTATTTATACTCAATAATGTTTCAAATTCATAAGTAAAAACTTGCTAAAAGGAATTTTGTGTGTTTTCTGAAAGGTTACTATGGAAGATTTACAAAGTATCGTACTATTAATTGATGCGGATAATACGCAGCTGTCGAAGCTGGAGGATATTATCCGCGAAATTTCCACCCATGGCCGCATCGTGGTGAAGCGGGCCTACGGGAACTGGAAAAAGGACGTATTGAAAAACTGGGAAGAAGAAATTAAGCGCCTGGCCATTAAGGCGGAGCAGCAGTTTGATTATGTGTCGGGGAAAAATGCTACGGATATGGCATTGGTCATTGATACGATCAGCCTGTTGCACCGGGGCATTTACGATGCCTTTGTGATTGTGGCCAGTGACAGCGATTACACGCCGTTGGCGATCCATCTGCATGAATCCGGTGTGCATGTGATCGGGGTGGGGGAAAAGAAAACGCCGATTTCTTTCCGCAACAGTTGTGATGAGTTTATCTTTTTAGAGAATTTGGGTGTGGAAAAAAAGAGCCGTTCGACGGCTTCGCCCGGACCCCGGCGAAAAAATAAGGATACTGCGGAAAATAACGTTGATGTTTCTACGGAGCAAGATGAGCCGGAAGAATCGATTAACTGGGTACATGATCTGCTGCGCGAGGCTTCTGACCGTTACCAGGATGATGACGGCTATGTGAATGTGAGTTCCGCGGGGCAGTTTATCAAACGGGTGAAGCCGGATTTTGACGTACGTTCTTTTGGTTTTTTAAAGCTTCCCAAGTTGATTGAGGCGTTTCCAGATCGGTATGAGATGATTAAGTACCCGGGCAAGGGTAAGGTTAAGATTGTGGCCTATCGGGTGAAGTAGTGGAGGTTTTGGTCCAAACCGGGGGCCGGAATGGAAAAGTCAGATTGTATGACATGGGCTGCTGCGCCGGGGAAGGTACGGCAGTTTATGCCGGTAGAGGGAGGTACGCTACATGGATGTCACGCAGGTTGCACTGTATCGCCGTGAAGTGTTGCGTCGGATTGTGGAGTATGCCTGGCAGGATGTGCTGCCGGAGCATGTGTATGATATTCTCCAAGAGGTGGTGCGGGAAGATACGCCCCGGGTGCGTTGCTGCGTCCATAAGGAGCGGGCGGTTCTGAAGAACCGGATCCAGATGGCCTTGTGGCAGCCTTTGGGACGGAATATCATCAATGCGGCGAACGATGCGCTGGCGGGGCATTTTGACCGGACTTTGCCTCTGATGGATGTACTGCCGGATGCCTGTGACGCCTGTCCTATCGACAAGTATTATGTGACGGATCTTTGTCGCCGTTGCATCCAGCATAATTGCATGAATCACTGTCCTAAGCATGCGATTACAATTGTCAATAACCGGGCGTTTATCAACCGTTCTTTGTGCATTGAGTGCGGGCGTTGCGCGCAATCCTGTCCTTATGGGGCGATTCTTGAGATCAGCCGTCCCTGTATCCGGGCCTGTGCGGTGGGGGCGCTTTCCGCCGGGGAAGACAAGCGGACAAAAATAGATTATGAAAAATGTACCCATTGCGGGAATTGCCGGGCGGCCTGTCCGTTTGGCGCCCTGGATGAGCGGAGCATGGTGCTGCCCCTGACCCTGGCGTTAAAGCAGCATAAGCCGGTGGTCGCGATGCTGGCCCCTTCGTTTGTGGGGCAGTTTGGTATGAAGATTACGGTGGCGCAGGTGATAGCCGGATTGCGGCGCATGGGCTTTGCCGATGTGGTGGAGGTAGCTGTAGGAGCGGATATCACCACCTTACATGAAGCGGAAGAATTTGTGGAAAAGGTACCGGATCAGATGCCTTTTATGACCAGTTCCTGCTGTCCGGCGTTTGTGAGTCTGGTGGAAAAACATTTCCCTGAATATAAGGAGAATATATCGAAAACGGCTTCGCCGATGGTAGCCTGCGCCCGGTATGTAAAGGAAAAGCAGCCAAAGGCGCTGACTTGTTTTATCGGACCCTGCATTGCGAAAAAGGGTGAAGGATTGCAGCATCCGGAGTGTATTGATTTTGTGCTGACTTACGAGGAATTGCAGTGCATGTTTGAGGGGATCGGCATTGATCTGACCTTACCGGTGGCGGAAGAGTATATTACTAAGGCTACGGCGGCCGGCATCGGTTTTCCTTTGTACCGGGGCGTACAGGCTTCGGTGAAGAAGATACTGCCGCCGGAACGGCAGGCTTCTTTGGCGGCGGAATATGCGGATGGTCTGGAACAGTGCTATGATATGCTGGAGCAGATCAAAAAAGGCAAGCTGCAGGTAGAATATTTTGAGGGCATGGCCTGCTGCAACGGCTGTGTGGACGGCCCCGGTTCTCTGGCTCAGCAGGGGCTGACCCGGGTGATGGTGACGAAGTTCCAGAAAACAGCGCCGCAGGCCGTGAGTTCGGAAAATGAAGCGGCGGCAGAGGCCGTTCAGAAGATTGATTTTGAAGTATAAACGGCAGATGTGTGACCATCTGGTGACCGAACCGGCGCAACCGATTGTCAGACGCTATGTTCTGTAGTATAATATAATGGTTAAAATAAAGTTTTCTTGCTGAAGGCTAGATTATGTAATTGGAGGAGTTAGCATGTCCGGACATTCAAAATGGGCGAATATTAAACACAAAAAGGGCAAGGCAGATGCTGCCAGAGGCAAAATAACCACCAAGATCGGCCGTGAGATCACGATTGCCGTACAGATGGGCGGCCCCGACCCGGTGGGTAATATGCGCCTGAAATTGGCGCTGGCCAAGGCCAAAGCCAATAATATTCCCAAAGATAATATCAAACGGGCGATTGATAAGGGCGTCGGCGAAAAGAACGGCGCGAAATACGAAGAGATTTCTTACGAAGGGTATGGGCCGGCCGGTGTGGCGGTTATGCTGGATGTGTTGACGGATAACCGGAATCGTACGGCGGCGGATGTGCGCCATGCTTTCACCAAACATGGCGGCAATATGGGCGAGACCGGCTCGGTTGGCTGGATGTTTAAACGCAAAGGTGTTTTCACCATTGATAAAGAAGCCGGTTATGATGAAGACGAAGTGATGATGGTGGCGCTGGATGCCGGGGCGGAAGATGTAAAAAGCCTGGACGACAGCCTGGAGATCATCACGGAGCCGGCGGATTATGATGCGGTGGAAGCGGCGTTGGCGGATAATCGTATCGAAACGGTGATGTCTGAAATTACCATGGTGCCGGATACGATGGTAAGCCTGTCTGACGAAGATGCGGAAAAGGTGCGCAAGATCATTGATATGTTTGATGATATGGACGATGTGCAGGAAGTCTACACCAATGCTGATTTGCCGGAAGAAGAGGACGAGGACTGAAACTGAGCAGGCAGGCTTCTAAAAAGGCCTGCCTTTTTATATTTTGACAGGTGGGGGACAGTATGCTGGCGTTAGGAATCGATCCGGGTACGGCCATATGCGGCTACGGGCTGGTGGAAATGAAAGGCAGTTCGCTGCGCCCTGTGTTTTATGGGGCGGTGCTGACGGATAAGGATTGGAAGCCGGAAGACCGCCTGAAGCAGATTCATGATGATGTAGCCGATATTATCCGCCATTTTTCACCGGAGTTCATGTCCATTGAAAAGTTGTATTTCAACCGGAATGTGAATACGGCGATCCCTGTGGCGCAGGCCCGGGGCGTGGTGCTGCTGGCGGCGGCGGAACAGCGGCTGCCCATTGTGGAATATACGCCGATGCAGATCAAAAAGGCGGTGACCGGTACCGGCGGCGCCGATAAGAAACAGGTGATCTTCATGGTGCAGCGGCTTTTGGGCCTGCGGGGAAAAATTGAGCCGGACGATGTATCGGATGCGTTGGCGGCGGCCGTCTGCGGTTTGCACCAGATGCGGATCCTGCAGTTGCAGGCGGGGAACGGGCGGCGGATCATGGATATTTTGGAAGCCCAGCGCAACCCGTTGAGTAAGCGGTGAGCGGTGGATATGAGGTGTGAAAGATGATTGGTTCTGTGAAAGGCACGGTGACGTATCTGGAACCGGAGTTTTGCCTGATTGAAACGGCCGGCGGCGTAGGGTATCGCGTATTTATGCCGGCCTCTCAGCTGCGGCTGTTGGCCATTGGCGAAGCTGCGCAGGTATTGACGTATACGGCAGTGCGGGAAGATGCCATTCAGCTGTATGGCTTTCTGGAACGGCAGTATTATGAATTGTTTACGCTGTTATTGACGGTGAGCGGCATCGGCCCCAAGGGCGCCAATGGCATCCTGACGGCGATCAAGCCGGAAGGGTTTTATCTGGCGATCCAGAGTCGGGATGTGAAGACGTTGACGGGCCTGCCGGGCATTGGAAAGAAAACGGCGGAGCGTCTCATTTTAGAACTGAAGGATAAAATCGGTACGCTGGAAAGCGCCGAAAATGACCGGGAGTTTGCCGCGGCGGTCAATGAAGGCACGAGCGGTGCCGTGAGCGAAGCTACGGCGGCACTGGTGGCTCTGGGCTATTCCAATTCGGAGATTTTGCCGGTTTTGCGGAAGATCCCGGACTACGGAAAACTGACCCGGGATGAGCTGATCCGCAAGGCGCTGCAGGCATTTGCCCGTCGCTGAGTGCTGCAGCAAAGCACTATTTAATTAGTATGTAACGGAACGAACGAAGGGGAGGACACTATGGAGTTTGATGATCGGCTGATCGGCACGGAAGAAACGGAAGCCGATGCGGAACAGTACAGCCTGCGTCCCCGCACGTTAGAAGAATATATCGGACAGGACAAGGTCAAACAGAATATCTCTGTATTTATCCGCGCGGCCCTGGCCCGGGAAGAAGCGTTGGATCATGTGCTGCTGTTCGGTCCGCCGGGGCTGGGGAAAACCACTTTGGCCAATATCATCGCCAACGAGCTGCATGTGAATATGCGTATTACTTCCGGCCCGGCCATTATGCGGCAGGGGGATCTGGCGGCGATCCTCAGCACGCTGGCGGAGGGGGAAGTGCTGTTTATCGATGAGATTCACCGTCTGCCGAAGGCGGTGGAAGAAATCCTTTATTCGGCTATGGAAGATTACCAGTTGGATATTGTGATCGGTAAGGGACCCGGCGCGCAAAACGTCCGGCTGCCGTTGCCGCATTTTACCCTGATTGGGGCGACCACGCGGCTGGGCTCGTTGGCGGCGCCTTTGCGGGATCGGTTTGGCGTCCAGTGCCGGCTGGAGTTTTATGAACCCCGGCAATTGAGCGTCATCGTGACGAAATCCGCCGATAAATTGGGGATTTCCATTACTGCGGAAGGGGCGTTGGAGATTGCCCGCCGCTCCCGGGGTACGCCCCGTGTAGCGAACCGTTTATTGAAACGGGTGCGGGATTTTGCCCAGGTTTCGGGGCAGGATTTTGTGGACCCGATCCTGGCGGATAAAGCGCTGTCCCGTTTGGAGGTAGATCGTCTGGGTCTGGATCAGAATGACCGGCGCATTTTGTATACGATCGTCAAGACCTTTGGCGGCGGCCCGGTAGGAGTGGATACCATTGCGGCGGCGGTCAGCGAAGAGGCCGGCACTATTGAAGACGTGGTAGAGCCCTATCTGATGCAGTTAGGCTTGCTGCAGCGGACGCCCCGGGGCAGAATTGCGACCAGAGAGACCTATGCCTATCTGGGAATCCCCTATCCGGAGGAAAAGGGAAACAACGGCAACGGTGCTGATAATGGCGGAACGTCGGCTTTGCAGGCAGATTTATTTACAAGATAGTGCGCGGATTTATTTACAAGACAGAGCAATGAAAGTGAAATGAAATAGAGGAATTTCTATGAAGTTGTTGCTGCATTCCTGCTGTGGCCCCTGCTCCTGCTATCCTACGCAGGAGCTGACCGAAAAAGGCGTGGATTTTACGTTGTTGTATTACAATCCCAATATCCACCCCTATCGGGAGTTTAAACACCGTCTTGCGGCGTTGCGGGAGCTGGCGGAGAAAAAAGAGTATAAACTGATCATTGATAAAACGTATCCTCTGGAAGAGTGTATGCAGGGGATGCTGTCTGAACCGGGGATCCGCTGTGCGTTCTGTTATCGGATGCGGATGCGTTATGCTGCGGCTTATGCCGCGCAGCACGGGTATGACGTTTTTTCCACCACGTTGCTGTATAGCCCCTACCAGAAGCATGAGCTGTTAAAACGAACGGCGGAAGAAGCGGCCCGGGAGTTCGGCGTGACGTTCTTTTATCAGGACTGGCGGCCTTATTATCAGGCGGGAGTGGACATCAGCTTGGAATTGGGCCTGTATCGCCAGCCCTACTGCGGCTGCATTTTCAGCGAGCGGGACCGCTATATGGAAGTCAGGAAGCGGGGCGCTTTGATGGATAAGGTGGGGGATACCGCGACCGAAGGTGTGACTGATCGCGTACTCGCTATGAAAACCGATTTTGCGGCTGACAATGTGAGTGGTACTGGAATCGATGCGAAGGCTGATGCTGCGGGAAATGTGAAGGCAACTGAAGAAAAGTTTGTCCGTATCAGTAAAAATATCATTCAGCTGCAGAAGCAGGCTGTGATTTTGTACAAATAGAGGTCACAAGCTTTGCGTCTTGCGGCAAGCTATGAGCAGATTCAGACTGAATACACGGCTGGGTGCGTATGCCGGTAAAAGATTGACAATACCCATTAAAACGACGTAAT
>UQUU01000006.1 GCA_900544275.1 uncultured Succiniclasticum sp. | reverse complement strand
CAAAACCATTGATTTTATTAGCTTTTTGCCGCTATCGCTATCACACCTCATTATTAGTAATTCCGCTGTGGACAAGAGCGGAAGCGCAATAAAAAAAGCCCCATCAGAGCGGCAACTCTGACGAGGCACAGAAAAAATTCTACAACTAAAGTATATCACACGGCCCGGTTCGGCGCAACAGCAGCAGGAACGAAGAAGTAACTACGCACTATCACAAGCTCCGGGCCGTCAATTTTGGAGGCAACTATGGCAAGAAGTTATGGAAGCGAATTTATCATTCGGTGGAAAGCGGAAGGCGAGATCGTAGTCGATGCACATAATGGCGATGAAGCTGAAGAAAAAGCTCTGAATATTTTGTTTGAATTATTAGAGTCGCATTGCAATGACGTAGATGTTTCGATTGATTACATAGAACGTGGCGAAGATTCGATAGATTGGGAGGCAAGCTGATGGCCAAACTTGTGATGACGTTGGAACAAATGCAGGATAGGGATGCCTGGCTTCAGCTGCGTAACACAGGTATCGGGGGGAGTGACGCAGCAGTTATACTGGGCGTCTCTCCCTGGAAGTCCGCTTTGACTTTATGGGCGGAAAAGACCGGACAGAAAGACCCGGACGATCTGTCACGGAATCAGCGAGTGTACTGGGGGACGAAGAACGAATCCAATATTGCGGATTGGTTCATGGAAGAGACGGGCAAGAAGGTATTCCGGCGCGGCATGATGCGCAGCGAAGAACACCCTTTCATGCTGGCGAGTGTAGACAGGGAAGTCGTCGGCGAAAAGGCCGGTTTGGAAATCAAGACGGCCGGTATAGACCAGGCTAAGAAGTGGATGGATGACGAGGTGCCGGACGCATATTATTTGCAATGTCAATGGTACATGGCCGTGACTGGTTACGAGCGCTGGTATATCGCAGTGCTTATCGGCGGAAACGAGGCGCGATGGAAATGCATAGAGCGGAACGAGGCACAAATTAGAGTCCTGATAGAGGCAGCGGAGCGGTTTTGGCAGATGGTGGAAAGTAAAACGCCTCCGCTACCGGATGGAACAAAGTCATCCGGCGATACGTTGGTCGATATGTATCCGGGAAAGCGTGATGGACAAGTGTTAGATCTGCGATCCCCTGATGTTGTGCAGGCATATGAAAACATGAAACGGTTTGCTGAGGCAGAGAAGTTTGCAGGCAAGGCAAAAGAAAAGGCAAAACAAGTGATCATGTCTGCTATGGGAGAGTATGAGGAGGCATCTATCAATGGGCATAGGGTGACGTGGAGAACGCAAGCTGGGCGCGTCACGATCGATACAAAACGATTACAGGCGGAGATGCCTGACGTGTACGAAAAATATAAAAAAGTAGGGAAATCTTCAAGGAAGTTTTTAGGCTAAGGAGGCAATCAATATGGCAAATGTAAGAAGTAAAGCAATCGTAGGAAACACAAACAACAGCGTGAACGTAGCAGCGAAACAGACCGTGGGGACGATCTTGCAAGGAATGCTTGATTCGGATGGATATCGGCGCCGCTTTGAGGAGCTTTTGGGAAAGCGTATGCCGAGCTTCATGGGAAGTATCGTAAGCATGGTTAATGAGGATCCTAACCTGAAAGAAGCATTTTTTAATGCACCGATTACTGTGATCCAGAGCGCGCTGAAAGCTGCTGCGTACAATCTTCCGATAGATAAATCGTTGGGCTTCGCCTATGTGGTGCCGTTCTATAACAGCAAAACAGGGAAGAAAGAAGCACAGTTTATCATGGGATATCGTGGCATGATCCAGCTGGCTAACCGGACCGGTGCCTACCAGAATTTGAACGTGGTGGATGTGCGTGAAGGGGAACTGAAACATTTCGATCGTCTGACAGAAGATGTGGAGGTAGAGTGGATCGAAGACGAGGACGAAAGAGAAACACGGCATGTCATCGGGTATCTTGGGTACTTTCGTTTAATCAACGGATTTGAAAAAAAGATATACATGTCTGTGAAGCAGATTGATGCGCATGAAAAAAAGTTCAGGAAAGGCCGTGGAAACCGTCCTGCAATCTGGAATGATAACTATGACGGCATGGCATGTAAAACGGTTCTGCGGCGCCTGATCGGCAAGTGGGGGTTAATGTCTGTTGACTATCAGAAAGCAGATGCAGAGACAGTTAAGATTGCCCAGGATATTGCCAGTGGTACAGTGGACGACGAAGTGATTGATACTGAAGCGAATGCTGCTACGCCGGCTATTGAGGCTGCAAAACAGAGCAACAGCGAATTATTTAGTGTTGAGACGCCCGCAACGGATGCAGAGATGGTAAAACATGAATAAGGCGCGCCGGTAACGGCGGTGTGAGGAGGAACTATGAATCAGATTATTTCACCATGGATATTTTATCTTTTAGATTTAGTGGAAACAGTGAACAGGTTGGCAAATGTGGCATTTGTAATTGCGCCCTTTGTCATGTTTGGTTCTTATACTGACGGGAACAAACGCATGTTTAAATGGGCGACATCCGTGTTTTGCGTTTGTCTCGTGTTGAGTATTTTTATACCAACGAAGCAAACGGCGTATACAATGCTGATTGCTCAGTACGCTACCACAGAAAACATTGAAAAACTTGGCGGTGCCACGGAAAAGACCGTACAAAAATTAGCAGATATTATTGTTGAGGCAGCAAAGAAAATGGAGAAGCAATAAAAATGAAATGTAAACTCTGTGGTGCGGAAATACAATTTATTCGGACGCCGGCAGGGAAATACCTGCCGTGCGATCCGAGGGCGGTAACGTACTATAAGGGGCAATATAACAAGAACCGTATCGTTACGCCAGCGGGCAAGGTCATAGCGTGCGAACTCTCCGGGGATGTCTCGCAGGTCGCCGGCATCGGGTTTATCCCGCACTGGACAAGCTGCAAGGGGAACATTAAAAGCGTACGCAAAACGAAGGAACAGACATTATTTTGAGGTGAGGCTATGAAGGACACACCAGAAAACAAAGTGAAGAAGCAAATACAAGACCTGCTGCGGGCTGACGGATGGTTTGTTCAGTCTAATCCACAGTTTGGTCCTTTTGTTCGCCCCGGGAGACCAGATATGGAAGCGTATAAAGCAGGAAAAATTCTGCTGATTGAGTGTAAGTCAGCAGTCGGAAAACAAAGTGAAGCACAGAAACTCTACCAGCGTCGGGTCGCGCCGTTCGCACCATATATCCTCGCGCGCAGCGTGGATGATATCAAACCGTACTTAACACGGATACAGATGCTATTTTAACAAGAAAAATTTGGAGTGTTTGCCATGGCTGAGCGCAGGATGTTTTCAAAATCTGTAGTTAACAATGATACATTTTTAGACCTTCCTCCAATCGTACGCTGCCTATATTTCCAGCTATGTATTGAGGCGGATGATGATGGCTTTAACGGCAAGGCGAAGTCAACTACTAGGATGGTCGGGGCGACAAGTAAAGACTTGGATCAGCTTATCGATTATGGATTTATTATCCGGTTTCCAAATGGTGTCGTAGTGGATGCCTATTGGTTGCGTAATAATTCCATCCGGAAAGATCGTTATAAACCAACGATCTATAAAGAAGAATTGGCTATGTTAGAATTGACAAAAGATGGAACGTATAAACTTAAAAATACAGAAGAAAATCAAGAGTCAATCGCTACTAAAAGTAGTGATAAACCCGGTGATAGAGCCATTGAAACCAACTGTCAACCAAATAAAGAAAACGTGGAAACCAATGGTCAACCAACGGTTGACAAACTGGCAACCCAGGTTAGGTTAGGTAAGGTTAGGTTAAATAATACCATCCATAAATCTACTACAGTTAATTCTATACTAAGCAAACCTGTGGATAAATCTGGTTTACCTGTGGATAACTCCGATTCGCAAAGTTTGCCCTCCGCAGGAAATATTGCTGTTGAAATTTCAGGATCCGCTGCGCAGGGAAACGAACCTGAAAAGCCATCAGCCTCGTTGGATGGATGGATGGATAAATATAAATTAAAATCAAAAGACGCATGGGACGCGTTCTGGGGAGCCTATCCACGAAAGCAGGGAAGTATCAACGAGGTGAAGTCTGCCTTTTTGCAGCTGACCGTGCAAGGTGTAGCTCCGGGTGATCTGATATGCGCTGCGGAGAAGTATGCCCAGGAGATTACAGATAGCCGGACAGAGAAGAAGTATATAAAAATGCCGTTGAACTTTCTGCAACAAAAAATCTGGCGCAGCTATATTCCTCGCTACTTGCCAAGCTGCCCGTACTGTCACGGGAAAGGCGTGTATCAAGACAGTGCGGGCATGCATGTGTGCAATTGTGACGCGCGGTACAAGGGGGTAAAAACATGACACTGAGCGAGTTTATCGAATAAAAATGGCGTTGAAGACTTGCGGAAAGCGCGGTGGTATCTTGATAGGCTGATAGGAGAGTGTGAATCATGACAGTAGTGGTTTTAATGATCATAGCGGCGTGGGCCTTTTTGATCGGTTCAATTGTGACAGCGTTAATCTTGAAATAAGGGGTGTGAACCTGTTGGCAGTACTAACCCGTAGAGAAATGAATTTCTTCGACAGGCTGTTTTTCAGAGCGAATTTAATATCGCGGGCTGTGGCGGATCTGCACGGGGAAGGTGTTGCCAGGGCGGAGGGGAGTGCGGACCCGACTGCGAGAACCGCGATTGAATTGTTGGAACCGATAAAAAATGTGATGGGATTAGAGGATCCCGAAACCTGGTTGCGGGTAATCGAAGATACATGGTATCAATACCCCGCGGACCGCCTGATCGGTGAGGCGATGTACCACCGGTATTATCTAAAAGAAAGTGCGGAAACTACCTGTATTTTGCTATGTTTATCCCGCGGTACCTATTTCAACTGGCGGGAAGAATTTCTCACCTATGCTTCTTTGACGGCGGCACAATTAGGGGTGTTTCAAAAAAAAATTAAAAAGTCTTAGACTTTTTTGTATAAAAACTGTGGTATAGTAATACAAAAGGAACTGGCCTTAACGGGTCGGTTCCTTTTTATGTTCCCACTTCGGGGCTGTGATCTCCGGCCCGCCTCCTGCCGTATGGTCACAGCCCAACTATGCCAAATTATGAAAGGCGGTGAGGCTGCATGGCGAAGGGAAAGTATCAGGAATGGCTGACGGAAGAGGGCTTAATTCGTATACAGGGCTGGGCCAGGGATGGCCTCTCCGATGAGCAGATTGCGAAGAACATGGGGATAGTACCTTCTACGTTTTACGAATGGAAGAAAAAATATCAGGAGTTTTCGGAGGCTACGCGCGAGGGGAAAGATGTTCCAGATCGTAAGGTCGAAAATGCACTGTACAAATCCTGCTTTGACAGAACGATTCCCGTGCTTAAGGCGTTTAAAGTAAAACGTGTCTTCTATGACGATCAGGGAAAGCGCTGCGAAGAGGAAAAGATTGAGATGGCAGAAGAAACCGTCGCAATTCCTGCTTCCGAAAAAGCGCAAGAATTTTGGTTGCGCAACCGCAAGCCGGCAGACTGGCCGGACAAGCAGAAACAAGAGATTACCGGCGCAGATGGCGGGGCATTAGCGCTGGCCTGGGACGGAGACAAGGATGACTAAAATTATTATCCCGTATACACCGCGCCAAATCTGGCGGGATGTGATACATCCGGCAATGGACCAAAAGAAGCGGGCGGTGCTGGTCTGCCACCGAAGGTTCGGCAAGACCGTTGGTTGCATTAATGAACTGATTAAAAAAGCAGTACAAAACAGCTTGCGCGCCCCACAGTACGCTTATATCGCTCCGTTTCGCAACCAGGCGGAGCGAATCGCATGGAATTATTTGCTTTACTACACAAGCCCAATACCGGGGCGAAAAATAAATGCCAGCAAGCTTTTTGTGGAGCTGCCCTCGCAGCATAAAAATAGTCCTGGGGCAAGGATATTCGTCATGGGCGCTGACTATCCGGACGCGCTACGCGGTATGTACTTAGACGGTGTGATCCTTGATGAGTACGCTCAGATGCGGGCAGAACTGTACGGTGAAATTATTGTGCCGGCCCTGGCAGACAGAGACGGATTTGCGTATTTTATCGGCACGCCGAAGGGACAGAATCAGTTTTACGAACGGTACTTAGCAGCGCTTAAGGATCCCACTTACTTTACGTGCTGTTACCGGGCGGATGAAACAAACATCTTGCCACCGGAAAAACTGGAAGAGATGAAGCGGGAGATGACGGATATCGAAATCCGGCAGGAACTGCTCTGCGACTTTACTGCCAGTGCCTCCGATGTGGTTATGCCGATTGACTTAGTGACTGCTTCCGCCGCAAGAGAATTATTGCCGGAACATGTGTCAGGTATGCCAGTCATCGTAGGCGTGGATGTGGCCCGCTTTGGGGATGACAGGACAGTTATTACTTGTCGGCAAGGATTATGGATGAAGTCTCCTTTGATCTATCACGGGTTGTCCGTTATGGAAGTTGTGGACCGCGTCATACTTGCTATCAAGGCTGAAAATCCAGATGCCGTGTTTGTGGATGTTGGAAACATGGGGGCTGGTGTGGTTGACCGGTTACACCAGCTTAATTACCGGCAAGTACAGGAAGTAGCATTTGGCGAAAGAGCCGGGGATAGTGACAGATTCGCTAACCTCCGAGCGGAAATGTATTTTAAATGCCGTGACTGGATGCTACAAGGCGGGGCACTACCACAGGAACCCGAGCTTAAAAGCGAGCTGTCCACGGTGGAATATAAGTTTACACGTGATGGGAAAATTATCCTGGAAAGCAAAGAAAAATTAAAAGAACGGACAGGGAAAAGCCCTGATTTAGCAGATAGTGCAGTACTCACATTTGCACGGCCAGTTGTCAGGCAACAAGACCTGCAGTATGCAGCAGGGGAAGAGGAAGAATATGACCCGCTTGCCGGGTTATAAATAAATTTTGAGAGGTGACAAAAACATGTTTAAGATCATTACGCAGCTACACGGACTTGGCGGTGGTGGCGGTGGTGGCCCGCAAATCAAAACATCCGCTCCCGGTTCTACTGCCGCTGCTACGATTGACGGCGCTACGGAAGGACAGCGGCAAGATGTCAGAAACCGTTTGGCAAGAGCAAGAGGCAGGCAGTATACGAATCGCACGAACGGTATGATCAGTGATACCGTGCAGTCTGTGAAAAAAGCATTGTTAGGTGAGTGATAGTCATGGCACAGATGCCTAAGATTATGCAGGACGTGCTGCGGGACAGCGAAGTACTGCGAAAGAAGAAGCAGATTGTTAGTCAGATGATGACGACCCGGGCGCAGTTTGAGCCGACGTGGAAACTGTTAAGCCGATACATTAATCCGATGCGCGGCCGGTTCGATGAAGAGGACAAGAGCTCCGACGGGAAGCGGCGGGACTATTATCTGTTAGAGCCGTACCCGATGGAAGCCTGTCAGAAGTGCGGCGCAGGTCTGCATGCAGGGCTTACATCACCTTCCCGGCCGTGGTTCTCGCTGGGACTGCAGGACGATGAGCTGGCAGAATATCATACCGTCAAGCTGTGGTTGGAAGAATGCAAAGATATCATGATGGGCATTTATGCCAAGTCAAATATCTACAACATGCTGATGAATATCGATGCAGAGCTTTCTCAGTTTGGTACTGCGGCAGCGTTGTTGCTGGAGGACTACAACCACGCGATATGGGCGCGGCCATACACCTGTGGGGAATATGCGGGGGATGTTGACGCGCGAGGCAGAGTCAGTCATTTTGCCCGACGGTTCAAGCTGACGGCCTGGCAGATGGTGCAGGAGTTTGGGTTTGACGTATGTAGCGAACAGGTTAAAAACGCTTATAAGGCTAACAATATGACCGCGTATTTCCCGGTTACGATGCTGATTGAGCAGAACTTGAAGTACGATCCTGGCAGACTGGCGATAGGGAATTTCCCCTGGCGCAGCTATTATTTCGAGGACGGTAGCAGCGATCGATTCTTGAAGGTCGCCGGTTATCACGAAAGGCCGTTTATCATGCCGCGCTGGACGACTGTGGCCAACGGCATTTACGGTTCAGGACCGGGGCACAATGCGCTGGGGAACTGTATGCAGTTGCAAAAACTGGAAAAGTTAAACATGCGGCTTTTGGAAACACGGGCAGACCCCGCCATGTTGGTGCCGGCGTCCGTGGGGAAAGTAGACAGGCTGCCTGGCAAGCAAACGATCGTACCGGATAACGCGGTAAACCTGATCCGTCCGGTGTATCAAACGACGGGCAGCCGGGAAGACGCGATGCAGACC
Organism: uncultured Succiniclasticum sp.; assembly: GCA_900544275.1. Classification (GTDB taxonomy): domain Bacteria; phylum Bacillota; class Negativicutes; order Acidaminococcales; family Acidaminococcaceae; genus Succiniclasticum. The sequence goes on along the minus strand of UQUU01000006.1, from coordinate 138,330 downwards.
ATCCAGCTGAAGCAGCAGCAGATCGCCGCCGCATTCTACAATGATCTGTTTGTAATGCTTAGTAGTCAGGATAATCCGCAGATGACCGCAAGGGAAGTGGCGGAACGGCACGAAGAAAAGCTGTTGATGCTGTCTCCGGTATTGGAACAGCTTCACAATGAGGTGCTAATTCCATTGACGAAACGAACCTTTGAGATTGCGCTTCGCAATGGGTTGTTCCCGCCGGTGCCGGAAGAGCTGCAGGGTCAAGAGGAAAATCTCAAGGTTGAATTTATATCGCTACTGGCCCAGGCGCAGCGCATGGTGGAAAGCCCGGCGCTGGAAAAGACACTGGCGTTGGCCGGTAATCTTGCCGGTATCGCTCCGGAAATCGTTGACAATATCGATATGGATGCTGTGATACGCCAGCACGCGGTGATCAACGGCGCGCCGGAGAAGATGATGCGGGGCGAAGACGAAGTGAAGAAGCTGCGGGAGCAACGGGCACAGGCCCAGGCGCAGCAACAGCAAATGGAACAGGCAGCCGCAATGGCAAAACCGTTGCGGGACGGCGTGGAAGCGGCACGGCTGCTCTCGGAGACACCGGTCACAAATGATAGCAGCATCATAAACGCTATGCTTGGAGGTGCCTGATGGATCTGATGAAATTGCAAGCAGTGTTAAACACCGAGAATGGGCGTGAAGTCATTTACGGCATTCTAAAGCTATCCGGATACGGGGCGATGCTATTTACCGGTGAACCCTACAAAGATTCGTACAGCGCTGGCAGAGTGTCCGTAGCGAATGAGTTAGTACAAATCATAAAACGAATACAAAGCGGAAACCGAAGCGAAGACGGCTACGGGCTTTTGTACAAAATGGAACGAGAAGAATTAGCGCGGCAGACCGCAGAAAGTGAGGAAGATGAAGATGTTTAAAAATCACGTAGGACCGTTTCTTGAAGCAGATGGCGCCGGGGCGGCGGGTCTGCCTCCTGCCTCAGCCACCCCAGCTCCTGAAGGTACACCGGCGGCGGAACCGGCAACTCCTGCCGCCGGCGGCACCGAAAACCCTTTTAACTTTCCGGCGGATGCCGTAGACAAAAAAGAGGCGGGCGAGGGTGAACCAAACGCAGAGGGTGGAGCGGTTGAGGTTCCCGAAACATACAAGTTTACCCTGCCGGAAGGGCTTGTTTTGAAAGATGAATTGCAGCAGCAGTTTACCAAGATCGCTCACGAAGCGAAACTGACGCAGGCCCAGGCAGACCGCCTGATTGAGATGCACTGTCAGCAGATGCTGGCGATGCAGCAGCAGGCGGAAGAAACAAAAAATACCTGGGTTAACGAATGCACGAAACAGGGCCTGACGAAACCGGAGAACCTCCGGAACGCGAAACTGGCTGTCGATACTTTTGGCGGCGGCGAGTGCATGCAGGCGCTGGTTGAAAGCGGGGTAGCCTATAATCCTGCGGTACAGCGATTCCTGCAAAACATCGGTTCTTTGCTGCAAGAAGATACCGCTCCGGACGGCAAGTCCGTAGGCGGTAAATCCAATGCAGAAGATCTGCTGTTTCCGAACAGCAAATATTAATTTTTACGGAGGGAAGTAAAATGAGCGATTGTGTAACCTTACATGATTGGGCGGCACGCTTTGGCCGCAACAACGAACTGGCGGCGCAGCAGATTGTGGAACTGCAAAGCAAAACAAACCGGATCCTGGACGTTATGCCGTTTAAGGTCTGTAACGAAAAGAAGATGGAAACGGTTGCGGTGCGTGCGGAATTGCCGGAAGTGGCATGGCGTATGATCAACCGTGGTACCAAACCGGGGAAATCCACCAGCAAGAATCAGTCTTTTACCTGTGGCGGGATGGAAGCGCTGGCAGAAATTGACGAACGCCTGATGCAGATCAACGGTAACTCTAACGCCTGGCGCATGTCTGAGAACCAGGCATACCAGGAAGCTATGAACCAGAAAATGGCAACCACTTTTTTCTACGGCGATGAAAAAGTGAATCCGGCAGGCTTTACTGGACTAAGCGCTTACTACTACGACAAAGCGAATCAGGATGCCATCTGGGCGGATCAGATCATTGACTGCGGTGGCACCGGGAACAACCTGACTTCTATGTGGTTAGTCGGCTATGGTCAGCAGACTGTGTATGGTATTTTTCCGGAAGGCACTTCTGCCGGCTTTAAGTATCGTGATAATGGCCGCGTGCAGCTTACTGACAGCAACGGCGGCAAATACTGGGGTTATCAGTCTCAGTATAACTGGGATATGGGCCTGTGCATTCGCGATCCTCGCTATGTGGTTCGTCTGGCAAATATCGATACGACCGCCCTGACTGCTACTAATGCTGATGCTTTTGTGGAAAACATGATCCGTGCGTATAACCAGATTGAAAATCCAGATAACTGCACGATGGCTTTCTTTGGCAACCGCGCTTTGAAGACGTATCTGGATATCTGCGCCAGCAAGAAAACAAACGTGCGTCTGACTATTGACGAGTTCGGCGGAAAGAAACAGACCCATTTCTGGGGAGTGCCTATCCTGCGCAGCGATGCAATTCTGAATACGGAAAGCAAGATTTAAGGAGGTATATCACCATGGCAATGATTGATGCGGAATTGATTTTTTCTGAAAACCAGGCGGTGGCTGCAGATGTAGTTTCCACTAAGTCAATTGATCTGGGCGGTGCAACGAAACTGATCCACCCGTTGTTCTTTGATGTGAAACTGACAGCTCCTTGTACTAGCGGTAAAATGACTGCTATCACCGTACAGAGCGCTCCGACCTTTGATTTTTCTGCACCGGTAGATGAAGTGACTATCACGGTACCGGCTGCGATGGCACAGACTAAAGCCTGTACGCTGGCACAGTTCTATGCGCCTATCTCTCACGGTAACCGCTATGTGCGCTTGAAATATGCCGGTACTTCCCCTGTCGGCGGCAAGCTGTTTGCGTACATGAGTACCGGAACGCAGCTGACACTGTAATGCGATACAAAGTTATTCGCAATTGCTATTTTAATCGGCGTTATTACGAAAAAGGGGAAATTGTAGATCTCGCCGATACGTTCGCAGCCCCGCCTCACTTAGAGGCACTGGATACTAAACCGGCAGATGCGCCGGAAGCTGTTAGGGAATTTCCTTCGGCAGGTGCTCCGGCAGCCATTGACCCGGAAATTGTCACGCCGGAACCGGTAGCTGCAAAGGTGGATAAACCGAAAAGAGTAACAAGAAAGGCCGGTACAGCCGGCAAGTGATGTATACGGCGGTACGGGATGACCTGTGCCGCCGTTCCTATAAGGAGAAATCGGTATGGACAAAGTGATTATCTGTAATATGGCGTTAGCCCGGATTGGGCACGATGCGATTGAGCTTATCGATGAGCCTTCGGAGGATGCGCGCCTTTGCAGGCGATTCTATGACCAGGCACGTAAGGCCACGTTGCGCAGGTGGCCTTGGACGTTCGCGCTGCGTCGTAGTCAGCTTGCTCTCGTAGCCACAGATTCTCCGGAGGCTTTGGAGTGGCGATATAAATACCGCTATCCTGCAAGCTGCCTTAATTTGAAGCGGCTCTACAATAAGACGTTTACAAACATCCCGCAATACACGGAATACAAGTTATCAAGTGACCCTGAAGGCCGGTTGATTTACTGTAACCTGCCGAATATTTGGGCGGAGTATGTGTATGATATACAAGATTGTGCCTTGATGGATGATGAATTTATAGAAGCGCTGTCATGGAAATTAGCCGCGGATATCGCGTTCAAGCTCACCGGCAACATGGGACTGACCCAGAGCTGCTTACAGGCATATAACGCGCTCTTTGCCGAGGCGGGAGCGGACGATATGAACGAACAGAATGTGTCGGACCCCGGCATTTATAATTTAGCGGCGGCGCGGTTTACGGGCCTTGATGACTGCATAGGGGGGTAAGACATGGGTATGTTTCAGCTAAAGCCTTCCTTTGCTGCCGGAGAACTTACGCCAGCGCTTATGGGGAGGACTGATCTGCAAAAATACGATGTGGGCGCGGCAAGAATTGAAAACGCATTAGTGCTGCGGTATGGCGGTGTTATGCGCCGTCCCGGGTTTTATCATGTCCAGCAGACCGCGAATAATGCGAAGGCCCGATTGCTTCCGTTCCGGTATAACGTAGATCAGCACTATATCCTCGAATTTACACCGGGGCGTATCCGGTTTTATACGGATGGGGGAATCGTAACGAACCAAGGCGCTGTGTATTCGATTACAAGTCCTTACGGGGCGGCGGACCTGGATAAAATAAAATACGTACAATCTGCGGATACACTGTTCCTGACACATCCAAATTATCCGCCGTACACATTAGTACGGAATGGGGCGGGAAACTGGTCGATCAATAAGATGGATATTCTGGACGGGCCGTTTGAGGACCCGAACACAAACGATAATTTGAAGATATCCGCAAGCGCGACGACCGGAACGATTACGCTTACGGCTTCGCAGAGCTATTTTGCCGCAGATATGGTAGGTAGCCTGATCCGATTAGGACACACCGTAAAAAGCAGCTACATCAAAGGCGTGCCGGACTGTCCTACTCACACCGCAGACCCGGAAGGGACTGTGCGTAAGGCACCGGGGCAGTTTACAGTTGAATGTCCCCCAAAAGGAACTGTCCATGTGCAGAGCTTTGGCTTTTGGGACGGGTCTTTCACGCTGGAACGATATGATACCGGTACGGCGTCATGGGTGGCCGTCAGGACACAGGAAGGCGCCCGTTCAGGAAATTATGAATTCACTGCAACGAACGAGAGTACGGAACTTGTAAGCTACCGAATCACAAGTACGGGATTCAACATCGATGTGTGGACGCAAAGCAACGAGAACGAACGGCAACGTGGTTTTATTACGATTCAGACTTTTAGCCAGGACTATTACGGCATGGCTAAGATCACCGCCGTTACCAGCGGTACCAGTGCAACGGCTACCGTAGTAAAAAAACTTGGAGCGATTACCGCGACAAACGACTTTTCGTTGCAATCATGGAGCCGTACAAAAGGATATCCCGCCTGCGTGGGCTTTTTTGAGGACCGGCTTGTGTTTGCCGGGAGTAAGTCTCATCCACAAACATACTGGGCCAGCAAGTCAGGAGACTATTGGAATTTTGGGGTAAGCATCCCTACGGTGGACGATGACGCGATTATCGGTTCTCTCAGCTCCGGGCAGATGAACGGCATTAAAGCAATTGTCACGTTTGCGGAAATGCTGATGCTCACATCCGGTGGGGAGTACAAAGTCGGTGGCGGGCAGGCTGCGTTTACCCCCTCGAACCAACAGGCGAAAGCACAGGAATATCGCGGCATTAACGACCTGGCGCCTGTAATTGTCGGCAGCCGTGTGATTTATGTGCAGCATCAGGGAAGTATTATCCGGGATTTAGCGTACAGCTATGACGTAGACAAATACACCGGTGACGATGTATCCCTGCTGGCCAGCCATCTGTTCGATGGGCATGAGATTGTATCGATTACGTACCAACAAACTCCTAACAGTATTGTCTGGTGTGTACGGGATGATGGCGTGCTGCTTGGCATGACGTACATTAAGGAGCAGGATGTATTTGCCTGGCATCGACATACGACAGAAGGCAAGTTTATTGATGTTTGCAGCATATCCGGAGAAGATGAGGATGAGCTGTGGGCGGTCGTGCTGCGTGATGGAAAGTACTATGTGGAGTTGATGGCTTCACAAATATCCGACGCAGAACCGGAAACGCAGTTTTATGTAGATGCAGGGTACAGCTATTCCGGAGAACCGGTGAATACATTGACTGGTCTTGCCTGGCTCGCCGGTAAAGCCGTACAGGTTTTAGCCGATGGGAACGTGATTCAAGGACTGACGGTGGGCGCTGATGGCGCTATCCTGTTTGGACGCAGTTTCAGTCATATCCAGATAGGCCTTGGGTACGACACGACGTTGAAGACTATGCCAATCGAATTACAGGCGGGAGATGGCACATGGGGGAGCCGGAAGAAACGGATACAGCAGATGTGTATCATGTTCAAGGACACCCGCGGCGGTTGGTATGGCGTCACGGAAAACAAGCTGGACGAGATTAAATGGCGGGCGACAGAGCGGTATGGAGATCCTATCACCTTGTTTACCGGGAAGAAATATGCCGTGCTGCCGCAGGCGAACTACAGCGACACAATCTATGTGACGATCAAACAGAAGGATCCGCTGCCGATGAAGATATTATCAATCATTCCGGAGGTGACGCCTGGTGGCTAATATCGTGTTTATAAAACCGTTCCACGGTGATCTGCGCTATATTGCGGAGAATCTTAAACAGTCTACGAGGAAAGAAATTGTCGGACTGACAGGACCTAACATCTTAGCCGAATTAGAGCATTGTCTTCAGACATCGGAAGTAGCGGTCGAGTGCCGGATTGATAACGTACCCGTGGCCGCGTTCGGCATTATCCGAACGAACCCGTTTGTTCCGGAAGGCGTGGTGTGGTTTGTGACGACAGAAGATACACAGAAGAATAAAATCTATACCGCGAAACAATCTAAAAAAGTGATGCAGTCCTGGCTACATGACTGGGAACGGTTGTACAACTGGGTCAATGAAGATAACAAACAAACGATTAAATGGCTCATATGGATGGGGGCAACGGTGTATCCCCCAGAGCCAAGAGGCATAGCGACGATGAAATATTGTTACTTTGAATTTAGAAAGCAGGTGAAGTGATGGGGGTAGCAGGCACAATCATAGCCACCTTAGGCTCGGCGTATTTGCAAGGACAGGCCGAACGTCGGCAGGCGAACGCAAGAGCTGCGGAAGCGGAGACGAATGCGGAAATCGCGATGCGTAATTCTCAAAAGCAACAGGAGAATGCAGAGCAACAGGCGCAGAACAGCGCGATCAACGAAGAGAACAAACGACGCCGACTATCGCAGTACGGCGCTAAACAAAGAGCCGTTATCGGGGCTTCCGGTATTACGGCTACGGGCAGCGCTTTAATGACACTGGCAGATACGCAGTATGCGCAGGCAAAAGAGCTGGCGATGGATGCGTATAACGGCCGGCAGAAAGTGGACGAGATGGTCGGTCAGTCGAACGATATGTATAATCAGGGGCTGATCTACAAACAGAACGCGAGAGACTATCGCAAGGCCGGAAAACGGGCCTTCATGACGCATATGCTCATGGGTACCTTGTCGCTTGCCGGCAATCTGTATAGTGCAGGAAGCGCTGGAGCGCAAAGCGCGAAGCAAGCGGCTGGCGGATTTGGGGATACAAAGTTTAACGCAGCAACTGGCAAGATGGGCTTCAGCAATACTACATGGCAGAACAACGCCTGGGATACGGCGGCCGGCGGAGATGCTTCCCTGGGTGGTGTGTTTAACAAATATAATTTCGGAACGAAATATAACTGGGGGTAATCCACGATGGCGAATTTTGAAGCGTATAAAGAAAATGGACAGCTTGGAGCACCAGCGTCGCAAGTAACCCGGGTCACGTATGATAACTCCGGTGCGCAGGCATTGGCCGCACAGGGCGCGAGGACCGCGCAAGGGCTGAGTAACCTTGCGCTGGCCTTTGAGCGTCAGCACAGGACCGCGAAGATCATGGCGGCGGATAACGAATATAACCGGCTGACCGGAGATTTAAAACAAGAGATCTATCAGGACAAAGAAGGGCTGGCGGAAAATGCCCTGCAACGTTTTGAAGAAGGGGAACGGAAGATCCGGAATCAGATCGCGAAAAAATACGGGCGGATACTGACGTACGGAGACGAAGGGCGTAACTATCAGGATATCCTGAACCGGGATTATAACAATCACCGAAGCCAGGTAGCGCAGTTCCAGATAAACGAGCTGGAAAAGAATGCAGACACGCAGTTGGGAAACAGCTTACAGGATACACTAAACGATGCCATGGCCGGCTATCAGAATCAAGGTACGGTAGACGGTATGATGAACCGCGCGATAGCTATGGTGGAGCTGCGGTACCAGAACTACGGTACGGACCGGATCAAGCAAAAGGTCCGCGCGGTGATGGGTGGTATGGCACAGGCCTTGATCAATAAGGCTTATGCGGACGGGAACAACGACTTGGCGGAAACCTACATCGAACGATATGGGCGGGTGCTGGATCCGAATGTGCTGACTAATTTTGCGAAAGCAGCTCATGATCGCCGGCTCCGGACAATGACACGCTCCACGGCCGAGACATTAGTCAGTCAATATGGGGATAATATTGAAGGCCTATGGAAAGCGATTTACGAAGGCACCGCTGCGGGAACAGGTTTTGACGGTGAAAAAGCGGTGCAGTGGATGCGCAACATGGCCGCTAAAGGTGAAAACTGGGGTGTTAACACTTGCACAAAAGGTGTTAATGCGGCGTTGGAAGCTGCCGGAGGTATTCCCGGCAACACGTGGGCTCCGACAAACTATGCGGACGCACAATCTGCCGGCACAGCTTTTACTGATCGAAGCAAGCTGCGCACAGGAGATATCGTATATTGGGATTCTGACAAGGATGGTAAAGCAGGGCACGTTGGCGTGTATGACGCGAAAACCGGCAAGGTGTATCAGTCAGGGACCCACGGATTCGCTGCAATATCGTTAGACGCTTATGGTGTTATTGGCTTTGCCAGGCCACAAGGTCGAGGCATGACGCTGGAAGAGAAGGACGATCTATATCAAACCTGTTTGTCGAGGATCCAGCAAAGCAAGACCATGCGTAATTATCAGATTTCTAATGCGTTTAAAGCGATAGATCAGAAGCTGATGGCATTGCATGACTCTGGCGATACAGATCTGGAGCATTACTATTCTTTGATAGATAAAAACTTTGGCTCGGATCCGGAGATGCGAGAAAAGGGATATCATCAGGCGCACTACTGGTGGGGGCAACGGGTAGGAAGAGATAAGGCACTGGATGGAGATTCAGAATCTGGAAGTGGCGGCAGTAAAGGCGGGTTGGCTTTGGGAATGGAGCATGGTATCGTGCAAACACTTATGCACAGAGAATTTGCAAATGAAGCGGAATATGCGGCTTGGCTAGTGAGTATGAAACCATCTAAAGCAGAATATGAAAGATTAATAAAGTTATACGATGCAAAGAAAAATGGTACGGGTATTTTCAAATTCGACTGGTCCGGATTGGAAGCCTCTTTTAAAGAAAAGTATCCTGATCTGGATAAGGCTATGGTTGCAGAAACATGGCACGGCGCACAAGGGTATGCTATACAGAGGATAAACGACGTGCGAAATGGCGGCACGGAGCCAACACTGCAGGACGTTATTGGGTTCTTGGATGAATCTATGACTAAGATAAATTATGGCAGTTACAAAACACCTGGAACATTCTTTAATACTACGGTTGATGTTGATATTACAAAAGCTGAATTAGCAGCGGCGCATATTATATCAACAAGAAGATTACCGGGTACGGATCAGTTTGAAGTTTTAAAAGACGATGGCATTACACATATTGTCGATGCCGAGGGGCTAAAGAATTTGTTGGCGCCTAATGTTGGAAGAACTGGAGACCGGTTTACTAATTGAGCGAGGTGCAAATAATGAGTATAGAAGAGTTGACGCAAGAAGCAAAGCTGCGCGGTTTTGGCATAAACCCTGATACGATGCCTGTGGCAGATGAGAGTGATAATTACAGATATACACCGGAAGCAACGATCCCTGATACGCCGATGCCGGAGAAGTTTAAGGCGCAAGATCCTGCCGGGTTTTCTTCGGGCGGTACGTTAAGTCCAAGTGGGCAGCTTCGTTTAGATCGAAGCCAAACGGACATAGAAAAACTACAAACAGAATTTAATCAGCAAGCAGAACGGGCTGAAAAAGCCTTTAAACAATCAAATATCTGGAAGCGTTACACCTTTAACCAAGAAGATGTGTTACAAGAAGCAAGACATATTTCTGTTGAAACAGGGATCCCGGAAGAGGCGATACTTGCCGACTCTAAAAATCTTGACAATGCCCGGGATGTATATAATTACAGGCGGAAACAGATGGCGCTGATGCCCCCCGGAGAGAATGAGGTGTCCCTGGATAAGCTTATGGAGGCTTATCCGGGATTACGCAATGTAGTGGGTAGCGGAAGTAATGCAGCAGCGGCTATCGCATTACATAATATTGAGAACGTAAAGCAGGTACACAGTTTGTTGGAGGCCGCAAAAGTAGGCTGGGAAAAGGCCTTATTGCAGCATGATATTGCCAATATCGGCCGTAAAGGATTGCTGGAAAAGAAGAATTTAACGGAAGAAGATTATAAAAAAGTAGCGGAAATACAAAAGGAAATAGATGCTGGAAAGGAAATGCCAGGATTATTCGAGGCACCGTTGACCGCTGTGGTCGGCGGTACATCACAACAGATACGGCAACAGCTGACCGGATTTGGCCGGGGCAGTTTGTATGGTGCTGCGCTGGGTGCGGCTGCCGTAGGTGCCGGAGTATTGGCTGCTCCGGTTACCGGTGGTGTGAGTTTGGCGGGGGCTGCCGCTGCAGCGAAAACTGGATTTGCGCTGGGTATGCGCGCCGGATGGTTTCTTGATATGTGGGAAGAAAGCGCGGCACAGCGTTTTGTTGAGTATTCCCAATATAAAGATAGTAACGGTAAAAGAACACTAACGAACGGAGAGGCAAGGGCCTACGCAGCAGCAGCTGCTGCCGTTGAAACAGGGATTGAGTTTGCCAATGCTGGTATGATCTTAAAAGTTTTAAAGGGTAATAAAACGATGGCCGCGGAAAGTATCCGCTCCGTTATTGCTGACGCGACAGATAGTACTTCTATGCTGACGGGATTACGACAAATTTTACAAGGCGCCAGCTCCATCGCGGTGAGTGAGTCGATAGAAGAAGGCAGCCAGGAGTTCGCTGACCGGATGATAAGTAATGTAGTCTCAGCGTACAAAGGTGGTACGATTCCGCATTACACCTTAGGGCAAAGCTTTGAAGGAGCTGTAGAAAATGCGCTTGCTGCTGTTCCCGCTTCGATTGGCTTTGGGGCGATTGCTTCCGGCGGCGGTTCTATCAGGTTGGTCCGTAGGACGGCTGCATTAGCAGAAATGCAGGATCTGCACCTTAAAGAAAAACTGAAAAATATTACCGGTATCTCTATGCATCGTCAATTGAAAGAAACAGAAGGGGTAAAAGAATTTTTTAAAAAGGATCCTGAAATTGCAGCGCAGGTGGTACATGATTCGGTACAAGGCACGAACTATGAAAAAGTAAATATCGACACAGAAATGGTATTGCAGCAAGAAGGCGGGGAGCAGGCGTTGCAGGCTCTGGCAGATAAAGCAGGGTTAAGCAATGAAGAACTACAGACTGCGATAGAAACAAAAGCGGATATTACGGTTCCTTATGAAGTCTATTACCAGGCGCAGATGGAAGACAATTTTGCAATCGGTGATGATTTTATTTCATTTTCAAACGTGGATCATTCCTATGCGAGGAACCAATATTTAGCCCGGCAAAAATACGAAGAGTTTGATGCGCTTATGGATAAGGAGCAACGCCGGCTGGAAGCACAAAGACAAGACGCGTTGGATAATATCCTTCAGAAGAATTTCGCGGAAGGGGTGGAACGGGATGCCGCCGCGGAGATACTTATGGTACGGCCGGATAAGCCAATGGAAGGGTGGCAGGCGTTGTATGATCACTATAAGCAATTATTAGATGATTTGGTGGACCCCATCGTAAAAGATATCCGGGAGTTTACGGAAAAAGGTGCTGTTTCGTATTTGACAACGGACAGGGATCCCAAAGTTATCTATGGCAGCAACAACGCGCAGTGGTATCGTGATTTTCTCAAAGACTTTGGACGCCGCCCTACACAGGACGAATACCGGCAATTTGCCATCGATGCGCTGACCGGAAAAGACTTTTCAAAACATCCGGATCTGCAGCGCGGGCGTATCAGTGAAGAACAGTTTGAAGAAAACGCCGCGGTCATAGATAACCTGCAGGGCAATATCGCCGCTTTAGAAGCTATCAAGGACCGTATACAGAAGATCGACCCGATGGAGTTGGAAATCGTGGACGGGCTCAGCAAAGAGGCGTATGACATCTATCGCAGCCTGGCAAAAGAGGTAGCCGACACCGCGCCGAATGACAAAGTAAAACGAGCAGGACGGATAAGTGCTGTCCTATTGGCCAGACACGCGGACCGCTATGCAGATGCTATGCGTACAGCCGGGCATAAAAAATACACCGCCCTAGATTATTACCGCGACCGCTTTGGCCTGCAGATGGGTGGTGTATATGAGAATATTAATATGAAAGTTCTCCAAGCCATGATTAAAAGCGAAGCAAAAAGCTTAGCGGATTTTTCGCTGGCGGTTAAAAACGGGACGATACACGCCGAGCAAAAAGGTAAAAGCTATTACCGATTTATTGGTAGTGCTGGAACGCAAATCGATGTTCCGTATGATACGATGATCCATGTTAATCAACGGCATAATCTTACAAAAGAAGAATGGGATGCACTTGAACAAAATAGTGAGAACTTTAGTGCAGTTTATCAGGACCTAAAAAAGAAAGGACACAATAACGGTATTCCATTATTGTGCAAAATAAAAACGCCCCAAGGGAGCGCCGGCGTTATGTATGAACTCCTGCCGAATGGGCGTGTATTTATGAATACCGCATTTTTTGACTCTGAAATAAACATTGATAATTGGATAAAAAAAGGCGGCTCCAGCAGGAGCATCTTAGATAATATCCAAGCCTCATTTACTGGCAACGCGCCTTTTTCTGCTTACAGTCTAAACGAAATAAGAAAAATTGTCAACGATAACTTTTCTCAGCGCCAAAACGGGAAGACCGTTCACGGTGCTACCTCTTTTGAAGAAACCGGTCGCCGGGTCGTCTCATTGTTTGAGTCTGCCGATGAGTCCACTTTCCCGCATGAGCTAGGGCATATCTTTGTCGCGGATTTAAAAGAACTGGCGGAAATGCCGAACGCGCCGGAGCAGATTGTTAAAGACTGGGAGACCGTCAAGGAATGGTTGAATTGGAAAGAGGAGCAGGTAAAACTTACGGTTGCGCAGCATGAGAAATTCGCCCGCGGCTGGGAAGCCTATTTGCGTACAGGGAATGCGCCCGCAACGGGCTTACAAAAAGTGTTCCGTAAACTTAAGGCCTGGCTGACACAGATTTACAGGGATTTTTTGCAACTAGGCGGCGTACCGTCTGAGGATATGCAAGCCGTGATGGGGCGTATGGTCGCTACGGAAGAAGAAGTGGAGACCGCATTTAAACTACGGGAGTTAAATGCGTTCGAGCGCGCTGGGGGATTTGAGTACCTGGCAGAGGACAGCATGGCAATGTACCGACGTTGGCAGGAAAGCGCTGTGGAGTACGCAAAAGAAAAGGTGCTGGCAATCGCCATGAAGGATCTTACGGCAGAACGCAAGGCAGAATTGAATGCTGTTAGGGAGCAGATGGAACAGGATATCCGGGCAGAGTTGGAAGAGCAGCCTCTGTATAAGATTGAACTGTTGCTGGAAAACATGCCTGCTATCCGGGATAACTGGGATGCTACGGCTCTGGGCATGACCGAGGCGGAATATGCTAAACAGATTAAGAAGCAGGGCACGCTGGAACAGGCACTGAAGAAACGGTTGAATAGCCAGATGAAAGAGCTGACGGAAGGTATGCCACTTGAGCAGATAAAAGAAGAAGCGAAGAAAGCCGTGGACAGTGCAAAATACAGGGGTATGTACCTTGCGTTTGAGGAAGAGTTTATCAAAAAGAAGCTGCGTAAGGATGCCGCGTTGACTCCGCAAATTGAAAAAATGCTGGACGATATTGAGAAGCAGGCGTATGAAGCGACCGGCGAGAAATGGGATACTGATCAGGAAACCAATCAGGTTAAAAATCTCAAACACAGGATCAGGGAGCTGAAGTACCAGGCCCGCTGGGAGGCAGCCGAACGGGACGCGCTCGCAAAAATGGAAAAGGCGAAGGACCGGGAAGAATTGAAAAGGTTGGTCAAAGGGTTTAAGGATCTGCTGAAACGAAACCGGGAGAACGTGAAGATCTACAGAGATGCTACGCTGGATAATGTACAGATGGTCAAGACGTACGCGGAAGAAAAGATGGCTGGGATGACGATCGCAGAATCTACGAACGTCCGGAAATGGCAGCAGCTGGAGAAGCGGGCAGGCAGGGAAAGCGCTGAAGCGATGAAGCGGGCGCTGGACGCAGAATTAAGGTATCGTTCGCAAGAAACGGGGATCGTTCCGGTAAAATCGGCTTCGAATGAAGCACAGCTAAACGGTGCAAAACAAGTCACGACTACGGAAAGTCTGCTGGAGAAAAAACGTAAGATTTCTGGGCCCCGTGAATCCGCAAATGCTCTGTGGAAACAAGCCTACGAGGCAAAGCTGCGGCAGCGGATATTCGCTGAATATGCGGCTATCGCCCAAAAGAATAAAGACATGGTGCAGAAGAAAAACGGTAAACTCAAAGCGCGGTCAAAAACAATCTCCCGTAACAATCACATCCCCGCAGCAGAACGCTACTTGTTCAATCATGGCTTGTATGTATTGGGGATTAGTAAACAGGATGCGCATAAACCACAGGAAGAGATGGATATACTCAAGCTAATGCAGGCCTATGCGGCGAATATGGATGCATTTTTCGTAGACGAAGACGGGAACGTTTCTTTGCCGGGGCATATCGTTGCGGCGATGGGGAGCAATACAGTCTACAACGATGGCTTTGGCGGATTGAACATGGAGGAGTACGAAGAGTTTACGGAAGTCCTTGATACGCTGTACAAAATTGGACTGGATGCTAACAAATTCCGGTCGATTAAAGACACCGACGGGACCGAAATAGCTCTGTCCGATATCTGTGAGAAGATTACAGCAGAAGCTGCGGACAGGGTGCCCGTGATACCAAATGACGACCCGACAAATGCAGGGACGCCAGGCTATGGAGAGCAGGTAGCGAATCTATTTAGAACAGGACGGGTACAGTTGACAAAGCCGGAGGAAATCTTTGAGGCACTGGGGCCTACGGCGCATAGATTTATTTATGAAAACGTAAACCAGTCGTGGAACAAAGAAAAGATAATGTTAGAAGAGGCCGCGCAGATCGTAAAAGCTATCTGGGAACCTTATACGGACATGGAAAAATCGGAGATGCGAAGTAAAAAGAAATTCCGCTTTGGATCATCAATCTTAACGCGTGAAGGAGCAATCTGCGTAGCATTAAACTGGGGAACCGAGATCAACCGCCGGCGTATCATGGACGGTTTTGGCATAACCGAAAAAGAAGTGCGAAAGTTCCTCGGCAACTTGACGCAAAAAGACTGGCAGATGGTGGAAGCAATTTGGGATCTGTGTGAGAAATACTGGCCGGAGTCTGCAAAAGTGGAAGAAGACATGGCCGGAGTGACGCCACGAAAACAGAGCGCCATACCCTTCCAGATCGTAGGTAATGATGGGCTGGTATATACCTTGAAAGGGGGCTACTATCCGATCAAATATGACCCTGCGAAATCGGTTAAGGCGGCGAATCAAAAACAAGATGATGCTGCGAAACAGAAAATGGCAGGCAATGCGGCGATGAGTCGGCGCAGGGGACATATGAAAGAGCGCGTGCAAGGTCCGGTAAACAGGCCGGTACTATTGTCCTTTGCTGTGTTGAACAGCCACATTAATGATGTGATCCATAACATTTGTTTCCGAAGAAGCTTGCGTGACGTAAATCGCATTCTAAATGCTCAAGATATAGTGACAATGTTACAAGACAGATATGGAATTGTGCAAGTTAGCGCCCTACAACAATGGGTGCGGGATTGTTGGGCACCAGATAAAGTTAAAACAAATCCTTTTGAGAAGAAAGCAGAGTTTTTCCGCCATAAACAAACATTGGCCGTCCTGGCATATAGGGTGCCGACTGCGATACAAAACTCGTTGAACATCTTCCCTGTGGTAGATTATATTGGCGCAACCCGTGCTATGGATGTGATTCCCCGTGTATGGGCTACTCCTAAGGCAACATGGAAATTTGTTTCACAAAAATCTGTATTTTTGCGGCACCGGGCGGAAACAATGGATCGTGATGCGGGAGAGATCCTTCGTAAAACATTTATCGGCGGATATGGAAAGGTGATCGATACAGCTATCCGGGGAGAAAAAGCCCTGGAAGCTCATGCGTTTGACCTTTTGGCCGCAACAGACTTGGCGCTTGCTATTCCACTTTGGGTCAGTGAATATGAACGGGTGTATCAGGAAATGGGGGCACAACATAACATCAAGGAGACAAACGCGGAGTTTTGGCAGAGGGTAGAAACGGAGGCGATATCCGCTGGGGACAAAGCGGTCCGGAAAGTATTTGGTTCCGGTGAAATGAAAGACCTGGCGCCGATTCAAAAAGGCGGTGAGTTAACGAAATCGCTTACGATGTTTTACAGTTACTTTAATGTGGTATTCAATGCCCTTTATCGCGGATACGCAGAAGGCAGACGGCGCGGGATGGAAAATAATAATATAATTATTGTCCGTCCGGTACTAAAAAAATTGCTCTTGTGGGTCGTTCTGGTAGGCATCTTTGACGGGCTTGAAAAGTATGCTATGGATATTCTTACCGGAAATGAAGATAAAAAAGACAGCCGCATTAAAGGAATGATGAAAAGAGCCTTGCAGGGTGTAGGGGAAAACTTCTTCGGTACCATACCGATTATAAGAGATATAGCCGGCAATGAAATAGGAAGGATGATGGGCGAGAAATATCCGGTATCGCGCCCACTGCCACTGTATGGACTGTGGGAACAAAAACAAAAAACGGAAGATATGATTATGAGCGATAGAAAAAGCAAGATTGATGTGTTCCGGGAAGGGGCCCGTACCGTGAACAGCTTTACCGGGATAGGGCATACGATATCCGACGCTTTTGCTACGACGGCATACTGGATCGACCGGGACTTTGACACGCCTTTCTATCAATACCTGCTTGCGGTGTTGCTGGATAAACGGATTGATCGAAAGAAAAAATAAAAAAGTCTAAGACTAAAACGCAGTTTTTATGTGCTACGATGTTAGTGACAAATTAAATAAGCGCTTACCTCGGACGGGGCAGGCGCTTTTTTTATGGAGGGGTGAATACGATGACAATACAAAACCAGAACGCGAAGAACGTATACAGCGGCAACGGCAGCACGACGGTGTTTCCGTATACCTTCGCCATGAACAACGACCACCCGGAGTATATCCACGTGTATATTACCGGTGAGGACGGGGTCGCCCGGGAAACGACGGACTTCACGGTGGACGTGAATGCCGGCAACGTGGTGTATCCGAAGCCCGGCAGCACAGCGCCGGCACTGACAACAGGACAGAAAATCACATTGCTGCGGGAAGTGCCATTGCAGCAGCTGTTAGCGCTGTTTAATCAGGGACCGTTCTTTTCGGAAAATATTGAGCAGCAATTAGATGAAATGGAAATGCAGATCCAGCAGCTGCGCGAAGCAGGAGAACGCAGTTTAAAAACGAGTGTCGAATCGACGAACTTTAATGCGGCAATACCGTTGAAGCCCGGCAAGTCTTTCCGGATCAATCAGGAAGGTACGGGCTTTGAAGTGACCGAGGACCCCGCTGTGGCGATGCAGGCTGCACAGATATCTGCCACGCTTGCCACGTCGGCGAAACAGGCGGCGGAGGAAGCGCAGGCTGCGGCTGAACAATCCGCGGCGATCGCGGTGACGGCAGCTGTTAAAAATTATAGCAGCGTGGCTGCCATGAAGGCCGATACCCATGTATTTGCGGGGACAAAAGCGATTACGTCCGGCTATTACAGTGCAAATGATGGCGGCGGTGGAAATTACATAATCCGTGCTAAAACCGCTGAAGATGTAGAGGACAATGGCAGTATTCATTTTTTGCAAAACAATTTAGTGGCGGAACTGGTTGCTACAAGAGCAAACGTAAAACAATTTGGTGCAAAAGGGGATAATACACATGATGATACAGTCGCAATTCAAACTGCAGTAGATTATTGCACCGGAAGGGCTGGAGGCACAGTGTACTTCCCTGAAGGTGACTACAAAGTATCAGATACGATATGTATTAATGCATCAAACATAAAGGTAGCTGGCGCAGGAAAGTGCAGGGCTATATTACGGCCAACGCCAGACCTCATTATAGACGCAAATAATTTAAATGTGAAATGGACACTTTTTGTTGAAAATACAAACCCCGTAGTCAGTACGGAGCTTACAGGGACAATCGCACGTAGCGCCTTAAGTATGACCGTTGCAAACGGAGCAGGTATTAAAGCGGGTATGCTTGCTTATATAAAAGGGTCTTTCGATACGTCTCCATGGTCTTGTGATAATCGTGGTTCTGCTGTAAAAGGAGAAACAAATGAGGTTAAAAGCGTTAATGGAAATACTATTAATCTTAACTTCCCTGCATTTACTAACTTCTCAAACAGCGAGAACGTGACCGTAGAATTTGTAGAACCCTTACGAGGGATAGAAATTAGCAACATTGGTATATCCTGTCCTGAAGGCTGTGCGGTTGACGCAAGGCAATACAGAGGCTTCGGCTTAAAGGGATGTATAGATGCGTCAATCCACGACTGCTACGGCTGTGGCTGTGGCATGTCCTGTCTCGAATCAATGTCGTCTGTTAAAAGCACCCTATATGGCAATCAGGTTGACGAAGCGTATGCGTACTATCCCGGGACAAGCACTATTTACGGATTAGGATATGGCTTACGATGTAGCGATGATTCCTTATCGTCTATTGTTAATAACAGAGGCGAAAACGCAAGGCATTGTGTTGATATTAGCGGAGACTACCCCTCGCATGGAATTTTAGTTTCCGGGAATATATTTCGCAGTGCGATATCTGATTACGGAGTTCTTTCAACACACGGTCCTGCGGAGGGGTGTACGTTCACAAATAATGTGGTGGCAGGAAACAACTACGCTATATGCGTTCGCGGGGAGAATATTCTTGTTAAAAATAATACCTTCTTTGGGTCTATAATGGAAACATTTGGGAGAAACAACGCTTATGAGAGCAACTATGTAGATGGTGCTATGTCTATCTGCAATCCGGATATGGATGCGGTTGATAACTATTTGCTTGTTAAAAATAATATATTTAAGTTTTCCGGAGCTTATCACTACTTAAAAAAGAATACTAATACTAACACGCCGTTTTCCCTGTTCCGTAATTTAACGTATGTAGGAAATCTGCATATCTATACTGCTGTGATGCAAAATCAAGGGGTGTTTGATATAAGCTACACGGGATCTCCTACCATCACATTCGAACGACTTGTATGGCGTGATAACTATATACGGTTAGCAGATAATAACGGAACAGTAAAATCTACAATACTCAAAGATATGTCAAAAGTAATCATGAACAATAGCGAGTGGACGCCGTTCGTATCAGATAATCAAGTAAGCATCAATCCGTACGAAGGCTACCTATTAGGGGATACCTGCTATCGTAGAAGGCAAAAAAGACCTGTATGGTTTGATGGTGAACGCTGGTTAACGGCTGACGGGAGACTTTCTACAGACAATGCATCTTCTGTGCCCACGGAAGGAAATTATAAAAGGGGCGACATAGTCTGGAACTCCGCACCGACCCCCGGTGGCTTCCTCGGATGGATATGTGTTGCCACGGGAACGCCTGGGACGTGGAAGGGCTTTGGAACAATAGAATCTTGAGGAGAGGAAATGGACTACGAATCTTTGTTGGAAACGCTCGGGCACGCCGCACGAAAGATTGTCCAATCGTGGCAAATTAAATCAATAGCGGCAAGCGTCCTCGGCATATTGCAATTTCATGCGGAGCTGCTGGGGCTGTTTGTCCTTGTGGTAATTATTGACCTGATCACGAAGTGGATATCACTGTCATATAGTTATCTTATCGCTTACAACGTGAAAGCCCCGGGGGTGGCGCAGTGTGTAGTGGCCATCCCTGCGGCGCACAGGGCAGGTGTTATACGGTCTTATACAATGAAAACTCGCTTCGCCAGCAAGTTGATCATCTACTTGTTGCTGGCTACGGCAAGTGGAGCGGTAGACAGAATGCTTATTTTAATGAAGCACCCAGGAATTTTTCTGCCGCTTTGTATAGGATATTTAGCCGCCACGGAGCTTTTGTCCTGCATCGAGAATCTGAACGATGCGAATGTAAGTATCGCGGCAAAACTGATTGATAAGGTGAAAGCGAAGGTATGAATATGTATAGATCGAAACATTGGTCCGTCACGGAATGGGACTGTTACGGGCATGCGCAGAATGGTTATGCGTGGGATGATGAAACGGGGCACCTGTGTACGGACGATGAACGGACGGCTAATCTTTTCCGGATATTGGATATGCTGCGGGAATGGAACCTGAATTGGCGTGTTAACATGACATATCGTGGCTGGAACAGCGGCTACCGTGATGCGTATGTTAATGCCCGCTGTGGGGGTGTACCTGACAGCTACCATACGCGGGGCTGCGCAGCGGACATTCACATCGGTGGACAGGATGACACGGACACTGCCCTGGCCGATACGGTCCTCGTCGCAGCGGAGGCGTGGGGGCTTGAGGACAAATTAGGCATCGGTTACTACGGTGATTGGATCCACATTGACACACGCGGGTATACCGCAAGGTGGAGGGGGTAATATGTATGATGTATTATCAGCGTTTTTCTGCAAATACAAAAAAGCTATTGTCTCTATTAGTATCTGTGTTGCTTGCGTTTTTGCTGCTTTTTATGCCGGCTACCTGTGCGGCATCCGAAACGCAGACACCGGATCCAAAACAGGTAATTACATATCAGATAACGGAGTCGGAGCTGACACAGTTAGAGGCGAAATTGGAGATGCTGGATCAGCTATTAGCGCAGCAAGATCCGGAATTGACAACGCTGCAGCTGCAGCTGATAGAATTGAAACGAGAGTTAATGACACTCAGGAAAGAGTTAACTACGTCAAAGGAACAGTTACTGAGGACCGAAAGCTCGTTGCAGACTGTCAACGAATCCTTGCAACGATACGCAGCCGAGGAAAAAAAGAAGCGCCTGAAAATTAAGGCGCAACGGAATGCGTGGCAAGGTGCCTGCCTTATCCTTGCGGCGATAGCTACAATCAAATGATGGGTGGTGTTAGCTTTGATTTTTAAAATACATTTTGGTCGCTAAAATGGTCGCTATTTAGTTCCAAAAACATCATTTTAACAGCTATTTGCTTTACTTAGCTAAAGTATATATCAAGACATAACAAAACCCCGGAAGCGCGTATTCAGTGCGTTCCCGGGGTGATTTTTTTCTGGTACTCGGACAGGGGCTCGAACCCTGGACCTCTGCCATGTGAGGGCAGCACTCTAACCAACTGAGCTATCCGAGCAGATTAATAAGAAACAAAATTATTATATACCTATTATCGTAAAATTTCCAGTGGTTTCTGATATTTTTCACCTTTTTTCCTGATTTACGAAGAGTAGGGAAAAAATTAAGTGTTGCATATTATTTAAAAAATGTGTCAGTATGAATTGCTCAGGCGCGTCTATTCTTTACCGTCACTTTTCATATGATCCCAAATCACACCGATTGCTGTACCCATAACGGCTACAGTAAACCAACCGAAACCATCTTCATACAAAGGGACTATATTTAACATTGATTCGATGGGCAGATGGATCGAAGCGACTTTTAAACCGTCAAATAAAGCAAATAAAGTGACGATCCACATCGTACAACGGAAGACCCGCTTATTGCCCGCGAAACCAAAGGTGTTCAGCAGAGTTAAGGCGATAATAATGGGATAGAGGAAAACCAATAATGGGATTGCCATTTTAATGATGGAATCCAAACCAAAATTGGAAATCAGGAAGCTGACAATGACAAGGGTGATCGCCCAGACATCTTTCGAAAGCTTGTGGTCAAAGAGGATGACGAAATAGTCAGAGATAGAGGCAATCAGGCCGATGCAGGTGGTCAGACAGGCCAATAGAATGATAGCGGCCAGGATGGCGTTGCCCCAGGAGCCAAGGTATTGCTGTACCATAGCAGTCAAAATTCCTGCTCCGTTCGAGAATTCGCCGGTCAGATAACGATGAGATTCCGCTCCTGCATAACCCAGTGAATAGTAAACCAGAGCTAACAGGCCGGCGGCAATCAAACCGGATAAAAGACAACTTTGGATTAATTGACGCTTGCCCGTGACACCATATAATTTAACGGCTGTTAAAGTAGAAGCGCCGAATAAGAAAGACGCTAATAAATCCATCGTATTATAGCCTTCCTGGAACCCTTTCAAAAACGGAGTCGTTAAATAGGCATCCTGCGGCGATACAGGGGTAAAAGAAGGGGCTGTGAAGACGCGGATAAACAGCAGTACAAGACAGGCCAACAGAGCGGGAGTTAAAATCTTGCCCAACCAATTAAGTACTTTGGACGGGTTACTTGCTACATAATAACTGAAAGCGAAATAAAGCGCTGAGAAAAGCGCCAGATGCCAGGCAGCTGCACCGCCAATCAGCGGTTTTACACCGATCTCATAGCTGAAAGCTGCTGTACGGGGAATAGCAAACAGGCCGATGGCCATACTGCTCAAAAACATAATGATCTTGGCATACGCTACATTGACCGGACTGGCCAGTTTTGTCAGATCGGTATTCCCAGTAACCGCAATTGCCAGAACGCCCAAAAGAGGCATGCCGACGCCGGTAATGCAAAATCCCAGGGTGGCGATGTTCAGATTGCTGCCTGACAAATAGCCAAATAAAGGGGGAAAGAGTAAATTGCCGGCTCCGAAGAAAGAAGAAAAAAGTACCAGGCTGATAGGAATCAGTTTACTTAGGCTCAATGATTGATTCATAAAGAGCACACCCTACCTTTCTTTTGGGTCAAATTCTCAGTAGCAGTGATAAAACTGCTCTGGTATGAATTAACTCTGTTCATTAAATATTGTAAATATATTATAAATAAATCATTTAAATTAATAAATAGCTAAATGAGTTAAATGAGCAAACTATTTTAATGAACCGGTGTAAAATAGCGCAAAAGATGCTCCCGCTACAAACGAAAACAGTAGATTTGGCATCAATAAAGGAAAAAGCACCTGTTACTGCTTAATTATCAAACGGTAATATTTTTTCTTTCCTTTACGAATCAGAATACCACCATCTTCCGCAAACAATGCGGGCGTCAGGGAAAATTCAGGATCTTCGATTGCCGTATTATTAAGATAGAGACCTCTTTGTGCGATCATCTGACGTGCTTCCCGTTTACTGCTGAAGACTTTTTGTGTAGTCAGGATGTCGATCAGTTTGGCCTCTGTTTCACTTTCCGCAATCTCCAGTGTAGGTACATGTTCCATGTCCACGCCGCCGCCGAACAGAGCTTCCGTGGCCTGCACCGCTTTATCGGCTTCTGCCTGGCCGTGAATCAGCTTCGTGACTTCATAGGCAAGAACTTTTTTTGCCTCGTTGATTTTTTCATCTTTAAAAGCGCCCAGGCGGCGAACTTCGTCCATAGGCAGGAAGGTCAGCAAAGCGAGACATTTTTCCACGTCTGCGTCGTCAACATTGCGCCAATATTGATAAAAATCATAAGGAGAGCATTTTTCCGCATCCAGCCATAAAGCGCCTTTTTCGGTTTTGCCCATTTTACGGCCGTCGCTGGTGGTCAACAGTTTGCAGGTCAGGCAAAAAGCCGGCTGCTGGTCTTTACGGCGGATCAGTTCGACGCCGGCCAGCATATTGGACCACTGGTCATCGCCGCCTAACTGCATGATGCAATTGTGCTGTTTGTGCAAATGATAGAAGTCATAGGCCTGCATGATCATGTAGTTGAATTCAAAGAAAGTCAGCCCTTTATCCCAGCGCTTCTTGTAACATTCGGCGCTCAACATATGGTTTACCGTAAAATGAGTGCCCACTTCCCGCAGCATATCTACATAATTTAAATTTAAAAGCCAGTCGGCATTGTTTACCATGAACGCTTGTCCTTCAGAAAAGTCGATAAATTTACTCATCTGTTTTCTGAAGCAGGCAATATTATGATTGATAAACTCCGGAGTAAGCATCTTCCGCATATCGTCCTTGCCGCTGGGATCGCCGATCATACCCGTTCCGCCGCCTAATAAAGCGATAGGACGGTGGCCTGCCCGCTGCATATGCGCCATCGCCATCAGGGCGATAAAATGACCTACGTGCAGACTGTCCGCAGTAGGATCAAACCCGATGTAGAAAGTGATTTTTTCTTTCTCCAAAAGTTCACGAATCTCTTCTTCGTGTGAAACCTGCGCAATAAAACCACGTTCCTGCAATACATCAAAAACTGACATCCTTCTGATATCCTCCTAAAACGTAACCAAAAATTTGAACACACTGTGTCCATGCGTAGACGTAAACAGACAATGCGCAATGCAAGTTTACATCCGTAGTTATAAGTTCCATTTATTTTACTTCATTTTAACATTTATCGCAAGTATAAGTAGAGATAAAGGCGTGAACCAACTCCGGTCAGGGCATTTTCTCTGTAGCGTGTGCAACATAGATAAACTGATATAGGCGAAGTTAAGCTAAGCTAAGTTAAGTTAAGTTTGGCTTCGCTGACAGCATTTTAGAAAATGCGAGCATCGCAGGCAAGGCTAAAACAAACCGGCCTCGTGGCCTCTCTTGACGATACAGGTGGAATTCAATATAATAATTGTACACAAAAAATACTGCTGCACAGGCGTCGGATTCAGTTCGCAGGGAAGAGTTCCCCTCAGGCGGTGGAGAACCGACAAACTTTTGCTGTATTCGTGTTCGCCGTGCAGCCATTAATAAGCGTATGAAGCGTATAATGTAGGAGGAATTCATATGAGACCTGATTTAGTTGTGCCCGGAGAGCACGAAGAAGATTTTATCGTTTCCCGCGACGCACGCGTGGTCACGGTGCCGTTTTCCCCGCTGGAAAAACGTTTTGCCAAAGAAAAACCGCAATTAATGCCGGGTTTAAAGGTGTTACGGGAAGAGCTGGGCGATGCGGATTTTGAACGACTCATCAGCCGCATTCACAATATTAATGTAGCCGGTGAACGGTGTCTGATTGTAGCGGAAAGCGAACTGCATCGTACCTTTATTGAGCGGGATGCGATCCCCGCGATTGCTAAAGCTTTCGGCGTGAGCAATATCCGTGTGGTCACACAGGGATAAGAAAGAAGAAAATCGGGACATCGCAAGAGGCGATGAGAAACATAACAGTCAAGGATAAAACGGAATGGGTGCGATGAGAGAATAAGACGTGGGCCATGGTAAAACGGCATAAGGAAGATGATTTCTCATTTACCTCAACCCGCCAGGAAGCCTGCTTTTCTCCCCACAAAAGTTTTAAATTCCGGTTGACAAACCGCAATGAATCAACTATAATAAGCGTGTTGTCGGGGCGTGGCGCAGTTTGGTAGCGCGCTTGTTTCGGGTACAAGAGGCCGTGAGTTCGAATCTCGCCGCCCCGACCAAACTAAAAAATTAAGGATCGCGTAATGCGGTCCTTTTTTTATGAAATTCCATTTTTTGTCAAAAATTTTCTTCGGGAAAAGTGACAAATCCATTGATTTGTTGTATTATTAAGAAGAATCTATTCTGCATGATCGATGCAGTTGTATTAATGTATTTATAGTGTAAGGAAAGGCACGGCCTGAGAGATTATGCGAATTATTACCGGGAAGGCGCGGGGGCTGCGCTTGAACGTGCCTAAAAATTATGATGTCCGCCCTACTGCAGACCGGGTAAAAGAATCCCTGTTTAATATTCTTGGCAACAAAGTGAACGGGGCGCAGGTCTTGGATTTATTTGCCGGCAGCGGTAACCTGGGCCTGGAAGCCTGGAGCCGTGGCGCGGCCGGAATCCAGTTTGTGGATAACAACCGGACTTCTTTAAGACTGGTAGAAAGTAATATAGCAAAATGCCGCGCCGAGGCGGAATGTGCTGTTTTACAGTGTGATGCGCCTACAGCGATAGCGCGGTTATATAAAAAGGGACGGCGCTTTGATTTGATTTTTGCAGATCCCCCTTATAATAAGGAACTTTTGCAAAAAGTTTTGGCGAATCTGGCAGATTATCCGGTGTTGGCTGAGGGTGGCCGGCTGATTATGGAACACTCTGCGCACGATGAGGCGGAAACTGCGCTGCCGCCCGAATATGTGATTTTCCGCCGTCAGAAATATGGAGAGACCTGTCTTTCATTTGTGTGCTATAGTGCCGATACGAAAGAAAGCGCCGTGAGGGAAGAAAATACTGTAGTGGAAGATTAAGATATAGGTTTTATCATCAGACAGAAATTTTGTGTCAGGCAAACTTTTTAATTTTTGATAAGAATATTTATAGCAGGTTAAATTTTAATAACAGCCTTTGCTTTCGCCGCGGCAGTCTGTTTTTTTTGGAATTTCTTTTCAGGAAAAGAATTCGCCGCATGGATGTTGAAAGTGATAAGCAGGTTATAGTCTGCTTAGGTGAGGCCGAAAGGGGAATCCGATGCGAAAAGCAGTTTGCTCGGGAAGTTTTGATCCGGTGACCAGAGGGCACATCGATATAATAGAACGAGCCAGCCGGATGTTTGATGAAATTGTGGTCTGTGTGTTTTTTAATCCGGGGAAAGATAAAGCCTTGTTTACGCCGGAAGAACGGGTCGCCATGTTAAAGGTTGCCACAAAACATTTACCTAATGTAAGCGTCACCAGCTACGGCGGTTTGTTAAGCGATTTTTGTGTCAAAGCGAAGGCGCCTTTTATTGTGAGAGGGTTGCGCGCATTCACTGATTTTGAATACGAATTTCAAAGGGCTTTGCTGTTAAAGAAAATCAGCGAATCTCTTGAAACCGTGTTTATCATGACAAATGCAAATTATTCCTACATCAGTTCTTCCGGTGTACGGGAACTTATGGCATTTGGCGGCGACATCGGACAGTTGGTTCCGGAAGGCGTCGCGGAGCAGATCAAGAAGTTAAAATGTTCCAAGGCAAAATGAAGTCAGTTTTGTAAACAGGTAAGGTTTAGAAAAAGGAAAGAAAGAGGATGGGACTATGTTGGAACGATTAGGCACTAATGTAACGCTGGATCAGATTTTTGAGGATTTGTACAATTTAATTTCCGAAGCCAACCGTATTCCTTTGACTGATAAAATTATCGTGGAGGAAAGTGATTTGTCTACGATATTGGAAGACTTGAAAGAGGCGATTCCCAAGGAAGTAAAAAATGCCGGGAAGGTTTTGGATGATTCCAAGAACATTATGAATTCCGCCCGGGAAGAAGCGGCTGCCATTGTGGAAAAAGCGAATACGGAAGCCGAACATATTGTGACAGCAGCGAAAGAAGAGGCGGAACGCCGCTTGCGTCAGGAAGAGATCGTCCGCCAGGCAGAGATGCTTTCCAAAGACATTAAAACTTCCGCCCAGCGGTATGAAGATGAAGTGAAGCAGGAAGCGGACCAATACGCCGATCGGATCCGTACCGATTCGTTACAGTACGCAGATGATATGTTGGGTTATTTGAGCAATAACCTGCAGTCTGCTCTGGAAGCCATTACCTCTAACCGTAAAAATATCAATGATGAACGAACCAATCTGGAAGCGCTGGTGGCTTCTCGTGTTCAGCACATTGTTCCGGAAGAGGAAGCCGGCGCTGAAGAACCGGCTGTTCCGACCGATGAAGAAAACCTTGACGAGGTTCGTTAAAAATACTGCCTTTGTATAAAAATTGCTTAAGGAATTAGAGCTGTTCTTTTGGAGCCAAGGCGGAACATAGTGGAGCGCATAAAAAAAGAATAAGAGCCCGGTGTCTTTCCTATGTGTAGGTATTAAGACGCCGGGCTTTCGTATCTAATGAGTGACTGAGTAAGATAAAACCTATACCAAACTTTTATGATTTGATACCTTGGGCTTTTTGTACTTATTGCACGAGATAAAACGGTGAAGAACGAAGCGCTGTGCCGTACATGCCCGTATTGCCGGAAAGAAGCTGATAAAGATCGGCGGCGGCGAGATCGGTTTGCAACAACTGGTCATCGGCCAGTTCCCGGCTGCGTAAACTGTCGCTTAATTTGATAATGGTGGGTAGAGTTGCCGTTTCTTTCATCTTTTTTAAAAGCTGCCTGCCCCTGTCGTTAAAAGCTAAAACACGGATATAGGACGGTGGAGGAGGCTGCAGCCAAAAACCGCGCGGACGACGTAACAAAAGTTGCAGCGCCAAACGCTGGACCATCGGCAGAGAATCCCGCTTATTTGCCACTTGCCGGCAAAAATAACGGTAACCGCGATCCAGGGCCTCCCGGGTTTTATAAAAACGATGACAGAAATCTAACCCGGCGCTGCTGTGCTCAAACAGCTGCCGACTGCCTGTATCAAAAAGGCAATACGTCAGAAGTAAGGTCAGGATATTTTCCTGGCGGGAAAACAATCGAGGGTAAACTTCCGGTTTCTCCAATAAGGACAAAGTAGTTGCGGGGAGAACTTGCGCTAATTCAGTCTGCAGCCCCCTTTTTTCAAAGGGCTGTCTTCCGGGGAAGACCGTTGCTTCGGACAGTGCCTGGCGTATTGCGGCGGCAGAGGCATAGGGCGGTGTTAAAACTTCTTGTTTATAACCGCTTCCCTGTCGGGGCAGAAGGTGAAGCTGCATTTTTTTGCTGTGGTGCAAAATCGCTTTTTGATAGGCCAGCGCCAGGATATTATTGGGACTGGAAAACCAGAACGAGGCACCGTTTTGCCAGGCTTCAGCCGCCTTTTCCCAGGCCGCGGCATAAGAAAAACCGGCTTGTGTAAACAAGTGTACCCGGCTTTCCGCTTCTGCTGTTAAAGACCATTTTGCGGTTTCCGGCAAAGGCGGCGCAAAAGGAAGTCGTGGCTTTGGAAAGTTCGTATCCGGCCCTTGTTCCTGCGCCTGATTTAGTTTTAAGCCCTGCTTAGAGCCCGGCTGCGGTTCCTGCCTCGAACCTTCATCCGTCTTCGATTGAGGTTCTTGCCCCGGTCCCGATGTGGAATTTTGCTCAGGGAAAATGTCTTCAGTGACAGGGTTTTCTATACCACAGACTAAGTGGGTTACAAGTCCTGTTGCGGCAAGCGTCTGCACCGCCCCTGCGGCAAAATAGTCGGCGCTGCGCAGACTATAGGCTACGGGTAATTCCAACACTAAATCGATGCCTCCGCGGATTGCCATTTCTGCCCGTACTAACGGAGAGGCTATCGCCGCTTCGCCCCGTTGAACGAAAGCCCCGCTCATACAGGCGACCACAGAAACATCGCCCAGTTGCTTTTTTAATTCTTTCAGCTGCCAGGCATGACCGTTGTGGAAGGGGTTATATTCTGCTACAATGCCGGCTGTTTCCATGTTTTCCTCCTCTTGCAATATCTGTCTGCCTGTTATACAATCAAACTGCAAATAAATAAACTGTAAATAAATGACATATATGAATATACGCCAAAAGCGTGTGTTTGTTAAAAATGCGCCTTGGCGCTTTGACTCTGGTGCAGCAAAGCAAAGAAAGTTTTTCTCTGCTACTTTAAGCTTTTAAACCTGTACCTTAACTATATCATAAGTGGCCGCATTAATGAATGCCTGACCGGGGTGCCCAAAGCAGAGGGAAAAGCAGTCTGAGAAGTTATCAGCCTTGCTTTCCTTCAAGGTGGCGTATGCGATTTTTTCTTGACAAAGATTTTTTGTATGGCTATAATTGTAACGATTGGTGAAATATGATTAAAATAAATGTCGCTGAAATTAAAAAGCATCTGACTGGAAGTAAAACGTTCCAATTAAACGTGGAACCTGCGGAACTGGATATTACCGCCGCTGATCTCGTCCTTACGGGGAAGGTCCGGATTGAAGGGACCCTCTCGAATGTAGGAGATGTACTTTTGCTGGAGGCACAGCTCACCGCTGTGGTGCAGAGAACCTGCTCCCGGTGCCTGCAAGAGTTTGCGGCAGAAACGTCTGCTTCTGTGGTGGAGAAATACTATCCGGTCGGAAGTGTGGGCGTTGAAAGTGATGCTTATGTCTACAATACGGATATCGTTGACATAACGGAGCCGTTGCGTGAGAGCCTGCTGTTAGCAGAACCTCTGAGAGTCTTGTGCAAAGAAGATTGTCTGGGAATCTGCCCCGTATGCGGCGCGGATCGTAATGTTCGCCCCTGCGGCTGTGACACCGGCACGATTGATCCGAGACTCGCGGCATTAAAGCAATTCATCAAATAATAAATTCACCATTTTGGTTTGAGGAGGTGTATGGAAAATGGCAGTACCGAAGAGAAAAATGACCAAAGCCCGCCGTGATTCGCGTCGTGCTAACTGGAAGCTGACCGCTCCGAACCTGGTTGAATGCCCGCAATGCCACGAAATGAAAATGCCGCATCGCGTTTGTCCGGAATGTGGTTACTATGATGGTAAACAAGTGATCGAAGTAGAAGATTAATTTAGCGAATCAGCCCCGAAACGTAACAGTTTCGGGGTTTTTCGTTTTTGGTGCAAAAATCTCTCTTTTTTCACAAAAAAATACTTGCGTTCTCTTCTCCGGTAAGAGTATAATACTAACAGATATTATAACCAGGTCTTAAAAGCGGGGTGATAAAATGAATTCTACGAAAAAGTTGATACGGCAGGAGAAGCTGCAGAGCCTGATTCGTCGTAATCCATTTTTGACCGATGAACAGCTGGCTAAACTTCTCAAGGTCAGCGTTCCCACTGTGCGGCTGGATCGGGTCATCTTGAATATACCGGAGCTGCGGGAACGGACCCGTCAGATGGCCAGCGCCGCCAGCACCCGTTTGCGCGCGATTGATAAAAAAGATATCGTGGGCGATTTGATCGATCTGGAGCTGAATAAGGTAGGTATATCCACCCTGACGATCACTGAGGATATGGTGTTGGGGAAAACGGGAGTGGGCCGCGGCTACTTTATGTTCGCGATGGCAGATACGCTGGCGCTGGCCTTGGTGGATACGGAATTTGCACTGACGGCGGTCAGCAATGTTAAATATAAAGTCCCTGTCCATCCGGGCGACCAACTGGTGGCGAAAGCCGAAGTGATGCATATAAAAGGTGATCGCTACTACATTAAAGCCAGCATCAAGGCCAATGAGACAGAAGTGTTTCGTGCGAAGTTTATCATTGTGGCTGTGGAACGGGAAAGGAAGTTAGAAGAAGCATGAGGATCGCGTTAGACGTGATGGGTACTGATTACGGCCCGGGAGAACTTGTTCTGGGAGCGGTAATGGCAGTACGGGAATATAATTGTGAAGTTGTTCTGGTTGGCGATGAACCTACGATTCGGGACTTGCTGAAAACGTATGGCGCGGATAAAGATGCACGCCTGCTCGTTCAACATGCTTCTGAAGTAATCGGGATGCACGAGCATCCGGGGATCGCCGTAAAGACGAAAAAAGATGCTTCCATTGTAGTGGCTACGGATCTGTTGCGGAATAAACAATGCGATGCGTTGGTTTCTTCCGGCAGTACCGGTGCAGCAGTAGCCGCAGCCCTGTTTCATCTGGGACGGATCAAAGGCGTGGGACGTCCGGCTATTGCGACCCCCATTCCCAGTCTGACCGGCACCACGGTTTTGCTGGACAGCGGCGCTAAGGTGGATGCAAAACCGGAGCATATGGTGCAGAGCGCTATTATGGGGTCCATTTATGCGGAGCTGATGTTGGGCATTGAAAATCCGCGGGTAGGGCTCTTGAATATTGGTGAAGAAGAAACCAAAGGAAACGAATTGACACTGGCCACATATCCTTTATTAAAAGCAGAAACTCTGATTAATTTTATCGGCAACGTAGAAGGTCGGGATGTCAATAAGGGCACTGTGGATGTAGTGGTCTGCGACGGCTTTGTCGGCAATGTGGTATTGAAATTCGCCGAAGGATTGGCCACAGCCATTATGACCATGGTAAGAGATGCGATCTTGCGTGAAGGTATCTTAGCAAAGGTCGGCGGCCTGTTAATCAAACCGGCACTGCGCAAGTTGAAAGAGAAGCTGGATCCGGAAGCGTATGGCGGAGCGCTTTTGTTAGGCGTACGGGCTCCTTTTTTCATATGCCACGGATCTTCTAAGGCTAAAGCAATAAAGAACGCCATCCGGGCTGCTATTGACGGAATCAAGCAGGACATTTGCGCCCGTATAGAAGAAGACATTGCGAATCAGACACAGGCCGATACGGTAGTCGGGCGGATGAAGTAAACGTGGCAAAAAGCAAAAACGTTAAATTAAGAAAACTACATTGTAAGCGTATTGAATAGTAAGTGTGTTGGACAGTAAAAGTATTGAATAAAATCCGGGAAATTAATTAAATGATGAAGGCAGGTATGCGATGCGATGCGCAAACAAAGACCGTATGACAAGATAGGACCGACAACACAGATTTACGTCAGACAGGGGAGATGCATATGACGATCGCAGCAGGTATTTTAGGTATTGGTTCGTACCTTCCCGAAAAAATTATTACGAATCGTGATTTAGAGGCAATGGTAGATACTTCAGATACGTGGATCACGGAACGAACCGGCATTAAGGAAAGGCATATTGCGGCACTGGAACAGGCCACAAGCGATTTATGCGTGGAAGCTGCCGTTATGGCGTTAAAAGATGCAAATACTGCGCCGGAAGAGCTGGATTTGATTATTGTCGCTACGGCGACCCCGGACTATATGTATCCGTCGACTGCTTGCCTTGTGCAGAATCGATTAGGCGCAACTCATGCCGGCGCGTTTGATTTGGCGGCAGGCTGCAGCGGCTTTGTTTATGGGTTGAATGTAGCAAGTCAATTCATTGTCAGCGGGTTATATAAGAAAATTTTAGTCTTGGGGGCCGAGACCCTCTCCCGCATCATCAACTGGACGGATCGGAACACCTGTATTTTATTTGGTGATGGCGCGGGCGCTGCTGTCGTAGGACAGGTGGAAGCCGGTTACGGACTGTTGGGTATGGAGCTGGGGGCTGACGGCAGCGGCGGACCGCATCTGATCCAGCCGGCCGGGGGCAGCCGTTGCCCTGCGTCCCATGAAACGGTAGATTCCTATGGACATACGATTCATATGTCAGGGCAGGACGTGTTTAAATTTGCAACACGGATCTTACCGGCAACCTGCAACCGGGTGATGGAAAAAGCCGGCGTTACAATCGACGATATTGATATGCTGGTACCGCATCAGGCGAATCTGCGGATCATAGAAAGCGCGGTAAAACGGTTGCGTATTGACAAGGATAAAGTATGGGTCAACATTAACAAGTACGGCAATACTTCTGCGGCCTGTGTGCCGATCTGCCTGACGGAAGCGCAGGCTGCCGGTCGCCTGAAAAAAGGCGATAATGTACTAATGGTGGCCTTTGGCGCCGGTTTGACCTGGGCCTGTTCGTTAGTAAAGTGGGCGAAATAACCTTTAAAATTCCTGTGCTTGCATGGTCGAAGAATAAGCAAATTTTCTAAGAGCGAAAGAGAGGTTTTTTTCATGGCAAAAACAGCTTTTGTTTTCCCGGGACAAGGGTCCCAAACCGTTGGAATGTGCAAAGAGTTTTATGATAACTACGCTTGCGCCAAGAAGGTTTTTGAAGAGGCCGATGAAGCATTGGGCTTTTCCATTGCCAAGATGTGTTTTGAAGGCCCGGAAGACCAACTGCGTCTGACAATGAACACCCAGCCCGCCATTTTAACCTGCAGCATTGCGGTGTTGGCTGTGCTGCGGGAAAATGGCCTGAATTGCCAGATTGCGGGCGGGCATAGTTTGGGTGAATATTCTGCGCTGGTGGCGGCCGGCTCCCTCAGCCTGGCCGATGCGGTGCGTTCCGTACGCAAACGTGGCCAGTTTATGCAGGAAGCCGTTCCGGTAGGCGAAGGCGCTATGGCAGCCGTAATGGGGCTGGAACCGGAAACAATCGACGCAATCTGTCGGAAAGTGGAAGCGGAATGCGGTGAAGCGGTGCAGGCAGTGAATTTCAACTGCCCGGGTCAGGTGGTGATCGCCGGTGCTGCCGGCGCTGTAGCGAAAGCCATCGATGCGCTGAAGGAAGCCGGCGCCCGTCGCGCGGTTTCCCTTCCGGTAAGCGCTCCTTTCCACAGCACCCTGATGCGTCCTGCGGCCGCTCGTTTAAAAGAAGTATTGGACGAGGTGGAATTCCATGACGCCAAGTTCCCCGTAGTGGCGAACGTAACGGCTAAGCCGGTAACAAAGGCGGAAGAGATTCGTTCGCTTTTGGTACAACAGGCCGCCAGTCCGGTAAAATGGGAAATGTCCATGCGTTATATGTTGGGCGAAGGCTTTGATACCTTTGTGGAAGTAGGCCCGGGAAAAGTGCTGACCGGCTTTACCCGTAAAATTGATCGGACGGCCAACGCATTGAATGTTGAGGATATGGACAGCCTGGAAAAAACGCTTGCTTATTTTAAGGAGGTTCGATAAAATGCAGTTAGATGGTAAAGTGGCGCTGGTTACCGGAGCATCCCGGGGAATCGGCAAAAGTATCGCTTTGTTGCTCGCTTCCTGCGGTGCGGATATAGTGATCAATTATGCGGGAAATACGGAAGCCGCGGAAAAAACCAAGGCGGAGGTTGAAGCTTTGGGGCGAAAGGCCATCGTGATCAAAACCGATGTGGCCGATACAGAAGCCTGTGAAGCGATGCTGGCTGAAGTCGTAGAAAAAATGGGCCGGATCGATATCCTGGTAAATAATGCCGGTATCACCCGGGACGGTTTGCTGATGCGGATGAAAGAAGCGGATTGGGATGCCGTGCTCAGTACAAACCTGAAAAGTGTGTTTAACTGCACGAAAGCGGCGCTTAAATACATGATGAAAGCCCGCAGCGGTCGCATTGTCAGCATTAGTTCCGTAGTGGGAGCTATGGGCAATGTGGGTCAGGCAAACTACGCCGCGGCCAAAGCCGGTATTTTGGGCTTTACCAAAGCTACGGCCAAGGAAGTAGCGGCCCGTGGCATCACGGTGAATGCTGTCGCTCCCGGTTTTATTGCTACCGACATGACCGCTGTATTATCGGAAAAAATCGTGGAAAACCTGAAAGCAAATATTCCTATGGGACGTTTGGGCGACCCGGCGGATATTGCCAAAGCAGTTGCCTTCCTGGTATCGGATGACGCTGCTTATATTACCGGCCAGACACTGCATGTGAATGGTGGTATGTTTATGGATTGATGAAATTGAGAGGCTGGGATAACAGGCCAACGAGAGGAGGTGAATCGTGATGAGCACTTTCGAAAAAGTAAGAGACATTACCGTTGAACAGTTGAGCGTTGACGCTGACGAAGTTAAAATGGAATCTGCGTTCATTGATGATTTAGGCGCTGATTCTCTGGACATCGTGGAATTGATCATGGCTTTTGAAGAGGAATTCGGTGTTGAAATTCCTGATGAAAAGGCAGAAAAGATCCGCACTGTTGCTGACGCAGTAAAAATGTTGGATGAAAAATAATCCTGAAGCGGTCAGGGAAGCCTTGTATATGGCTTCCCTGTACACTGCTTATTAGTCTTGATTTTGTTTCCTGAAATGGGGGATATCTGTTGAAATTACCAGTGCTTAAAATAGGAAATCTGGTGGCCCAGGTGCCGATCATACAAGGCGGTATGGCGATCAGATTATCAACAGCACGTTTGGCTTCTGCGGTGGCGAATGAGGGCGGTATCGGTCTGATAGCGGCTTCCGGTATGGAAGAGCAGGAACTCAGGACGGAGATCCGTCTGGCCCGAAAATTATCAAATGGAAAAGGCCTCATTGGCATTAACTGCATGGTGGCTGCCCGCGCTTTTAAAGACCTGATTGTGACTGCTGCGCAGGAAGGAATCGACCTGATTGTAGCCGGCGCCGGTTTTTCAAGAGATATTTTCGCTGTTGGCAGAGAATATAATGTAGCGGTAGTTCCTATCGTTTCGTCTGTGAAGCTGGCTAAGATTTCTGAGAAACTGGGCGCTTCTGCCATTGTGGTAGAAGGCACGGAAGCCGGCGGTCATTTGGGCACCCAGCAATCGATCAAGGAAATCCTGCCCGACATAGTGAAAGCGGTCCATTTACCGGTCGTTGCAGCCGGCGGAGCGACCTGCGGGAAAGATATTGTGGAGCTTCTCCGTTTGGGGGCAAGCGGCGTACAGATGGGCAGTCGTTTTGCTGCCAGTGAAGAATCAAATGCGTCCCGTTTTTTAAAAGGGATGTATCTGAAGATGAAGCAGGAAGACGTGGTTCAAATTGATAGTCCGGTCGGGTATAAGGGCCGTTCCATTCGCAGTCCTTTTGCCCAGCTATCTTTAGAAGGAAGAGCGCCCCGACCTACGGTTTGTGACGCCTGTCTCAAGCATTGCACGCACCAGTTCTGTATTATCAGAGCGTTAAGCCGTGCGCAGCAGGGAGATGCGAAAACAGGCCTGGTCTTTACGGGCGCGAATATGTGGAAGATTCACGAGATTTTACCAGTAAAAGAAATCTTCCGCCGCATTATTGAAGAAGTCGAAGCAATCGACTGATACTATTTTATGAGGTGATCGATGTGAAAAAACGTGTTGTGATTACTGGTTTAGGTGCCGTGACTCCGATCGGGAATAATGTGGCAGCTTTCTGGGAGAATCTGGTGGCCGGAAAATCCGGTATTGATTTGATCAAAGCATTCGACACGACGGACTTAAAAACGAAAATCGCCGGCGAAGTGAAGGACTTCGACTACACCATGTACGTTGAAAAAAAAGAAGGTCGGAAAATGGATCGGGTGGCTCACTTTGCGGTAGCCGTAGCAAAAGAAGCGGTAGCAGACGCGAAAATTGATATCGCACAGGAAAATCCGACCCGTTTAGGTGTTTGTGTTGGCACCGGCATCGGCGGTATCGATACATTTTTAGAGCAGTCCTTAAAATACGGGGAAAAAGGCCCGGGCCGTATCAGCCCTTTCTTTATTCCTATGGAAATTCCCAATATGCCGGCGGCTCATATCGGTATTGCGCTGGGGTGGAAAGGCCCTAATACGGCCATTGTAACCGCTTGCGCTACCGGTACTAACTGCATTGGCGACGCCATGCGCACCATCCAATATGGCGATGCGGATGTGATGATTGCCGGCGGTGTAGAAGCAGCAGTCAATCCGATCGCGATTGCCGGTTTTGAAAATATGAAAGCGCTTTGCACCGATAATGAAAAGCCGACAGAGGCTTCCCGTCCTTTTGATAAGACCCGCAGCGGTTTTGTCATGGGCGAAGGCGGCGGCGTGCTTGTCTTAGAAGAATTGGAGCATGCGAAAAAACGCGGCGCTCATATTTATGCAGAGTTGGCCGGGTTTGCGATGAACACGGATGCATACCATATTACGGCGCCCGATCCTTCCGGGGAAATGCCGGCTGCGTGTATGGCAGCTGCGATTAAAGACGCCGGCCTTACACCGGATGATATCGATTACATCAATGCCCATGGCACCTCCACACATCGGAATGACCTGAATGAAACGGTGGCGGCGAAAAAGATCTTCGGTGAACGTGTTTACAAAGTTCCCATGAGTTCCAATAAATCCATGACCGGCCATCTGTTAGGCGGCGCCGGCGGCATGGAGGCAGTGGCTACTGTGTTGACCATCACCAACGGCATCATTCCTCCCACGATCAACTACCATGAGGTAGATGCGGAAGAGGGCATGGACCTGGATTATGTACCCAATGTGGCCCGTAAGCAGGAAGTAAAGGCCGCCATGTCCAACAACTTTGGTTTTGGCGGGCACAATGCTGTTATTGTGATCAAACGGTACGAAGAGTAAAGAAGCAGGCGCATAGTGATAATGAAGAATGTTACAAACTTATGCAACGACGAAAGAAAAGCGAAGCTGAAAGAGTTCTGCGCAAGCCTGGGGATTACGATGCATCGCTATGAATTGCTGAACTTGGCGCTGACCCACACTTCCTATGCGCATGAAACCGTACATTACCCGCACAACGAGCACAACGAGCGATTGGAATTTTTGGGAGATTCGGTACTGAGCTTGATCGTCAGTACCTATCTGTACCAAAACTTTCCTTCTTTTGATGAAGGGAAAATGACCAAGCTGCGCGCGCAAATCGTTTGTGAAACTTCTCTGTATCAATGCGCAAAAAGAATGAACTTGGGGAAATATCTGCGCATGGGGAATGGAGAACGGGCCTCCGGCGGTACTATGCGGCCTTCCATTTTGGCCGATGCCTTTGAGGCAGTATTAGGCGCTTATTATCTGGATCAGGGGTTTGCGGCGGCGAAAAAGTATCTGCTGGGGCTTTTGGAAGAAGAAATTAAAGGCGTTTGCAGCGGGCTTGTGATGATGGGGGACTATAAAAGCATGTTGCAGGAATTTTTGCAGCAGGCTTCCCAGAGCGAGATATCTTACGAACTGTTGGGATTCACAGGGCCGGAGCACAACCGTATTTTTTCTTCCGGTGTATTTATTAATGGAGTTTCTTACGGCAGCGGCACCGGACGGACCAAGAAAGAGTCCGAACAGCAGGCGGCCAGGGAAGCGTTGGAAAAATTAAAGAACAATGCATGATGGTACTGCTTTTTCCGGCAGCCATTAGCGAAAAGAGGGAGCTGTAACAAAACGGGTTTTCAAACCGGGTTTTGAACAGCTCCCTTGCTATTTCATTTTTACTATCTATCTATCTATCTATCTATCTATCTATCTATTTTGTTCTTTGTTTCCACTATCTACTTTTACTATATGTTTCTGCCATCCGTTTTTGCTGTTTATTTTCTTTTATCTCGTTTTCTATCGCACGTTCTGTCATTCCCATTCCAGTGTATCGCCGGGGTCGACTAAAACAACTTTTGTTTCGGGAACGGCGTCTTCCACCGCCTTTTTAAATGCTTCCGGGTCTTGTGCGATCAAAGGCCAGGTACCGTAATGAATCGGGATCAATACCGGCGCTTTTAGGAAAGCGGCGGCTCGTACCGCATCTGCCGGATCCATGGTGAAGTTGCCGCCGATGGGGATCAGGGCATATTTAAAGGGATCCTGTTCCTGCAACAATTTCATATCGGAGAATAAAGCGGTATCCCCGGCGAAATAAAATTTGGCACCATGAAAGTCAATTGTGAAACCGCAGGCGTGTCCTCCGGCAATCCCGCTGCCGTGAAAAGCCAGGGTTACCCGGACCTTGCCGAAGGGGAACTGGTATGTACCCCCGATATGCATTCCGTGAGAACGACAGCCGTTTTCTGCCGCTTCCACGGCAATCTCATTGGTGGAAATAAGCAGCGCATCGCACTGTTTTGCCAGCTCATAAGCACAGCCTAAATGGTCTGCATGGGCATGGGTGACAAAAATATAATCTACTTTCAAATCCTGCATTTTGATGTGCGCAGGATTGCCGTCCAAAAAGGGATCGCAAATCAGTGTTTCGCCGCCGGCAGTGACGGTAAAGCACGAGTGGTGAATAAATTTAAATTCAGCAGACATGGTAAAACCTCGCTTTCTAAGAATAAATGACAAACTGTGTTCCTCCACGGAAACTGGGATGTTGTGCGTTGAATTTTTTGCAGGGTTTCCTACATCGTCCTTATTATAACATAAATTAAGAGCCAACTGTTACAAGCTAAATTACAATAGAAAATGTATACTGTTTTTGTGACAAAAGTAGCACGTTTACCGGCAAAACTTTACAGGAGAGCGGCAAATAGCATATAATTAACTATCTTCACGATTTCATTTACGGGAGATCGTTGTAAAATTTTCTGCAAGAAAAAAATACTATTCCTGCAAAAGTAAAATGTCATTCTTGCAGGAGTAAAATACTATTTTAGGAGGAACCACAGATGGTTTTTGGGAAAATGACTAGTTTGACGGCGGCGATCTTTTGTATCCTGCTGCTGCCTGTATCGGGCCATGCCTCTGTCGCAAAGACAAACGACGGAGTTCAAAAGCAATCTGTCACGGCTGTTGCGGCGAAGGAAAAGCCTTCTGTTACGGCGAAGAAAATGTCTTCTGCTACGCCAAAAGTAAATTCGCCTGTGAGTGCGCAGGCAAAACGTTCTGTGGCTGAGGTGAAGGTGGGCAAGGATTGTCCTCCCTGCCTGAAAGGCGACCGAACGATTTCCGGGACTGTTTTGCAATCTCCCGAAGATGTGCGGGGCAAGCTGAAAGATAAGCGGGTGAAGGGGTCCGGTAAGCAATCCTGGAACCCTGACTTTATTTTGCCGGCAGGCTACCAGGAAATTACCATCATGGGGAAGGCCGACGCGACAAAAAATCAGGCCGCGCAGCTGATTTCTTCCCGGAATCCGGTGCTGGGTATTGGCTGCAGCATAGGGGAAATCGTCACCCTTTATTGGGAAGAAGCGGAGCGGGAAGGGATCCGTCCGGATATGGCTCTGGCCCAGGCTTTGGTAGAAACCGGCTATTTCCGCTTTGGCGGCGATGTACAGGCCTGGCAGCATAATTTTTGCGGCCTGGGTACGACCGGAGGCGGTGTGAAAGGAGCGGCCTTTAAGACTCCGCGCGAAGGAGTAAGGGCCCATATTCAGCACCTGGTGGCGTACAGCAGTCACGCCAAACCGAAAACCGCTTTACTAGATCCCCGCTACAATGCGGCGCGGCGTTTGCGCACGCAAAATGGCCTGATTACGAAATGGTCCGGCTTGAACTGGACCTGGGCCATGGGCGGGGAATATGCGGAAAAAATTTTTACAGCTCAGCAAAAAATGCTGCAATATAAAGATGAAGCGCCGAAGGATATGTGGAAAGATTTCAGTTTTAAAGAAAAACAACTGGAAAAGATATACGAACAGAAAAAACGCTATGAGGCTAAAAAACAGCGTTTAGAGACAGAACAGAAACTGAAAATGGAGCAGCAGCTGAAAACCGGCGCAAAAACAGTTTATGTGGGCAATACGCCGCGCGCCAAAAAAGAAGTCTGAGGGGCCGGCGAAAAAAGCATAGTGGGTCGGTAAAAGAAACCCGGGGAGTCACCTAAAAAAGCCGGAGGGATTAGAAAAAACTCTGGGAAGCCGGTAAAAGAAGTATAGAAAGTCAGAAAAGGAAGTCAGAAAAGGAAGTCAGAAAAAGGAGTAAGAAAAGGAGTCTTGCCGCATGCATGTGGTATTGTATCAGCCGGAAATACCGGCAAATACCGGCAATGTAGCTCGTTTGTGCGCTGTGACCGGTTGCCATCTGCACCTGATCCGCCCTTTGGGTTTCAGTACCGATGACAGGCAGTTGAAACGTGCCGGCCTGGATTATTGGCATCTATTGGACATTGATTATTGGGATAACCTGGAGGATCTGCTGGATCGGTATAAAGAACATCCTTTTTATTTTTTGACCAGCAAAGCCTCGAAAGGCTATACACAGGTTACTTTTGCGCCGGAAAGTTTTCTGATTTTTGGCCGGGAAACGTCCGGTCTGCCGGATTGGATCCATGCAGCATACCCCGATCAATGTCTGCGGATCCCCATGTTGCCGGATCCCAAAGCCCGCTGCCTGAATTTATCCAATGCGGTAGCGGTGGTAGTGTATGAAGCGTTTCGGCAGCAGCCGGATTTTGGAGGTCTGAGTCTGAACCCCAGTTATCACAGCGGCAAGCTAAATTCACAGTATGAGTGAGAAGAACTTGTGTAAGTGGATCCTTGTGTAAGAGCAACCGGAGCAAACGATATTTGCGTAGAACAACGGGAACAATGGGTGTTTGAGCAGGAGCAGCTTAAGTAAGAGGAATTTGAACAGGAGCAACAGGAGCAACAGGAGCAGGAGGAGCTATGATTGTTTTAAAAGAATTTGAGTTTGATGCAGCGCATTACCTGCCCAGTTATAATGGGAAATGCGAGCATTTGCACGGACATACATATAAATTGGTGGTAAAGGTGGAAGGGCGCCCGGACGGGGAGGGGATGGTTCTGGACTTTGCGCTCTTGAAAGAAATCGTGCAGGACAAGGTATTGCGCAAACTGGACCACGCCTTATTGAACGATGTGATGGAAAACCCCAGCGCGGAGAATATTTCGATTTGGGCCTGGAATAAACTGGTTAAACCCTTGACCGGTAAAAACCATCGTCTCTGTGAAGTGCAGGTCTGGGAAACTCGTACCAGCGGCTGTATTTATAATGGGGAGTTTTACGAGGGTGAGCTATGTTGAAGGATAACCCGGAACAGAAAAAAAACAGATTAAAAGATGTGCAGTCCGAACAAGATGGACGCAATATTCCCTTAAAGCATGTGGGCATTAAAGATCTGCGTTGGCCCCTTGTCCTGCGGGATCGGCAAAAAGGGGAACAGCATACCGTGGCTACGGTTTCTTTGGCGGTAGATCTGCCCCGGGACCTTAGAGGCACCCACATGAGCCGTTTTGTCCAGTGTCTGCAGAAATTGGAAATTGTCCATCCTTCTGCCATGGAGCAAGTGCTGGACGATCTGAAAGAAAGTTTACAGGCGGACCGGGCGTTTTTGCAGCTGGAATTTCCTTATTTTATTGAGAAGAAAGCGCCGGTAAGCGGCTTGACTTCGCTTATGGATCTGAACTGCCTGTATACCATGGAAAAGGGGGAACGTTTCTCCCTGAAAGTAAAAGTACGGGTCCCCATTCAGACCTTGTGCCCCTGCTCTAAAGAAATCAGTGATTTCGGCGCGCACAATCAGCGGGCCGTTGCTTCGATGGAAATTGAAGCCAATGAATTTGTCTGGCTGGAGGAGTTGGCCGAGATTGCCGATGCGGGGGCCAGCGCTCCGGTTTATGGCTTATTGAAACGGCCTGATGAAAAATTTGTGACGGAACAGGCCTATGATAACCCGCGTTTTGTAGAAGACGCGGTGCGGGAGATTGCCCTGCTGTTGGAAAAAGATCCGCGCATCACCTGGTACAAGGCCATGGTGGAAAGCTATGAGAGCATTCATAATCATAACGCTTATGCCTGTGTGGAAAAAGGCTGGAAATAACCGTCGGAAGCAATAAAGGTGGAATGTCCATGCTATATGAAATAAATCAGGACGCATTGGCGTATGAGATGGAACATCTGGGGGTCTATCCACCCAGTGTGGCGATTATGTTGAACAAAAGCAAAATCGTGCCGCTGAAAGTACTGCAGGTCCGTACGCCGGCGGCGAATATCATCAAGCAGGAGATGCTGGCGGTGGGCGGCGAATGCGCTACTCCCGGAACGACCATTGCCTGTTCGGTGCCTTTTGTCGATATTCTGCTTTTAGGTACGCGGAAACATTACAATCTGCTGTTGAAAAAATTAAAGCAGATGCCTTACTTCGGTATTCCGAAAATTGTGCCGGAACTGGAATGTTATTTGCAGCCGGTGCCTAAATCCACGCTGCTGGCAGACAGACGCCGTCTGACCTATGACCAGATGGCGGTGATGGGGATTATCAATGTAACACCGGATTCATTTTTTGCCGGTTCCCGCCGCCCGGGATTGGATGCGGCGTTGCAGCAGGCGGAAACCATGCTGGCAGACGGCGCTGCGATTTTGGATATCGGGGGAGAATCCACCCGCCCCGGCAGCGACCCTGTGGGGCAGGAAGAAGAAATGCGCAGGGTCTTGCCGGTGGTGGAAGCCATAAAAAAGCGTTTTCCTGCAAGTATGATTTCGGTGGATACCTATCGGGCGGCAGTGGCGGAAGCCGCGATGCAATGCGGCGGCGATATCATTAACGATGTGACTGCTATGACCGGGGATGATGCCATGCTGGGGACCGTCTTAAAAACGAAGGCTCCCATTGTTTTAATGCATATGCGAGGGAAACCCAAGGATATGCAGCAGCAGTGCGAATATACCAATGTGGTGCAGGAAGTGACTTCGTATCTTTTGGCGCAGGCGCAGCTGCTGCGGGCAGAAGGCGTTGCACCGGAAAAAATCATTTTGGACCCCGGTATCGGTTTTGCTAAAAAAACAGAGCAAAACCTCAGACTTATGCAGAATTTAAACGCCCTGACCGCAAATGAATATCCGGTATTAATGGCGGCTTCCCGTAAAACTACGATCGGGCAGGTATTAAGTGCAGGCCAACAACCTCTGCCGCCGGAAGAAAGGCTGGAGGGGACCCTGGCCGTTACCGCTGCTGCC
Source organism: uncultured Succiniclasticum sp. (assembly GCA_900544275.1). Taxonomy (GTDB): domain Bacteria; phylum Bacillota; class Negativicutes; order Acidaminococcales; family Acidaminococcaceae; genus Succiniclasticum. The sequence continues at coordinate 94,320 of UQUU01000006.1, read as the reverse complement.
CTATATGCGGGCGCGGCTATGGTACGGGTCCACGATGTGAAAGAAAACCTGCGGCTGATCCGTATGCTGGAAGCGATCCGCAACGTATAGGAACCGGCTTTAGCGGCCCGTTAGTTGCATACCAGGTTGCAGGGATAAGCGGTCTGGGTGATAGGTGTGACATGTTTACGTTTTAACAGTCCTCGCTTTACAACAGAAAGGAACGTATGGGAATCTACATCGCATTAGGCAGCAATCTGGGCGATAAAAAGAAAAATCTGTTACAGGCGCTGCAGCTGATAGAGCAGCATGGCGTACAAGTATGTAAGGTGTCTGATTTTATCAGAACCAGGCCCTATGGTGTGACTGATCAGCCGGATTTTCTCAATGGCGCGGCAGAAATCGCCACTGCTTTGTCTCCGGAAGCTCTGTTGACTGTCTTGCTGCAGGTAGAGCAGGAGATGGGGCGCAAACGTCTGCGGCACTGGGGAGAAAGAAACATTGATCTGGATCTGTTGCTGTATGAAGACCGGATCATAAATCTGCCGCAATTACAGCTGCCTCATCCGGATCTGCAGAACCGTTCTTTTGTGTTGCAGCCTTTAGCGCAGATTGCTCCGGAAATGTGGCACCCGGTGTTAAAAAAGACGATTGGTGAACTCTGGCAAAATTGGCAGGCAAAGCACCGTTGCGTTTTCTCGGCAGTTCTTTGAAAGAGGTGATTAATTGTACAGGTAGCCGGAATCTGGCTTAAAGTCAACATGAGCAGCAAGAGTAACCAAGAATCGGAATAGAGTATAAAGAAAATCAAAATAAAACGTAATTCTCGTATACAAAAAACCGTTTACGGAAGTTTGCGATAAGCAAAACTCCGTTAAACGGTTTTTTAAATAGTTGTATTTGTTTTTTCTAACACGAAAACTTGTGCAGGCAAGAAGTGTGCCCCGGTTTTTTTTTACGACCTGTGCCGGCCTTCTTTCTTATTTTCTTTCCTTCTAACTAACTAACTAACTAACTTACTTACTTACTTATTTATTCGCCTTTAGTGGCCTTAATGCACTCGTTGATTTCTTTTAAGAGAGCCGGAACATCCAGTCCATGCGCGCCGGCGCCTTCGCCAATCGATTCAAATTGAGAAGCCATGCAGCCTACACAGCCCAGGCCATGATCAGCGAATACCTGCAAAATTTCCGGATGAGCCTGTACGGCTTCAATGATATTGGTGTCGGCAGTGATTGTGTCTAAAGAAGCGTTTTCGCCGCCTACTGCTTTTGCTGCTACATTTACTGCGTCAGTTAATTCCATATGTATCACCTCATTTTAATATTTACGATTTCAATGTCGAGAAAGGGATTCCCACATCTTCGCAGGCCTATTATAACATTCTTCCCTAAAAAGAAAAAGAGGGAAGAAAAAATGTCATACATTTTTCAATCTTGTGGTTCTGATGTGTTCCGACCACAATATGTAGTAGGACAAGAATAGAAAAAGAAAGAAAATAAAAGAAAACGTAAGATTTCGCCAAAAACAGCCTTAAAACGCGCGTAAATCAGTTGCAAAAATGAATGAATATAGTTATAATGGATAAAAGTGGTGAAAAGTGGGGGAAAGGGGTGGAAAATATGTTCTTAGGTGAATACAGGCATGCCCTGGATGAGAAAGGGCGTCTTTTCATCCCGGCGAAATTGCGCGAATCCCTGGGCAAACATTTTTATGTGAGCAAAGGGTTTGACCATTGCCTTTTCGTATATGATGAAGCCCAGTGGGCTGAGTTTTCCGCCAAGCTGAATGCTCTTTCTATGGGGCAGAAAAAGAACCGCGATATCAAACGATTTTTCTTTTCCGGCGCATGTGAAATAGCCTGCGATAAGCAGGGACGCGCGCTGTTGGCGGCCAATCTGCGGGAATATGCCGGTCTTTCTAAAGATACGGTGATCGTAGGGGTCGGCAATAAAGCGGAAATCTGGTCGGCAGAAGCGTGGCAGGCTCGTAATGCAGCTTCTGAACAAATGATAGAAGAAGGTCTGGATGATCTGGATCTGGATATTTAAAGGGAGCCGCCGATGGAATTTGAACATGTCAGCGTACTTTTGCAGGAAAGCGTGGATTGGCTTGTTACCGATCCGGACGGCATCTATGTAGACTGTACACTGGGTGGCGCGGGTCATTCCCAAAAGATTGCGTCTTTGTTGTCTGTTCGGGGCCGCCTGATCGGCATCGATCAGGATGAGGAAGCCTTAGCCGCAGCGCAGGAGCGATTAGCGAAAGCTGCCTGCCGAGTGGACATCGTCAAAGCTAATTTCAAAGACCTGGCAAGCGTCTTAAGCCGCTTGCAGGTACAGGCAGTAAACGGCGTCTTGTTTGACCTGGGTGTATCTTCCCATCAGCTGGATATGGCAGAAAGAGGCTTTTCCTATATGCACGACGGTCCTTTGGACATGCGTATGGATCAGCAAACAGAGAAAACAGCGGCGTTCGTAGTGAATACCTACAGTGAAGAAGCCCTGTCTGACCTGATCTGGCGCTATGGAGAAGAACGCTGGCATAAACGGATTGCTCAGTTTATCGTTCTGACCAGACAGAAAGCGCCGCTGACAACCACGTTTCAGTTGGTGGATGTGATTAAAAAAGCGATTCCGAAAGGTGCGCGTAAGGATGGCCCCCATCCGGCCAAAAGGACGTTTCAGGCCTTACGGATCGAAATCAACGATGAACTGGGGATTTTGGAGCAGGCTGTAGATGATGCGATAAGCGCTCTGGTCAGTGGCGGCCGTATTGGCGTGATCACTTTCCAGTCGCTGGAAGACCGAATCGTCAAGCAAAAACTGGCGCAGTTAGCCAAAGGCTGTACCTGTCCTCCGCATATGCCCTGTGTCTGCGGTAAAAAACCGGTAATAAAAAAACCGGGTAACCGGCTGCCGGGGGAAGAGGAAATCGCAAAGAATCCAAGGGCACGCAGCGCCCGCCTTCGTTTTGCAGAAAAGCTGTAACTTATGAACGAAGTACCGCACGGTCCAACTGGTAAAAATAACGGTATGAAAGAATTCCTTTATAGGGTCGTACCGGTTTCCGCAAATATAGATGATAAAATAAGCGGCCTGACCGCAGAAAAGCAAAGGGGAAAAGGATATGTTAGCGCGCAAATATAATTACGAAGAAACCTGGGAGTATCCGCAAAGTCGGGCGAATAAGACAGAAAAAAATAAACCCCGGCGTCTTCGCAAAGCCAACTATAAATTGTTCCGCCGCCGTTTGTTTTTGGTGGTGGGAGTGGTGCTGGCTATGTATGCCGTTACCGTGATGCGCAGCGCAGCGCTGGTGAATTCCGGCAATCAACTGATCCGTCTCCAGACGCAGGAATCCAGCCTGATCGCGCACAATGCGGAACTGAAGATTGAAGTAGATCAGCTGAAAGGCCCGGAGCGTATCACCTCCATTGCGGAAAAATCGCTGGGGATGAAAGTGGCCCGCAGCAACATTTATGTCAAGGCTAATAAAAAATAGTAATTCGAATGGTTATATTCCGGGTAACAGGATGCCTTCAAGTATATATAGCCTTTTGAAATCTTGTGTGATATAATATAATAGATTTTTGAAAGGCAGCCTCTTTAGGCTGCCATTTCAATTTAAGGGGGATTTTACCATGGAAAAAGAACTACATGCCTTAGTGGACAGGTTGCCCGCAGTGAAAGTGTTCGGTTCGCTGGATCAGACCGTTACCGATGTAACCGCAGACTCTCGCGAAGTGGCGCCAGGGAGCCTGTTTATTGCGCTGAAAGGCGCGCATGTAGACGGACATAAATTCTTAGCCGGAGCGGCGCAAAAAGGCGCTGTGGCGGCTTTGGTAGAAGATCTGCCGGCAGTGGCGCCGGACGGCATGACGCTGCTGCAGGTCGATGATACCCGGGCGGCGATGGAGCTGCTTGCGCCATATTTCTTTGATTATCCCGGAAAAACCATGCGGATGATCGGTGTGACGGGTACCAATGGGAAAACCACCAGCACCAATATTATTCGCCAGGTATTAAAAGAAGATGGAAAACAATGCGGCCTGATCGGTACGATTAATGTGCTGATCGGGGAAGAAAGCATTGTCTCCCACAACACCACACCGGATGTAGTGGATTTGCAGAAGTTTTTATATCGGATGAAGGAGGCGGGCTGCCAGTATGTGGTGATGGAAGTTTCCTCCCATGCGCTAGCGCTGCGCCGGGTGGCAGGGATCGAATTTGATACGGCCGTGCTGACCAATATTACAGAAGATCATCTGGATTTCCATAAGACGATGGAGGCTTACAGGGACGCCAAAAGCCTGCTTTTTGAACAGCTGTCGGAAGTGGGCAGGAAGCAGGGGAAAACGGCGGTCTTTAATGCGGACGACCCCAGTACGGCAGTAATCGCAGCTCGTACCAAGGTACGAAAATTATTTTATGGCAAAGGCAAAGAGAATGATATCTATCCGCTGCGCTATGCGATCGAAGCCAAACAAATGCATCTGGTCCTCCATACGCCTGTCGGGGACATGGATCTGCATCTGAAAATTACCGGCGAATTTAACGTTTATAATGTAATGTGTGCCGTAGGGGCATTACTGGTGGAAAACGTGGACAAAGCTAAAATTGAGCAGGTGCTGCAAGGTTTTTCCGGTGTGCCCGGACGTTTTCAACTGGTAGAGGCCGGACAGCCCTACAGTGTGATCGTAGATTATGCTCATACGCCGGACGGCTTGGAAAACGTGCTGCGTACAGCCCGGCTGATTACCAAAGGACATTTATGGGTCGTGTTTGGCTGCGGCGGCGACCGGGACAATAAAAAGCGTCCGATCATGGGAAAAATTGCCCTGGATCTGGCGGACGATATTGTTGTTACGTCCGATAACCCCCGGACGGAGGACCCGGAAGATATTATACGTCAAATCACCGTCTCCATGACGTCAGTTCCGCCGGAGAAAACGGTGACCCGTATCCTGGACCGGAAAGAAGCGATCCACTATGCACTGACCCAAGCGGCGCCGGAGGATGTTGTCTTGATTGCCGGCAAAGGCCATGAAAATTATCAGATACTGAAAGATCGAACGATCCACTTTGATGACAAAGAAGTGGTGGAAGCGTTTTGGGAAGGCAAAAAAGCATGATTACACTGACAGATGTACTGAAAGCGACAAAGGGTTCCTGCCTCGGAGCAAATCCTGATACAAAAATCGGGGAACTGAATTTTACCGGTGTGAGTACCGATACCCGTACGATTCGTCCGGGCGAGCTGTTTATCGCTTTGCAGGGCGATACGTTTGACGGCCATGCGTATGTGGGTCAGGCGGCGTCCAAGGGCGCGGCGGCGGCAGTTGTGTCCCGGCCGGTTGAAACTCCTTCCGGCCTTCCGCAGATACTGGTACCGGATACGTTGAAAGCGTATCAGGATATTGCCTCTTTTTATCGTATGAGTTTTCCGCATTTAAAGGTAGTGGGCATCACCGGTTCCAATGGTAAGACTTCTACCAAGGATATGATTGCGGCGGTTCTTGCAACGCGTTACAAAGTAAGCAAGACCCGGGGAAATTTTAATAATGAAATCGGTCTGCCCCACACGCTGTTAGAAATCACGCCTACAACAGAAATCGCCGTTACCGAAATGGGGATGCGGGGACTGGGTCAGATCAAAGCGATGTGCGCCTTTGCCAAACCGGATGTGGCGGTCATCACCAACGTAGGCTCCACCCATGTGGGGGAATTGGGCAGCCTGGCTAATATTGCCAAAGCGAAAAGCGAGATATTGGAAGATCTGCCTCAGGATGGATTTGCGGTCTTAAACGGCGATCTGCCCCGGGTAAGGGCGATGGAGAGCAAACTGCATGTGCCGGTCAGCTGGTTTGGCCTGCAGCCGGAGGATGATGTACGGGCTGAAGCTGTGGAGATCACGGCAACAGGCAGTACGTTCTTATGTAAAGCAGGTACAGAGGAAGCCACTATCTTTCTTCCTCTCATCGGGGAGCATAATGTGATGAACGCTCTGGCCGCTATTGCAGTAGGAAGGTATTTTGGTGTAAAATTAAATGATATGAAAAATGCGCTGGCTGCCGTCCGAATCACAGACAGTCGCCAGGAAGTATTGCATTTTGGTTCTTATACGGTAATCGATGACGCCTATAACGCCAGCCCGGCCTCTATGGAAGCGGCATTTGCCATGCTGGCGAAACTCAAACAGGGCGCCGCAGCGCCCTGCCGTACCATTGCGGTGGTAGCGGATATGCTGGAATTAGGTCATACCTCCCGGGAAGCCCATGCTTCGGTGGGACAGATGGCCGCTGCGGCAGCTACCGATCTGCTTCTGGGCTATGGTCCGGAAACTGCAGAGACCGTGGCGGCGGCAAAGGCAGCAGGCGTGGACGCCCGGTATTTTGCTAATAAAGAAGAGGCCGCAGCCGCGCTTCGGACATTATTGCAGCCCGGCGACATAGTGCTTTTAAAGGGTTCTCATTCGATGCAGGTAGGGGCGCTGGTCGCGTTGGTGTTTAAGACGCCGCAAAGTCCGGAAAACAAAGAAAATAAGGTATCAGCGATTCATACTGAGACCTTAGATTAGGAAAGTCTGGTGCAATTTATGGATATTACAGCCATGCAGGCCCTGGGTGCCTTATTGACATCCCTGGCCGTATGCGCGGCGATGGGGCCGGTGTTGATCCCGGCGCTGCACAAGCTGAAGTTTGGGCAGAGCATCCGGGAGGTAGGACCGGCCAGCCATATGAAAAAAAGCGGCACGCCTACGATGGGCGGGATCATGCTGTTGACGGGTCTCCTGGTAGCAATGGTGATCTGGAATCGTTTTACTCCCTTGCTACTCATGGCTTTTGTGTTGACCTTCGGACATGCGCTGATCGGCTTTTTGGATGATTACATCAAAATTGTAAAGAAACGCAACCTGGGGTTAACGGCCAAACAGAAATTTGCTTTGCAGATCGCGTTGGCACTGGCCTATATTTATTACGTCAACCAACATATGGGCAGTGCCGGCACCCAGCTGTGGATCCCGGGTACAGCCGTAAGCCTGCAACTGGGGTATCTCTATTATGTGCTGGTATTGCTGCTGCTGGTGGGAACGACTAATGCAGTGAATTTGACCGATGGTCTGGACGGTTTGGTCTCTTTTGTCAGTCTGCCCGTCATGGCGACCTATGCTTTTGTCGCCTGGCAGGCGGGAGAAGGGGAACTGTGCCTGTTTGCCATGGCGGTGTTGGGAAGCTGCCTGGGTTTTTTGGTTTGGAATCACTATCCCGCCAAAGTGTTTATGGGTGATACAGGTTCTTTAGCGCTGGGGGGAGCCGTAGCGTCGCTGGCGCTGTTGACCCATACGGAGCTTTTGCTGGTTTTTGTGGGGGGTCTTTACGTCTGTGAAGCGCTTTCCGTGATCCTGCAGGTCTTTTATTTCCGTCACACCGGTGGGAAACGGATTTTTCGCATGACGCCTATCCATCATCATTTTGAACTGGGCGGTTGGCAAGAAACAAAGGTAGTGGCGATTTTTACATTGGTCAGCTGTATCTTCTGTTTGGCAGGTTTAGGATTATGGTGTGCAGGAAAGGGTGGGATGTAACGATGTCCGAAGTCCAAGCGGTAATGGTGTTTGGCGCCGGTATCAGCGGCCGTGGCGCGGCGATGGAACTGGCAGCGCTGGGAAAACAGGTTTTTTTATACGATGATACGCCCCGGAATCTGGATTTTGAATTTATCGAATTATTGGTACAAAATGGCGGTGGCTTCGTTTTCGGACGGGGCGAGTTCCTTTTGGACCGCATACAGCAGATCATTCTTTCTCCGGCGATTCCCATGGATACGCCGTTGGTAAAAAAAGCCCAGGAGAAAGGCATCGAAGTCATTGCTGAAATCGAACTGGCTTTTCGTAATTATGCCGGACATATGGTCGCCATTACCGGTACTAACGGGAAAACCACAACGACCACTCTGGTGGGGGAAATGCTGAAGACGCTGCCTGTAAAAACCGCAGTCGGCGGTAACATCGGCAGGGCTTTGTCCGCAGAAATCAAGGACCTGGATAAAGACAGCTGGGTTGCTGCCGAAGTATCCAGTTATCAGTTGGAAGGGATCCAAAGCTTCCGCCCGCAGATTGCGGCGGTGCTGAACCTGACACCCGACCATTTGACACGGCATAAGACCATGGAAGAATACGGCCGCTGCAAACAAAATATATTTATCAATCAACAAGGTCAGGATGTAACCATCTTAAATTATGATGATCCGGAGGTTCGGACCTGGGGGGGGAAATCCCGCGGGCAACTTTGCTATTTCAGCCGCAACACCGTTCTGCCTCAGGGTGTTTACATGAAAGACGGGAGCTTCATCCTGCAGTGGGGCAATACGAAAGCGGAGATCTGCCATAAGGACGAATTGCAGATTTTTGGCGCACATAACGAAGAAAACGTGCTGGCAGCCATTGCCTGCGGTTTCTTTGCCGGTGTAGGACCGGAACAGATGCGGCAGGTGCTTTTAGATTTTAAAGGGGTCGCCCACCGTATTGAATATGTGGCCACCATTGACGGAGTCTCTTATTATAACGATTCCAAAGCGACCAATACCGACGCGGTGATCAAAGCGCTGAACGCCTTTTCTCAGGGGCATGTGATTTTACTGGCCGGCGGCGAAGACAAAATGACGCCGTTGGCGGAAATGATGCAGGTCGTGCGGGAAAAAGCGGATCTGCTGATTTTACTGGGTGCTTCCCAGCAGCGTTTCCACGAAGCGGCGAAAGCGGCGGGGATAGAAAATATTCTGCTGGCCGGCAGCTTCCAAGAAGCAGTGGAAATGGCCCATGCCCGGGCAAAAGCGCCTCAGGTGGTACTGCTTTCGCCGGCCTGTGCCTCCTTTGATATGTTCCGTGACATGGCGGAAAGAGGCAACTATTTTAAAGAACTGGTGAAAGGCTTCGCCAAATAATACAGTACGGAGGCGTACCAATGAAAATAATCCTATCCGGCGGCGGTACCGGCGGGCATATCTACCCGGCGCTGACGATCGCCGATACGATTAAAAAACTGAAGCCGGAAGCGGAGATCCGTTTTGTAGGCACACGGCACGGTCTGGAAAAAGACCTGGTGCCCCGGGCGGGTTACCCCATTGATTTTATCGATGTACAGGGATTCCAACGCCATTTCAGCCCGGATACTCTGAAATCAGTCTATAAATTATGTACCGGACTGGCTGAGGCCAGAAAATTGCTCAAAGAATACAAGCCGGATCTGGTGATCGGCACCGGCGGCTATGTCTGCGGACCAATCGTGTTTTTAGCAGCTTTACAGGGGATTCCCGCCTGTGTGCAGGAACAGAATGCACTGCCGGGCATGACCAATAAAATTCTGGCTCGTTTTGTCAATCGTATTTTTTTAGGCTACAGCGAAGCTGACAAGTATTTTAAGGGCAAGGCAAAAAAAATCTTTACCGGCAACCCTATTCGGGCGGAAGTAATGCAAAGTACCCGGGCTGAGGGAATCAAAGCTTTTGGTCTGGATTCCGGGAAAGCAACGGTATTGATTGCCGGCGGCAGTCTGGGGGCGGCTTCTGTCAATCAGGCGGCGCTGCAGCTGGAAAAAAATTTATCCGGCCGGGATGATGTGCAGATCTTGCACGCCACCGGCAAGAATAACTACGAAGACTATCAGCGTCAGGTAGAAGAACTGGGCGGTTTCAAAAGCAATATTCATATTAAACCTTATTTGTATGATATGCCCTTAGCCTTGGCCGCGGCGGACATCGCTGTATTCAGAGCGGGGGCCATCGGCCTGGCGGAATTGACCGCCAAAGGGATTCCTTCCATTCTGGTGCCATTTCCCTATGCTACGGCCAACCATCAGGAATTTAACGCCCGGGCACTGGAAGCGGTAGGCGCGGCTCAGGTCATTTTGGATAAAAACCTGACAGGGGAAGTTTTGGAAGAAAAAATAGAGCATTTATTGCTGCATAAAGAGATCTTGCAAAAAATGCAAAATGCGGCGCAGAAAGCCGGCCGGCCGAAAGCGGCGCAGGAAATTGTCAAACAGGCGCTGGCTTTGGTGCGCAAATAAACGCGGGGGTACAAAGATGTTGGAGAGGTACAAACAAATCCACTTTATTGGAATTGGCGGCGCCGGTATGAGCGCGTTGGCTTATGTCCTGGTCAAACGCGGTTTCCGGGTGACGGGTTCCGATCTACAGGAGGGCCATATGGCGGCAGAGCTGACGGAAGCCGGCGCGCAGCTGTATCGGGGACACGCGGTTTCACATATACAGGGGGCCGATGCCGTTGTGGTATCTACCGCGATCCATGCGGACAATCCGGAATTGCTGGCGGCCCGGGAGCAAGGCTTACCGATCCTGCACCGCAGTGATATTCTGAAAGCGCTTTTAAATGGAGCGGGGATCCGCGGTGTGACGGTGGCCGGAGCGCACGGCAAAACCACCACCAGCGCTATGATCTCCGTAATCGCCACAGAAGCCGGCGCGGATCCTACCGTGGTCATCGGGGGCGATGTAGCGTCGCTGCACGGCAATGCCCGCAACGGAAAAAGCGACTGGGTCGTAGCGGAAGCCGATGAAAGTGATGGTTCCTTCTTAAAATTCACCTCCTATATTTCCGTAATTACCAATATTGAGGATGACCATCTGGACCACTACGGGACCACCGAAAACATTTATCAGGCTTTTAAACAGCATGTAGAGAATATGAAATCGGGTGGAACTGCGGTTTTATGTATGGACAGTGCTCCGATTCGCCGGCTGGCAAAAGAAACGGACCGCAAGTTCATTGCCTATGGACTGACGGAAGACTGCGATTATTATGCCAAAGACGTGCGCCATACGATTGAAGGAACCGACTATACCGTGTACGGAGAGGGAAAAGAGCTGGGGCGCATACACCTGATCGTGCCGGGACGGCACAATGTGCTGAACTCTTTAGGCGCTTTTGCCGCCTCTCGTCTGATGGGCATCGCGCCGGAAGCGATTATTGAGGCGCTGAAAACATTCAGCGGCGCCCGGCGCCGTTTTGAAACGAAAGGAAAAGCAAAAGGCATTTGGATCGTAGATGACTACGCCCACCATCCCACTGAGATCGGGGCGACGCTCAATGCGGCTAAAGCCAGCGGGGTGGCCCGTGTCGTTTGCGTCTTCCAGCCCCATCGCTACAGCCGGACAAAACTGCTGCACGAAGAATTTTGTCATTGCTTTACCGACTGCGATGCGCTGATCCTGATGCCCGTCTATTCGGCCGGTGAGAATCCAATCCCCGGCGTGAATAGCGAAGAACTGGCCGAAGCCATTCATCGCGCGACCGGACAAGCGGTCTGCTGCATGGGGTCTTTCCGTCAGGCGGAAGACTATCTTCTGCAGGATGCCAAAGCAGGGGATCTGATCATTACCATGGGTGCAGGGGATGTTTATAAAATCGGCGAAGAACTGGTTCAGGAATTGAGAGGATGACACAAAATGGATAAAAATAAAACGATTGCCGTGGTGATGGGGGGACCTTCCGCTGAAGGTGAAATTTCGCTGGCGACCGGCAAATCTATTGCCATCGCGCTGCGGGAGCGGGGTTACCAGGTCAAAGAACTGTTTCTGAAACCGCGTAATTTTTCCGAACAGTTGAAAGCCAGCGGTGCGGATGTGGTATTTATCGCGGTTCATGGCTTATATGGCGAGGACGGACGTTTACAAAGCGCCTTGGAAATGATGGAAGTGCCTTATACCGGTTCCGGCGTGCTGGCCTCGGCTCTCAGCATGAATAAAATTGCCGCCAAGCGGGTCTTTTTGGGCAGCGGTATTCCTACGCCCGACTATCTTTTTCTCTATCGTAAAGATCGGGATTCCCAGGATATGGTCAAAGCAATCACGGAAAAATTTACGCTGCCGGTCGTGATTAAACCAGCCTCACAAGGCAGTTCTATCGGAGTGACCATCGAAAAGGATCCGGCCAATTTACAAAAAGCGCTGGATACGGCCTTTGAATATGACCCGGAAGTACTGGTAGAGCAATATATTGCCGGTTCGGAAACCTCGGTCTGCATGATGCGCCAGCCGGACGGTTCCGTGAAAGTCTGGCCGGTGATCCTGATCAAACCTCATGCGGAATGGTATGATTTTAAAGCGAAATATACCGCCGGCGGTGTGGAACACATCATCCCGGCGCCCTTGCCGGAAGAGATATTGACCAAACTGGCAGAGGTATCTGTCAAAGCCTACGATGTGCTGGGCTGCGCCGGGGTAGCCCGTACCGACTGTATTGTCGGCACAGATGGAACCTGCTATGTGCTGGAAATGAACACCGTGCCCGGCATGACGCCCACCAGTCTGGTACCGGATGCAGCCGCTGCGGAAGGGACTACGTTTGGCGAGCTGTGTGAAATGATACTGGAGTCCGCTCACTTATAAGCGCTTATTTTACCGGGGAAGGAGGGACGGGGATGGAGAGCTATCGAGACCGCTTAAAACGGGATCAGCGCCAAAAAAGGCTCAAAGATATTCTATGGCTGTTGGCTCTATTTGTACTGGCCGGCGCTGTTGTAAGCGGTTGGCGCTACGTCCAACGTCCGGAATTCTCATTTGGTAAAATTGCCGTACATGGAAGCAGTAACTTTTCCGTGGGGCAGTTAGCGCAGATGGGCGGAGAAAAAGAACCGGTCAACCTGTTTCGTTTTTCCAAAACAGATATGCTGACCGCTTTGCGGGGCGACGTGCGGGTGGAAAAAGCGGAAGCCTATTATAACTTTCCGAATGTTTTGAATGTCTATATCAATGAAAGACAGCCTGTACTGTATGTAAAAACCAGCTATCGCAACTATGCGAAACTGGATGCGGACGGGCTGGTCCTGGACCTGACCGACGGCATCAAGGACGCCTCCGTACCCCGTTTGTCAGGCAAAGACTGCGGCAACCTGTTTATCGGCGACCGTCTGCAGGATCAGGATATCCGTGATGTCCTGATCTTTTTTCAAAAGCTGAAAGCGGATGCGAAAGAACAGATTGCCGAACTGCATCTGGATGGGGAGAAAAATTTAACGCTACAGCTGCGTTATGGGTTTCCTGTTATTTTAGGCCCTGTGAATGAACTGGCCGGGAAAGCCGAACTGTTTACGACGGTCTTTGACGAAATCAAAGGGAAAAACGTAAAAGCGGAATATATGGATCTGCAATACAGCAAGCCTTTTATTAAACTGGTTAAATAGAGTCGCCACCGGGTAAATAGAGTTGTTCGGCAAGATGACGGTTTCCGGATGCTTGCCGACAGTATATGCCTACAACACTGGGTAAATAGAGTTGTTCGACAAGATGACGTCGTTATTTTGCGAACCGGCAAAGTGAAAATACGGAATACAAGATAAATAAGAGCAAAAACTAAGAGTTTGAGTAAGTAAAACGTTAGCCAAAGAACTTAGAAAAAACTTAGAATGAGCAAACTTAAAATGAGTAATTTAGAAAGAATAAGAGGAAAGAGAAATTATGCTGACGATCAAAAACAAGCATACACGTATTCTGATCTTCATCGTGTGTGCCGTGTTAGGTTTCATGATCACTATGCAGCTGAAGTCACAGCAACGCTACCAGACTGTATCGGTGCAGCGTGCGGAAGAATTGTCCGTGCGCCTGAAGGAAGTGCAGGCCGATCGGGATAAACTGGACAAGGAACTGTCCGAATATCGTGCCGGACGGGTGTCGGATACCGTGCAGAAAGAGATGGAGGCGCTGCGTTCCCGGGCCGGGGAAACTGCGCTGGAAGGTAAGGGCGTTATCCTGACCATAGATGACAGTAATCAGGCCATTAAAGCCGGAGAAAATAAAAATCTTTATATTATACATGACGAAGACCTGCTTCGGGTCATTAATGAACTGCGGGCGGCTGGTGCGGAAGCCATTGCACTGAATGGGCAGCGTCTGGTGTCTACCAGCGAAGTCCGTTGTGTGGGGCCCACGGTCCTGGTCAACGAGACCCGGTTGGCAGCGCCCTTTATTATTTCGGCGATCGGCAATCCGCAAACCCTGGAAAGCTCTTTAAAACTGCGGGGCGGCGTATTGGAAAACTTTAAATTCTGGGGTATTAAAGCCGAAGTGGAAAAACAGGATAAAGTCAGGATTCCTGCCGCTTCCGGAAAAAAGAGTTTTGAGTTTGCCAAAGTCGTGAAATCGGAGGCAGAAAAAGTAGAAAAAGCGGAAAAGGCGGAAACAGAAAAAACGAAGCAACCGGAAGCAGAAAAACAGACAACACAAGAAGCGACCTCCGGAACGCAGGGAGGTGCCAAATGATCTACGCGCTTTTGGGTTTGGTTTTAGGAGTGGCGTTGGCTATTTTGGCCCCCGGTTATATTCCGAAAATTTACGTGCCTTATTTCTCTGTGGCGCTGATGGCCGGTATCGATACGGCGTTTGGCGGCTTGCGCGCCGCCATGGAAGGGAATTACGATAATCTGGTATTTCTTTCCGGTTTTCTGGTAAATATCATTCTGGCCGTGTTCTTCTGTTATGCGGGCATCATGTTGGACATTGATTTTTATATGATCGTCATTCTGGTACTGGGCATGCGTATCTTTAATAATCTGGCGATCATCCGCCGCCTGTACCTGAAAAAATAGGGAGTGAAAAGGATTACTTCTATTAGTCAGACTCTCTGTTAAAGAAATTATTGTAAATTAATTTTGAAATTGGCTTTTCCATTTTTTCATAGAATGTTATAATGATTCTATGATAGAGAAAGTAGGGGGAACTTAGCGATGTTTGAAGATATCACGAACAATCCGACAGTATCTGACATAATTCCGGAAACTTTAGCTAAAATTAAAGTTGTCGGCGTAGGTGGTGGCGGCAATAATGCGGTCAATCGCATGATTACGGCCGGCTTGCGGGGCGTGGATTTTATTGCGGTGAACTGCGATGCGCAGGCTTTGTTTTTATCCAAGGCGCAAAATCGTATCCAGATTGGTGAAAAATTAACGAAAGGTCTGGGCGCCGGCGCCAATCCGGAAATCGGGCAAAAAGCGGCCGAAGAATCCCGCGATCAGCTGATTGAAGAATTGCAAGGCGCGGATATGGTGTTTGTCACAGCCGGTATGGGCGGCGGTACCGGTACCGGCGCAGCTCCCATCGTGGCGGATTGTGCCAGGCAGGCAGGCGCGCTGACTGTCGGCGTGGTGACAAAACCCTTTTCTTTTGAAGGCAAACGGCGGATGAATCAGGCGGAAGCCGGCATCGTCAACTTAAAAGACCGTGTGGATACCCTGATCACCATTCCCAACGACCGTTTATTACAGGTAATTGACCGTCGGACCAGTATGCTGGATGCGTTCCGCATCGCCGATGATGTGTTGCGTCAGGGCGTACAGGGCATTTCGGATTTGATTTCCGTACCGGGCCTGATCAACGCAGATTTTGCTGACGTGAAGACCATTATGTCCAATGCCGGTTCGGCTTTAATGGGCATTGGTACGGCAAAAGGCGACAACGGCGCGGTGGAAGCGGCGGAAGCGGCAATCAAGAGCCCGTTGCTGGAAGCCTCGATCGAAGGCGCCCGGGGCGTACTGTTCAACATTACAGGCGGCAAAGATCTGTCCCTGTTTGACGTGAATGAAGCGTCCAATGCAATCACGGAAGCCGTGGATCCGGAAGCCAACATCATCTTTGGCGCCGTGATCGATGAAAATCTGGATGATGAGATCCGCGTAACGGTAATTGCTACCGGATTCAATAGTAAAAATCCTGCTCTGGGCGGCACGTCTACCATTAAAACGCCGGGCAGCGGCTGGGGCGGTGGACGTACCCGGACCGACACTCGTCAAGAACCCAAAGCTACAGTGATCAAACCGGCTGCATCTGCTCCGACTGCGCAGGAACCACAGCCCGGTAATGGCAGTTCCGTGATCTCCGGTTTTAACCCCGGTAAATCATCCGGGGGCGGAAACACGGAAATTCCTCCCTGGATGGGCCGTTGATCTGTGATTTGATGCGGCAGCGTGAGCTGCCGCTTTGTTATATATAGGTTATATCGCCGTGTTTCCATTATCGTTTTATTTTCAGCCAGGTCAGTGATTTTACTAACGCAAAGGATGTGAGCCCATGAAGTGTCCGTTTTGTTCTCATGAAGACAGCCGAGTCATAGATTCCCGTTCCGTGGAGAATGGCGTGTCTATCCGCCGCCGTCGGGAATGTCCGCACTGTTTGCGGCGCTTTACTACCTATGAAAAATACGAAGAAACACCGTTGGTGGTGAGTAAAAAAGACGGACGTCGGGAATTGTTTGATACCGGCAAACTCTTAAGCGGCTTATTAAAAGCTTTTGAAAAACGTCCGGTGTCCCTGGAAACGATTCAGGACATGGCCCATAATATTGAAAGAGAACTGCGCTTAAAAGGAGAATCCGAAATCAGCAGTCGGGAAATCGGCGAAATGGTCATGGAACATCTGGCCAAGGTGGATCAAATCGCCTATGTGCGTTTTGCCTCGGTCTACCGCCAGTTTGCCGATGTACAAAACTTTATGCAGGAACTGCAACAGCTGATGGCAAACAATAAGAATTCCGGCGCGGAGAAAAAAACGGTGCCGGACGCTAAGCCCTGAGCAAAGCAGAAAAGCTAAACTATGAAATGTAAAACACACCACAAAAAACCTGCTTACCAAAAGTAAGCAGGTGATTTTTTGCCAAAGCGCATGGAAGAAAGGTTCGTTGAAGCCCTTCATTAGGGAAGAGGCTGCGTAGAACGGAATCCGCTTTCTGCTACAGAACTGTTACAGAAAAACGCATCCTTCCGCCGGAAAGATTATTCAACAGAATTAACTTTTTTAGCCAGTTTGGATTTTTTGCGAGCAGCGGAGTTCTTGGAAATAACACCACCGCGGGCTGCTTTATCAATTAAGCCGCTGGCAGCTCGTAAAGAAGCTTCTGCTTCGGCCTTGTTGCCTTCCGCAACTTTGAGTTCTACTTTTTTAGCAGCGGTACGAACGGCAGTCTTTTCAGCGGCGTTCTTAGCGCGGCGTTCTGCGTCAGTTTTTGCACTGCGGATAGAAGATTTAATGTTAGGCAATCGATTCACCTCCTAAAATAGCTTTTACCAAAGTATTTTACCACGGGTGGGGCAGTAATGCAAGATTAATTTTTTTCACAAAACGGGTATTTTAATGTATAATAGGTAATAATCGGTTCACTATCGCAGAAAAGTATCATAATATTATATAGTATGGTTATACAGAAAAATATTTAAGAAGAAAGGAACGGCCAAACGCCGCAACACGTACATGCAAAAAGATCATATACGCAATTTTTCGATTATCGCACACATTGACCACGGCAAGTCCACGTTAGCCGATCGGCTGATCGAGATGACCGGCACGCTGACCAAAAGAGAAATGGAAGAGCAGATATTGGACTCCATGGACCTGGAACGGGAACGGGGCATTACGATCAAAGATCAGGCGGTGCAAAGCATATATCGCGCTCATAACGGGGAAGAGTATATGCTGAATTTTATTGACACGCCGGGCCATGTGGATTTTAACTACGAAGTATCCCGTGCTCTGGCGGCTTGTGAAGGCGCGCTTCTGGTGATTGATGCCACCCAGGGAATCGAAGCCCAGACTCTGGCCAATACCTATCTGGCACTGGATAATGATATGGAAATCATTCCGGTCATCAATAAAATTGATCTGCCCAGCGCTGATCCGGATAAGGTCAAAAAAGAGATTGAAGATGTCATCGGTATCGATGCCAGTGAAGCGGTGCTGTGCAGCGCGAAAACCGGCGCGGGAGTGGAAGAAATATTAGAAGCCATTGTGCATCGGATACCGCCGCCGGAAGGAGACGCGCACAAACCCTTAAAAGCACTGGTCTTTGACTCCAAGTTTGATCCTTATAAAGGGGTCATCCTTTACCTGCGCATTTATGACGGGGAAGTCCGTCGGGGCATGAAGATTCAGATGATGGCTACCGGCGTCGTGTACGAAGTGACGGAAGTGGGCGTCTTTAAGCCGGCCCCTGTCAGTGCGGAAGTGCTGCCTGCCGGCACCGTAGGTTTTCTGGCTGCGGCCATTAAAACCGTGGGCGAAGCCCGGGTCGGCGACACGGTGACCGATGCGGCGCGCCCGGCGGCAGAACCGTTACCCGGCTACCGCAAAGCGACCCCCATGGTCTTCTGCGGACTGTACCCGGTGGATAATAGCGATTACGATAATTTGCGGGATGCGCTGGAAAAACTCCAGCTGAATGACGCATCCCTGCTGTTTGAACCGGAAACCTCTACCGCTCTGGGCTTTGGCTTCCGCTGCGGCTTTTTAGGTCTGCTTCATATGGACGTCATCAAAGAACGGTTGGAACGGGAGTACAATTTAGATTTGATTACCACCGCGCCTAACGTTGTGTACCAGATCAATCGGACCAATGGGGATGTGGAACTGGTGGACAATCCGTCTTTGTTCCCGGATCCCACGGTGATGGTAAGTGTGGAAGAACCTTATGTAAATGCCACGATCATCGTGCCGAAAGACTATGTGGGCGCTGTGATGGAGCTGTCGCAGGAAAAACGCGGCGATTACGAAAACATGACCTATCTGGATGAGGATCGCGTGATGATCCACTATGCGCTGCCCTTGTCGGAGATCATCTATGATTATTTCGATCGTTTAAAAAGCTGCAGCCGGGGATATGCTTCTCTGGACTATGAATTGGCGGGCTATCGCCCCAGCGACCTGGTGAAAGTGGATATTCTGCTGAATGGCGAACCGGTGGATGCGCTGTCGGCGGTCGTACATCGGGAGAATGCTCAATTCCAGGGGCGCAAGCTGGTGGAACGGCTGCGGAGCCTGATCCCCCGCCAGCAGTTCCAGATTCCGGTGCAGGCGGCCGTCGGCAATAAGATCATCGCCCGTGAAGACGTAGCGGCATTGCGCAAGGATGTGTTGGCCAAATGCTATGGCGGTGATATCAGCCGGAAACGTAAGCTGCTGGAAAAACAGAAAGCCGGCAAAAAACGTATGAAGCAGGTTGGCACCGTAGAATTGCCGCAGGAAGCTTTTATGGCGATTCTGGGGATGGAAAAAAAAGGATAATTTTATCACATGAAACGCTATGAACTATTTCAAGGGGTATACATACATACCCCTTTTTGTTTGCAAAAATGCCGTTATTGCGATTTTCCCTCGTATGCGGGTTTTAGCGCAGACGTGCGGAAGCGATACGTCGCAGCCTTGTGCCGGGAGATTGCCTGCCGACGCAACCCCATTAATGCAACAAGCGAAATCGGTCACCTTACCAATGCTAAGAGGGCTAATGAAGATTCGAACCTGTTTGCGCTCGGGCATGCAATAGAAGGAACGGGTACGGAAGATGTAATGGGGAACTTCCGACTTGAAGGCGAAAAAAAAGGGGCAGACGCAACTGTTGCCGCCGAAAACGCTACGATTTATTTTGGGGGCGGCACACCCACAACGCTTTCACCAACGCAGATCGGGTGTATCGTGCATTGCCTGAAAGAAAACGGCTGGTGGAAGGAACCGGCCGAAGCCACGATCGAAGCCAATCCGGGTACGGTGACCAGGGCTGACTTAGTGCAGCTGCGCCAAATGGGGTTTGATCGGATCAGCTTCGGTGTGCAAAGTTTTCAGGAAGCTGAATTAAAAGCCCTGGGGCGCATTCATACGGTACAGCAGGCAAAGGAAGCGGTGCGTTGGGCGAAAGACGCCGGATTTGCCCGAATCAATATCGACCTGATGAGCGGTATTCCGGGGCAGACAGCGGCTTCCTGGCAGGCTACGCTGGCACAGGCGTTAAGGCTGGACACAGAACACATCTCCGCTTACAGTTTGATTTTGGAAGCCGGTACGCCGCTGGACGCATTAGTGGCACGAGGGCAGACCGTGCTGCCAACAGAAGATGAAACGCTCCGGATGTACGAAATGACAACCTATATATTGGAAGAAAACGGTTTGCGCCGTTATGAAATTTCCAACTATGCCCGGCCCGGCTGTGAATCTCGCCATAATCTGGTGTACTGGCACTACGAGCCCTACATGGCTTTTGGGGTGGGAGCCTGCACCTTTACCGGTCAGGTACGGTACACGAATACGACGGATGTGGAGACGTACCTTCAGTATTGGGAAAATGCAGAAAGGGGTTACGCGGAACCGGTGCGAGAGGAAAATGGATTACCTTTGACACAAGAGAACGTAACTTTTGATGATAGTCAAAATCTTACCATAGGTAATCTTTCTTGCAGGGGCGCGAAAACATCAATGCCTGATAGTGGAGCTGCTTCGGCACAAAAACAGGGGACAGAAGCTACGGTGAAAGCGTGCCGGGAAACAGAACCGTTATCTCCGGAAGTACAACTGGCAGAAGCCATTATTATGGGACTGCGCTTAACAGAGGGAATTTCTCTTTCAGAAATGCAGGAGCGTTTTGGCGTAGATATCCTGGCACAGTTTGGCAGGGAACTGGCCCCCTTTTTCAAAAAAAAGATGCTTGCCCGACAGGGGGATCGCTTATGCCTTACCCCTTATGGTATGTGCTTCGGCAATCAAGTGTTTGAGGCATTTATACCATAAACCAAGTGACAATGCGGTCGATAGAATCAACCTGGAACAGAGCAATTACAACTTGCGGTCTTTTGGGCTTTCGCACCATGATTCACAAAGAACACACAAATTTTTACCTTTTGACTATTGACAGGAACAGGACAGGATGCTATCCTAACAATGTAGGAACTATTAGCACTCTAAAAGAATGAGTGCTAACAAAAAAGAAAAACTGTGGTTTTGGAAGAATATCGCAGGGAAAAGACGCACTGTCCTAAAAACTGCCGCCAAGGCTACAGTAAAAGCTACTGTATAAGATGAGGTGGGATCATGTTAAACGATCGAAAACGAAAAATCCTGCAGATCATCATTGAAGACTATATTGAAACGGCGGAACCGGTAGGCTCACGCACTATCGCCCGCAAACATGACCTGGGTCTGAGCCCGGCCACCATTCGCAATGAAATGAGCGACCTGGAACTTCTGGGGTATCTGGAACAGCCGCATACCTCGGCCGGACGGGTCCCTTCCGCACTGGCGTACCGCCTGTATGTAGATTCCATGCAGGAACCGGGAAACCTTACGGAAAACGACAGAGCCCTGATCAACAGCTGGTATAAGGAACGGATCCGCAGCATGGACGATATTTTCAAGTCCACCGCCAAGATCCTCTCCCGTATGACACAGAATGTGTCTCTGGTCGTGGCCAACAAAAGCTCCCGGGCCCGGTTTCAATACCTGCGCTTTTTGCCCCTGAATGAACGGCAGGCCATCATGTGTATTGTGACAGACGATGGCGCCATGGACAGCGGTTTGATCGAACTGCCTGTGGACATGGACATGGGGCAGTTGGATTACCTGGCCGGTAAAATGAGCCACTTGCTGAAAAACCGTAAGTTGACGGAAATCACCGGCGATTTATTGCAGGAAGTATATTCGCAGGTCGCGCATGATGATGTATTGCTGGCTTCGTTAAAAGAGGCCATTGACAATATCGCAGCTAAAAATAAGGAACAAAAAGTCTTTTTGGGCGGCGCCAAACAGTTGCTCAATCAGCCGGAATTTCAGGATGTCAGCAGAGTAAAGGATCTTTTGGGTATCCTGGAAGAAGAAAAAGTCGTCAAAGATATTCTTTCCGCCGGGGATGATTCCGGTTTAAAGGTCACCATCGGCAGCGAGAATAAATTTACCGGCATTAAGGATTGCAGCATGGTACAGGCGACCTACCGTCTGAACGGACAAATCGTGGGTACCATGGCGGTGCTGGGACCGACCCGGATGGAATACCGCAAGGTCATGGCCGTCATGAATTACCTGCACAAATATCTGGAAACTATTTTAAACGACTCACAGTAAAGAAAAGCCTGTAAAGGAGGCAGTACATTGTTCACTGAGGAGATGGAACAGGGAAAGAACCCGGAAGAAATGAACCGGGAGCAGAGGGAAAATGCGGCAGGTCCGGCAGAGATGCCGGGGATTTCCGCAGAAGGACTGCTGCAGGATGCCGATACGCCGGGGAAAAGCGGTGGCGACGTATCCGCAGGGGAGAACGTAAGCGTAGAGGGTAAGGCCGAAGGGCAGGAAGAAGTCCAGGCAGGCGAAGGCGCGGCGGAAACCGATGCCAATGCGCTGCAGGATAAGCTGACAGCCTTAGCCGCCCAGTTGAAAGTAAAGGAAGAAGAAGCCACAGAATTACAGAACCGTTTGCTGCGGCTCCAGGCTGATTTTGAAAACTTCCGCCGGCGGAACACGGCCGAGCGTCAGGAACTTTCCACGTATGTGACCATTGATGTGGTCAACCGCTTCCTGAAAATATTGGACAACTTCGGCCGGGCAGAAGCGGCGGCGGTAAACGCAACGGATGTGCAGAGCGTGGTTGACGGCATGGCCGGGATCCAGAAGCAGTTTGTAAAAACACTGGAAGACTTGGGCGTGACGGAGATCCCCGCAGAAGGCGAGAAGTTTGACCCTCATCTGCACGAAGCCGTGATGCGGGGGCAAAACCCGGAACTGGAAGACGAAACCATCGACATGGTTTTTGAAAAAGGCTATGTGCTGCGGGAAAAAGTAGTGCGGCACAGCAAAGTGCGCGTCATCAGCAACGAGTAAGAAACGGAAAAAGCAAAAAACGTAAGTAAACAATCAGGAACAATCAAGGAGGAATAAATCATGTCTAAAGTAATCGGTATTGACTTGGGAACCACAAACTCGGTAGTGGCAGTAATGGAAGGCGGCGAACCGACCGTCATCACCAACCCGGAAGGCAGCCGACTGACCCCGTCCGTTGTAGGCTTCACCAAGGACGGTCAGCGTCTGGTGGGGCAGATGGCTAAACGCCAGGCTGTTTCCAACCCCGCCCGCACTGTCGCGTCCATCAAACGTCACATGGGCGAAGCCGGCTATCGGGTAGAAATCGACGATAAAAAATACTCTCCGGAAGAAATTTCCGCTATGGTGCTGCAGAAGCTGAAAGCCGATGCGGAAAAATACCTGGGCGAAACGGTGACCCAGGCTGTTATCACCGTACCGGCCTACTTCTCCGACTCCCAGCGTCAGGCGACCAAAGACGCGGGTAAAATTGCCGGTCTGGAAGTGCTGCGCATCATCAACGAACCGACGGCGGCCTCTCTGGCTTACGGTATCGACAAGAGCGACGACCACACCATCCTGGTCTATGACCTGGGCGGCGGTACCTTCGACGTAAGTATTCTGGAATTAGGCGACGGCGTATTCGAAGTAAAAGCCACCAACGGCGATACCCATCTGGGCGGCGACGACTTTGACAACCGCATTGTCGAATGGATGGCCGGCGAATTCAAAAAAGAAAACGGCATTGACCTGACCGCCGATAAAATGGCGATGCAGCGTCTGCGTGAAGCAGCCGAAAAAGCCAAGATCGAACTGTCCAGCATGGTGAACACCAACATCAACCTGCCCTTTATTACTGCAGGCGCCGATGGCCCGAAACATCTGGACATGAACCTGACCCGGGCGAAGTTTGAAGAAATGACCGCCGACCTGGTAGAGCGCACCGTGGGGCCGACTCAGCGCGCCTTAAGCGACGCCGGTTTTTCTGCCGATCAGGTCGATAAGGTCATTTTGGTAGGCGGTTCTACCCGAATTCCGGCGGTACAGGAAGCCATTAAACGAATCATGGGCAAAGAACCTACCCGCAACGTGAACCCGGACGAGTGCGTGGCCATTGGCGCCGCCATTCAGGCCGGCGTACTGGCAGGGGAAGTAAAAGACGTACTGCTGCTGGACGTAACGCCTCTGTCTCTGGGCATTGAAACCCTGGGCGGCGTATTTACCAAAATCATCGACCGCAACACCACCATTCCTACCTCCCGCAAACAGGTATTCTCTACGGCCACCGATAACCAGCCGTCGGTAGATATCCACGTTCTGCAGGGCGAGAGGGAAATGGCTTCTGATAACAAGACTCTGGGCCGTTTTGAACTGGGCGGAATTCCGGCAGCGCCCCGTGGCGTACCGAAGATCGAAGTGGCTTTCGACATCGATGCCAATGGTATCGTTAACGTCAGCGCCAAAGATCTGGGCACCGGCAAAGAACAGAAGATCACCATCACATCTTCCGGCACGCTGAGCAAGGACGAAGTGGACCGGATGGTGAAAGAAGCGGAAGCCAACGCGGACGCAGATAAAAAACGTAAAGAAGGCGTAGAAATACGCAACCAGGCCGACTCTCTGGTATACCAGGCGGAAAAGACTATTAAAGACATGGAAGGCAAAGGCAAAGACGACCTGGTAGCCAAAGTAAAGAGCGCCATGGAAACTCTGAAAGAAGACCTGAAAGGTACCGACAACGATAAAATCAAAGCCGATACCGAAGCCCTGACCAAACCTCTGTACGAACTGTCTTCCGAACTGTACAAACAGGCGGAAGAAGCCAACAAGGCACAGGGTGCGGCAGGCGGTGCGCAGGGCGCGGAAGAAGCCAAAAAAGCAGATGACGATGTAGTAGACGCAGAAGTAGTGGATGAAGATAAGAAATAACCCCGGCAGGATGGTGTGAGAATTGGCAGAAAAACGAGATTTTTACGAGGTGCTGGGCGTCGCTAAAGACGCCAGCGCCGACGATATCAAAAAAGCATATCGGAAACTGGCGCGCAAGTACCATCCTGACGTAAACAAGGATAACCCCGAAGCGGCAGAAAAATTTAAAGAATGCAGCGAAGCCTACAGCGTGCTTTCCGATGAACAAAAGCGCGCCCAGTATGACCAGTTCGGCATGGCGGCCTTTGAAAACGGCGGTGGCCCGGGAGCCGCCGGCTTTGGCGGATTTGAGGGCTTCAGCGGTTTTGGCGGCGGCGGTATGGAAGACATTTTCGACATGTTCTTCGGCGGCGCCGGTGGACGCCGGGGCGGCGGAGCGGCCAACCGGGGCCCTCAGCGCGGGGCGGACCTGCGCTTTGACCTGCACCTGACCTTTGAAGAAGCGGCTTTCGGTGTAGAAAAAGAGATTTCCCTCTCCCGGGACGAGCAGTGTGACCATTGCCACGGTACCGGGGCGGAACCCGGCTCCAAAGTGGAGACCTGTCCGGATTGCCACGGCACCGGTCAGATCCGCGTGGTCCAAAACACCATGTTGGGGCAGATGCAGACCGTGCGTCCCTGTCCTAAATGCCACGGGGAAGGGAAGATCGTATCCGACCCCTGCCACGACTGTCATGGCAGCGGCACCGTAGAAAAAGTCAAGACCCTGAAAGTGAAAGTGCCTGCCGGCGTGGACGACGGTTCCCGCCTGCGGGTGGCCAGCGAAGGGGCAGCCGGAGCCAAAGGCGGCCCCCATGGCGATCTGTATGTATACCTCTTCGTCAAACGGCATAAATTCTTTGAACGGGACGGCAACGACGTATACTGTGAAGTCCCCATCAACATCGTCCAGGCCACTCTGGGCGCAGAAGTGGAAGTGCCCACCCTGGACGGCAAAGTGGTCATGAAAATACCGGAAGGGACCCAACCCGGACGTGTCATGCGCCTGCGGGGTAAAGGTATCCCCCGTTTGCGGGGCTCCGGACGGGGCGATCAGCTGGTACGCATCAAGGTGGTGGTACCCACCAAACTGAACGAACGCCAAAAGACCGCTCTGCAAAACTTTGCCGACGTGGCCAAAGACAACATCAACCCGGAAGAAAAAGGGTTTATGGACAAAATCAAAGACTTGTTTAAATAATCAAATTATCCCCCTTATACAGCCAAGGCCCTAGCCAAAGCTTGTGTAAGGGGGATATTGTATTTTTGATTACTAAATAGTATACTGCAAGCACAAATACAACAAAAGAAGAGGTAACATGGGATATGTAGAAAAATACGAGAAAAAATGAAAAGTAAAAGTCGTAAATTGCAATAAAAAGTGTGCAACTTCTTATTGCAATTTACGAAATAAAAAAACTGAAAATTAAAATTTGACAGACAGAATCATACTGATTATAATTTCATTAAGAAAAGTTATTTCCACTATTCTACAACGATTACGTCGAGTATAAGAGGAAGGGGATGTGCACAATGAATAAAATTTACAAGGTGATCTGGAGCAAAGTAAAAGCCTGTTATGTGGTGGTTTCAGAGCTGGCAAAGAGACATTCTAAATGCAAATCGGCAAAACCTGCTATTTCTTTGGCAGCGCTGGTGACAGCCTTTATGTTGACTGCCGGACATGGGGTGGTCTATGCCACAGATCTTGCGCCGACTGACAATGTCGGCAAAATCGGCGCTATTACTATTGACAGTAGCAAAGTCGATGACTCTAAGTTCAGCCGCATCGTCAATATCGACGGCTTTATTATCGACAACAGCGTGCAAAACTACGGCACGTTCAGTCAATATATGCAAAATATTTACGGTCGTTACAATCAGGTGGGGACAAACAGGTCCGACACGCTGCTGGGACTTGACGGCGGCAACACGGCCCTCGGCTGTCTGACCCTTGCCGGCATCGAGCTGGAACGGAACGAAATCAAAGACGCCGACGGCAATGTCATCAACGTGACCTACGCGACCGAACTGGCGCCTACGGGCGGCGCGCGGTTCAAAAAGGCGGACGGCCATAAAGATTACGGCTATGCCACCGCTCTCGGCTTCGCCACGGCCGCGGCGAAAACCAACGCCATCGCCACAGGTCACTATACCGTCGCCGACGGACTGAACGCCTTTTCTGGCGGCTCTGCAAGCATGGCTACCAACGACAATGCCTTTGCCTTCGGCCGCGGCGTTCTCGCTGCAGGCGCAAACTCCTTCGCCTTCGGCGAAGGGTGGCGACGCAACCCCAGTGAAGAACCCGAACTGATTGCCAGCGGCAAAAATTCCGTCGCCATGGGCGATTCTACGAAAGCTTTCGGCAAAAACTCCGTCGCTTTAGGCCATTCCACAAAGGCCAGCGGCCAGGATTCCGTGGCGCTCAACGGCTGGACGGAGGCAAAGGGCGACGCCAGTCTCGCCGCCGGCAATAGCTCCAAAGCTTTGGCGGACAACTCCACGGCTCTCAGTGGCGGGCTCGTGTCGGCTGATGCCAAGAACGCCGCCGCCATCGGCAAAGACGCCTCGGCGCAGCTTGCCGACAGCGTGGCTCTCGGCAGCAAATCCATAGCCGACCGCGCCGGCTTTACGCGCGGCTACAACCCGAAAAGCGGCGCCGTCTATGCCAGTGACGCCGAAATTGCCACCGTATTGGGTAAAAGCTCCGAGCTGGAAACGCTGAATACGACCATTGACGCCCAACAGGCAACTTATAACGAGAAAAAAGCTGCTTATGACACCGCAAAGGCTGCTTACTATAATAATCAGGACGGCACTTTGTCGGGGCAACTGTATGACGCCTGGTCGCAGGCTGCAACCGAGCTTAATGAGGCGACCAGACAACTGAACGCCTCTCAGGAAGAAAAGCGCACCATGCTGGCGTCTTGGAAATCCGGCGTCGCCGCCGTGTCCGTGGGCGACGCTTCTACGGGCCGGACCCGCCAGATTACGGGCGTAGCCGCAGGCAGCGAAGACACCGACGCCGTCAACGTGGCGCAGCTCAAGGCACTGAGCGGCAAAGTTGACGAAGGCGCCGTGCACTATTATTCCGTCAAGAGCGATCAACAGGGCGCCGGGACCAACTACGCCAACGATGGCGCCAAGGCTGCGGACAGTATGGTTATCGGCATTTCTTCTTCCATTTCTGAGAAAGCCAAAAACAGCACTGTCCTCGGAAATAACAATACACTTTCTAATCAACCTAATGCCCGCGGTGTTGAGAGGGACGGCGAAAACAACAGCATTGTGGTCGGACAAAATTTGACGGTGGAAGGCGCGCGGAATGCGGTTTTCGGCACAGACTATCAGAATGGTACCGACAAACTATTGACTCACGTAGCCGGTGAACGCAACACCGTTATCGGGGTAGGAAACCTTGTCGGCTATACGGCAGAGCGGGTCGGCACTGAGTGGAAGTATACGAAATTCAAAGGGCACGGCGATGACGAGAACGTGGTTGTGGGCCTCACAAACACGGTAAACGGCGGCGGTGTGGTTGTGGGCACGAATACAACGGTATCAGCTTACGGCGGTGTCGCTTTCGGACATCACAATACAGTGAGCGGCGATGAAGACAAGGGCGTGGCTTTAGGCAACGATCTGAACGTTTCCGGCTACGGTGCGTTGGCTGTGGGGACCGAATCCGCAGCCACCGAAGACTACACGATAGCTTTGGGCGTGGAGAGCAAAGCCCAGGCTCTAATGGCTGCGTCAATGGGATATGACTCTCAGGCAAAGGCGTCAGGCAGCGTGGCTCTGGGCGCCTGGAGTAGCGCTGAAGCTAAACAGGCACTGGCGCTGGGATATGATTCTCAGGCAATGGTAGCCGGCGGTGTGGCGCTGGGCGCCAAGTCTGTAGCGAACCGTGGCAAGGACGTTTTAGGTTACGACCCCGTTACCGGCGCCGCATTTGCCAACGACGCGGCCGTGGCTGCCGCACTGGGGAAAACCGCCGAACTGACGGCGGCCGAGACGAATATCGCCAACGCACAGACCGCCGTGACCGCAGCACAGCAGGCCTACGACGCAGACCAGAGCGACGCCAATAAACAAGCTCTGAGGAACGCCAAAAACACTTTAAACACTGCCAAAAGCAAGAAAAACGAACTGCTCGCTTCGTATAAATCCGTTTTCGGCGCCGTGTCCGTGGGCAGAAACGACGGCACCCGCCAAATCACCAACCTCGCCGCCGGCACTGAAGACACCGACGCCGTCAACGTGGCACAGCTCAAAGCGCTGAGCGGCAAAGTTGACGAAGGCGCCGTGCACTATTTCTCCGTGGCTGCCGACGACAGCGCCAAGCCTGAGAATACGAACTGGAATAATGATGGGGCTACAGGAGCGAAAGCGATAGCTATTGGCCGTGGAGCAAAAGCAGATGGAAAACATAGCATCGCATTAGGAAGTGATGGAGCAGAGTTTTCTGCGCCCAAGACAACTGGTGAAGCTGCTATTGCTATAGGTAGTGGTGCAGAAGCAGGCGTACAGGATATTTCTATAGGTTTAGGTGCAAAGGCTACAGGTGGTTTTGGTGTAGCTATTGGACGTCAATCAGAAGCAAAGGCTTCTACAGCAGTTGCCATGGCGTATGGTGCAAAGGCGGAAGGAGCCAATTCCCTGGCGATTGGTATTCTTTCCGATGCAAAAACTAATGATTCTGCAGCATATGGGCGTGAGGCAAAGGCTTTGGGTGATGTATCTCTTGCTGTTGGCGCACAGTCTAAGGCAGGCGCGGCCCATACGGCAGTATTCGGCGCAAAAGCGACGACGGATGCTACTGCATGGAATGGCACGGCGATAGGACGAAGTGCCTATATCGGTAAGCAGGCACCCGATGGAACTACGCCGAATATCGGTGTTTCCAATAATTACTTTACGCCAGTGGATGATGATACTGTCGTTGCGCCGGGCAAGGAAACGATGAATTCCACGGCGGTGGGATTTGGTGCAAAAGCATTTGGCTATCAGGACACCGCTTTGGGTGCAGGGGCAGAAGCTTTTGATACAAATACGGTATCAATCGGTGTCATGTCAAAGGCGATCGGTCATTATGCAAATGCGCTTGGCAAGCAGGCAAGAGCGGAAGGCAAGGATTCCGTGGCGATCGGCCATTGGGCACGTTCTATCGGTGAAAGTTCCATGGCGTTAGGCGATTATGCGATTACCTCCACGCTGGATGGGACAACTTCTGTAACAAAATCAGCAGCGATAGGCTCCCATGCGCGTGCCGCTTCCGATAACTCTGTGGCTCTCGGTGCAAATTCACTTGCCAATATTGCAGATGACGTAGCAACCAAGGCTTATTTATCCAATGAGGCCTTCGCAAAAGAAAATGGTGTGGTATCCGTTGGCAATGAAGAATACAAGGTAGGCGATACGACAGTTGCTAAAAATTATCGTCGTATCACAAATGTGGCCGGCGGTGCTGCTGATAATGACGCCGTCAACGTGGCGCAGCTGAAAGCGCTGAGCCAAAAAACAGACAACCAACGTACCCACTATTACCATGTGAATGATGGTAATAGCCCCGTGGGCAACTACAACAATGACGGCGCGAAGGGCGGCATGGCACTGGCAGCCGGCGCGGGCGCAGTGGCAAACGGGACGGCTTCTGCTGCAACCGGTGCGTTTAACCAGATTCAGGGGAACGGGGCAACCGGATACACAACAGGATTCCAAGGAGCGACGTCCTCTATATATGGCTCGTTTAATACGATTGCCGGAAAAGACGACGTTCGCTTTGACGGAGTAGCCAATAGCATTGTCGGTGTGGCGAACAGGACAGAGAACGCCAACGGCGCACTGATCTTCGGCGCCGGCAATAAAGTCACCAATTCTTACAGAGAGGTATCGGCCGGTACTACGCCCTTTGATGTAAATGCGGCGAGCGAGGCGTTACAAAAAGCAATCGATAACGGTGATAATACCGACATGATTGATGTACTTGGCGGTATGGTGAAAGAAAGCGGCGGATCCGTACTGGCCATCGGCGGAGCCAATACGGCGGACTACGCCTTGCTTTCCAAAGTAGTGGGTGTGGGCAACAAATTGACAGGGACGAGTAATACGCCAAGCGAATATAACATGCTTGACGGCTTTGCGAACACGGCGGAAAACGTTCAACACGTGTCCGTCATCGGCTCCAACAATAAGCTGAGCAATACGAAAAATGCCATTTTGCTCGGTGACAACAGGAAACTGACGGGAGCGAACGGAAGCATCGTACTCGGAGCGGCTGACACAGAAAACGGAACGGAACTGAAAGCCGCCGACGCCGTGCTGATCGGGCACAACGCAGACGTGCAGAAAGCCGGCGGGGTAGCTCTGGGCGCCGACTCCGTGGCTAATACCGAAGCGGGCGTGTCTGGTTAT
Source organism: uncultured Succiniclasticum sp. (assembly GCA_900544275.1). Lineage (GTDB taxonomy): Bacteria > Bacillota > Negativicutes > Acidaminococcales > Acidaminococcaceae > Succiniclasticum. The sequence goes on along the minus strand of UQUU01000006.1, from coordinate 63,403 downwards.
GATCCGTCCACCGGAAAATCATCCACAGAGAAAAAGAATCCAGTATGGACATCTGGCAAGGCTGCTGTATCCGTAGGCAATGCCGATAACACCCGCCAGATCACCAACCTCGCCGCAGGTGCGAAAGACACCGACGCCGTCAACGTGGCACAGCTCAAGGCGCTGAATAAACAGGTGACTGAGGGGGCTGTACACTACTTCTCCGTCAAGGCCGACGACAGCGCCAATCCCGTGGGTACTAACTGGAATAACGACGGAGCAAAAAGCACTGGTTCTATCGCCGTAGGACAGAAAGCCCGGACATTGGAGCTCGAAGTTGAGCCGTGGAAAACGCCAGAGAAGATCAGCAGCGACCATGCCGTGGCGCTGGGTAGCGACGCTTCGGCGGCGGGCAACGGCAGTGTGGCCATCGGCAAGAACGCTGTGACAGGCACTCGTTTTGCTACGGAATCTTTGGGGGGAGGAGCGAGCTTAACTACAGCACACAACATCGCAGGCGACGGGGCAGTGGCCGTAGGCGACAGTTCGCAGGCCGGCACCGAAGGCAGCGTTGCCATCGGGCGCAAAGCCACAGCGGGGTACTACGGGGCGCTGCTGAATCACACAACAAAGGAGAAAAAGTCTTACGGAATTGCCATCGGTGACGGTGCGAAAGCCATCGGAAACTACAATCGATACAGCAGAAACGACAATCGGGATGATGCCGGTCTTGCCGTGGGACGGCAGGCCTATGCCGCAGGCAACGGCACCATCGCCATGGGCTATAAGGCTCACGCCGCAAATACCCAAAATATTATTATCGGATCCAACGCCTCAACCAAAGCGCTGTTTAAAAACGATGGGGAAGAAACGGTTCATCCTATTTCCTCCGTCGGTATTGGTTCCGATGTTGTTGTGAAAGGTCGTTACTCCGTTGCTCTCGGTCCCGGGGCATCGGTCGGCAACGGCAAACTGAACCTGCCCGAAAGCACGTCTTTCATGGACTTCGGCGGTGTGGCACTGGGCCATAAGTCCCAGGTGGATCGCCCTGGCAGCGTCGGTCTCGGCTCGTGGACAAGGCCATGGCGCCAGGTTGACCCCAAACACCCAATAGTTGACCCAGAACACCCAGAACAACCAATAGATGAACAGACGAAATATGCCGATGGCAAGAAAGTTGTCGCTCCTTTCAGCGGTCAAAAACTGTACTTCAAAGACGATATTGGGGGCGCGCAAGTGTACCACGCCATGGGATCTAACAGTGTCGTCAACGGAGTTGTTTCTGTGGGTGGCGTCTATGAGGGATTGGGGGGCCGCAAAATCCCCTTCCTGCGCCAGATCATCAACGTGGCCGACGGCACGGAAGACACTGATGCCGTGAATCTGCGTCAGCTGAAAGCTGTCAATGCCGACGTTACCACTGATATTAAGGCGCTGCAAGACGGCTTCACCGTCAGCAACGCTGCAGGCGAGAAACAGAACATCGCGTTGGGCGGCGATACCAAACAGAACATCAAGTTCCAAGGCGAAGCCGGCAAAATTGATGTGGATGTGGCCCATGCGTCTGATGGCGCTACCGTGACTGTAAAGGCTAACGCCAATCTGGGTAAGAATATCGACCTGAGCAGTAACACGACCGTGACGAACATCACCAACAATCTGAGCCGCGGTTTTGAGCTGAGAGCGGGAACGGAGAGCACAGGCGCGAAGATCGCGCTGGACGGCAACGAAACGCCGGCAATCAGGTTTGACGTGGCCGAAGCGGACAAAGGCCTGACGGTAAAACGCGAAGGGAATACCGTGAAGTATGGTATTGACGGCTCTAAGATTGACCTGACCGGGAATACGGCTATTACAAATATTACCAGTAACTTGTCGCAGGCCAGCGCCTGGAAGCTGCAGGTGAATGGCAAAAATGAGCGCGTCATTGGTAAAGACAACGTAGTAAATTTCGTAGCGGGTAGCTATACGGAAGTGACTGCAGACGGCAATGATGTCAAGATTGGCCTGAATAAGGCGGCGAAAGATAAACTTGATAAAGTTGATACGCTGGAAGGTCAAATTAAAGCGAACAAGGTACAGGTTACTGGAGATGCCGTTACCGGTGTGAAAGTTGCAGATAAGAAAGAAGCCGACGGTTCCACTACCTACACAGTCAGCCTTGATAAAAAGATTCAGGTGGGCGGCGTTGCGGTGAATGGTAAAGATGGCAAAGGCGAAGTTACCGGCTTGACGAATACGTCCCTGAACGTGGCAGGTTTTGCTACCAGTAAGCGGGCAGCTACCGAAGAACAGCTGCAGTTGGCCATGGATCAGATGAGTGCAAACGCGAAGATCACTACGGTTGAAAGCGGCGATGAAAATATTGTCGTGAACAAGACCGAAGGTCAGAATGAAAATAAATATACGGTTGCGCTGAATAAGAATCTGAATGTGGACAGCCTTAATGCCGGCGGTACCCAGGTAAATAAGGACGGCATCTCTGTCCGGGGCGCCGATGGTAAGCCAGGTGTAACCATTACGAAAAATGGCATTGACGCAGGTAATAAGAAGATCACCAACGTGGCAGACGGTGTTGATGCGCATGATGCGGCTACCGTTGGTCAACTGGGCAAACTGGCAGAAGATGCGGGCAAGGGCCTGAACGAGTTGGGCAACCAGATCAGCAAACTGGACGGTCGTGTCAACAAAGTGGGCGCCGGTGCGGCGGCTTTGGCAGCCATGCATCCGCTGGATTTCGACCCCGATGATAAGTGGAACGTATCCGCCGGCTATGGCAGCTATAAAGGCTCTCATGCAGGGGCAATCGGCGCGTTCTACCGTCCTGACGAAAATACGATGTTCAATATTGGGGCTTCCGTAGGTGGCGGAGAAAATATGGTGAATGCCGGCGTGACTTTTGCGCTGGATCGCAAGAGCCATATTACTACCAGCCGCACAGCCATGGCTCGCGAAATCATGGATCTGCGTAAGGAAATTACGGAACTGAAGGCGGCCCGTGCGAACGGGAACTGGATGCTGGATCCGGAAATGACGAAGCTGTTCCCGGATGTACCGGAAAATCACTGGGCGTATGAATACATTGCGAAACTGGCCGGCAACGGCATCATTAAAGGGTATCCGGATGGCAGCTTTGCCGGCAACCGAATGATGACCCGGTATGAATTTGCTGCTCTTTTGTACCGCGCCATGGAAAACGGAGCTAATGTAGATGCTCGTGCGTTGAAAGAATTTGCGCCGGAAATGGGGCGAATCCGTGTAGATCGTGTATACGGTAAGGATAATGACAGGAACAAGATTGAACGTGTACGCGTGAATAATGAAAATACGCAGGAACGAGATACATATGGCTCTAAAATTCAGGTAGCGGCGAAATGACATGGTTGTGCAGATTTGAGTTTTGTTGTATAAGATGAGAAGCGGTGTTGCGCAGTCACATCCCGGTTCGCAGTTTTGTACAATGGTTCCCAGACAATAGCGAATGAACAAAAACCTAAAAAACAGAGCGTGTGCCTTTTAACGGGTACACACTCTGTTTTTTGTGTCTGTGTTTCGTATAAGTTTACTGTTACGGCGATAAAGTCCGTATAATGGTGTAAATTCAAAAAATCAAAACGAGTCATCTGCTCAACCTTCTGGTATACTGTAGATTACCACACCAACATAATACTGGAGGTAAGCAAAATGGCTCAACTCAATATTACACTAAATCAGGAAGAAATTCTACAGTTACTGGCACAAGATCGTAATGAAGCTTTCAAAAGCCTATGGCAAAACGCTTTAAACAGTATGCGGTACCAGTATATCTAAATCGGCGGTATCCAGCCTTTGGAAAGAGCTGGACAAGGAAGTAGAAACGTTTCGAAATCGGGCTCTTACCGAGTACTGCCCTTTTGTGACGGGGGATGCAACCTACTTTAAAGTACGGGAGACCAATCGGGTTTGCAGGTCGAGTTACAAGAGATGCTCCACAGTGCTACCATGGAGAAGGAAAGGAATTGAAACGTCGTTCTAAAGTGATTGCTATTTTCCCCAACGGCGACTCGGTGATTCGTCTTATGGGCTCTGTATTGGTGGAGCACCACAACGCCTGTCAGGCAAAGAGGAAGATATTTAGCCCGGGAAATTACCAGAAACTAATGAATTCGGGGACCAGGCTTTCACTGATTCACGTAGCGCAACAACAGCGCCAACTGCTGGTTGCATAATAAATTCTATACCGGAAGGGAATTTACACACAAATTTGGACTTGACTTGAAAAAGTTGACGCACTTGTGAAACGGGAATATAATTGTCTATAATAAAGCAATTCGTATAGAGATATAAATCAGTTTAGAAAAGGAGAGAAATACGCTATGAACAAAGTCTACAAAGTTATTTGGAGCAAGGCAAAAAACTGCTATGTAGTAGCATCTGAACTGGCGAAGAATCATACTAAGAGTGCCAGCAGCAAACATCGTCTGTCTACTCTTGTGATGGCAGGGGTAGTGGGATTATTTTTATTGGCTCCCTACTCTGCGTTTGCTGCCATTGATGGTGTGAACAAATTTGTGGAAGTGGGCAACCAGAATATCAAAATTGGGAATGATATTAGTTTAAGAAACAATGCAGCTACTAATGGTGCTATTGCTATCGGTGACCACGCGCAGATTGACGATTATGTCATGCAGGAAGGTAGTATCGCTATTGGGAAGAATGCTTTTGTTGAAAATATGTACGGTAATCAGGAAAAGTTCTTCAAATTCGGACAGTCAGACGAAAAGAAATGGGCAAGCAGTGTGGCAATCGGGCAGAATACTTATGCTCGATCCGGCAGCGTCATGATTGGCGATCATAAATATATAGGAAGACTTGGAGATGTAGATATTGATGGCTCCGATGTACAGAAAGTCAAGTCGAGAAATGTAAATATAAATGCTACTACCCTTGGTGCGAACAGCTATAATCAGGGAGCGTTTTCTTCGGTGACCGGGACCTATTCTATTATTTCCGGGAAATATAATGGCAGTAATTGGTCTTCTTATGTTACACAGAACATGGGGGCTAATATCTACGGTTCTCTCAACAGCATTGAATCGGCAACTTCGTCATCCGCGTATTCTGGCGTGGCGAACAGCATCGTCGGTACAGCGAACAGAACGGCTAATTCTAACGGGTCCCTCATCTTCGGCGCAGGAAATGAAATTACTAATTCCATTTCTTCTATTTCTGCTCCATCTACTGGGGGAGATTCTGCACAGGCGCTGCAGAAGTCATTGATGACAGCAGTAAAAAATTCTAATAGCGGCGGTGCCACCCTTGCCATCGGCGGAGGAAATACAGCGGATTGGACCCAGCTTTCTCAAATTATTGGTGTGAACAATACGTTGAAAGGTACATCTGGGGCTATTAGTAAGTTTAACATGATTGATGGCTACAAAAATACCGTAACCAAGGCCGAACACGTGTCCGTGATTGGCTCCGAGAATACCGTTGAAAACAGCAAAGGCCAGACCGTTATCGGGGACAGCAATAAGATTACCGATAGAAATGCCGGTACGGTTTCCGGGAAACAGGAAGAAAGGACGAAGAATGTGTCCGACCTTGTGATTGGCAAGGGAAATAAAATTGAAGGCAACGATACCTATATGAAAGGGTATGAGAGCCTGACCGTCATCGGGAATAATAATGAAATGGTCAATCCCGGCGCGGGTATCGTGATCGGGGATAACCAGAAAGTTGGGGCGAGTAAAGAATCTGTTGTTATCGGTTCCATGACACCGGAAGAAAAGGCTGATTCCGATATCGGGCAGAAACATGCCAGTGTCGTTGTCGGGTATCATGCCCAGAGCGGGACCAGAGACGGCGGCGGAATGAATGTGGCTCTTGGCCATGGGGCAAAAGCTTATGGCTGGCAGGAGACCGTGACAGGGATCAAATCCATTGTGGAGGCAGGCGATTCCGGCTTTGACGGCTATCTGGCTTCTGTCTATGGCGGTCTTAATACTGTAGCGTCGTCAAATACGGAGGATCAGTATGATGGGATGGCAAACACCGTCGTCGGTACCCTGAACAAAACAGAAGGCGCCAATGGGGCACTCGTTTTCGGCGCGGGCAATAGCGTTACACATTCTTTCGGGACGGCGCCGACCGATGAAAATGGAAACAGTATGAACGAACATTGGGGTGAAGCCATATTATTTGGGGGACAGGGATATGCCGGCGGAGACGGAATGTTTAGTCATGATGAGATCAGGAAAGCGATGGGACTGGCCATGTCGACCGGCGGCGGTTCTGTGGTCACCATGGGGAACGGAAATACTTCAGATTATGCCGTCCATTCCCAGATCATCGGTTCCGGAAATATCCTTACAGGTACAGCAAATACACCCGGTATCAATAATACGATTAACGGATATGCGAATACAGGCAGGAATGTGGAACGTGTATCTATGATGGGGACCGGGAATAATATGTCCGGCAGTACAGCTGATGTAGTGATTGGGGATTATCACCATATGGACGGTGGTAAAAACAATGTAATCCTTGGATCCATGGCCACGGAAAAGAAGGCTGTAGAGAAAACGTATACGATGAAAGATGCTTCGGGCAATGTTATTCTCGAACAGAAATATAAGGTGATGGAAAATGTACCGATTAAATCGCATACGGCGAACATAAGCAATGCGGTGATGCTCGGCTACAATACGGATGTAGAAAAAGATGGCGGCGTAGCGCTTGGTGCGGATTCTATTGCCTCTGTTGATAAGGGGGTTGCCGGCTACGATCCTTCGACCGATACGGTTTCTGCGGATACGTCAGCAACATGGAAAGCGACGGCCGCCGCTGTTTCTGTAGGTAAAGCGGCAACTCCGACCGGAGCGGCAGGCTCTTCGGCGATTACCCGCCAGATTACTAATGTGGCGGCAGGTACACAGGACACCGATGCTGTCAACGTGGCACAGCTGAAAAAGCTGCAGGAAACTGTTACGACCGCAGCCGGAGAGGCTGGAAAACATACCACCGTGGTAGCCGGCGACTATGTGACTGTTACAGAAAAACCTAATAATAAAGGCGGTAAGGAGTATACTGTCAGTGGGCCGCAGTTGACATCGGCAGATGGGACTGTCAAGATTACGGATAAAGTAGAAAACGGCAAAAAAGTGGGCTATAACTTGTCTGTGGATACAGCTGCCTTAGGAATCGAAAACACGGTAGTGTCCGGTGGTGACAATGTTACTGTAGCAGTGAAGAAAGATACGAATACCCATACGACTACCTATACGATTTCAGCTAAGGACACCTATACCACTGGGGGTAGCTATGATGCATCAACTAAGACAATCGAATTTACGCAAAATGATGCAACGAAGAATTATCGTGTTGATGTAAGCGGGTTAGTGGATACTATTTCCGGTGATGTGAATAAGGGGCTTAATTTTGCCGGGGATTCAGGCAGTGCCATCAATAAAAAACTGGGCGAAACGCTGGCTATTAAAGGCGGAGCTACAGAGCTGACGGATAACAATATCGGGGTAGTATCCGAAAGCGGCGAGTTAAAGGTGAAACTGGCTAAAAACATCACGGGAGTGGAAACGTTAACCGTAAAGGAAAAGATTACCGTAGGAGAAACGGTAATTGGCAAGGATACCGTGACCACTAAGACGATAAAGGCCGGCGATACCACCATTAACAACGATGGGATGACCATTAATAACGGGCCTGTAATCACTAAGAACAATGTGGATATGCACAACCAGCAGATTCATAATGTGGCTGATGGTACATCCAAGACGGATGCGGCTACTTTTGGACAGGTGCAGAAAGTAAAAGAAGAAACCAGCAAGGAAATCAATCATATTTCTAATCGCCTGAATAACGTGGACCGCCGTGTAGATAAGGTGGGTGCCGGTGCTGCTGCTTTGGCTGCCTTGCATCCCGTAGATTTTGATGCGGATGACAAGTTGGACGTGGCTGCGGGCTGGGGCCATTATAAAGGACAGAACTCCATGGCTTTGGGTGCTTTCTACCGCCCGGACGAACGGACCATGTTCAACATCGGCGGAGCCTTTGGCAACGGTGAGAACATGGTTAATGCCGGCGTCACCTTTAAGCTGGATAAACAAACAGGCCCGACCCATGCCATTACATCAAAAGTGCAGTTGGTCAAGGAAGTGGCACAGCTGAAAGCGGATAACACCGCGTTGCGCAGTGACAACGTAGAGTTACGTAGAGATAATGATGAGCTGCGTAAAAACAATGAGATGTTGTGGGAGCGTATGAAAGTGATGGATGCCAAGCTGGAGAAGCTTTTGGCAGAGAAGTAAGAGCCTTGATTGCCGCCGCATGATGGAGCAGTATTCGTTAATGAAGTAGAAAAAATGGCATAACAAAGCAAAAAAGAAACAATCTAACGAAACAGTAGAACAAAAGGTGTTGTAAGCCTGATCGTTTCTTGCTGAAATTTGGAAAACAGAGTGCAGTATCCCTGACAAGGTACACACTCTGTTTTTTTGTTTGTTATTTTTCATTTTTTATTTGCTATTTATTAAATAATGAGTAAAATATAACTTTTAGATATAATAAAGTAGTAATACTAATTATGTATATCAAAATGAAATATTAGAGGAGAAATAACTGATAACGTGTATCAATAAAGCATTATAGTTGGGATTAAGCCGATTTTTTGAAATCTTTTTATTGACTTATTTTATTTACTGGTGTAGTATAATAGTATGATAAAAATGAAGAGATGAATAATATAGTCCTAAAGTAGTAGTACTTGCTTTTTGCAAAAGATAGACCCGGAAAGCGGCTTGCAGTTCTTTTCCTATGTCAATCAAGGTAACCGTCTCATTACCTTTTTTGTATATCCTAATTATATTAAGTGAATGGAGGATTTTTCATGGACGCACTCATAGTTTCCCTGCAGTCTGTATGGGCTGATTCAGGGTTCCAGGGTCTGACCGGCGGCAATGCGATTATGCTTCTCGTTGGTCTGGTTTTATTATACCTGGCAATTGGCAAGGGCTTCGAGCCGTTGCTGCTGTCCAACATTGCGTTTGGCTGCTTGTTGGGCAACGTTCCCAAAACCGGTTTCTTTACGGAACCTGGTGTAATGCAGGTTATTTTGTTTGGTATTCACAACGAAGTATTCCCCCCGTTGATTTTCTTAGGTGTAGGAGCAATGACAGACTTCGGTCCGCTGATTGCGAATCCCAAGACGTTGTTGCTGGGTGCAGCAGCACAGGGCGGTGTGTTTGTTTGCCTGATCGGCGCGATGCTGCTGGGTTTTGACCTGCGCGAAGCCGCTGCGATTGGCATCATTGGCGGCGCTGACGGCCCGACGGCTATTTACCTGACCATTAAGATGGCTCCTCATCTGTTAGGGGCGATTGCTGTAGCGGCGTATTCTTACATGTCTTTGGTACCGCTGATCCAGCCGCCTATTATGCAGCTGTGCACATCCAAGGCAGACCGTTCCATTAAAATGGATCAGCTGCGTACGGTCACCAAGTTTGAACGTGTCGTATTCCCGATTTTCTCCACGATTTTCATCTCTTTGCTGTTGCCTCCGGTATGCTCTTTGATTGGTATGCTGATGTTGGGCAATCTGTATAAAGAAGCCGGCTGCCTGGATCGTTTAAGCGATACGGCGCAGAATGCGATGATGAATATTGTCACGATTTTCCTGTCTGTAGGTACCGGCCTGACCATGCAGGCTGATAAGTTCCTGAATTACCAGACCATCCTGATCATCTGCCTCGGCTTGATTGCTTTTGCGGCCGGTACGGCTTTAGGTCTGATCTTTGGACAGATCATGAAGGTTGCGTCCGGCGGTAAGGTAAATCCGCTGATCGGTTCTGCCGGCGTATCGGCGGTGCCGATGGCTGCCCGTGTATCGCAGGTGGTAGGTCAGAAGGCCAATCCTTCCAACTTCCTGCTGATGCATGCCATGGGCCCCAACGTAGCAGGCGTTATCGGTACTGCTGTAGCAGCAGGCACCATGCTGGCTATGATTGGACCTGTGGGTAAATAATTTCAGGTAGTCCTCCTCTCAATGCGGTAAGGACGTGAGACACCCTTATCGGAAAACGGTTGACTGAGCATCCGCCGTGAGAGGCGATATTACAAGAGATACATACTAAGAACAAAAAACCGGCGCAGGCTGCGCCGGTTTTTTGTGTCTATATTTCGCATAAGTTCACTGTTGCAGCAGAATAAAAATGGTATAATAAACAATATAGTAAATTGTGAATCGTTGGCAAATGGTGATTGATGTTGTCTTCGCACGATGCTGTTATTGCAAAGATATTCACTGATAGTTACATACGATGATATTATAGGAAAGAGACAATAGAAAAAACAATAAAACAGGAAAGAGGTTCCCTATGCACCGTTTTTTTATCGCACAGCCCTTTGCGCAGGAAATGGATATAACCGGTTTGGATGCCCATCATATTATCGATGTGCTGCGTATGCAGCCGGGGAGTAAATTGCAGGTCGTGTCGGATGATGGGATCAGTTTTATAGGAGAAGTCGTCAGGCTGGGCGAGAATCAGGTGACTGTTCGCGTCATAGAAATTTTGCGGGAAAGCGGCGAACCGACAGTGCAGATTTCTTTGTTGCAGGGCTTGGCTAAGGGCGATAAAATGGATACAGTAGTCCAAAAGGCTGTGGAAATTGGCGTGACCGACATTTATCCGGTTGCGTTGACCCATTCGGTTGTGGTCCTGGATGCAGCTCGGGCTGCGAAAAAAACAGAGCGGTGGGCTAAAATTGCGGAAGCGGCGGCGAAGCAAAGTAAAAGGGATATTGTGCCGTTGGTCCATCCGGTGATGCCGTTAGCGGAGGCAATCGCGGAGGCAGAGCCGGAGCTGCTTTTGGCGGCGTATGAAAGTGAAAATCAGGTGGGACTTAAGGCCGTGTTGCAGGCGCATAAAAAAGCTCGACGGATCAGCGTGGTGATTGGTCCGGAAGGCGGTCTGACGAATGAGGAAATTGCTGTTGTGACAGCGGCAGGCGGTGTTTCCGTAAGTCTTGGCCGTCGGATCTTGCGGACAGAGACCGCAGGTCTTGTGGTCGCCGCCGCGATTTTATACGAAACGGATAATCTGGGGCCCGGTGAGGGTAGATAAAGTGGAGGTCGGTTATGGATGAATGGCTGGAAGTCAGCGTTAAAGTAAATCATGCGGCGGTAGAGGCAACGGCGGAAATTCTACGGGAAGCCGGCGCCCGTAACGGTGTGGTGATCAACGATCCCCGGTTATGGGAAGAGGTGCGGAGTCAATGCAGCTGGGAATTATGCGATCCGCTGCCTGACAATGTTGACCCGGAAATTGTTACTGTATCGGCCTATTATCCGGAAGATGAGGAATTGGCAGGGCGACTGCAGCGCATTGATCAGGAACTGGCCTTGGTGGAGACGCGGATCGGCAAGTTTCGTTTTGGGCCTGTGCTGTTCCGCAAGGTCAGTGAAAAGGACTGGGCCAATGAATGGAAACAGTATTTTCATGTAACGCGGGTGGGCAAGCACCTGGTGATCCGTCCTTCCTGGGAAGAATACGAAGAACGATCCGATGATGTGGTACTGGAATTGGATCCGGGCATGGCTTTTGGTACAGGAACGCATCCTACGACCTGTTTATGCCTGGAAGCGATGGAAGACTTGATTTTTCCGGAAGCTACTGTGTTTGATGTGGGCTGTGGCAGTGGTATTTTATCCATGGCCGCTGCGAAACTGGGCGCAGCGCAGATCAAGGCGGTAGATATTGACGGGGTTGCGGTACGTACCGCCCGGCAGAATGTGGCTAAAATGGGTCTCAGCGACTGTATCGAGGTGCGTCAGGGTGATCTGCTCCATGGTACAAAGGGGCGGGCGGATCTGATCGTGGCCAATATTTTGGCCGATGTGATCCTTATGCTGTTGCCGGATATTCCGCCGAAATTAAAAGACGGCGGGGTGTTTTTCGCCAGCGGGATTATTGAGGCGTACCGGGAAGATGTGACGCAGGCCGCGGCTCGTGTAGGCCTTAAGGTAACGAAGGTAACACAGATAGAAGATTGGGTGGGACTGACCATCAGGAAACAGGGGCAGGACGAAACAGCAAGAGACTGATGCGCCATGGGAGTTGGTTCCCACTACGTTACGATTATGAAGCAGGAGTGACAGAGAGTTTATGAGCAAAATTGCCTTTATGACATTAGGCTGTAAAGTAAATCAGGCGGATACCGCCAGCATGCAGATGCTGTTTCGCGAGGCGGGGTATGAGGTCTGTGATTTTAATGAGATTGCGGATGTGTATTTGGTCAATACCTGCGTAGTGACCAATGCGGGCCAGCAAAAATCACGGCAGATGATTCGCCGGGCGATCCGCCGCAATCCGGCGGCACTTGTGGTGGTGGCCGGCTGTTATCCGCAGACGGCGGCAGAGGAAGTTAAGACGATTCAGGGGGTTGACCTCTTGATCGGCACGCAGGACCGGGCTAAAGTGGTGACACTGGTAGAAGCCGCAGCGGCGCGGAAGCGGCAAAGAGAACAGGAAAAAGGTGAGGACTTGTTCGTGGGGGCGGGTTTAAGCTCTTGTAAAGATCAAGTACCCCCATACAAGAATAAAGCAACTAAAGGGCAGGTATATGCAAAAGATGGAGCTCCGGCTTTGGTGGAAGCGAATCAAAAAGTTGCTTTGACAATCAATTCAGCAGAAGGTGGCTATATAGAAACTGAGATAGATGATGAGGTGCGCCCCTGGGCGGTACATACTTGTTTTGAAGAAATGGCCGGGGGAAATGAGGAGGATAAAACGCGGGCCTATCTGAAAATTCAGGAGGGCTGTAATCAGTATTGCTCTTTTTGCATCATTCCCTATGCCCGGGGGCCTTTGCGTTCCCGCAGTCTGTCTGGCATCCGCAGTGAAGTGGAACGGCTGACGGCGCAGGGCTACGAAGAAGTGGTGCTGATCGGCATTCATCTGGGCTGTTATGGGAAAGAACGCACCGATGGCACCACGTTATATGATGCGGTAGAAGCGGCTTTAGCGGTGCCGGAGCTGCATCGGCTGCGCTTAGGTTCGTTGGAGTCGGTGGAGGTGGAAGAACGGCTGCTGGAGATGATGGCTCGGGAACCCCGTCTTTGCCCTCATCTGCATTTACCCTTGCAAAGCGGCTGTGACAAGATTTTGCGGGATATGCACAGACCGTATGATACAGCACGTTTTGCCGCGTTATTGTCTATGATCCGCGGCAAAGTACCGGGTGTGGCGGTTACTACGGATATTATTGTAGGTTTTCCGGGCGAGACGGAAGAAGATTTCCAGGCGACCTATGAGTTTGCCCGGCAATGTGGGTTCGCCAAGATCCATATTTTCCCGTATTCCATGCGCAAGGGAACGCCGGCCGCGGCGCGGAAGGATCAGATTCCGGAAAGTGTAAAACATCAGCGGGCGGAAAAAATGGCGGTCTTGGACGCTGCCTTACAGCAAGCGTATTTTGAACAAAATGTAGGACGTAAGGTACAGGTGTTGGTAGAGCAGGTGGTGACGAATCAGGCTGATTCAACGACTGCCGTTGCCAACGCACAGGAGCGTAGCGTAGGATCTGAATTTACTGCTGCAGGAGAGGCGTCGGATCGGATAGCAGATGGCAGAAAAGTGCTGGAACCGGCACAGACTGCCGGGAATGATGCGAAGGAAAGGACCGCCGACGATAAGGGACAGGTACAGAAGAAAACGGTAACCCGGGTAGAAGGCCTCAGTGAGAATTATATTCGTGTAGAGTTCCCCGGCGAGGTTGCTTTGTGCGGTAAGGTAGTCACGGTAGAAATTACCCGGGCCGGACTTGACAAATGTGAAGGACGGCTGGTTTGATTAATAAGATATTTTGCGCAAATTTTGCAGAATGCAATAGTAAGTTGATTAAACTATAAAAAACTTTTGAATCTAAACAGGGAATCTATGTTAATTCTGTAGCTAATAAAGACAGAATGAAAATTCAAAATTCGAAGGTTTTTATTGAAGAAAATATTAGGAAATAAAGGTGGTGAAATAATACAGATGACGATAGATGAAATAAAGAAATTAATTCAAAATGGAGAAAAGATAGACGTCGAGTTTAAAGAATCTAAGAATGCTTTAACCAAAGATGTCTTTGATACAGTATGCTCTTTCAATAATAGAAATGGAGGGCATATTTTACTTGGTGTAAATGATAACAGGGAGATTGTTGGCGTTAATAAAGATAAAGTAGATAAAGTGATTAAGGAATTTACTACTGCAATCAACAATCCACAAAAAATGTATCCACCACTTTATTTACTTCCGAAAGTCTTTGAGGTTGACGAGAAAAAAGTAATTTATATTAGAGTGCCAGAAGGCTATCAGGTATGCAGACATAACGGAAGAATTTGGGATAGATCTCATGAAGGAGACATTAATATTACAGATCATTCGGAACTTGTGTATAAGCTATACGCAAGGAAACAGGGGAGTTATTTTGTTAATAAAGTATATCCCAATCTTGACATTGACTTTCTGGATGGTTCTGTTATTGCGAAAGCCAAGAGTATGGCTGTTGCAAGAAATCAAAATCACGCATGGAAAGATATGAGCGATGAAGAACTTTTACGAAGTGCTAATTTGATTTTAACAGATCCGGAAACAAAGCGTGAAGGAATTATATTAGCTGCCATTCTCTTATTTGGCAAAGATAGGTCTATTATGTCTGTTCTTCCACAACATAAAACAGATGCAATATTTAGGGTTGAAAATAAGGATAGATATGACGATAGAGATGTTGTGATCACGAATTTGATTGATAGCTATGATAGGCTTATAAAATTTGGACAGAAACATTTGAATGATTTATTTGTCTTAGACGGAATTGTAAATGTCAATGCAAGAGATAGGATACTTAGAGAAATTGTGTCGAATACATTGGCACATAGAGATTATTCAAGTGGTTTTCCTGCAAAAATGATTATTGACGATGAGAAAATTACTCTTGAAAACAGTAACTTGGCTCATGGAATGGGAGCTTTAGATATACAAAAGTTTGAGCCTTTCCCCAAAAATCCGGCTATATCTAAGGTTTTCAGAGAAATAGGTCTTGCAGATGAGCTTGGGTCAGGATTGCGAAATACCTACAAGTACACACAGCTTTATTCAGGACAAAATCCGATATTTGAAGAAGGCGATATATTCAGAACGGTTATTCCTTTAAAGAAGGTAGCAACACAAAAAGTTGGAGGGAAAAATGTCCCTCACGCTGTCCCTCACGCTGTCCCTCACGCTGTCCCTCAGGATAGGAAGGAACTTATCGAATTTATAAAAGCACAAGTGCGATTAAATAATAAGATTACAAGACAGGCT
This sequence comes from uncultured Succiniclasticum sp., assembly GCA_900544275.1. Taxonomy (GTDB): domain Bacteria; phylum Bacillota; class Negativicutes; order Acidaminococcales; family Acidaminococcaceae; genus Succiniclasticum. The sequence continues at coordinate 48,080 of UQUU01000006.1, read as the reverse complement.
ATTGCAGATAGTGCTGGGGTAAGTGTTAAAACAATACAAAGGGCTTTGAAAGAAATAGATAACCTACAATATGTAGGTAGTGGCAATAACGGGCATTGGGAACTTAATGAGTAGTAAGTTGAAAAACATGATTTTTAGGGATGAATTTATAATTAGTATTTCCAAAGGAGGAAACAGCAATGTCAGATTGTATTTTTTGCAAGATTGCAGCGGGAAAGATCCCGGCCGACAAGGTGTATGAAGACGACAAAATGGTGGCCTTTCGTGACTTAGAGCCGGCGGCTCCCACCCATGTGTTGCTGGTACCCAAGGCGCATGCGGCCAATGTGACGGAAGCGGATCCGGCTTTGGTCGGCTACATGCTGGGGAAAGCAGGGCAGATTGCGGCAGAATTGGGCATTCGTGAAAAAGGCTTCCGTCTGGTGATTAATACCGGTGAAGATGGAGGGCAGACTGTACAGCATTTGCACATCCATTTGCTGGGAGGCAAACCGATGGGCTGGCCTCCGTTTCCGCCGGAAAAATAAAATTTCGGCGCAGGAGGGATCGAATTTTTTCCCTTTGTCTAACGGGAGAGATGTTGGCGTTCTTTGTGTGAAGAGCGGGAAGTTTTTTCTCTTGCCTTATTCATCATATTAAATCTGTATGCGAAATTTCAGGCTGTTTTTACATCGGGCCTCATTACGACTTTTATTGACAGACTCTCCTGTTTGAAGTATAATGATTAAGTGAAATTGTGTATAAGTGTTTCTAAAAATGCTTCTAAAACCCTTATGGACAATAAAACTTACCTAACACTTCCCTAAGTGTGTGGAGGGAGGGAGATCAGATGGCAGAAGTTAAAGTGGGAAAAGGCGAGTCCCTGGAAAGCGCTCTGCGCCGCTTTAAAAGAGCAACCCAGAAGGCCGGCATTCTTTCCGAAGTAAGAAAGCGTGAACATTACGAAAAACCCAGTGTTGCACGCAAGAAAAAATCCGAAGCAGCCAGAAAGCGTAAGTCCAGATAATTGGAGGCGGGTCGGATGACAACAAAAGAAAAGTTAATGGCTGATATGAAGCAGGCGATGAAAGACCGGGAAGCGGGTAAACTCCGTTTGGAGGTCATTCGTATGGTGCGGTCGGACATTCGCAATGCGGAGATCAACGGTAAGAACAAAGCTGAACTTACCGAAAATGAAGTGTTGGCTGTCATTATGAAAGCGGTAAAAATGCGTGAGGATTCCCTGGCGGAATTTACTAAAGCGCAGCGTCAGGATCTGATCGGTCAGACGCAAGCTGAAATTGAAATTTTGAAGGCTTATTTACCGGCTGCCATGAGTGACGAAGAGTTGACAAAGCTGGTACAGGAAGCCATCGCTTCCACCGGTGCGGCAGGTCCTCAGGATATGGGGAAGGTCATGAAAGCGGTAATGCCGCAGGTTCAGGGCCGCGCAGACGGAAAACGTATTAATGCGGCGGTACGCAGCTTGCTACAATGAAACCCTGATAACAGTGTCGGAAACGGCACTGTTATTTTTATGCGTGAAATCTTTTGCCGGAATGGCAGTTTAGGTAGCGTCAAGGCGCAGAAAATAGTATAATAATATAAATATGATACAAGGCAATAATTCAATAAAAATGAACAGCAGGGCTGGGATTGATTATACGAGGGAGGTATGAGATGTTGAATCAACTGTTAGGTGGAAGCGCAAGTATTTTACTGATTATTCTTGCGGTCTTTATTTTTTTCCAGTTTGTGCCGGTGGGGCTCTGGATATCTGCTTTGGCGGCAGGAGTCAACATCAGCATTTTTAATCTGGTAGGGATGCGGCTGCGCCGGGTACCGCCGGATAAGATCGTGCTGCCGTTGATTAAGGCAAATAAGGCGGGGCTGGACATGAATTCCAACCAGCTGGAAGCCCATTATCTGGCCGGCGGTAATGTGGATCGTGTGATAGACGCGTTGATTGCGGCTCATCGGGCAGAGATTCCTCTGACTTTTGAACGGTCCTGTGCGATTGATTTGGCCGGGCGTGATGTGTTGGAAGCAGTGCAGATGAGCGTTAATCCGAAAGTGATTGAAACGCCGGTGGTCAGCGCGGTAGCCAAGAATGGTATTGAACTGCGGGTCAAGGCACGGGTTACGGTACGCGCGAATATTGAACGACTGGTCGGCGGCGCGGGTGAGGCTACGGTCATCGCCCGGGTAGGCGAAGGCATTGTCACTACCGTCGGTTCTTCGGAAATGCATACGGATGTGCTGGAATCGCCGGATCATATTTCCAAGACCGTCCTGGATAAAGGGTTAGACGAAGGAACGGCTTTCGAGATTCTTTCTATTGATATTGCGGATGTGGATGTAGGGCGCAATATCGGCGCCGTTTTAATGACAGATCAGGCCGAAGCAGATAAGCGGATCGCTCAGGCCAAGGCGGAACAGCGCCGGGCGATGGCAGTGGCGAAGGAACAGGAAATGAAAGCGTATACCCAGGAAATGAAGGCTAAGGTCGTGGAAGCCGAAGCAAAGGTGCCGGAAGCGATGGCCGAGGCATTGAAGCAGGGGCGTCTGGGTGTGATGGATTATTACCGGATGAATAATATTAATGCGGATACGAAAATGCGCCAGTCTATTTCCGGGGTAGATTCCACAGAGAAGTAGCCTGTTTTGGTGGATGCGACAGACAAGTGATTTGTTTCGGCGGCCGGATAGCATGTGATGTGTTTTGTCTGTAACGGCGCAAGAGCGTAAACGTAAGTAGTTGTTTGGTCTAAGGAGAAAAGGATGGCAGAAGCGGAAAGAAAGACAACGGGGCAGAATGGTCCTCTGAGCGAAGAAGAACTGGCTCGCCAACTGCGGCGGGAGGCCGCGATCTTTTTCCCCAAGCGGCAGAACAAAGAACAGCCTTCGGCGCCTTTGCCGCCACCGCAGAAGTTGCCGCAGGAGAAGGAAGAGAAAGCGGCCGTGCTGCAAGAAGGAGAGTCGGCTTACGAAGGTAGGCCGTCAGGTTCATTGGCGGATGATAACGCCCCTATTGACCGGACGGAAATAGGCAATGCAGGACAGGAACTAAAAGAAATGAATGCCGGTCCGTTAGACAGGGAAGACTTAGCGCGAGGGTTTAAATTAGCGGCTGTGTTGGGAAAGCCTCGTGGCATTAAAGCGTGGGAGGAGGACGAATTTTAATGCTGAATCAGGTGGATCTGGGAACTAAAATGAAGAAAGAAGAGTTAAAAGAGGTTCTGGATGAAAAATTGGGGTATGAGCTGGGGAGGGTCCAGCGACATGCGCGGGCAGCCGGGATGCCGGTGATTCTTGTGATCGAGGGTTGGCGCCATTCCCGCCGCAGCGAAATCGTCGGAACTATGATGCAGTTTATGGATGCGCGCGGGTTCCGTGTCTATTCTTCGACTAAATTCAACGAAGAAGACCGCCGGATGCCTTTTTTCAGTAAGTTCTGGCGGCAGTTGCCGGAACCGGGGAATATGTCTGTTTATCGCCACAGCTGGTATTATCTTAAAAATGCCATCAAAGTAAAAAAAGAAAATGAGGCCGTAAGTACTTCGTTTGAACATATCAATGCTTTTGAAAAACAATTGACGGATGGACAGTATTGTCTTTTGAAGTTTTTCATTCATATGTCTGAAGAGCAGCAAAAAAACAACGAGAAAGATATTAAGCGTACCTTGGCGAAAGCCTGGCGCCCCCATGACGAGATTTATTCTGAAGTGGGCTCCTATGACAAGTTTAAGAAATGTTACAGTGAAATGATGGAAGCTACCAATACAGAAAATGCTCCCTGGCATCTGATCAGCGGAGATGATCTGGAAGTAGCAAAATATCAGGTTTTTACCACGGTGGTGGAAGAGATTAATAAAGCGGTAAAAGCTTTTACTGCGGACAAAGCAGCGAAAAAGCCGTCGACCAACCAAAGTGAAAATGAAAAAACGTATGATGTGTTGAGTAAGGTAGACTTGTCGAAAACTGTGGACAAAGACACATATAAGGAGAAGTTGGAGAAATATCAGGAGAAGATCAGGGCACTGCAGGCCGAAGCGTTCTACAAAGGGGTTTCCGCCGTGTTTGCTTTTGAAGGCTGGGATGCGGCCGGAAAAGGCGGCGCCATCCGTCGTCTGACTGCCGCGATGGATCCGCTGAGCTTTGCGGTGTATCCCTATGCTGCGCCCAATGCGGTAGAAAGAATGTACCATTACCTCTGGCGTTTTTGGCAGAATGTGCCGGCGCCGGGCGAAATCTCCATCTTTGACCGGACCTGGTACGGACGGGTCATGGTGGAACGCATCGAAAAACTGACGCCGGATGTAGATTGGCGCCGGGGTTATGCTGAAATAAACGAAATGGAAAAACAATGGTCCGAAGCCAATATGGTTTTGGCCAAGTTCTGGCTTCAGATCGATCAGGAAGAGCAGGCCCGCCGTTTTAAGGATCGGGAAGAAAATCCGGAAAAAGAGTGGAAGATTACGGAAGAAGATTGGCGGAATCGGGCTAAATGGTCGGACTATGAGGCTGCGGTGAATGAGATGATCGCCCGGACGAATACGGACTATGCGCCCTGGATCATTGTGGAAGCCAACAGCAAGTACTATGCCCGGTTAAAGGTGTTGGAAACCGTGATCGATCTGCTGGAAAAGAAGTTGAAGTGAGGAATACAGTTTGAGCTGGAATTTGCAAAATGAGGTCAGAAAGATTCTGGCTGCGGAGATCGGAACACAGATATTTGCCCCGGGGTCTCGTACTCCGGTGGCTTTTTTGTACCCGAATACTTATCATCTGGGGATGTCCAACCTGGGGCTGCATATTCTGTATCAGGTGTTAAACCAAAAAGGCTGGGCCTGTGAGCGCTTTTTTCTGCCGGATCTGCGCAGATGTGCCGAATATGCAAAAACAAAAACCCCGTTGTTTTCAATGGAAAATCAAAGGCCGCTGGCTGATTTTCCCTATATCTGTGTCAGTCTGTCGTTTGAAATGGACTACGTGAATTTTCTCACCGCATTGTCCATGGGACACATTAAATTACTGGCTGCGGAACGGGGCGAGCAGGATCCTTTTGTGATCTTAGGCGGTCCCTGTGCCTCGTTTAATCCGGAACCGCTGGCTGCTTTTGCGGATCTTGTGATTATTGGCGAAGGGGAAGAAATATTGCCCCGTTTGCTGGAAGAGCTGGAGCGTCTGCGGCTGGAGAAGAAAAACCGCAAGGAAATGCTGTTGGCTGTGGCGCAATTACCGGGGGTGTATGTACCGCAGTTTTATGAAGCGCAGTACAATGAGGACGGCGCTTTTTCCGGGCTGGCTCTTCTGGAAAAGGTGCCGGCACAAATTCAACGGCAGTGGGTCAGGGAGATTGATGATTTCCCTCATACTTCGGCTATTATTTCGCCTTATACGGAATTTGCCAATATGTTTTTGGTGGAAGTGGCCCGGGGCTGTGGGCGGCACTGTCGGTTCTGCATGGCCGGCTATTGTTTTCGCCGACCGCGCAATCGAGATTTGGAAGGCCTCTTGCAGGATATCCGTCAACGGCCGGCAGAGACGGCTAAGGTGGGGCTGATGGGGGCAGCGGTTTCCGATTATCCGGAGATCCGCGCGCTGACAGGTACATTAATGGAGGAAGAAGTGCCTTTCAGCTGTGCTTCGCTGCGGGCGGATTCGCTGGATCTGCCTTTGGTACAGGCCCTGGCCAACAGTGGGCAGCGCACGATGACGGTGGCTCCGGAAGCCGGCAGCCCGAAAATGCGGGCGGCCATCAATAAGGGAATCACGGAAGAACATATTTATCAGGCCATGGAATATGCGGCGCAGGCAGGGATGCCTCATGTGAAACTGTATTTTATGGTCGGTCTGCCCGGAGAAACAGAGGAAGACGTGGAAGAAATCATTCGTCTGGTCTGTCGGGTGCGAGCTCGTATGGAAGAACTGGGACATAAAGGGGAACTGACGCTTTCGGTGAATGCGTTTGTGCCGAAACCGTTTACGCCGTATCAATGGTCGCCGCTGGAAGAAGTAAAGGAACTGAAACAGCGTTTTAAACAATTGCAAAACGGTTTGAAAAAAGAACGGCGGATCCGTCTTCTGACCGAGTCGTTGAAAGAAACCGTGTTGCAGGCGGCGTTAGCAAGGGGCGACCGCAGACTGTCTGCCGTGCTGTTGCTTGCCGCGCGGGAAGAGATTGGTTTGAAAGATGCGTTTAGGCGGGCTGAAATCGACCCTGCGGATTTTGCCTGCCGCAGCTTTCCTTTAAACGCGCCGTTGCCCTGGGATCATCTGGATATGGGGGTAACGAAAACGTATCTTTTGCAGGAAAGAGAACGCTCTTTTGAAGGGAAATTTACGCCGATGTGCTTTGACGGCTGTAGTCGTTGTGGTGTTTGTGAGTCTAAAATTAGCACAGAAAGAAGAAATTGAATGCATAATGACTTTGTTTTGATGTCAAAAAACAATTTGTGGTGGGGGCAGTTTCCGGCCTTTGCATCCGCCGGTTTTCTGACGGCTTGTTCCTGTCGGCTGCATGGGGAAAGTGAGCTGATTCCGGGCATGCTGAATCTGGCTTTGCATGTGGGGGATGCTCCGGCTAAGGTGTTGCGGAACCGCTCTCGCTTTGCCCGGACGATCGGTGTGCAGGTCGGGCGTTTTACGACCTGTGCTCAGGTTCATGGGAATAAGGTGGCCGTAGTTACGGAAGCTGAGATAGGTCGCGGGGCTTTGGATCAGACGACTACCATTGCCGATACGGATGCATTGGTAACAAATCTGGCAAATGTGCCTTTATTATTGTTTTATGCGGATTGTACGCCAATCCTTCTGGCGGACCCGGCAACGGGAACGATTGGTCTGGCTCATGCCGGTTGGCGGGGAACGGCCGGTCGGATTGCCCAAAGAACGGTGAAGACGATGGCGGAGCGGTTTGGCGTGCGCCGGGAAAATCTGTTGGGCGCCATCGGTCCCTGTATCGGGGGCTGCTGTTATGAGGTGGATGACGTAGTGCGGGAGCAAATGCCCGGTTATGAAGGTTTTTTCCAACCCAAAGGGGGCGGAAAATATTGGCTGGATCTGGCGCAGGTGAATGGGCAGCAGCTGCGGGAGGCGGGATTGTCCCAAGAGCATATTTTTTATTCCGGCGTCTGCACCAATGAAAATCACGAGTTATTCTGTTCCTATCGTTATGAACAGGGAAAGACCGGACGAATGGGCGTTTGCCTGTGCAGGCCGCTTGCTTAAAAACGCGGGTGGTCAGCTCGCTGTGTTTAAATTGTAAAGGTAAGAAGTTGCTGTTTTGCAAAATCTTCCCAATATATGATATAATTTACTATGTATTTTTATAATTAAATTTTCTAAGGAAGGTGTGTCGTTCATGCTGGCGGAGAATCTGCAAAAAGTGCAGGAAAATATTGCGGCGGCCCTGGCAAAACGCACAGAAAAAAAGGTCACCGGTGATCATGTGACCCTTGTAGCTGTGACAAAAAATCATCCGGCGCAGGTGATCCTGGATATTGAAGCGCTGCAAATCGGTAATGTAGGCGAAAACCGGGTGCAGGAAGCGAAGCAAAAGCAGGAGCAGATCGGACATCGGGGCCGATGGCATCTGATCGGTCATTTACAGACGAATAAGGCGAAACAGGCGGTGGCTCTGTTTGATTTAATCGAATCGGTAGACAGTGAAAAGCTTTTGCTGACGCTGGATAAAGAAGCTGAAAAACAGAATCGCGTACTGGATATCCTGCTCCAGATCAATGTGGCGCAGGAGCCGCAGAAGACCGGTTTTGCTCCGGCTGAGTATGAAGCCATTGTAGCGAAGTTAGACCGCTTTACGCATTTACGGGTCCGGGGACTTATGATCATTGCGCCCCAGACACAGGAGGAAGCGGTAATCCGCGAAGTGTTCCGGCAAGGGTACCGGTATTTTTGTGCCTTGCAAGCACAAAGACCGGAAGTGGATTGCCTTTCCATGGGGATGAGTGGAGATTATCCGTTAGCTGTGGAAGAAGGAGCAAACATCGTCCGTGTGGGAACCGGTCTGTTTGGACAGCGGGATTATAGTCAACGGGGCTATTAAGGGCAACATAGTTGTTGCAATAAAAAATATTTGACAATGCTTTGTGGCGCAGCGTTTTGCCTGCGTTTAATCTATAGGCCCTTTGCGGGCGGAGGAAGAAATCATGGCAAAGAAAAAAATTTTAGATCGTATTTCGGATGCATTGGGGTTATATGACCCGGACGATGCAGCCAATCTGGATGACATGGAAGAAGAGGCCGGGGAAGAGGAAGAGCTGAAGAAACCATCGAAGCCCCGCAGTATCCGCAGAATACCTGAAGCTGTGAAAAAGGAAGAACTGCCTGCTCCGACAGCGCCTCCTCAGGAACAGAAGCGAGGCCTGCTTTCCCGGGTACGCAAGGGTAAAGCCGCGAACCGTACAATCCAGATGACGGCGACAACGGAAATCAAAGTGGTGGTGATGGAGCCTACCAGTTTTGATGACTCGCCTAAAGTGGCAGATTATCTGCGGGGGGATCAGCCGGTCGTGGTGAATTTTGAACGGACCGATCCGATGATACGCAAACGTCTGACGGACTTTATCAGCGGGACGATTTATGCGTTGAACGGAAGCATCCGGACGATCGGACCGAATATTCTGGTTTGTGCGCCCCGCAATGTAGATATTGATGCGGAAGCGGAACTGTATAGCGGGGAAAGAAGGGATCCCTCATGGCCAAGAAACTGAAGTTAAAAAAACTGGCGTTTATCGGTGGCGGCGCCATGGGCGAAGCCATTATCAAGGGCATTACCGGGGCGAAGTTAATGGTTCCGGCGGCGATTTATGTGGGCGCTCATCGGCAGGAACGGGCGGCTTATCTCCATGCTACCTACGGCGTGACCGGGGTAACGGATAACCGGGATGCGGTGCGGGACGCGGATATGGTGATTATAGCCATTAAGCCGCAAATGGCGGACTCCGTCCTGTCGGAAGAATTGGCCCGGGCGATGGCACCTGAAGCGGTTATCGTATCAATTATGGGGTCGGTTCCCATTGCCAAAATTGTCGGGTTTTTCCCGGGACACCCTGTGATACGGACGATGCCCAACACGCCTTTAGCAGTGGGGGTCGGCATGACGGCGATTGCGCCGGGGCCGGGTGTTGCGCCGGAGGTGTTGGCGGCGGCGAATACCATTTTTTCCTGTTGCGGAGAAACACTGCAAATCGAAGAAAAAGATATCGAAGCGGTGGCCGCGGTATCTGGCTGCGGTCCGGGCTATGTGTATGTCCTGATTGATGCGTTGGCTGATGCCGGAGTAATGGCCGGTCTGCCCAGAGCCGCAGCGATCCGTCTGGCGGCGCAGACTTTTGCCGGCGCGGGAAAGATGGTGTTGGAAACCGGCAGTCATCCTGCGGCCTTACGGGATATGGTGACGTCTCCCGGCGGCACGACCATTGCCGGCATTAAGGCGCTGGAAAACGGGGCGGTACGAGGCGCCATGTATAATGCGGTGGAAGCCGTTCTGACCCGAAGTGAAGCGTTAAAAGGAAATAAAAAGTAATGGCGGACAGAGAAAAAATATTACGTTATTTTAAAGCCGGCGGCGATGAGGAATTGGCGGCGAAGCTGGTGGACCTGGCGGAACAGGCCCGTAAAACCGGTCGCTTTTCGGTCAGTGAGTTTCTGGATCCTCACGCATGTAATGTAGCGGAGATCGTGGCTGCTAATTTTGCGACGGTGAAGTTGGTCACGGACGGTGGGTTTGCTCACGCCGAGCGGGTGAAAGCGGCTTTCCTTTCAGAAGAGTTTTATGGCAATGCCGATTTTGGTTTGGTGTTTTACCAGATCCGCTGGGATAAACGCTATTATGATCTGGGTCATCGGGATATACTGGGCGCTTTTATGGGTCTGGGCTGTCGGCGGGAGGTGTTGGGAGACATCGTCCTTGTGCCGGAAGGGGCGCAGCTGGCGGCGGATAAAGCGTTGGCCGGTTATATTGAAAGCAACCTGACACAGATCGGAGCGGCTCCGGTGACGCTGGAACAAATTGTCAGGGAGTCGCTGCAGGTAAAGGAAGAGAAAGTTAAACTGATTTCCGCTACGGTGGCTGCATTGCGCCTGGATGCGGTAGCGGCAGCGGGATATGGCACCAGTCGCTCCCGTATGGCGGAGGAGATCAAGAGCCAAAATGTAAAGGTGAACTGGAAAGACGCTAAAAATGCCGCTCAGGCGGTCACCGAAGGGGACGTGATCTCTTTCCGGGGACGGGGCAGAGTGGAGTTGGCGGAAGTACGGGGGCTGACCAAAAAAGGCCGCTGCAGTATTACCTTAAAACGCTATATATAAAATTTAAGCTAAACAGGAGGAGCGAATATGCTGACACCGCTGGATTTAAACGGTAAAACATTTTCTAAGGGCTTCCGCGGATTTGATACGGACGAAGTGAAGCGGTTCATGGATCAGGTTTCCAAGGATTTTGAACGTCTGTATCAGGACAATGTGGAATTAAAGGATACCGTAGAACGGGTAAGCGCTAAACTGGAGTACTATCAGCGTATGGAAGGCACGATGCAGAATACGCTGCTGGTAGCCCAGGAAACGGCTGATGAAGTGAAAAAGAGCAGTGAGCAGAAGTCTGCGGTATTGATGAAGGAAACGGAAATCGAATGTAAAAAACAGCAGGAAGAAATTGCGAAGTACTGCGATAAGATGAAATATGACAGCGAGCTGGAGGCGAATCGTATTAAGTCCGATGCGGAAACCTATGCTGAAAAAATCCGCAAAGAAGCGGATGAATATGCCTCCAGGGCTCGCAGTCAGGCAGACGATTATGACAAGCTGACGCGTTCGGATGCGGATAGTTATGCGGCAGGTCTACGGGAAAAAACCGGTTCCGCTACAGATAAGCTGCGGCTGGATGCGCAATCTTTTGTGGATAAGATGAAGAGCATGGCCGAAATTGAAGTGGCCAAAATGAAAGTGACGGCGGATGATAATTGTAAGCTGCAATTAGCGGACAGTCGGGAGAAGGCGCGTACTTTGGTAGCGGAAGCCACGGCACATTCGCAGCAGTTGATGGCAGACTCGAATCAGCAGTCGCAGACTATGATTGCGGAAGCCACGCAAAAAGCCAATGCGATGGTGGCGGAAGCGCAGAAAAAGAGCCAGGATATGGTTGCGGAAGCGATTAAAAAATCTCAGACCATGATGGCCGAGGCCACAGAACGTAGCCGTAAGATGATTTACGAAGCGACCGAACGCAGTCAGAAGATGGTCTTTGTAGCAGAGGCGAAGGCTTCGGCTGCGATGGACACGTATAAAACGCTGGTACATAAAGCGAATTATCAAAGCACGCAGCTGAAAAACCTGCTTCAGTCCCAGTTGTCTTTGTATGATAACTTTGATGCGGAAAATGTGGTCGACGAGATCGTCCAGCCGAAACTGCAGGCGATCAAACCTTCCGCTGCGGCTTATGAGGCGAAGGCGGAACCGGTGGAATACCGGGCTGCGGCAGAGAACGACACTGCTGCGGAACAGGCTGCGGCGGGATTTGCCGCTGATCAGCCGGCTGCAGCCGAATCACAGGAACATGGTGAAATACCGCCTGTGACCTGGGATGAACCGGAAGAGATGGGGGCTGGCACAGGAACGGTGCAGCCGACCGCTATGAGTCACGCTGCAGCCGCAGCCGAAACAGGCGCGGAAATAAAAGACAAAGGGGAAGAGGTCCCTCAGATCCGCAAGCCTTTTTTCTCACACTTTAAACCCCACACCGTAGTGTTTAACCGCAATGGTTTCCCGCGTAAGAATGCGGATTTGCGCGTTGCTTTATCGCAAATGCGGGAAGAAGCGGGTGCGGAAAAAGAGACCGGCGCGGAAAAAGAAGCCGAGAAACCGGATGAGAACAAGGAATCCTGATTATGATTATTTTGGTAAGGCATGGAGAGGCGACCCACCATACGGCGCATCTGACCGGAGGATGGACCGACTCTGATTTAACCGAAAAGGGGCGGCAACAGATTCGGGCCTGTGCTGAAAAAATGGCGCTGGATCTGGCAAAAGCCTTGCCGAAAATTCGCCTTTTAAGCAGTGATTTAATGCGGGCGAGGGAGTCCGCCGAGATCTTTTCTCAGGTATTGGGTATCCAACCGCTGGAAACGTTTCCTTTTCTACGGGAAAAAAATAACGGCGCGGCGGCCGGATTAAAAGAAAGTGAGGCCCGGTCGCTTTATCAGACTCCTGCTTCACTGAAAGAGTTGGATCACCGCAATTACCCGGGCGGTGAAACACGCCGGGAGTTTTTTGCCAGGACCGTGCAGGGGCTGCAGCAGTCTGCCGACTGGGAAAAGGAAAATCTTTTGATCGTCGCGCATAAGGGGACGATTCAAAACATTATTTTTGCCTGGCTGGGGATGGACATTGCTCAGGTCTCCCGACAGAATTTTTCCTTTGACATCCTGCCTGCCTCGGTGACGGTGCTGGGGATCAACAAATGGAAGGAACATGCGGTGTTTCGCCTGAATGATCAGTCCCATTTGCAAAAAGACGACGGCTTTGGACTGCGTTCGTTTAAACTGGGGGCTATTGACGCCATGTATCAAAAGTAGTAAAATATTTGCATTGTAAGCGCGGTGGAATAATCGCGGGCATAAGAATAAACTGCGGTGAAGAAGACAGTAGCCTGTGAGAAGGGTCAAGCGAGCCGGGGAGGGTGGAAGCCCGGACGGAAATTCTTGCAGAGGAAGATCACTTTGGAGCAGCCGGCTGAACCTGTAAGAGGCAGTAGGTCAGGACGGGGCAGCGCACGTTATCGCGCGAAACGAGTGGCGGAACGAAGTTTCGTCATGAGGGTGGTACCACGGGTCAACATAGTCTCGTCCCTTTCCGGGCGAGGCTTTATTTTTTTATAAAATCTTTGTCAAACCGGAAAAGGATGGATAATCAAATGGTTTGCGAAAGAAACAGGAGGACAGTATTGTGGATTACAGCAAGACGTTGAATTTACCGGCAACCGAATTCCCCATGCGCGGCAACCTGCCGAACCGTGAACCGGAATTTCTGGATTTCTGGGAGAAAAATGAAATTTACACAAAAAAACAGAAACTGCATGAAGGCTGGACGAAATGGGTGCTGCACGATGGGCCACCTTATGCCAACGGGCATATTCATATGGGGCATGCGTTAAATAAAATTTTAAAAGATATCATTATCAAATATAAATATGCCAAAGGTTTTGATACTCCCTATGTACCCGGCTGGGATACTCACGGGATGCCGATCGAACATGCCTGTCTGCATGATATGGGCGTCGATCGTCACAGCATGACCGCATTGGATCTGCGGGCTAAATGTGATGCCTATGCGCATAACTTTATTGATATCCAGCGCGAAGAATTTAAACGGCTGGGCGTATTGGGCGACTGGGAGCATCCGTATCTGACGCTGCATCATTCCTTTGAAGCGGAGCAGATCCGTGTGTTTGGCGCCATGGCCAACAAGGGCTATATTTACAAAGGCATGAAACCGGTGTACTGGTGCCCCCATTGCGAAACGGCTTTGGCAGAAGCGGAAATTGAGTATGCGGACCAGAAGACGCCGACGATTTTTGTGAAATTTCCGCTGGTGAAAGAGAATGGCAAAACGCCGGCGGGCGTGAACGGTCGTCCTGTGTATGTAGTGATCTGGACAACGACGCCCTGGACCCTGCCCGGTAACGTAGCCATCGCGCTGCATCCGGATTTTGAGTATTCCTTTGTGGAAAACGGGGACGAAGTCCTGTTCATGGCCAGCGAGATGCTGGATAAGGTAGCGGCGGAATGCGGTCTGACTTTTGGCAAGGTATTGGGTACGGTCAAAGGCCGTGAGATGGAATATGGCGTTTGCGAGCATCCTTTCCCGGAATATAACCACCGGGAATCCCTCATTTGCCTGGCGGACTATGTGGATCTGGAAACCGGTACCGGCTGTGTGCATACGGCCGGCGGCCACGGTGATGTGGACTATCTGACCTGTTTGAAATACAATGTGCCTGTTATCTGCCCGGTAGATGAAGAGGGCAAGCTGACTGCGGAAGCGGGAGATCAGTTTAAGGGCCTGTTCGTATTTGATGCCAATGTGCCGATCCTGAAGTATCTTGCTTCTTTGGGCATGTTGTTAGGCAAAAAAAATATCCACCATCAGTATGCTCATTGCTGGCGCTGTAAAAACCCCATCATCTACCGCGCCACGGAACAGTGGTTTGCTTCGGTAGACGGATTCCGTGAGGCGGCGCTTCAGGCGATCCACAATGATGTACAGTGGATTCCTGCCTGGGGTGAACCGCGTATTCATAATATGGTAGCGGACCGTCACGACTGGTGTATCAGCCGCCAGCGTGTCTGGGGTGTACCGATTCCCATCTTCTACTGTGCGGAATGTCATGAGCCGTTGGTGACGGATGCGACCATCGAAGCTGTGGCTGCCTGCTTCGAAAAAGAAGGCAGCGATGCCTGGTGGAAGTATGAAGCGGATGAGTTGCTGCCGGAAGGCACCAAATGTCCGAAATGCGGCCATCCTCATTTCACCAAAGAAAAAGATATCATGGACGTATGGTTTGATTCCGGTTCCAGCCATATGGGCGTTCTCAAAACCAGACCGGAACTGGAATGGCCCTGTGCCATGTACCTGGAGGGCAGCGATCAGCATCGCGGCTGGTTCCAGTCTTCGCTATTGACTTCGGTGGCGGCCACCGGTAAAGCACCGTATCGTTCTGTGCTGACCCATGGCTATGTGGTGGACGGGGACGGACGGAAGATGTCCAAGTCCGTTGGCAATGTAATTGCGCCCCAGGATATCATCAAGCAGTACGGTGCGGATATCGTGCGGCTGTGGGTAGCCTCCGCCGATTACAAGCAGGATATCCGTATTTCCAAGCTGATTCTGAAACAGTTAACGGAAATCTATCGCAAGATCCGTAATACGATCCGTTACATTTTGGGCAATACCAGTGACTTTGATTATGCGAAGGACAAGGTCGCTTTTGCGGATATGCAGGAGTTGGATCAGTGGGCGCTGATGCGCTTGCAGAAGCTGAAAAAAGAGGTGGGAACAGCTTATGAGGAGTATGAATTCCACGTATTGTTCCATGCCATTCATAATTTCTGTGCGGTAGAAATGTCCAGCTTCTATCTGGATATTATTAAAGACCGCCTGTATGCTTCCCGGCAGGATGATCAAATTCGGCGTAGCGCACAGACCGCCATGTATGAGATTTTGAATGATCTGGTGGTGATGTTGGCGCCGGTATTAAGCTTTACTATGGAAGAAGTATGGCAGTTCATGAAAAAACCGGCAGATGCCCCCGAATCCGTGCAGATGCAGACCTGGCCGGAAGTAAAAGAAGAATATATCAATGAGACCCTGGAAGCCAAATACGATAATTTCATTGCTTTACGCGGTGAAGTGACCAGGGTGCTGGAGGGCCATCGTCAGGCCAAGACCATCGGTAACTCTCTGGAAGCCAAACTGGTTCTGTATGCGGAAGGGGAAGCGCTACAAATTTTAAGATCTGTCGAGAAAGATCTGGCGGCGCTGCTAATCGTGTCGCAGGTGGTTCTGGAGGAAGGTGCTGCGGCCGGCGAAGAAGCCACGGACCGGACCGATCTGAAAGTGACCGTTAAACCGGCCGACGGGCATAAATGCGAACGGTGCTGGACTTATAGTGAAACGGTGGGGACTGATCCGGAGCATCCGGAACTGTGCGCCCGTTGCGCCGCTGTCGTAAAATAAATAGAACCGTTCAGGTTGCCCGACGCGCTTGCGTCGCCCATGGTCTGGCACGCTCCTTACAAGCTGGGAGAAAGCAATGTTTTTGCTCGCTGGAACTTTGTGGCTGCTGTGGGGTTACACTGGCGTCGGTTTTGCAATCGGCGCTAGTGCCAGCGGTTTAAGATGTCTTCAATGATTTGTTTTTCACTTTTCCGCTTTTTCTTTTTCTGAGTGAGAAAATCGTCGTCCGCTTTATCTGTAGAATAATCGGCGTAATCAAAATCATCCGCATCCCTGTCGTAGCTGCGGTTGTAATCGCCGTGACCGTCGTCGCAAAAATAAGGCGACATATGTGTTTGCGCAACAGGGCAAAAGTACGATTGAATATGCATTTGGCTACTACTCGTAGGGTGTGTCAGAAGCGAGGCACCTACGTCTCCTCTCCTTATCTGATGGCTCAGGTTGTTTGCAGGGGATACCTGTAAACCCTTTAAAAATTTTTAAAATTGGGAAAAAGTAATTTCGCTTCCAGCCATTTTATCACTGTGTTGGCTGCTGGAGTGAGCAGAACCCAACTCATACTAAGCAACACAAGAGAAAGGGAACCCACCGCCACGTCAGTAAACCAATGAGCGCCGGACATAATACGGGGCAAAGAAAAAAGGATACAGAGTATCATTCCGGCAAGACAGGCTTTTCGTCCAAAATAACGAGCCAAAAAGGCTGTGAAAATTAACAGCATCGCACCATGATCTCCGGGGAAACTGGCCGTAGAACTGTCTTTCACATTCCAACCTGTCATTTCGCTGACAAAGTTCACCGGTTCGTGCATGTTGGTAAAGTAAAGGGTGGGACTGAGTCGATGAAAATCCAGTTGACGGTCTAACAATTTAACGGCTACCGTACTGAGTGCCATTGTAATGAAAATGCAGATGATTCGGCGTTTTCCTTCGCTGTTTTGCTGGAAAAAATAGTATAGAAGAATAAGGAGCATACACGCACCTGCCACCAGATCAAAAGCGCGGAAATTGGTAAACGCAACGAAATATAGGAAGAATCGGCTTTCGGCCAAGTGCTGATTAAAATAAAAGAAAACAGCCCTGTCCATCGACGACCAGAAACCATGGTCAACCGGCAGATACCAGCTTAAAAATAAAGCAATGCCGATGCTATTACAGAGGATAATCTGGTAAAGTTTTTTTGCAGACATAATGCATTCACTTCCTTTTACTGTATGAAACTATATAATTTGTCACTGCTATACTACTATGGCGATTGGCGACACAAATGTTACGTAGGGTAACCTGTTGATAACAGATTATTCAGTATAATTATATGTATGAAAAATCTGCTTACCCATTTTAAAATGTCGGTTGGCATTTTGCAGTTCAGCAGTTTGCTTTATATATTATCATAAATTGACAAAAAAGTCCTGCTACACTAAGATGAAAATGCAGAAGGCACCAGTCATTACATAGCAGTGCAGCGGTTTCAGGCCACGCCCTCTATGTGTTGCCAAAACGCTGTCCTTGTTGCTATTATAGAGCGGTACAGCGTCACGGGTTGGTCGGCTTGCAGGTTGCGATTGCACGCAGAAGGGCAAGGCAGCATCAGAAAAAAGCAGCAGGAGACATTTCAGGTGAGGAAGATGGCAGAATTAAAAAAAGAACAAAATACAACAGCGCTCCCGGTACAGGGCGAAAAGGCGGGCAACATAGTGCCGGAAGAGAACACTCCTGTTGCAGCGGACGCCCTTTCTGAAAAAATACGGGAACTTTACGGAACGAGCCGTTTCCGGGCGAATTTTCTACCCTTTCAGATTGATGCGATTGCCTGTGGACACTGCGAGATCAGCTTGAAATTAGAGCAGGCTACACATGCGGATGAGCATAATGAGGTTCATAGCGGCGTTTTGGCGGCCTTTGCCGATGCCGTACTGACGTTGACCGCCGCTTCTGTGGGGGAAATCGCAACGCCGGTAAGCTTTTCAATCAATTTCATCCAAAATGTAAATTTTGACAGTACGGTCCGTATGATCAGTGAAATAAGACATCACGGCAGAACGACCATGGTCATCAGCGGCGAAATGTATGATGAAGAAAATCGGATGCTGGCTACGATGCAGGCGACGATGATGAATAAAGGTAAAATTGAAGGGGTGCCGCGTGAATGGTGAACCCTACACTAAATTTGTGGAGGCAGGCATGAAAACCAACCTGATTTTAATTAACAACGACATTGTGGATGCAGAGGAAATCAACATCCATCCCTTTAACCGCGGTCATCAATTCGGCGATGGCGTATTTGAACAAGTACCGGTTTACAATGGCAAGGCGCTTCACCCGGAAGCCCATATGGAACATCTGCTCAATGCCATGGTGAAGATAAAAATACCGGCGATTTATATGGTGGAAGAAATGGTGGACTGCCTTCGTCGTTTTATTGCTGCCGCCGAAATAGAAGAAGGCATGGTTTATACGCAAATTACCCGTGGTATCGGCGCATATGAACTGGATTTTCCCGAGCAATGTGAGCCGGAACTTATTATGCAGGCAGTTCTTCCAGATCCCGCTCTGGCCGGGCAGAGAAAAAAAGGCGTGAGTCTGATTACGGTGCCTGATGAACGGGGAACGCATTGTGAGTGGAATACGTTGAACCGTTTGCCTGAAATATTGGCGCGGCATACGGCGCGGGTAGGACAATGCTATGATGCGTTGTTCCTGCGGGAAGAGAAGATCACAGAGGCGTCGGAAGCGGCTTTCGTGCTGGTCAAAGACGAGATTCTCTGGACTTGTCCGATGAAGTTTGGCGGCGTACATGATCTTCTGTATCGTCGTCTGATTCAGGAAAAACTGGCGGGTGAACTGGATCTGCAAATGATTGAAAAAACTTTTACCAAAGAGTTTGCCTTAGGCGCCGAAGAAGCGTTCTTATGCGGCCCCCGTTGCGGTATCCTGCCGGTCGTGAAAATTGATCGTCGTCCGGTGGGCGAGGGGAAACCGGGCAAGACGACCCGGCAGCTGGCGCAATTGCTGGAAGAATATGTGCAGGAGCAGACCCGGTAAGCATACAGAGCACGGAAAGTCAGTAAACATATGTTATGCCCGTCGCAAGACGGCAAAGACTGTACCGGCTTTCAAGAACCCGAACCGGATTGTATCAGAATACGCCTCAAAGTGCGGCATAGGTGTTGATAGTTAAAGGAAGATGCAGGAAGAATGCAGGGTTCACTATTGACAAACTGCTTTCACGATGATAAAATTACTCTGTTCCGTGTTTTACTTGCCGCTGTGGCGGAATTGGCAGACGCACTTGACTCAAAATCAAGCGCCTTTGCGGGCGTGCCGGTTCGACTCCGGCCAGCGGCACCATTAAGAGAACAAAATTCTTTCCGACAGATGCAGAATTTATGATACGGCAGAGAACAGATTTCGTTAATTCGAAGTCTGTTCTCTTTTTTTGTGCGCTTTAGCCGGTGATACGCGTAGTGAGCGAAACAGAAAACTATCCATTATGCGGATTGCTATGTACCCGAAAATCCGGACATATTAAAACTGTTTAAATGAATGAATACATGGGTGCGTTCCGATTATTTTCGGTTTTTTTGCTGTACAAGCGAGAAAGCTGTAGTATAATGAGGCAACGAATGAATGTAAGGATTCAAATTTATTGGGGAGGTCTTTATGTTACATATAGGATGCCATTTATCTTCCTCTAACGGCTATTTGGCCATGGGTAAGACCGCGTTAACATTAGCGGCGGATACGTTTCAGTTTTTTACCAGAAATCCCCGGGGGAGTAAGGCAAAGGCCATCGATCCGGAGGATGCGGCGGCGTTGTGCTCTTTGCTGCAAGAAGAGCATTTCCCCTGCATCCTGGCGCACGCGCCCTATACGCTGAATCCCTGTTCGGCCACCGAGGCGACGCGGGAGTTTGCCCGTCTGACGATGGCGGATGATCTGCGTCGGATGGAATTTACACCGGGACAATTATATAACTTTCATCCGGGCAGCCATACCGGTCAGGGCGCAGAAAAAGGCATCGAACTGATTGCGGAGCTGCTCAATGAGCTTCTTGCCCCGGAGCAGACGACGACTGTACTGTTGGAGACCATGGCAGGCAAAGGTACGGAAGTAGGACGTACGTTTGATGAATTGGCGGCCATTATCCGGCAGGTAAAGCTGAAAGATAAAATCGGTGTCTGTCTGGACACCTGTCATGTTTGGGATGGAGGCTATGATATTGCCGGGGATCTGGATGGCGTGTTGGCTGATTTTGACAGTAAAATCGGTCTGGTGCGCCTGAAGGCGATTCATTTGAATGACAGCTTGAATGAATGTGCGGCGCACAAGGACCGCCACGCCCGTATTGGCGAAGGGAAAATCGGTTTGGAGGCTTTGGTGAGGGTGATCAACCATCCCCGTTTAAAACAGCTGCCTTTTTTCCTGGAAACGCCTAATGATCTGGACGGTTATGCCAGAGAAATTGCGTTGCTGCGCAGTCATTATAAGGGATAGTCAGCCGTATCCGCGAACTTTCTTTGGCAGTTTTGCTGTTTTATAATGAAAGTAGTTAAAAAACTATTCACAGAAGCTTCATTTTTCGGTAAAATATTATAATAAGCATTTATTTTACAGTTGCTGTAATTTAGTATGAATAGAAATTGCAGTCGCGCTCGCCAAGTAAGAGTAAAGCTGAAAATCTACATACGGATGACCTTAAGTAAGAACCGCAGTCCCGTTCGCAACGTAAGTGGGGAAGAAACAGGAAAAATAAATAAAAATTGCTGCGTTCTTCCGCAAGAAAGGTTTCGGCTTAAACCGGAAGCAGGAGAACCGTTCTAAAAGTAACGGGAGCAGCAATTATTCAGTATTGAAATTTATCAGCGGGCGGGCAGGGTAGAGAGGATTACAAAGAGGATGAAACGATCGGCCTATTGGGATGTAAAAGCATATGATATTTCTGCGGCGCAGCGTCTGGCGGAGGCGCTGCAGGTTTCTCCGGCGATCACAGGTATCTTAATGCATCGGGGGTTGACTGATGAAACTTCGATGAAGGAGTTTTTGTTTGGCAAAGCTGAACCGTATTATGATCCTTTTTTGCTGAAAGATATGGAACGGGCGGCGCGCCGTATTCAAAAAGCGAGAGAAGCAGGGGAGAAAATCACTGTTTTTGGGGATTATGATGTAGACGGTATTACGGCCAGCTCCTTATTGTATCTGTATTTGGCGGAGAACGGGGCCGATGTGCAGACTTATATCCCCCGGCGTCAGGGCGAAGGCTACGGCTTGAACAATGAAGCGCTGGAGACGCTGTATCAGGATGGCGTGACACTGGTGATCACGGTGGACTGTGGGATCAGCGGTGTGCAGGAAGTAGCGGCGGCGCCGGCCGGGTTGGATATTATTATTACAGATCACCATCGCCCGCCGGAGACCTTGCCGGCAGCGTATGCTATTGTAAATCCCCGTCAGCCGCACTGTGAGTACCCTTTTAAGGGGCTCTCGGGGGTCGGCGTGGCCTTCAAGCTGTGTCAGGCGCTGCATAAACTGTCCCATCCGGAGGAGCCGTTATGGGAGAATTATACGGAATTAGCCGCGCTGGGGACGGTAGCGGATATCGTTCCCCTGCAGGATGAAAACCGTGTTTTGGTGAAACGCGGGTTAAAAGCGATGGGACAGACTTCTTTGGTCGGTTTGCGTAAATTGCTGGAAGTGTGCCATTGTGACCGGGTACCCATGAATTCCGAAAAGATCGGCTTCGTTCTGGCACCCCGGCTGAATGCGGCAGGGCGGTTGGAACATGCCCAGCTGGCCGTGGAATTGTTGACTACGGAAAAGGCAGAGGCTGCTTTGGAGATGGCCCGGCAGCTGAATGAAGAAAATGCGTTAAGGCAGGAAATCAGTCATCAGATCTTTATTGAAGCGGAACAGATGCTCCAGGGACAGGAAAAACTGCCGGCGGCGATTGTCCTGGCAAAAGAAGGCTGGCATCCGGGCGTGATCGGCATTGTGGCTTCCCGCCTGGTAGATAAGTATTATCGTCCGGTAATACTGCTCAGTGTTAATGGCGAGCAGACAAAAGGCTCCTGCCGCAGTATTCCGCCGTTAGACATGTATGATGCACTGCAGGCCTGTGAAGCCAATCTGATTCAGTTTGGAGGGCACAGTCAGGCCGCCGGACTGACTCTGGAAACGGACAAGCTGGAAAATTTCTGCCGGGATTTTATTCAGGTAACGGAGCAGAGGCTGAGCCCTGAGGATTTTCGTCCTCATATCGCGATTGATATGGTGGTACAGGAGCCCGGAATGCTCACGCTGGATTTTCTGCATGAAGTAGAGTTGCTGGAGCCTTTCGGCTGTGAAAATCCGGCGCCGTTATTTATGCTGAAAGACGCGGTGCTGCATAATCCTCGGCCTGTAGGGAGGGAGCAGAACCATCTGCGTTTTTTTGTGGATGTGGGCAAAACATCCTGCCACTGCATTATGTGGCAGGGCGCTGTTTATGCGGACCGCCTCTATAACAATGTGGAAGCGGATATCGTTTTCAAGCCTGAAATCAATGTGTATAACGGTATGGAAAGCATCAACTTAGAGATTCTGGCTTTTCGTATGGAAATGGAGCTGTATGATTACCGCAAAGGCACGGAAGATAAGTCTGAAGTGCTGCGGCGACTGCTCCGGCAAAATAAAAAATTTACGGTTTTTGTGAATGAGAAAAATGAAGAAACTCTGTGGTTGCAAAAGTTTTCCCAGGTCACACTGCGGCAATACGGTTCTTTGTGCGAGGCGGGGGAACGCAGAGTTATCTTTTACGACCTGCCCAGGACGGATATTTTTCGGAGGGGCGTCTTTCCTGTAGCGGCAGGCCCCGGAAAATCCTTATATATTTTATATAATATGCTGGATTGGCAGAGGGAAAAACAGAACACGCTGTCCTGCTATCCGAATCGGAACCACCTGATCGATGCCTATCGCTTTGTGACGAAAGTATTGCGTTCTCAGGCGGTGGCTAAGGTGGAACAGTTAAAAGCGCAGTCAGCCGCACAACAGCTGACGCTGACGGAAAATGATCTGCGTATTTTTGCCGAACTGGAATTTTTCCGTATTCAGGGAGATGTGGTGTTGCCGGGCAGTACCCGGCACCGGCAATTGGAAGATTCCCCCACCTATGTGGCGCTGCGCAAAGAGTGTGATGCGTTAGCGGAAATATATTACAGCAGCTTGCGTCTGGCCCGGGCTCGTATTCAAAGTCTGCGGTTTAAATAAGGAAGGAAAAAACCATGCCCTCAAAAGAAAATCAGGAAGTGTCTGTAGAAGAGCTTTTTGCTTATATCCGAAGTTATTTGGATGAAAAGCAAGTGGCTCTGGTGGAAAAAGCATATAAACTGGCTGAGATGAAGCACGCCGAGCAAAAACGGCGTTCAGGGGAACCGTATATCATCCATCCTACTCAGGTAGCGTATATTCTGGCGCAGATGAAGATGGATGAGGAAACTCTGGCGGCAGCTTTTCTGCATGACGTAGTGGAGGATACGGATACTACCTTACAGCAATTGCGGGAACAGTTTGGCGCTAAAGTGACCATGCTGGTGGACGGCGTGACGAAACTGGGTAAGATTGAATATATTTCCAAAGAAGAACGGCAGATCGAAAATTACCGCAAGATGTTCCTGGCCATGGCGCAGGACATTCGCGTCGTGATTATCAAACTGGCCGACCGCCTGCATAATATGCGGACGATGAAATATATGCCGGTGTATAAGCAGCAGTCGATTTCGAAAGAAACATTGGAAATCTATGCGCCTTTGGCAAACCGCTTAGGTATTTATACCATTAAGTGGGAACTGGAGGACCTGGCGTTCCGTTACCGGGACACGGAAGTCTATTACAACCTGGTGGAACAGGTAAAGGTGAAACGGCGGGAGCGGGAAGCCATGATCCATGACGCGATGGATCAGCTGCGGACGGAATTAAAAAAAGTCAACATTGACTGTGAAATACAGGGCCGGCCGAAGAATTTTTACAGTATTTATAAAAAGATGATGCGCGACCATAAGGAATTAAATGAAATTTATGACCTTCTGGCTGTGCGTGTTCTGGTCGACAGCGTCAAAGACTGTTATGGCGCTTTAGGTGTAGTACACAGCCTGTGGCGGCCGATCCCCGGACGTTTCAAGGATTACGTGGCCGTGCCCAAGTCCAATATGTACCAATCGCTCCATACTACGGTGGTATTTACGAACGGACAACCGTTGGAGATTCAGATCCGTACTTTTGAAATGCACCGTATCAGCGAGTTCGGTATCGCGGCGCATTGGCGGTATAAGGAAAGCGGCGGGTCCGCGCCGGCTACCGGCAGTGACAAAAGCTATGCGGCGAAGCTGTCCTGGCTGCGTCAGCTGCTGGAATGGCATCATGATATGAATGATTCCAAAGACTTTGTCAATACAGTGAAGCTGGATGTATTTGCGGACGAAGTTTTTGTCTTCACCCCCCGGGGCGATGTGATCGATCTGCCGGTAGGTTCCGTGCCCATCGATTTTGCCTATCGGATCCATACGGATGTGGGAAATCGCTGTATCGGCACCAAGGTAAACGGACGGATTGTACCTTTGGATTATAAACTTTCCAACGGGGACATCGTCGAAGTCATTACCAGTAAACAGGCCTCAGGGCCCAGCCGGGACTGGATCAATATCGCCGGTTCGTCGGATACCCGCAACAAGATCAAGTCCTGGTTTAAGAAAGAGAGGCGGGAAGAAAATATAGACCGGGGCCGGGAGATGCTGGATAAAGAGTGCAGGCGCCTGGGCTATGACACCAAAGAGTTTGCTTCCCAGGAAAAATTGAAATCTGTGGCGGAAAAACTGTTTTTGCCCGATGTGGACGGATTGCTGGCTTCCCTGGGGTTCGGCGGGACGACGCTGAACACGATCATGTCCCGTCTGGTGGATATTTATAAACAGGAACAAAAGCAGCAACTCCAAAGCAGTAAGGATTTAAGCGAACTGATCTCCCAGCTGAAACCCAGAACCTCCAAGGCGAAATCCAGTCATGGCATCCTGGTCAAGGGAGAAGATGGAATTATGGTCAAGCTGGCGCGCTGCTGTAATCCGGTACCGGGAGACTCGGTCATCGGCTATATTACCCGGGGCAGCGGCATCTCTGTGCATCGCAGCGATTGTCCTAATGTGATGTCCAATAATCCGGAAGAGCAAAGACGCCTGATCAGCGTGACCTGGGATGTGGCTACAGATGCAGTGTACAAGGCCAATATTGTCATCGTAGCGAATGATAAACCGGGACTTATGGTGGACATTATGATGTCGATCAGCGAAAACCGGATCAATATCAATCATATCAGCAGCCATATGGCAAAAAATAAAACGGCAATGATCCACCTGGGGTTGGATATCACGAATACGGCTCAGTTGGACACCATTATGAGCCGCATCAAACGCATCCAGGGGGTATATAGCGTAGAACGCATGACTACAACTGCCGGGAATGGGAATGAGAGCGGGAAAGGAAAGAAAAAATGAAAGTAAAAATTATGGAAGTAGGTCCTGTCATCACCAACTGCTATATTGTGGAAAACGAAAAAACCGGACATGCGGTGGTAGTGGATCCGGGTGATGAAGGGACCCGTATTGTGTCCGCTTTAAAGCGGGAAAATCTGACTGTAGATGCGATCCTTCTGACCCATGGGCATCTGGATCATATCAGCGGCTTAAAAGAGGTCAGGGAAGCCACCGGCGCCAAAGTATACATGGCCGCAGAGGATGCGGAGCGCCTGACTCATGCGGTCTCCGCTTTTTTCCCCGGGCCGGCAAAAGATTTTGGCGCAGCGGATGTGCTGGTGGAAGAAGGACAGGTGATCGAAGCGGCCGGTTATACCTTTAAAGTGCTGCTGACTCCCGGTCATACGCCCGGCGGGTGCTGCTATGTAACCGATGATATTGTTTTCTGCGGCGACACGATTTTTGCGGAATCCATCGGACGCACGGACTTGCCCGGCGGCTCCTATGATACGTTGCTGGAATCCATTCACAGCAAGATCCTGACGCTGCCGGATGAGACGAATCTGTTGCCGGGGCACGGTCCCGCTACTACCGTAGGTTGGGAACGAAAACGGAATCCGTTCCTGCAGTAATTCAGGCGTTATCAACTATGAAAATAAGTTATATTAAATATATACAACAACATACGGTGATAAAATTTCTGATCGCCTTTTTAGTTTCGGCGGTACTCTACGCGATGAGTTCCTTTTTATTCCCGATCTTACTGGCGATAGGGCTTTCTTTTGCCCTGTACCCGCTGTCCCGGTCTTTTGCCCGGCTTCAGTTGGGCAAGACCGGCATGCATCCTTCGCGGGTAGCGGGTATTTTTCTGGCGTTTGTGGTCCTGGCTGTTTTTACGGTCAGTATGCTCTTTGTGGTGGTCCTTCCTTTATTTGTTCAGATTAACGAATTGTTAGTGAAGGTGCCGGAATATTCTAAGCAGATGCAGGGGGACTCTTTGCTGAATTTACTGAAAGACCCTTCGGCTAAAGTAGCGATGCTCCCTTCCAATCTGGAAGGCCTGATCGAGGATGCGGTGAATTCGGTTATGGGCCTGATTGCCGGAGTAATACGTAATCTGTTGAATTCAACTATCCAGATTGTGGCCAATTTGCTGGGGCTGATCGTGGTGCCGTTCCTGTCGTTTTATTTTTTAAAGGACTGGCATCAGTTGTGCGAGATGGTCGTCAGTCTGTTTACGCCGGTGGCGCGTCCGAAAGCCCGGCGGGTGCTCCACCGCATCGGTGTGGCGATCAGCAGCTATGTGGAGGGGCTTTGGAAACTGAGCCTGCTTTCCGCTCTCTGCGTGGTTCTTATACTGATGATCTTACAGGTCCCGTATCCGCTGGTTTTCGGCTTCATCGCCATGTTTGCCGAAGCAATCCCGGTGATCGGGCCGATTATTGCGGCGGTACCTGCTGTTTTCGTAGCGTATTCGTCAGTGTCCCCTCAGGTGGCTTTTTATCTGGCGTTTTTTTACATCATTTATTACACGCTGGACAGTCAGGTCTTGCAGCCTGTCATCATGGGCCGGAAGATACGGCTTCATCCGGTGGTGATTTTATTGGCGCTGATGATCGCCGGCAAACTTTTTGGTATTTTAGGCATGCTGTTTGCCATGCCGGTAGCGGCTGTATATCGTGTTTTATATGACGAGCTGTGGCATTATGGCGGGGAAGAAGCGGAGAAAAATCCGGATAATTGTCAGTTGTAAGGAAAAGTGGTAAAATATATACCATGCTTTATCAGACAGTAAAAGAAAGCACATAAGGGGGAATTATCGTGTTGACGACATTGCCGCGGGGGACTAAGGATATCCTGCCGGCGGAAGTGGGCGCCTGGCGGTATGTGGAAGGAGTCCTGCGGGACTTGTGCGCTCGATTTGGGTTTGCGGAGATCCGCACTCCGTTGTTCGAACACACGGAACTGTTTCAGCGGGGCATCGGCGATACTACCGACGTAGTAGAAAAAGAAATGTATACGTTCGCGGACAGAGGGCAGCGGAGCATCACTCTCCGTCCGGAAAATACGGCTTCGGCTGTACGGGCGTTTGTGGAACATAAAATGTATGCGGATCCGGATCCGACCAAGCTGTTTTATATCGGGCCCATGTTTCGTTATGATCGGCCGCAGGCCGGCCGGCAGCGCCAATTTCACCAATTTGGCGTAGAAGCGTTGGGCATACCGACGCCTGCTATAGATGCGGAAGTGATTCTGTTGGCTGTGCAGATCTTGCGATCTTTGGGTCTGCGGAATCTGCAGCTGAAAATCAATACGGTGGGCTGCCCCAATTGCCGCCCGGCGTACCGCTTAAAATTGCAGGACTATTTCCGCCCACATCTGGCAGAGTTGTGTAAGGATTGCCAGGGACGTTTTGAACGGAATCCCATGCGCATTCTGGACTGTAAAAATGAGCGCTGTCATGCCTTGGCGGCCGGCGCTCCGAAACTGGCGGAATGCCTGGATGAAGAGTGCAAACAACATTTTGCCGCGGTGCAGGAACTGTTGACTGCGGCAGGTGTGGAATTTACGATAGACCCCACGCTGGTCCGCGGTTTGGATTATTATACCCGCACCGCTTTTGAAATCCAGTATCCGCCGTTAGGCGCGCAAAGCGCTGTCTGCGGCGGCGGGCGGTATGATGGACTGGTGGAAGAGATCGGCGGTCCGGCAACGCCCGGTATCGGCTTTGCGATGGGACTGGAGCGGGTGCTGTTGGCCTTGCAGAGCCAGAATCTGTTGCCGGCCTCGAAGGCTGCCATGGATGTGTTTGTGGTAGCGCCTAAGCCGGAAGTGGCGGCCCTGACTTTCCAAACGGTTGAAAAACTCAGGGAAGCCGGCTTGAAAACGGCCTACGATTATCGGCAGGGCAGTATGAAGAGTCAGATGAAGGCGGCTGACCGGTCCGGCGCCGGTTATGTGCTGATCTTCGGCGAAGATGAAGTGGCCCGGAACATGGTCACTTTGCGGGATATGAAGACAGCGGATAAAGAGCATAATCAAAAGGAAATTCCCCTTGCAGATATTACAACTATTTTAATGACAGAGGTGCAGAAGAATGACTGAAAAATTTAAGCGTGACCATCATTGTGGTTTGCTGACAAAAGCCGATTCCGGCAAGGAAGTGGCGTTGTGCGGCTGGGTTGCCAAACGTCGTGACCATGGCGGATTGATTTTTATCGACCTGCGGGACCGTTCCGGGATCTGTCAGGTGGTCATCGATCCGGATGCCGGCGACAGTTTTAAAAACGCCGAAGCGGTTCGCACGGAATACGTGATCCAGGTTTTCGGCAAAGTGAGAAATCGCGACGCCGAGACGGTGAACCCCAATATCCCTACCGGTGAAGTCGAGGTAGTGGCTGATACGCTCATTGTGTTAAATGTAGCCAAAACACCGCCCTTTTATATTCAGGACGGCATTGACACCGATGAAAATCTGCGCCTCAAGTATCGTTATTTAGATCTGCGCCGTCCGGAAATGCAGGCCGGTCTGATTTTGCGTCATAAAGTGACGAAACTGATGCGGGATTATCTGGACGATCATTCTTTCTTAGAGATTGAGACACCTATGTTGTGTAAGAGTACGCCGGAAGGCGCCCGCGACTATCTGGTCCCCAGCCGTGTCAACCCGGGCAAGTTCTATGCGTTGCCTCAG
Organism: uncultured Succiniclasticum sp.; assembly: GCA_900544275.1. Taxonomy (GTDB): domain Bacteria; phylum Bacillota; class Negativicutes; order Acidaminococcales; family Acidaminococcaceae; genus Succiniclasticum. The sequence goes on along the minus strand of UQUU01000006.1, from coordinate 19,149 downwards.
TCCCCTCAGATTTTTAAACAGTTGTTGATGGTCGGCGGTTATGAAAGATATTTCCAAATCGCCCGTTGCTTCCGTGACGAAGACCTGCGCGCAGACCGTCAGCCGGAATTTACCCAGTTGGACCTGGAAATGTCTTTTGTGGAAACAGAAGATATCATGGAAATGATGGAAGGGCTGATCGCCTATGTGTTTAAAGGTGCGTTGGGCGTTGATGTAAAGCTGCCCATGCAGCGTATGACCTGGGACGAAGCCATGGATAAATATGGCAGCGACAAACCGGATCTGCGCTTTGCTATGCCCCTGGTCAATATGAAAGACGCCGTCGCCGGTTCGGATTTCAAAGTCTTTAACACGATCCTGGCGGAGGGCGGTATCGTCAAAGCCATTAACGTGAAAGGCGACGCGGCGATCCCCCGGCGCGAACTGGACGGCCTGGTAGATTTTGTGGCTATTTATGGCGCCAAAGGTCTGGCCTGGATGCAGATCCAGCCTGATGGAAGCGTAAAATCGCCGATCGCTAAATTTTTCGATGAAGCGCATCTGACCAAGATCAAAGAAACGGCGGCAGCAGAACCGGGCGACTTGTTGCTGTTTGTGGCCGATAAGCCGGGCGTAGTGGCTCAGGCTCTGGGCGCGCTCCGCCTTGAAATGGCCAAACGCATGAACCTGATCAATAAAGACGAGTTCTGTTTTACCTGGGTGACACGTTTCCCCATGTTCGAATACAACGAAGAAGAAAAACGTTGGGTAGCGATGCATCATCCCTTTACGGCGCCGTTTGACGCAGATGTGCCTCTCTTGGCCTCTGACCCCGGCAAAGTCTATGCCAAGGCTTATGATATGGTTCTCAATGGCGTGGAATTAGGCGGCGGGTCAATCCGTATCCATCGCCGTGATGTGCAGAAAGCGGTGTTTGAAGCGATTGGTCTTACGGATGAAGAAGCTCAGGAAAAATTCGGTTTCATGATGCAGGCCTTTGAATATGGCGCACCGCCCCACGGCGGCCTGGCCTTTGGTTTGGACCGTATGATCATGCTTATGGCGAAACGGCCTTCTATCCGTGACGTCATTGCGTTCCCGAAAACGCAGAATGCCAACGATATGATGAGCGAAGCGCCGAACGTGGTGGATGATAAGCAGCTGCGCGAGCTGCACATTAAGACTTCGTTACTGGCCAGGGAAAAAACCGGGAAATAAAGACGTGGCAGATACCCGGTAACAGTATGGCAGGACTTTACGCCGGAAAGGACAGCATTGTGCTGCGTGACGCTTGCTTTTATTCCTGCGGAAGCAGTTGCTGCGTGCCGGTGACAATGTAACCGGTCCGTCTGTGGAGAAAAGTTAAAAAATGATGAACAAACAGACCCGAAGCATTGAAAAAATGCTCCGGGTCTGCTATAGTATAAGTGTAAGCAAACGGTGGATTGGCGTCTTTGACTTGCCGGCTCTGCCGGGAGTGGAACGAATCTGCTAAGACCAATGGCAGCAAGCTGCATTTCATAAGTTCATTATAATTTACCCTGCGATGTACGTTACATTTCTCTCTGTGTTGAGCCAACACTCTTACATAGGGAGCTTAAGATTCTCGCCTTTCAAAAACCGGCCTCCTCAGAGTGGACTTTTGCGATCGGCGGTAAAGCACCCACCTGCATATGCAGGTTCAAACCCTGAGGATGGACGGCATTGTGGGGCAATTATATTTTCAGGGGCAGGCTCCGACAAAAAGTGTCGGGGTTTTTTATTTTACAAAGAGGTTACTATATTGTTGGTGACACTCAGCCTATAATGTAGTATAATATAATGCAAAATGTTTTCCGAAAATAAAGGAGCGATTCGTCTATGAAGTACATGAGCGGCAATGAAATCCGCAGCAGATTTCTTACATTTTTTCAGGAGCGGGGACACCTGATGCTGCCCAGCGCCTCTCTGATTCCGCAGGATGACCCTACGTTGTTATTGATCGGCGCAGGTATGGCGCCCTTTAAACCGTTTTTTACAGGCAAAATGAAGCCGCCTTCGCCGCGCGTAACCACCTGCCAAAAATGCGTACGTACCGGTGATATTGAGAATGTAGGCCGTACGGCTCGTCACCATACTTATTTTGAAATGCTGGGGGATTTTTCCTTCGGCGACTACTTTAAAAAAGAGATCATTCCCTGGAGCTGGGAGTTCCTGACGCAAGAGTTGGAACTGCCGGCGGATAAATTATACATTACCATCCATACGGATGACGATGAAGCGTATCAGATTTGGCATGATGTAGTGGGCATTCCGGATGAGCGGATCATTCGCCTGCAGGATAACTTCTGGGAGATTGGCAGCGGCCCCTGCGGTCCCTGTTCCGAGATTCATATCGATCTGGGTCCGGAACGCGGCTGCGGCAAGCCGGATTGCGGCCCGGACTGTGATTGCGGCCGTTATTTGGAATTGTGGAATCTGGTATTTACCCAGTATAACCAGAATGAAGACGGTACCTATACACCGTTGGAGCATAAAAATATTGATACCGGCGCCGGGCTGGAACGTCTTGCTTCCGTCCTGCAGCAGAAACCGTCTAATTTTGAGACCGACTTGATGTTCCCCATTATTGAATATGCCTGCCGGGAAAGCGGTGTGTCTTATAATGCGGACCCTAAAACCGACGTTTCTTTGAAAGTCATTGCCGACCATGCCCGCAGTCTGGTGTTCATGATCGGGGACGGCGTCCTGCCTTCCAATCTGGGCCGCGGTTATATCTTGCGCCGTATCCTGCGCCGGGCCGTACGTCACGGTCGTCTGATCGGCATTGAACGGGAATTTTTAGGCGGCGCGGTCGATGTGGTGATTGATATGTTCGGTGAAGTCTATCCTGAGATCAAAGAAAAGCAGGACTACATCCGCAAGGTCATTCACATGGAAGAAAGCAGTTTCCTGAAGACGCTGAAAAGCGGCAACGAAATGCTGGACGCGGAGATCGCGGCGCTTAAAGCGGCACATAAAACCGAACTGGCCGGGGCGGTGGCTTTCAAGCTGTCCGATACGTTTGGTTTCCCCAAAGAACTCACCGTGGAAATTTTGGAAGAGCAGGGGATGACGTTGGATGAAGCGGGCTTTGCCGCGGCGCTGGAAGTACAGCGCAGGATGGCGCGTGAAGCCCGTGATGATAAAACGGGGCGTCCTGTCATTTATAATGACAGGGATCTGAACGCGGCAGAACTGCAAGTGGATGAAAGTGCTCATGCCGGTAAGATTGTAGCGATTTATCCGTTAGCGGAGGCGCAGCCGGTCGATACGGTGTCTGACGGTAAAGAAGCGGCTGTGATCCTGGACGTGACGGCGTTCCATGCGGAAGGCGGCGGTCAGGTAGGCGATATCGGTATGATCAAAGCGCCGGCCGGGATCCTGCGGGTAGAAAAAACGAAAAAACTGCCGGATGGGGTAACCTATATGGCCGGTGTGGTAGAAGAAGGTACGCTGGCTGTCGGCGATGAAGTAACGTATACGGTGGATGAAAGCCGTCGGTCCGATGTGGCGCGTAATCATACGGCGACTCATTTGCTTCAGGCGGCGTTGCGGCAGGTACTGGGCGACCATGTGAATCAGGCCGGCAGCTATGTAGGGCCGGACCGTCTGCATTTTGACTTTTCCCATTTCTCCCAGATGACGCCGGAAGAACTGAAAAAAGCAGAACAATTGGTCAATGAAGAGATCCTGGCGGCGAAAACGGTAACCTTTGAGGAATTACCCATTGAAGAAGCGAAAAAACGCGGCGCCCGCGCTTTATTCGGCGAAAAATACGGCGATGTGGTGCGCGTGGTAACGGTACCTGCTTTTTCCATGGAATTATGTGGCGGTGTACATGTGACGAATACAGCGCAGATCGGGCTGTTTAAGATTATCAGTGAAGCTTCCAGCGGCGCCGGGGTGCGTCGTATTGAAGCGGTCACAGGCCGGGGCGCTATGGAATACGTAGCGGGGTTGGAGAACACCCTTGCCAACATGGCAGCAACGCTTCATTGCCGCCCGGCGGATGCCGAAGAGCGTCTTGCGGTTCTGGTGGCGGAAGCCAAAGAAGCAGGACAGGCGGTGAAAGCGTTAGAAGCAAAAATGGCGGCAGCGGCGGCGGCTAAGGCGGAAGATCTGGCCAAAGAGATCAAAGGCGTAAAGGTGCTGGTTCAGAAAGTAGCGGTGGGCGATGTGGCTGCGCTGCGTACTCTGGGCGATCAGCTGCGGGATAAGACCGGCGGCGTAGTGGTGCTGGCTTCTGTATTTGAAAACGGCAAGATCGGTATATTGGCGATGGCTTCCAAAGAGTTGGTTGGTAAAGGAATCCATTGCGGTCAGATCGTCAAAGAAGTGGCTACTTTATGTGGCGGCGGCGGCGGCGGACGTCCCGATATGGCGCAGGCCGGCGGTAAAGATCCGGAAAAACTGGATGCGGCGTTAAACGCAGCCTGGTCGGTGATTGAAGGGCAGATCCGTTAATTACGGCGGAAGTAAGAATAAGGAGATAATGCAAATGAGTGAAGTACGCGTACGTTTTGCTCCCAGCCCTACGGGAAATCTGCACGTGGGAGGGGCTCGTACCTGTCTGTTTAACTGGCTGTTTGCCAGAAGTATGGGGGGCAAGCTGATCCTGCGGATTGAAGATACGGATCCGGCACGCTTTCAGGAAGGATCGGTAGGGCAGATCATCCGCAGTATGAAATGGTTGGGGCTGGACTGGGACGAAGGACCGGAAGTTGGCGGTCCCTGCGAGCCTTATTTCCAGTCACAGCGGACGGAAATTTACCAAAAATACCTGCAGCAATTATTGGATGAAGGCAAGGCTTACTACTGCTTCTGCACCCCGGAAGAGCTGGAAGCCCAGCGCGCGATCCAACGGGAACGGAAACAGCCTTTCCGCTATCCCCGGACTTGCCGCAACCTGTCCAAAGAAGAGGTGGAACGTCGTATTGCCGCGGGCGAACCGCATTCCATCCGTTTTAAGATCCCTACTTCGGGACATTTGCGTGTGAACGATATCATTCATGGACGGATGGACTTTGATCTGACCCAGTTTGATGATTTTGTTATTGCCAAAACCAACGGCACTCCCACCTATAATTTCGCAGTGGTGATCGACGATCATCTGATGGGCATGACCCATGTGCTGCGTGCGGAAGAACATATTCCCAACACGCCGAAGCAGATCCTTCTGTTCCAGGCCTTAGGGTTTGAGGTGCCGGAATTCGGTCATATGTCCATGATCTTGGCGCCGGACCGGAGCAAATTGTCGAAACGGCATGGCGCCCAGTCGGTAGAAGAATTTCAGGCCCTGGGCTATTTGCCGGAGGCGCTGCTGAATTATTTAACGCTGTTGGGCTGGTCGCCGGAAGGCAATCAGGAAATCATCACCAAAGAAGAAACGGTGAAACAGTTTGACATGAATAAAATGTCGCATAAAGGCGCCGTCTATGATATTAAGAAATTGTACTGGATCAATGGACAGTATTTGAACAGTCTGCCGTTGGAACGCATTGCCAAAGATGCGGAACCGTTCTTTGTGGCGGCCGGACTCATTACGGAAGAATGGCTTCAGGAAGAAGCAAACCGGAATTATCTGTCCCATTTGGTAGATGTGGTTCGGGTGCGGGTAAAGACCCTCCAGGAAATTGTGGATGCCTCGACTTACTTCTTCCGGGATTTTGCCGAATATGACGAAAAAGGCGTTCGCAAGTTCTTTACGCCGGAGGGAATCGCGCAGCTGGAAATTTGCCGATCCCGCGTAGCGGCGCAGGAAGCTTTTGACGAGGCTTCTTTGGAAACGTTATATAATACACTGGCCGAAGAAGCGGGCATTGCGTTGGGCAAGGTGATCCAGCCCAGCCGTCTGGCCTTGTCCGGACGGACGGTGACGCCCGGTATGTTCGATATGATGGTCCTGTTGGGCAAAGAAAAGACGCTGGCGCGTATGGATCAGGCCATTGCCTATGGCAAAGGGCTGGAACAGGCGTAGCAGTTCTGTGTATTGTCTTTGGATCAGGGAATAAGGGGGAAACATGAAAAAAACGCTGGGTATCTTTTTCGCCGTTGCATTGTTATTATGCCAGATTGCATGGGCCGACCAGCCGACTACGGTTTTGACCGAAACAAGGACGGCGGGTGGTGTCGCTCTGGATGTACCTGTGCTGGATGGGGTGAACAATGAAACCTTTCAGCAGTCCGCCAATCAATTATTGAGCGAGGCGGCGCAGGATACGGCGCGTAAGACAGGGAGGCAGGGAAAAGTTACCTATGAAGTAACGCTGAATCGCCCCAGCCTGGTCAGTATCCTGTTCAAAGGGACGAACGGCGGGCACGCCTATTATCGGGCCTTAAATATTGATTTGACCACGGGCCGTGAATTTACCCCCGATACTTTCTTCTTTAACAATGATGCGCGTAAAGCGCTGTTAGGAGCGAAGACGGAAAATACCCTGTTTACCGAAGAGGGCATCGCCCTCAGTGCGAAAAACGGCGCTCCTTATGACAGGCTCTACAGTTACGGTCAGCTTATGCCCATGGCGCGCATTGGGGATATCGGCCGGCTTCTGACGGTCTGGAAGCTGACGGAAAGCAGCAATGGAAAAACCCTGACGGTGCGTCCGGGCAGTTTATTGGCAATTAAATTAAGCGCCAATCCCAGTACCGGTTTTCAGTGGGTATCGGTTATCACAGGCGGGGTGGATAAGGGCCTGACCAAGGTTGGCAGCACGTTTGCCATCCCTCACGATACGCCGGAAGGACAGACGGGAACGCCGGGAACGGAAGTGCAGTTTTATACGGCGCAGCAGCCCGGAACCTACACGCTGAAGCTGTCCTATGAGCGGCCCTGGGAAAAAATGAGCGCGTTTCGCACCTGTCTGGTCACGGTTATCGTAAAATAATAAAACGTTGACAAAAAGCAGCATCGACCGGTAGCCGTAGTGGCTGTTGTTGGTGCTGCTTTCGTCGGCTAATTGAGACAATGTATTAGAGAAATGCTCCATAAGATGCGCTCAAAGGCGCACAATGAGAGTACTAAGAGGAATCGTATGAAGAAAGAGATTGAACTGCTGGCTCCGGCCGGTACCTGGGAAGCGTTGGAAGCGGCGGTGAATGCCGGCGCCAATGCCATCTATCTGGGCGGCAAAGCGTTCGGCGCCCGGGCGTATGCTGATAATTTCGGCCGGGAAGAACTGGCGAAGGCCGTGTATTTTTGCCATATGCATCATGTACGGCTTTATATCACGGTGAATACGCTGATCGACGACAAGGAATTGCAGGAGTTGGCAGAGTACCTGCTTTTCCTTAACAATGTGGGAGTTGACGGGATCATCGTTCAGGACCTGGGGGTAATTCGCCTGGCCCGTAAACTGGTGCCGGAACTGCCTTTACATGCTTCGACCCAGATGACGGTGACCAATTCTGCCGGCGTTGTGTTTGCCGGGAAAAACGGGATCGTCCGAGTGGTACCGGCCCGTGAGCTGTCCCTTGCCGATTTAAAAGCGGCCAGTGCTGCCGGTCTGGAAATTGAAGCCTTTATTCACGGCGCTTTATGTGTCTGCTATTCCGGGCAGTGTCTGATGAGCAGCCTGATCGGCGGCCGCAGCGGCAATCGGGGACGCTGTGCCCAGCCTTGCCGTCTGCCCTATACTCTGGTTAATGCCCAGGGAAAAAATCTGTTGGAGGGGCAGGAGGCAGGACAATATTTACTGAGCCCTAAAGATTTGAATACTCTCAGTGTGCTGCCGCAGATGATCGAATCCGGCGTTCTTTCTTATAAAATTGAGGGACGGATGAAACGGCCGGAATATGTGGCAGTGGTAGTAGACGCTTACCGCCGGGCTATGGACAGTTACCTGGCGGGAGCGTATCAGGTACCGGAAAAAGACCTAGTTAATATAGAACAGATCTTTAACCGGGATTTTACGACGGCCTACCTGGAGAAAAAGCAGGGGCGGGAAATGATGAGCGACCGGCGGCCTAATAACCGGGGCGTATTGGTCGGCCGTGTGCAGGAGCTGAACGGCGATTACACGCGGGCGGTGGTAAAACTGGAAAAACCGCTTCATTTAGGCGATGGGCTGGAATTCTGGGTCAAGGTGGGGGGCCGTGTCGGTCTGACACTGACCTCTATGAAGGTGAACGGTCAGGCGGTGGAACAGGCGTCGGCCGGCGCTTTGGCGGAGTTGGAGATACCCAAAGGCGTGCGGCTGAATGACCGCGTGTTCCGCACGTCCGACAGTGAACTGATGGCCTATGCAGGGCAATTTTACGGTGAAAAAAATAAAAAACGGATCCCGGTCACGGCACAGGTCACGGCACGTTTAGGAAAACCGCTGGAGGTGTGCTTGCAGGATCCGGACGGCAACACGGGGCGGGGACAGACAGAATTTCTCGCGGAGACCGCCCGGAAACATGCGTTGGATGAAGCTGCGATCCGTAAACAGGTGGATCGTCTGGGAACCACAGAATACAGTTTGGCTGCCTTACAGCTTGATCTTGAGGCCGGGTTGATGGTTCCCATGAGTGAGATCAACGAAGCTCGCCGCCGGGCCTGTGAAGCTCTGGACGAGGCTCGTTTGCAGGCCTTTTTGCCGCCGCGGAAAGCGGTGCATGATACAGGCAGGATAGCCGCAGAGCTCTCTGCGCCGGCACAGGGGATTAGGGAAAAAACTGCCGCGGCTACTTCTGTGGTTACGGTGTGGGTCGACACGCCGGATAAGGTCGCGGGCGCCTTAGAAGGGGGCGCCGACTGGATCCTCTTTGGCGGCGACCGTTACAGTACGAAAGATCTGACGTTCACCGACTATAGTAAGGCGGCCGCTATGACGCAGCGGGCCGGTCGGAAAATCGGTTTTTCTACTTCCCGTATTGTGAAAGAAGGGCAGTTAGGCTATTTCCGAAAGTTCTTGCAGGAAGCCGTTCACTGCCAGGCGGATATGCTGTATGTACATAATCTGGGAATCTGGCAGCTGGCTCAGGAAATGAAGCTGTCGATCCCTTTGTGGGCGGATATGAGCTTGAATATTTATAACAGCCAAAGCGTGCTTTTCTGGCAAGAGGCCGGAGCCGCAGGCGTTACGCCTTCCATTGAACTGAACCTGGGGCAGTTGGAGCAGCTGGTGAAGCGGAGCCCTCTGCCTGTGGAATGTCTGGTACAGGGGCCCATCGAAATGATGGTCTCCGAATATTGTGCCGGAGGCAGTTTCTTAGGTAATTTGCATAAAGGAGCCTGTACGTTTCACTGTAAGGAAGAGATCTTCCTGCATGACAGAAAAAATGCGGATTTCCGTTTGGCCGGAGATCAGTTCTGTTGGATGCATGTTTTGAATTCCCAGGATCTTTCCGTGTTGGGCAGTTTGCCGCAGTTAGGTGAGATTGGTGTGCGGCGGCTGCGAATTGATGGACGCGCCTATGAGCCGCAGCAGATCCGGAAATTGACCCGCCTGTATAAAGAAGGGTTGGCCGGCGGTGCGGAAGAATTGCAAAATCTTCCGGGAACCACAAGAGGACATTATTACAGAGGCGTTCTGTAAAAGAATTTTTAGCGCTGGCGCAGGAAAGGAGAAAGCAGCGTGTCTGCTTAACATAGTATGGCTCGGTTTGCGATCACAACACTGGAATTTGATAAAGTAAAAGAGCGGGCGGCGGAAAAAACTGCGACGGAGCTGGGCAGGGAACAATTGTTGGAGCTTCGTATCTCGGCGGAGTTTGAAACCGTAAAACGCTTACAGATGGAAACGGCAGAAGCCAAACGTCTGTTGGATGAGGGGAAACGTTTCCCTTTTGGCGGACTGTACAATATTAAAGACGCTGTAAAACGGGCTCGTATGGGCAGCGTGTTGGAAGTAGAGGAATTAATGAACATCCGCGCCAGCGCAGAGGCGTTTGGCGCGTTGAAGATTTTTTTGCTTAATGAAAGCGAAAGCAGCCCGAATCTGGCGGAATATGGCAGGGAAATGCAGGAATTTTCCCGCCTGGCGCGGCAGTTGGAAAAAGCAATCTCGGAAAAAGGGGAGATTCTGGATACTGCCTCCGTGAAGCTGGGGGGCTTGCGCACTGGGATCATCTCAGCGAAAAATCGGGTGAAAAGTCAACTGGAAAAGATCCTCCATGATCCCGGTTACCAAAAATATTTTCAGGATAATTTAGTGACCATGCGGGGGGACCGTTATGTGATTCCCATTAAGCAGGAATATAAAATGAATTTTCCCGGTGTGGTTCATGACCAGAGCGGCACCGGCGCCACTTTATTTATTGAACCTCTGGCTGTGGTCAATCTGAATAACGATATTAAACGCTATACCGCGGAAGAAAAGGAAGAAATCGAACGGATCCTGCGGCAGTTATCCGGTGCAGTGGGCAGCGAAGGGGACGCATTACTGCGGTCGCTGGAAGCCGCTACACGGGTAGACGTGATCTGTGCCAAGGCCTACTATGCCATGGAGACCAGAGCTTGTCAGGCCCAGCTGGTTCCCCGGGGCGGCTTGCGGATCGAACAGGGGAGACATCCGCTTCTTCCGCCGGAGCAGGTGGTTCCGCTGGATATCTCGCTGGGGGAAGATTTCAACACCTTATTGATCACCGGCCCCAATACCGGCGGCAAGACTGTGACCTTAAAAGCTGTCGGTATTTTTGCCTTGATGAACCAAATCGGTATGTTTGTACCGGCGCTGAATGCCAAACTGCCCCTTTTTCGGGCAATCTATGTGGATATCGGAGATGAACAGAGCATTGAGCAGAGCTTATCGACTTTTTCGGGGCATATGACGAATCTGATCCGTATTTTACAGGAGGTGCGGCCGGGCGATCTGGTCTTAGTGGACGAGATCTGCGCCGGTACCGATCCCAACGAAGGCGCGGCTTTAGCCATGTCCATTCTGGACCATTTGACACGCTTGGGCGCCTTGACTATTATGACCACCCATTACAGTGAATTAAAAACTTTTGCTTTTGGTCGGGAAGGGATGCAAAATGCCAGCGTGGAATTTGACCCCGAGACTTTGCGTCCTACCTACCGTCTGTTAATGGGGGTGCCAGGCAGCAGTAATGCCTTTAACATCAGCCGCCGTTTGGGCCTGTCCGAAGAGATTATCACCAATGCGGGGAATTTACTGCAACAGGAACATATTCATATGGAAGATGTGCTACAGGGACTGGAAGGGGAACGGCGCAAATACGAAAGCAGCGCCAGGGAAGCAGAGACGCTTAAATCAGAAAGCGAAATGCTGCGCAACCAGTTGGCCTGGCAGAAAAAAGAATTTGAGAAACAGAAAAATGAAATGCTGCGCAAGGCCCGGAACCAGGCCGATGAAATCTATCGGAACAGCCGACGGGAAGCGGAAGCGGTCCTGAAAGAGCTGCGCTCATTAAAAGCGGATATCGATGTGCGTTCTTTGGAAGTCAAAGCGGAAGAAGCGCGCAAAAAACTGAATAAACATTTGAGTCAGGCGGAGCCTTTACCGGAAGGAACACCGTTGAACGCGGAAACAGCCCGTTCCGGCATGCAGGTGTTGGTTACTGCGCTGCGCAAGAACGGTACCGTGGTGGAAGTGAAAGGCAAAGATGTACTGGTCAGCATTGGCGCAATGAAAATGATCGTGCCACTGAAGCAGTGTCTCCTGGTAAAAGATGCGCCGAAAGCCGCGCCGGTCCGTTCGGCCTATAAAGCAAATGCAGCCCATGCGATGTTTACGGCGAAAACGGCGGAAGCGGAGCAGGAGGTGGATCTGCGCGGGATGACCACCGATGAGGCGATCCCCTATGTGGATAAAGCCATTGACGACGCGCTGCTGGCAGGCATAACGCAGGTCCGCATTATTCATGGGAAAGGCACCGGCGCTTTGCGGGCCGGTTTGCAGGAATATCTGAAAAGCCATCGTAATGTGGCTTCCTATGCATTAGCTTCTCTCAGCATGGGCGGCGCAGGTGTTACGGTTGTTACATTAAAGTAGTCCGGCGCTCTCAAAGTGTAAGGTCGTGGTTGTGAAAAACAAATAAAATTTGCTATAATGTCTATATTAAGTAAGGAGGGGCAATTATGGCTGTACTTGTGAAGAAATTCGGCGGGAGCAGCGTGGCCACACCGGAAAAGATATATCGTCTGGTAGACCGTGTTCTGCGGGAAAAAACGCCGGAGGATAAGATCGTCATTGTGGTTTCCGCTATGGGAGATACCACCGATGATCTGTTGACGTTGGCCGGCAGGATCTCGGCGCATTTGCCTAAGCGGGAGATGGATATGCTTTTGGCTACAGGGGAACAGGTATCCATTGCTTTATTGGCCAGCGCCTTTATGGAACGTGGACAGAAGGCTGTGTCTTTTACCGGACCGCAGGCAGGAATCCGTACCAATAGTCAGCATACGAAAGCGGGCATATTGGAAGTAAAAGCAGAGCGGGTGCAAAAAGCCCTGGATGAAGGGAATATTGTTATTGTCGCCGGTTTCCAGGGAGCCACAGAAGACGGAGATATCACCACTCTGGGACGCGGCGGCAGCGATACTACGGCAGTGGCCATAGCGGCGGGATTACAGGCCGACATATGTGAGATTTATACAGACGTAGACGGTGTTTATACAGCCGATCCCCGTATTGTGCCGGAGGCGCGTAAACTGAAAGAGATCACCTTCAGCGAAATGTTGGAACTGGCCCGTCTGGGAGCGGGGGTTATGCAGCCCCGTGCGGTGGAATATGGTGAACATAACGGCGTAGATATTCACGTTCGCTCTACCTTTAGTCAGGAACCGGGTACGATCATAAGGAGGGAATATACGGTGGAAGAGAAGGAATTTGTCATCAGAGGGGTGACCAGTGACATCAATGTAGCAAAAATCACGGTCAATGGAGTACCGGATGTTCCCGGCGCCGCCTATCGAATTTTTGATGCGCTGGCCAGGGCCAATATTACGGTAGATATGATTGTGCAAAGTTCTTCCAAGGACAATAGCCGAAACGATATTGTGTTTACTGTTACCAAATCGGATCTGGGCGATGCGATAGAGGCTTTGGAGAAGCTGAAAAACGAAATGGGCCTGGAAGGCGTGGAAGTAGAGGCAAATGTGGCCAAGGTTTCCGTAGTAGGGGCCGGTATGCTGGGGAATCCTGGTATTGCCGCCGGTATGTTTGGCGCTTTGGCTAAAGCAAGTGTCAATCTGATGATCATCAGTACTTCAGAAATCACGATATCCTGCCTGATTGCCAAGGATGACGTAATGAAAGCCGTCAATGCAATACACCAGCACTTCTTTCCACCGGTAGAGGATTGAGCTTCGTTTTGACCGGCTCAGGGGATTTAAGAAATTTAAATTGGTGTACGCATTTGACTGGAGATTGATCAGGAATCAAATCTTGAAGCAGCGTGCCGATTCTCTCATGATGTTGCTCAGAAAATGAGAAACCGGGAGTGAACACAGACTGTAAATGATGAAGGAGATGTGAGTCTTATGTACACAAGTTTTGCCGCTCCAAAAGCAAAAGGAAAAGCAGCGAATGATATTATTTTTGCCGCCAATGCACTGGCCGTAGCTGATGCGGCGAAGATCGGCGCAGAAAATGTGACGAACGGAACGATAGGCGCCATTATGGATGAAGCAGGGAAATTAGTTTGCCTGCCAACGGTGGAAAAAGTATTCCGCAGTCTGCCGACCAGTGAGCTGATTGCCTATGCTCCGATTGCCGGTTTGTCTGACTTTTTAGAGAAAGTCCAGGATGCGGCTTTTGGCAGTTCCCGCCCCAAAGGGCATATTGGCGCTGTCGCCACTGCCGGCGGTACCGGCGGTATTCATCATGCTATCTGGAATTACACTTCCGAAGGGGATACGATTTTAACGGCCGACTGGTATTGGGGCGCGTATAAAGTATTGTGTCAGGATATGGGGCGTAAATTGGATACATATCCCATGCTGACGGAAAAGGGTAAATTCAATCTGAACGCGCTGGCGGAAAAAGTGAATAGGGTGCTGGCAAAACAAGAAAGTATTATGGTGATCATCAACACGCCGGCTCATAATCCTACCGGCTACAGTCTGACCAAAGAAGATATGCAGCAGGTTGTTGCGATGCTGGACAAAGCGGTTAAAGAAACCAACAAACAAGCCATTCTTTTTGTCGATATAGCTTATTTGGACTATGCAGGGGAAAAGAATGCGGTCCGCAAGGTCTTTGAAGCCCTGGACCATTTGCCGGAACGGATCTTCGGCATCGTGCAATACAGTATGTCCAAGGGTTTTACCATTTACGGGCAGCGGGTTGGTGCGATGATCGGTGTTTCCGATGACCCGACTGTGATCAAAGAATTTTTTGACATTAATCAATATACCAGTCGCGCGACCTGGTCTAATATTAACCGTCCGGCAATGCGGACGCTGGTGGAGATTTACAGTGATCCCCAGTTGCTGGCCAAGGTGGAGGAGGAACGGGACTTTTATTATCAGATGATTAAAACCCGAGCCGACCGTTTTGTCGCAGAAGCAAAGGCCTGCGGCTTACCGATGATTCCTTATATGGCGGGTTTCTTCCTTTCCGTACCGTGTAAAAATTCTGCCGCAGTGTGTGATTTACTGCATGAAGATCACATTTATCTGGTGCCTTTGGCTGCCGGTGTACGGGTTGCTTTATGTTCCATACCGCTGACCAAGATAGATGGTATTGCAACGAAACTGAATGAAGCGTTGAAAAAAGTTGAAAAGGCGGCTGAATAAGCTCTTTGTTGCGTGCTTTCAAGCGGATACATTGTATTATATTGAAACATTCTGAAACGAACAAAAGGGGCGGAGGTGTATGCTCCATCCCCTTTTTTACAGGGAGGCTGCTATGCTGCAAATCACATTACCTGATGGTAAGCAAAAACAATTTCCTGAAGGAACCACATTAGAGCAAATAGGCAGGAAGTGGAAAAAGCATTACGATTCTCCTATTGCTGAAGGCGTATTTAATGGGGTAGCCTTCAGTCTACAGCAAAAAATACCTGGGGACGGAACTGTAGATTTTATTCCTATTGATTCGGACGAAGGAATGCGGGTGTACGTCCGCAGCCTGACTTTTTTATGTATTGTGGCAATGCAGGAATTATTTCCGGACCGGCGGATCGAGGTCCGCAATTCGCTGGGCAGCGCGTTATATTGCGCAGTTCACGGAGAGCGTTTGCTGCCGGAAGACTATGCGAAGGCGGAAAAACGGATGCGCCAGATCATTGCCAAAAAAGCTAAGATCCGTTACCTGAGTTTAACTCGGGAAGCGGCCATCGAAGAAGCGAAAAAAGACCCGCTTCTGGGCGAGGACAGGGTGGGGCTGTTTTGTATGATGCCGGCCGACAGACCAATCCCGCTGTATGAATTGTGCGGCATAAAAGAATACTTTCCGGAACCCTTGCTGACCTCGACGGAACTTTTGGAAAGCTTTGAATTAATACCCTTTGAAGAAGGCTTCGTGATTAACTATCCGGATACAGGCGATTACACAAAATTAGATCCCTGGGATTCCCGGAGGCGGATCAACGAGACCTATCACGAAGCGGAAGAATGGGCCTCCATGATCGGTTGTAATACGATTTCCAAACTCAACCGGATCATACGGGAGGGGAAGGCCTGTAAAATCATCCGCGCGGCAGAGGGGTTGCAGGAAAAGAAGTTTGTTCGTATTGCGGACTACATTACCAAGCTGCAAGATAAATTGAAATTCGTATTCATTGCCGGTCCTTCTTCTTCCGGGAAAACCTCATCCAATCAACGGCTTTCCGTGCAGTTGGAAGTGAACGGGATTCACCCCATTCCTCTGTCCATGGATAATTACTATAAAAATCGTGTAGATACCCCTAAAAAACCGGATGGCAGTTATGATTTTGAATGTGTGGAAGCCATTGACATCGATTTGTTTAATGAGCATCTGGAAAAACTGCTGCAAGGCAAGACAATCAAACTGCCAAAGTTTAATTTTGTTACAGGACAGCGGGAATATCGCGGTGAACAGATTTGCATGGAAGAAAACAGCATTCTTGTAATCGAAGGCATTCATGCGCTTAACAGAAAGCTGAGCGCTTCGATCCCGGCGGACAATAAGCTGAAGATTTTTGTCAGCGCGTTGACGCCTATGTCAATCGATGATTATAATCGCATCCATACTACGGATCTGCGTATGCTGCGCCGCATGGTGCGAGATTCTCAGTTTCGTTCCCGTGATGCGTTGATGACGATTAAAACCTGGCCTTCTGTAAGAGAAGGAGAAGATAAATATATATTCCCCTGCCAGGAGGATGCGGATATCTTTTTCAACACTTCTTTAATTTACGAGCCGGCTGTGCTGCGGAAGTATGCAATGCCGTTATTGGAATCTGTTCCTGCGAAAGAAAAAAATGCTTATTTTACTGCCCGACGGCTGCTGACTTTGTTGGAACTGATCGAACCATTGGATGACAGCGCCATTCCCAATAATTCTATTATGAAAGAATTTATCGGCGGATCGACTTTTTCCGATGTGCTTTAACGTTCGCGGAACAGGGAAGTTTCTGAAAAGGGGAGTTTCTGAAAAAAGACTGTGTCCTTTGTAAAGTAAAGCGCTGATAAAATCTGGAAAAGTCGTCAGCGGGGGACAAAGAACGGCAGCACAAACAGAATCAATAAAAACAAATAGAACTGCTCTCTTTCGCCGGTTATTTGTACACGGACAATAAAGAGAGCAGTTTGCTTTTAACAGGGTATTCAGCTGTAACAGTCGGCAATAGCGCTTTTATGGTTTTGTCGGAGTTTTAGGAATCGAAGGCGACGTTGTCCTGGGCGCTGCCAGTGTCTCAGATTTCTTTTGCGGTTTATTGCTGATAGTTGGTTTATTCGGTTTGATTACTTTAGGCGGTTTTGCCAGGTTGTCCGGCTGTTTTTTATCTTCACCGTCAGCATCTTTTTTATCCTTGTCTTTGTCCTTGTCCTTGTCTTTGTCCTTATCTTTATCCGGATCGGGGACAACCGGAGTTACTGCGCCGGCCGGCCGGACAAAGTCTGCATAGGGTAATTCCTGTACGGCGCGAGTCATAAAAGAGTGCCAGATGCTTAACGGAGCTCCGGAACCGTACATGGAGCCCATGCTGCGGCTGCGGTCGTCGCCCACCCAAACGGCGCAGGATAAATTGGGGGTATAACCTACAAACCAGGCATCTTTGGAATTATCCGTGGTACCGGTTTTTCCTGCGGCAGGACGTCCCAGACCGGAACCGGCTGCCGTACCGCTGATCAGCACATCTTTCAGTATATCGGTTGTCTGATAGGCTGCTTTCGCACTGATTACCTGTTTTCCTTCATCTTTGTGTTCATAAATCACCTTGCCGTTGCGGTCCAGGATTTTTTTTATGACGACCGGCTTATGATACATTCCGTTGGCGGCAATCGTTCCGTAAGCGGTGGCCATATCCAGAGGAGTAACACCTTTTGTTAGGCCACCCAGCGCCATAGCGGGATTATCATCCGCATATCTGCCGCTTTCCACTAATGTAGTAATGCCGGCGGCCTTGGCCATTTTGAGGACGTTTTCGGTGCCGACCTTCAGAGCGACCCGGATGGCGGGGATATTATAGGATTTGGACAAAGCGGTCCGCAATGTCACTGTACCGTGCCAGCCACCACCGGCATTCTGCGGCGCCCAGCTCCCTCTGACCAGAGGTTTATCTTCTACTGTAGTAGCTGCAGTCATACCCTGGTCCATCGCAGTTAAATAAACAAACGCTTTAAAGGCGGAGCCGGGCTGCCGCTGCGCTAAAACCGCGCGATTAAATTTATCCTGTCCCCGACCGCCGACCATAGCCTTGATATAGCCTGTCGTAGGATCAATGGCCACTAAACCGGCCTGGGGTTGCGTCAGGTGATCCGGATCATTGGTATAAATATCGGGCAGGTGTTTCAGAGAATCTTCGGCGTATTGCTGCATACTGCTATCCAACGTGGTGTAGATTTTAAGGCCGCCTTTGTATAACGCGTCGGCACCGAATTTATCAATCACGAGTTGAGTGACATAGTCAAAGAAGTAAGAACGCAAGTTCTTTTTTGTTCCGGAAGAAGCAGCGCGGATCTTTACGTTCTCGGCTTTTGCCCTTTGTGCTTCTTCCTGGGTGATATGACCATATTTTACCATCTGATCCAACACAAGATCCCGACGTTCTTTATTGGCTTTGGGGTTCTCCATGGGATCATAATAATTGGGGCTCTTGGGAATGGCGGCCAACGTAGCTGCTTCGCCCAGTGTCACATCCTGAATGTGTTTGCCAAAATACGTTTGGGAAGCGGATTCCACACCGTAAGAACCTTCGCCAAAATAAATCTGGTTCAGGTACATAGTCAAAATCTCATCTTTGGTATATTTGTTCTCCAACTGTTTGGCAAGGAAGGCTTCCTTAATTTTGCGGGAGATAGTGCGTTCCTGGGAAAGAAAGGCGTTTTTCGCAAGCTGTTGTGTGATCGTGCTGCCGCCTTGTACTTCCTCCCCCATAATATTGCTGACAAGCGCGCGTAAAGTGCCGCGGTAGTCAATACCGCCGTGTTCGTAAAAACGATTATCTTCAATAGAGATAAATGCATTGCGGACTACCTTGGGAACCTTGTCGAATTTGACCGGTAAGCGATGTTCTGCTGAAGCTGTTGTATAAATGATTTTATTATCATTATCATAATACTGTGAGACTGCATCGGGAACCAGCCCTTCTTCCAAGGCGGAATCTGAGATGGAATAGCCGCAGGAGGAGGAGATAAAGGCTGCAGTAAGCAAAGCCATAAATGTGATAATAAGCTTCACATTAAAGGAAGATTTGCTTTTCATAGTGACCTCGTCTTTCTATTGATCTTAATAAAATTAAATTGCGAAAATATTATATCATCATCTGTCAGATTTGTCATTATCACGAACTAAAAGGTAGTCGAACCCGTGAAAACACAACTGGTGGTGTAGGGGATGACCAACCTCTACCAGAGAAAAAATAAATTCAAAAAATACAGAATTTTCCTCTTGCATTTTTTAACAAAACAAGATAAAATTAATATACCGCCCGAAAGGACGCAATATTTTTCACTTTTTTTTGCGAAAAAGTGAAAAAAAGAGTTGACAACAAGAAAAAGATGTTGTAAACTAAATAAGCTGTCGCAAGACAGGGAACCTTGAAAACTGAATAACAAACCAGATGAATGTG
>UQUU01000005.1 GCA_900544275.1 uncultured Succiniclasticum sp. | reverse complement strand
TCTTTCCCTCATATAGCAATTTCATGCGGTCCGCATGGCCGGCCTCTGTGTAAGGAAGATCCAGCAGCTTATGCGCCAGTTCTTCATCCACATCTGCGCGTTCCAACGCCGCCAATACCTTTTTTACCCGGTACACTTCCGGGTCATATACGTTATGTGTCCCAGCTATTGCTTTAGCAATCGTCATAGCCCCGTAGGTCTTAGGACCGTGCTTTTCATCCCATTTTGGGCGCATCAAGCCGGAGCTTCGGAAAATGCGATCCATTTCGGCGGCGTCTTTCCGGCAATAAAAGGCAAGGTAGTTGCATAACGCCTGGTCTGCCTCTGAGGGGCTGGTATAGCCCGTAGTATCACCTCGAAGCAAGGCGCGTACCTTTTCCCCTGTCGGCCCTTTGGCTCGCTCTATAACGGATAGCGCGTCCTCATCAGAAGCCGCCGGGTTCAGGTCTGTTTTTCCGGGGGCCGTTTCCGGTTTTGGCGGCGCATAATAGGCAGCATATAATTGATTGATCTCATCCTGACAGTCCCGGATCGTTTGATACGGTTCTACAACACGGCCCGTCATGACAAAGTAACGTCCGCTGTCGTAGATCTCCATACCCAGCTTTGTATTTCTGTTACGATCACCCGGAACATTTCCCTTACAAATAATATGGATCCCGGTTCCGCTGGTACTAATCTCTGTATAGCTTTGCAGCGTATCAATCGCCGCCCGGGCCTGTTCGTTATAGGCCCCGTTTTCGTCAATGCAATGGTCAATATCGACCCCCACATAGCCGGACCCCGAGAACATGAACCCGATACCATCCGCCGATTGGTCCGCCGCCGCCTCATCAAATGTTCGCCAGGTGGTCGGATCGTTACTTTTGGCCGGTTTCCCCGTACCCGGTGTATAGGGTACTTTCTTCCTGTGGATTACCCAATGGAGCAGCGCCTTTAATTCTTCCGGTATATTTAAATAGTTTTGCATTGTTTTTTCTCCTGGGTTATAATATTAATAGCCTCTTGTGACTCTTCGCGTGAGTTCTCTGGGCTATCGGAACCGGTACGTATTGGCGTGCGACCGGTTCTCTTTTTTTGCGCAAATTTAAGCCGAATCCGTTGCGTGACTGCCATGTATTCCATCACGCTTAAGTGTCGGTTATTGCGTCCAAAACGGTAATAGGTTCTGCGTTTTTTTGTCATAAGCTCATCACCCACAATCCCCAGCCTACCAGCTTATGGATCATAAAGAACAGCCATAACACCAGCAGTGCTTCCAACATCCCGTGAAACAGTTTGCTACCGTAAAAATAAACGGTTCCGGCGATTAATTCCGTCATAAGTCCACCTCTTTCAAATACGCCCTATTCTTCCGGTTTAAAAAGTCTTGCCATGCCTTAAGCTCTACCAATTTATGTTTAGGCCCCATATCTAAGATAGAGCCTTGATAACGGCGCATACCACGCATTTCCTTAAGGTATCGGTATATTGTGGTACGGCTGGTATCATACATCTTAACCAACTGACAGGGCCTTGCATAAAGCCGCTCTGTGTCTTTGACACGCCGGATTTCCGGCAATTCACCCATTCGATCACGTCCTTTCTTTTCGCATTCTCCTGAGAGCCCCCGCGCATCCACAAGGTGATTTATATGGTTGAGGTTGAGGTATGTGGATGCCGCCGGGGATCATCAAAAGAACAATTCATCAATCGTTAGTGTAGCCCCTAACTGCTCATTGATAAAATTTTTTAGCTTTAGCATTTCATCACGGGTAAACGGGGCTTTTCCTTGCTCTTTTAGAGCATATGCCTGTTTAGTTTTTAACCCTAAAACAGCCGCAAAATCGTCCTGAATACATCCAATCATATGGCGATAGCCTATAAGCTTTTGATAAGGTTTCAGCATAGACTCTCACCCCCTTTCTTTATATTCGGCAATCTACATTGTCTTATTTTCTTATTTTAGACAATTTTTATTGCCTTAATCCTAAAATACACCTTGTTCGCAATAAAGTCAAGTATTATAATCTAAAATATTATAATTCGGTGCTTTTATTATTCTAAAATTGATTTTTTGGTGATGTAGGTTTATAATATTTTCGAGGTGATTTATATGATTATCAGTAATTTAAAACAAATCTTAAAGGAAAAAGGGGTATCGGCAACGCAGTTATCTGCCTTATCAGGCGTCAACAGGACTACAATAAACCAAATTGTGAATAACCAAAATAAGAGTATTCATTTTGAAAATATCAGTAGAATATGTATAACCTTAGACGTATCCATACATGATGTTTTACTCTATCTACCTTATGATTTTGATTTTAAAGTTGGCCCGTTAGAAAAAAGTGGATCCCTATCTGATGGGACATTAAAGATTATCGGTTCTGGCACGATCATGTGGAAAATTCCATTACACGTCTATGGCAGACCACAATATAAATTAATTGATTTAACAACGCCAGTAGACATACTAATAAGAGGAGTAATTGTAGAAGGGGGCATTGTGTGCGCAGGCACTTTTGAGTTGCAGTCTTTTGATGACTATTTATCTTACCAAGACCGACTAATTGATACCGATAACAGGGCCAGAGTGTTCATACTGGACTACATAGCGGTGGCTATTCAGAATGTGTGCAAAAAACACTTTCGAGTCACTACGCAAGTTTCACCCGGCGACACGTTCAATTGCGATATTGGAGATAAATTTGACCCAAGGGCACTATTGGAAGTCCTGCGCCTTACAAGAAACACGACGCTAAAATGATAACCCAGTTGCCGCCGCCCCAAGAAAGGCGGTACTTATGTGGATTGAAAAACGAGAAAACAATAAGGGGACCAGGTTCGTTTATTACGAACGGTATAAGGATCCCAACACCGGAGAGCAATTCAAGGTTAATGTAACGCTAAGCAGCGACAGCAGCCATGCTAAAAAAGAAGCGGCAAGGATGCTGCATGAGCGGATCTCCTTGAAAAAAGAAAAAGCAAAAGAAGATCGGTTTATTTCCTTTGGGCAGGTGGCACTTGATTGGGCCGAATATACCCGGCCTATGGTGAAGCCTCCGACCGCTGCCAACCATAACATACACAACCGGAAGATACTTTCCTATATCCCCAGTAAAACACGCCTTATTGACGTGACACCAATTATGATAGAGGACTTTATAAACGGGGTATATTACAGGGAGAATCGCTCCTACAGCTATGCCAAAAGCCTTTTATCACAGGTTAAATGTATATTCCGGTACGCCAAACGCAAACGGTTAATAAAGGATATAAGCGATCTTGAAGATCTGCGGGTCACACGGAAGCCATTCACGGAAGAAGACATACGGAAGAAACAAAACAAATTTTTAGACCGGGAAGAGCTCCGAAGTGTACTTTCACAGCTGGAGAGAATCAACCCCAGACTATCGCTGGCCATGGAGTTTTTAAGCCTTACCGGGCTACGCTGTGGAGAAATGCTGGCGCTGCGGGTCTGTGATTATGACAAGGCGGCGGCGACAATCAACATCAACGGTACATTACGCCATAACGTACAGAATGAAAAAGGGGAAAAGCGAGGAACCCCTAAAAATATTTACTCTGTGCGGGATGTTGCCCTGAACAGCCGGGCGGCGGCGATACTCGACCGGTTTATTTTAGAGAATAAAAAAAGCAGCCTGTGGGGTTCAGGCTACAAAGACCAAGGCTATATTTTTACTACAAACAGGGGCGCTCCTTACAATATTCAGTTTATTGGGCATCAACTGCGTAAACTGCACATCAAGGACAAGATAATCACTACGCATATTTTCCGGCACACACATATCAGCATTTTGGCAGAACTGGGGATCCCCTTAAAGGTTATCATGCAACGGGTAGGCCATAACGACCCGGCAACGACTTTAAGCATTTACACCCATGTCACGACCGCCACAAAAGACGAATCGCTTAAAAAGCTGGAAGCGTATACCCTGTAAAAAATAGGGCAGAAAATAGGGCAAAAACAGGGCCCAAAATAGAAAAAGACTGGAACATTCAAGCTCTTTTCAAAACCACTTTAACCCCAGATTCCAAGCCAATCTGAATAGTTTTGAAACAGTTTGCAACATTCCAGTCAAGTAATGTAAAAGTATGGCGGAGAGGGTGGGATTCGAACCCACGGAGGCTTGACACCTCGCTAGTTTTCAAGACTAGAGCCTTCAACCGCTCGGCCACCTCTCCAATATGGAAAATTATATGCTAATTTCTACATTGTGTCAACAAGATTAAAGACGCGCTTCCGTTTCTTCCAGCACCCTTGCTTCCAGTTCCTCGCCCTGCCGTAAAATTTTCTCCAGACAGGCCGCCTTCTCTTTCACAAAAGCCGCATCCTTTACACCATGAAGGTTAATGCGCACATTATAAGCTATGACTTTCTGACAGGCCCGTGCCAAAATAGCGGAAGCCGAGCCGTCCGTAACCAACATGGGGCTTCCTTTCGTAACGACAACATAAGCGGCTTGCATCACCTGTACACAGGTTTCTAAAACTCTCAGGGAAGCATTGACCGCAATCTTGCCTGCCTTCTCGATCGCCCCGGTACGGATCATTTGTTCTGCCGTTGTCGTCTTAGGCAATTGATACGCCTTAAGGATCACGGTATAGACCTCCGCATCCTCCTGAGCCATCGCCAGCAGCGTTTGCTGCAGCTTTTGCGTCGTTTCAATGACCTGCTGCAATTCATCAGCCACCGGGGCATATTTGGGCTTGTTTACAGCCATATGTGCCGCCATCCCTGCCAAAGCAGCGCCCATCGCTCCGCAAATCGAGGCTGCGCTGCCTCCTCCGGGCATGGATTTAGCAGAATTCAGGTCCTCGATAAAAGAGTTGATAGATTGTTCCGCATATACATTTGTTAGATTTTCCACGTTGTGGCCCCCATGTTAAATTTTATTGTTGCATCAATACTGCCGATTTTAAATAGCACAACCGACGGTTCGTACGATTCTGACATGCCTTTTATCGGTGCATCACTGCCGGTGATTTTAAAATGGCACAACGGTATCACCGCTGTGCCATATATCATTGATTTAAGCCGGCCGTTCTTTTAAAAACGAAGACGGTCGTCGCCGGTATAATTGATCGTTTTGGCATAGCGCAGAGCAAATTTAAAGAAGTCCATTTGCCTGCCTTTGTTCGCCGCATTCGCCAGATAACTCAGATTATAGCCTTCTGCCCCCTGTTGCATACGGGAGCTGACAAGGACTTTGTACACCTGGTTATTTTGCAGGCTGTTGCCATTGTCCAATTTCACGGACCCCACTCTTGCCCCTTCCGGTGCAGTAAGATGGGCCTGCACTTTGATGCCGGAGAAACGAATCAGCCCTGCGCCTGCATTCAGTCCGTGTTCCAGAATTGCTTTGATCTGAGCGCCGGTCAGTTCCCCGGTGATGATCTCATCCTGATACGGTAAGACGCTTTGCAGTGTCCCTTCGTTTATGGCTCCCACCGGAATACTGTATTGGAAAGAACTGCCGGGATACAGGACGATATCCGCATTGTAGGCCTTTCTCAACAGGTCCGTAAAATATTCTCCCAGGGTGGATTGCCCGCCGGGATAATTCGTCAGAGACACCAGGCTATCCGCCAGATGTTCGCCTTTTTTCGCCGGCTGCGGCTGGGGAACGGAACCGTTTATGTTCTGATAGATACTGGTTTTAGATTTTTTCTTTTCCGGTTTAGCAGCATAATCGGAAAGTGACATGGTAGCAAGTCTGCCGCCGCCCATTAAGCGGGCATAAGTTTTTTCCAGTTTTTTGTCCGGTTCAGAAGGCAGCGTCATGGTCGCCACAGTTTTGGCTACGCCGACCAATACTTTTTTATCGATGCGGTTATACAGAAAATGCAGGTTGCCTAAGTCTGTGCCATTGGGCGCTCCCGCCGCTACCGGAACTTTATTGTAGGTTCCCTTCACAGCTGCGTCTCCCCCGGTAACAAACACGCCATCCACCCCGGTCACCTGATCCAGCAGGCCGGTCACTTCCCCTGTAACCATTCCATCACCTTCGCCGGCAGCCTGTAAACTGGTCAGCAGGATCACAATACCGGCGCCATTGTGGCGCAATTCGTCTACACATTGCTGTGCCACCTGAGCGGCAGGCACCACACGATAGCCTCTGGCCTGCGCCGCCGCGGCAGCCTGACCGCCCAATAAACCGACTACGCCAATGTTAGCGCCGCCCCGGTTAAACAGCAAATAGGGTTTAAAGGGAGCAGCGACCTTCCCATCCGCGTTCAGCACGTTGGCACCCAGATACGCAAAATAAGAGGTAGCTACCTGGTTGGTGATCTTATGCGCCTCATAAGTAAAATCCTGCGCGCCTAATACCGTCGCTGCGATTCCCATGGAATTGAGCATCAGGATCGTCGGATCGCCCAGCCGCTGATCATTTTCCGGTGTGCCGCTCATGTTATTCGCACCGCCCAGAAAAGCAGTGCCATAAGGGTTCTGCTTCGTGAGACTTTCCAGCACACCGGAAAGACGCAGCGCGCCCGGGTTACTTTCCGTTTCCGTAATATGACCGCGGAAATCACTCAGGCTGTAGATATCCACTTCGCCCAGCGGTTTCATGATGGCGGCTTTCCCGGCAAAAGCAGTTTGGCAGGCAAACAGAACTGCCAGCATCAGAAAAATAATTTTTTTCATGAAGTCATCTCCTCATATCGTAATCGCTATGCCTTTTTCTGTTCCAGATAACGACGCACCTGTATCACTGCGGCCAAACCGTCCAGCGGCTCCGATGGCACTCTGAGCCCCAGGGGGATCAGCCTGCGCCAGCCTTGCGGCGGATGAAGCTGCCAATACAGCGTACGGGCTTCTTCCGTGGTATAAGACTCATCGACCAGATGAAATGGTATGCCGGTGAAGCTGTCCTGAATTTGCTGCCTTTGTTTCTGACTGTTTGTTCCATCGCCCATGACAATTCCTGCCAGTGCGGCCCGCAGCGCCCAGAAATTAGGGGTCTGTAAAGTTTCCCGGACAAACTTCTCTGCCCGTCCTGTCAGGCCGGTCGCTTTGACAACACGTACCGCTACGATCCGGCCCGCCGCATCTACCAATGCCAGCCCGGCCTTATCGTTGCCCGGGTCGATTCCCAGATAACAGGGGCCGACAGATTTCGTCGTCAATAAACCGGCGGCTCTATGCAGTTTTTCCTTTGCATTCAGGTCAGGGCAATCCGGCAACACGTTCCACTTCCAATCGCAGCTGTACGGGGCCGGCAGAAGAAATATCTCCATCCGCGTAAGCCGTCAGCAACACCTGCCCTCCCAGACGCTGCATTTTCCGCGCGGTTTCCACCATGCTGATGGCATTCATATTTCCTACATTCCCGGTCAGAGGATCCGGCAGCACACCGGCTTCCACCGTCAGCTTGTTAATTTCCTGCAAATAAGTCAACAAGGCTTCATCTAATGTGGCTTCTTTATTATTTAAGTTTATGACCTTATGATAGATTTCCTGCCCACCTTTGTAAATGAGTTTATTGGGCAAAATTTCCAATTGGCAGACTACCGGCTGACCGGCCACCGTATTAGACGTAGAACGGACCCGGACCAAAATACTGCCCTCGTTTTTATCCAGCGCAGTCAGTAAGTTAAGATATTCCTGCTTGGGCGTCCAGATAATTTCCGTCCCGGAATCTTCCTTCAGTCCCAGACGGGCCAAAGCCGCCCGATTCGCTCCCTGCAATACCCAATTAACCTGCTTGCGGTTTTCCTCCGCCGAAAGACCGCCTTTCACTACACCGGCAAAGACAACTTCCCCGGAACGGAAAAGCAATTGTCCCTGGCGTTGAACGACCAAACCTTTTTTTAAGGCCTCCGTCTGTTCTTCCAGCTTAACGATCTCCTGATTCAGCGTTTCTTTGGCTTCTGTCAGGTTTTGTACTTCCGAACGGGCCGCAACCAGAGCTCCCTGCGTCTGCTCATACTGCTGCACCGCGGTCTGCAGGTTTCGTTCCGCCGTTTCTTTGTCTGCATTCACGGTTTGAATGCGTGAATCCAGATCCATGACTTCCTGATTCTTTTGTTTCAGCAAATCCATGGCTTTGGCATATTCCACGCCGGCGCTGGCTTTTTCTTTATTTAACGTCTGTAATTCCTTTTGCAGTTTCTCCATGCCGAACAAGGCTGTACGGGCATCCCGCGAAGCCACAGCCAATATTCCGATAGAACACAACGCAATCAGGACGCCGGATAAAACCGTCAACAGAACGGAGGTGTTATGCGGCCGAAGCCCAAAAACCGTCATGCGCTTTTTCCCGATCTTGCTGCCCAGCTTATCTGCTATATAGGCAATAATACCGCCTATCACAGCCAATAAGAGCATCAACCATACGCCGAACATACGAACTCCTTTCTTCACGTCTGATTCTTACAAAGACCGGCCTCTTATGAGAACCGGACTTATATTTTTTGCCTTATAAGATATAGCAGTGTTTACAACCTCCGATAAATCGTTTAAACCATGATCAAAGGCTGCCTTACCTTTGCCAACATTCAATAATTCGCTCTTCGCAGCAAGGCGATGCCTGCCGCAAGACAAATGATATTCGGCGCCATTGCCGCCAGGAAAGGAGGAATCACACCGCCTTTGCCCAACCCGGTAGTAAAAGCCATAATACCATAGTACACAAAAATAACGATTACACTGATCCCCATACCAATGGAAGAACCGCTTCGCTGCCGCTGCGTACCCAACGGCGCCCCTAAAAGGGCAAAAACAAAACTGGCTAAGGGAATCGCAAAACGCATAAATATTTCGGTCCAGTGATATGATGTGGACTGTTTCTGCCGTTCTAATACCTGAATATAACCTCGCAGTTCGCCCAAGGTCATCTCATCCGCATCCTTTTGCTCCCAACTCACTTCTTTCGGTGTCGTATTAAGCGGGATCACCTGCTTGGCAAAATTGACCTTGCTGGTAACGCCTTGTTTTTCATCCATCGTAAAAACGCTGCCGTTCTCCAGAACCCACTTATTATCTTCCCATTTTGCCGTATCTGCGGTTTGTACGCGTGTCAGCTTTTGGTTTTCAAACTCCTCAATCGTGATATTTTCCATAATACCGGTCTGTTCATTAAAGGAACGGGCATAGGTAATGCGCTGTGTCTTACCGCTCAACGTTTTAATGACCACATGCTCCTGGGTCTTCGGTTTCACATTGCCCCGAATTTCCTGTGTCAGTATCCGCTTGGCTTCTGATTTAGAAGGCGGCACCACTTTTTCTGCCCAGATTACGGAAAACATGCTGACCACAAAGCCCATCACCAAAACCGGAGCCACAATACGATAATAACTTATACCGCCTGATTTCATGGCGATGATCTCACTGCTGCCCGAAAGTTTGCCAAAAGCCATCAGCGTCGCCAGCAAAACAGACATGGGAAACGTATAATTGATCACTTCCGGAAGGCTGTACAGAAACAATCTTGCTACCGTACCTGTGGAGGCGCCGTAGGTCGTGATATATTGCACAATTTTAAACAACATGCTGCTGGCGATAAAAATGCTGGAAAAAGAGGCTACCCCGAAAATAAAAGGATAGAGCAGCTCTTTCAATACGTATTTGTCTAATAAACGTAATTGCATCTGCATCCTCCTACATCCTGAAGTTTTCCCCTAAATAATATTTCCTGGCAACAGGGTCGTTCGCGATGCTCTCGCTGTCACCATGCAATAAAACCTGACCGCTGGCCAGGATATATGCCTTATCCACGATACTCAGCGTTTCGCGCACATTATGGTCCGTGATCAAAATACCGATCCCCCGTTTTGCCAGATGGGCAATCATCCCCTGAATATCTGCCACCGCAATCGGATCAATGCCCGCAAAAGGCTCGTCCAGCAAGATAAAAGCCGGGTCCGTAGCCAATGCCCGCGCTATCTCTACCCGGCGGCGTTCTCCCCCGGACAATGCGGTACCTTTGCTTTTGCGAATATGATTTATCCTGAACTCCGCAATCAGATCTTCCATCTTTTTTTGCTGCTCGTCCAAAGATAACGGCGTGGTTTCCAGAATGGACATGAGGTTTTCTTCCACCGTCATTTTACGGAAGACCGATGCTTCCTGCGGCAGATAACCAATCCCTTTCCGGGCTCGTTCACACATAGATAACTGTCCGATTTCCTGACCGTCCAACGTAACAGTTCCCTGATCCGGGCGCGCAATGCCTACCACCATATAAAAGGTGGTGGTTTTGCCTGCTCCATTAGGTCCCAGCAGGCCTACGACAGAGCCCTGCTCTACGGTCAGGCTCACATCATCCACGACCTTGCGGTCCCCATAAATTTTTACCAGGTTTTTTGTCTCGATAATCAAGCTTTTGCCCCCTCTGCCTGAGATACCGTGTCCCTGCCTGCGGCAGTAACTGCTGTTTTTGCCTTGGTATTTCCCTTGCCCTGCGCTACAATAGCTTCTTTACCTTCTTTGCCGGCAGGCTGTGCCGCCGGACTACCGTCTGTCTTCTTGTCTTTCTGCGGATAATAGACGATCCTCACATTCCCCGAAGCATGCGTTTGTGTATTGGACGCAGAGGTATTGGTGATACGAAGTTTGTTGCCTGTGATTGTATTCCCATCACGCGTCGCTTTCGCGTTGCCGATCAGTTCCACATACCCTGTACTGCGGGAATCATAGACGGCCCGATCCCCATAGCCGGTCGTATTCTGCGCTTTATTTTCCAGATTTACACCGCCAGTGGCATTCGCAATGCCGCTTTGCATATCATACGTGATCTTACTGGCAGTCAGCCAGCTCCCGTCAGTAGCAGATAAACGGGCGCTGCCGCCCAGGGTCTCCGCATATTTTTTATCCTCGTGATAGTCTACACGGGGAGCGGACAACGTCTTATCCCCTTTGGTCAAATGGGCATCGCCCACCGCAGACACAAAATGCTCCGTATATAAAACCAATTCGTTGCTGCGCAGATGCTGATCTTCTTTATCGGCAGTCACGCCCCCGTACAGGTGTCCTGTGCGGCTTTTGCTGTTAAAGGTCGCGCCGCCCTGTGCTACAGCGGTGCCTCCGTCTTGTTTGATCGTCGTTTTTCCCGTCGCCGTACCGTCCCCGCTTTGCAGATCGTACTCAATCTCCGTCGCGTCTACGCTAAAAGGGGCCGACGATCCCTGAGGCGCCGCCCACAAAATGCTGTTGTGAGCCACAAAAAGCACAACGCCCGCCGCCAATAAAAACTGTCCGGCCCGTTTATAGGATTTATTGTTCTTCATATTGACCGCCCCTCTCCACATGCGCCTTGTCTTTTAATTTAAAATGCACCAGCTTACTGGATGTGATCACCTGTTCCGCCCGGGCCAGCATGTCATCTTTAATGACTTTAACGGCGCCGGTCGCTGTTAAAATATCCTCTTTCTGTTGCCACTCTACTTTATCCGCCTGCAAAAATCCGCCGTTTTTTAACCGGGCCACAACCCCGCCGGATAAAGCAAAATCATTCGTTTTCAGTTTTACACTGCCTGCGGGAGCCGCCACATGCATCGCATCACCGTTATTAAGATAGACCAGACCATCCAGCTTTTTTACTTCGATCAGATTATCATTGACCTGCGTTGCCTCTTCTACCTTCAGTTCCCATAATTTTTTACCGTTTTCATTGCGGCTCAGAACCGTATTATGGACGGTTGCCTTCGCAGATGGATCCGTCATATTGTTTTTTTCCGTCGGCTTCGGCACCGCGCTGCCCCAAAAGAGCCAGGCAAAAATCAGGATCAAAGCTGCCAGACCCGCCAACACAGCCAGAATCGTTTTCTTATTCTTCATGGCCTTTTGCTTCTCCTTTATCCTTACGTTCTTTTACGTTCGCAACGGTTGCATGTTCGGCTTCTGTTTTTTCTTTATACGGCGTGTTCCAGCGATGTTGGAACCACAGCCAGTTATCCGGATATTTTTTAATGACCTCTTCCACCGCTTTCGTCATCTTTAAGGTCAGTTTATAGTCATCGGCTTGCTGATCGCCGGTATTTTCGTAGTAAAAAGGTTCTCGTACCAGGACCTGATGTCCATAGCCACCGCTTTTGCGTATAATAAAAATCGGAATACAGGGGGTCTTGAATTTACGGGCAAAATAAGCAGGGCCATTAGGCGTAGAAGCCATTTTCCCTAAAAAAGGAACAAACACTCCGTCTTCGCCCCCATCCTGATCGGCAATCAAGCCTAACATCCGGCCTTTGCGCAGCGCCCGGACGCAGCCTAAGATCTCGCTGGTACCCCGGGCAAAAATCTCCTGCCCGGCGCCGCGGCGCAGCTCATTCATAAAATCCGAATAGACCGCGTTCGGCTGCGGTTTTTCCACCGCGCTCAGAGGAAATCCGTTCAACGCTAAAGCCGCGCCCAACCATTCCCAGTTATCCATATGACAGGCTAAAAGCAGAACGCCTTTCTTTTCCTGCAACACTTCCCATAAAATCTCCGGATGGTCAAAAGAAACCAAGCCCCGGATGTTATCTTTATTTAAAGCGGGCATGTGGAGCATTTCCAGAACCGAAATCCCCAGATTGATGAAAAGGCGCTTAATGGTTTCCCGGGCTGTTTTTTCATCATAACCCAAACGCTCCCGTATAGTCTGCTCGGCACGGACCCGCTGTTTTTTCGCGATCTGCCAATATAAACGTCCCAGTCCCTTACCTAATTTTACCAAGAGTTTGTAAGGGGTATGTGAAGCCAGCCAACTCATGGTTTTTAAGACACCGTACAACATTATTGGCGATTCCCTCCCCCTTCTTCACTATAAGCTAAAACAATTTGGGACCAAATCCCTCTGGCCTTCAGAATCAGTTCCAACAGGTCTCGGACTGCTCCCTCGCCGCCTTTATGCAGCGTCACATAATCGACTCTTTCTTGCACATCTGCCGCCGCATCTGCCGGAGCGGCCGAAAAACCGGCTCGCAACAAGGCAGGAAGATCGTTCAGGTCATCACCCATAAACGCGACAGTTTCCAGCGGCAAGCCTTTGCTTGCGGCCAGTTTTTGCAGCGCACTGCCCTTGGCCGCAATCCCTGTCAGCACGTTTTCGGCAATGCCCAGTTCGGCAGCTCGACGGGCGATCACAGGGCCTTTGCGCCCGGTCATCAGAACTACCTCTAAGCCATGTTTTACAGCCGCTGCGATGCCCAGGCCGTCACGGCAATGAAAACGCTTGAAGAGCTCGCCGTCCGTTCCCATATTAATGCTGCCGTCTGTCAGCGTACCATCTACATCAAAAACTACCAGCTTAATACGCGCAGCCTTTTGTTTTACCTCTGACCCGGACAGTGTCTTATCTCTCATCTCTGCTCCCTGCCATTCTTTTGCTTACTACTGTAGTGTTGATTTTGCACCCGTTCAATCGCTGAAAATCCTGCTTAAAAGATTTTTCTTACACCACGCCCTGACGCACCAGATCCGTCATGTGAAGCAGCCCGATCACATGCCCTGCCTGATCTACTACCGGCAAGACGGTAATGGGTTTCGGTGTATGACTTTCCATGATATGCAAGGCCTGCGCCGCCAGTTTTTCCCTGGTAATGGATTTAGGCGTCCGGGTCATTAACTCCGTCACCGGACGGGACAGGAAATCTACACCTTTAGACAGACCCCGGCGAATATCCCCATCCGTTAACAAACCGATCATAAGACCATTTTCATCGACCACAGAAACGGCGCCAAGGCCTTTATCCGTAATCACAAACAACGCTTCCGTAACGGTAGAACTGCCTGCCACCACCGGATTTTCATTGCCGCTGTGCATAATATCGCCCACCGTAAGTAACAGCTTCCGACCCAGGCTGCCGCCCGGATGGAAGACGGCAAACTGTTTGGAGGTAAAATGATGTTTCCCCATTAATGCGATGGCCAACGCATCGCCAAAAGCCAAGGCCGCCGTTGTGCTGGCCGTAGGAGCCAGTCCCAGAGGACAGGCTTCCTGTTTCACGCCCACATTCAATACTACATCTGAATTTTTGGCTAACGTGGAATCGGAATTGCCAATCATTGCAATCAGTTTTGCGCCGATTCGACGTAAAGAAGGAAGAATATTCAAGACTTCTCCCGTTTCCCCGCTGTTAGAAAGAGCAATCACTACATCTCCCGTCGTTACCATCCCTAAATCACCGTGGATACCCTCGGCCGGATGCAGATAAAAAGACGGCGTTCCCGTACTGGCCAGGGTGGCGGATATTTTGCGGGCGATGATACCCGATTTTCCCATACCGGTCATGACAACACGCCCCTGGCACTGCAGGATCATCTCTACCGCCGCATCAAAGTCAGCGTCGATGCGAGGGATCAGATCCAGAATCGCCTCCGCTTCCAGACGCAATACCTTTTGGGCATCGGTTTCCATTTCATTCATTTCAGACAAGTCCTTCCCAGGCGACGCGATACGCCGCCTTCTCATGATTTAGTCGGAGAACGAAGCCTTAACGGCCGCGCACAATTTTATCGATTGCCAACACATCCGTCAACAATTTTTCCAGCTGATCCAGCCGTACCATGTTCGGTCCGTCACTTAAGGCCTTAGAGGGATCGTCATGCACCTCCAGAAACAGCGCGTCGATACCGGTTGCCGCCGCCGCTCTGGCCATATGAGGTACGTACTGGCTCTGACCGCCGCTGCTGGTTCCCTTACCGCCCGGGATCTGCACGCTGTGAGTCGCATCCATGACTACAGGATAGCCTAATTCCCGCATCACAGCCAGTCCCCGCATATCGGTCACCAGCGTATTATAACCAAAGCTGGAGCCTCTTTCCGTCAAAAGAATGTTTTTATTGCCTGCCGCTTCCAGCTTGGAAATCACATTTTTCATATCCCAAGGAGCTAAAAACTGTCCTTTTTTCACATTCACGCATTTCCCTGTTTGCCCGGCCGCATAAACCAGATCCGTCTGCCGGCACAAAAAAGCGGGGATCTGAATGATGTCCAGCACTTGCGCCGCTTTAGCCACCTGGGCAGTTTCGTGTACGTCACTGACCACCGGCACCCCTAATTCCTTTTTGATGGCGGCCAGCTGCGCCAGACCCTCTTCCAGTCCGGGTCCCCGGAATGAATCATACGAAGAACGGTTGGCTTTATCAAAAGACGCCTTGAACACATAGGGCATGTGCAGTTTTTCGCAGATTCGCTTTACTTCCCGGCCAATCGCCAGACTATGCTCGTAGCCTTCCAGGACACACGGTCCCGCCAGAAGCAGGAGCGGCTGGCCGGGTCCCACCTTATAAGGCCCTACAGTAACAATATGCATTATTTACCTCCCCACAATCGATTGACAGCTTCCAGATCTTCCGGCGTGTCTACGCCAATGCCCTGAAAGTCACTTTCCAACACCTTGATTTTATAGCCATTCTCCAACACCCGCAGCTGTTCCAGACTTTCTGTTACTTCCAGAGCCGTAGGCGGCAAAGTCACATAATGCAGCAGAAATTCCCGGGTGTAGGCATAGATTCCCACATGTTTATAGACCTTAAAACACTCCCCCTGATTACGGGGATAGGGCAGCAGGCTGCGGGAAAAATACAAGGCGTACCCCTGTATATCCGTCACCACTTTTACCGCGGAAGGATCCTGATATTCGCTTTCCGGCATCCGCGCCTTCATGGTCGCCATCTTCAGCTCCGGCTCTTCCTCAAACGCCTGCGCCAGACGATCTATGATCTCCGGCGGGATCATGGGTTCATCTCCCTGCACATTGATAATGACATCGGTATCCGGATACTGTGCGGCAACCTCGGCCAGACGACTTGTGCCATTAGGGTGGTCCGCCCGGGTCAGGCAGGCTTTGCCGCCAAAAGCAAGGACCGCGTCATACACACGCTGATCGTCGGTGGCCACGATACAATCGGCCGGCCGCCGGGCTTTTTTTACCTGCTCATACACCCGTTGAATCATCGGCTTGCCTGCAATCAGCTTTAACGGCTTCCCCGGCAGACGGGTCGAAGCATAACGCGCCGGGATCACACAGATTACTTTCATGAATGCCATCTCCTTCATCAGAGTCATTAGTTAGCGGGCGCAGCGCTGCCTTTCTGTTTATGCTGCAACGAAGTGTCTACCACCTGCGTCAGCGTTTCATTAAATACCGTCTCATTTTTTATCATCATGATATCCATATTCATCACATATAAAGGAATTTCACGATTGAAATAAATAAACTCCGTAGGAATCTTTACCGCGTCTTTACCCGTGGTGATCAGCGCATCCGCCGCCAGCTCGCTGGCCCGTTCGCCGATATACTGCATTTCCAGCATCCCGTAATCATGATGGTCAGGGTAACGGATCGCTTCCAGTATCTCCAGTCCGCAACCGGATACATTCTGCTCAAAAGAAGAAGGATTGCCGATAGCGGAGAATATCATAACTTTCTTGCCCTTTAAGTTTTCCAGGCCAATAGGATTTTGTTGAATCCCTTTATACCAGTCGGCAATTTCCACAAAGTTCATAGCATGATGGATACTTTCCACAATGGGGGCCTTGGTATTATATTGCCGAATATTTTCCGTCAGGGCCGTACGCGTCAACTGAGAACTTTGATCGGACTTGGTAAACAGGAACATATCCGCCCGGTTCAAATGGCTCAGCGGCTCCCGCAGAATACCCCGGGGCAACAAGCAGCCATTCCCAAACAAGTTCAGTGTATCTACCAGCACGATATCCAGATCCCGGTATACCTGCCAGTGCTGATACCCGTCATCCATAATGATGACCTCCGCATGCAAGTTCTCTACCGCATATTTGCCGGTTACATCGCGGTTTTTACCGATGACCACCGGCACTCCCGGCATCATCTTCGCCATCAGGTAAGCCTCGTCGCCGGCCTCATAACTGGTCATATAAATTTTCCTGCCGTCGGAAACGACGCCCAGTTCCTTATCCCAGTGAGAACGGTACCCGCGGTTCAAAATCACGACCCGGTATCCCATATTTTTTATCATCATGGCAACGCGCTGCGCTGTAGGCGTCTTGCCGGTTCCGCCGACGGTGATGTTGCCGATGGAAATTACACAGCAGTCCAGTTTACAGGTCGAAAGCAGCCCCGCCTGATAAAGCCACAGGTTGACCCGGGCGCCCAGACCGTACAGGTAAGAAAGAATCCGTAAAAAACCCAGGAGCAGAAAAGCATACCAGGGGCGCTCCGGCGAATGAGCCAGGTGGAAAATATACTGGATGATCGCGGCCCCGTGTTTCAAACCGCCGCCGCCGGCATCGTTAAAGTTTCGCGTGTTGGTCGGATAGTCCTTAGTATAAGCGCGGGGTACCGACGCCTGCTGCAGCAGATCGGTCAGATAATGCATTGTGTTCAGCGCCGCGCCCCGGTTTTCCCGAATGACCTGAATCGAGGCCTCTCCCATACGTGTACGAAGCGCGTCATCCTGCGCGATTTCCAGGAATGCGGCGGTCAGGCCGGCGGTATCAGGAACCATCCGACAGGCGCCCACTTTGTTCAACAAGGAATAGGAATCTTTAAAGTTTTCCATGCTGGGGCCAACCAGAATCGGTTTCGCATGCGCGGCAGGCTCCAGCACATTATGCCCGCCATGATGCATCAGACTGCCGCCGATAAAGACGATATCGCCCACCGCATAGATGCGCCCCAATTCACCGATCGTATCAATCAAAAGCACCGGATACTCCGGACGTTTGCCTTTCAGGTCTTTCAATTCGGAGCGGAAACCGGTTTCATAGCCGAATTTGGCTGCCAGGCGCCGTATCTCCTCCGCCCGGGCAGGCTTGCGGGGCGCGATGATCAAACGGGCCTGCGGATATTTGTTGCGCAGTTCCCGGAAAGAGAGCAGGACCGCGTCTTCTTCCGAAGGATGGGTCGAACCGGCGACGATCACCGGATACGCGTCCTCTCCCAGGCCCAACTCGGTTTTATAGGCCGCCAGATCTTCCGCCGTAACTTCAGCATAAGTCTGATCGAACTTGGTATTGCCGGTCACAAAAACTTTAGCAGGGTCCGCGCCTAAATGGCTGATATAGTCCGCGTCGATGCTGGATTGCATGCAGAAACGGCTGACCGTACGCAGCATATCGCGCCACATACTGAAAAGGTAGCGGTAATTCTTCACGGATTTCTCGGAAATACGACCGTTCACCATCATGACCGGAATATTGCGCTCCCGGATCGCCCGGAGAAAATTAGGCCACAGTTCCGTTTCCACCGGCATAAAAATGCCGGGATGGATCCGACGGACGACCGATTCCGCCACCCAGGATAAGTCCAAAGGAAAATAGATAATGGCATCCGCTTCCGGAATGATCTGCCGGGCCATATTGTAGCCGCCTACGGTAAAAGCGGACACGAGAACCTTGCGTTCCGGCATGGTTTTTTTAATTTCTTTCACCAGGGGACTGGTGGCCACGATCTCGCCTACCGAAGCGCCGTGGATCCAAATGCATTCCGTATCCACCACCGCATCAATTTCTTCACGGCGGATCAGCCCTATACTTTGTCTGAAACGAACGCTGAACCCCTTCTCCCGCACCAGACGGTAGCCATAATAGGGCAGCACGAAAACAAAGAATACCAGGATTCCCAGAATGTTATAAAGAATATACATAAGTCAGCCTCATTCCTCTTTCCTGCTGCGATACTGAATCTGATAAAGATGCGCGTACAACCCATTTTGGGCCATCAGCTCATCGTGCGTTCCTGATTCTGCCAGACCGCCTTTGTCCAGGACGATGATTCGATCCGCATTCTTGATCGTGGACAGGCGATGCGCGATAACAAAGGCGGTACGCCCCACCATGAGGCGGTTCAGCGCTTCCTGCACCAAACGTTCGCTTTCTGTATCCAACGCTGAGGTGGCTTCGTCCAGGATCAGGATCCGCGGATTTTTAAGGATCGCTCTGGCAATGGCGATACGCTGGCGCTGGCCGCCGGAAATATTCAGGCCTCTGTCTCCCAGCAGCGTAGCATAACCTTGTGGCAATTCCATGATAAAATCATGAGCGTTTGCCGCTTTGGCCGCCGCCTCTATTTCTTCCCGGGTCGCATTCAGCCTGCCATACAAAATGTTATCGTACACAGTGCCATTGAAGAGGATCGTTTCCTGCGGCACGATCCCTACCTGCTGCCGCAGCGAATCCAGGGTGACGGAAGCGATGTCTTCTCCATCGATCCGTATGCAGCCCGAATCACAGTTGTAAAAACGGGGAAGCAAGCTGGCAATCGTCGACTTGCCTGCTCCGGAAGGGCCCACCACACCGATAGCCTGTCCGGGTTGAACCGACAGAGAAAGATCATGAATGACCTCGTCTCCCGCATTATAAGAAAAGCTTACATGTTCAAACTCCACACTGCCCCTGACCGGAGGCAAAACCTTGGCATCGGGCCGGTCCTGCACTTCTTCCGGCAGGTCCAGCACATAAAATACGCGTTGCGCTGCAGCCAGCGCTTTCTGAATATTGCCGATTGTACGGGTAATGCGTTTGAT
Organism: uncultured Succiniclasticum sp.; assembly: GCA_900544275.1. Classification (GTDB taxonomy): domain Bacteria; phylum Bacillota; class Negativicutes; order Acidaminococcales; family Acidaminococcaceae; genus Succiniclasticum. The sequence continues at coordinate 186,600 of UQUU01000005.1, read as the reverse complement.
TGGGTTAGAGATGTTTACAGCATAGACCAGGAAGGCAATCAGAGAACCAGCTGTAATCTCCCCGGCGATGACATTGTGCCCGCCGTACCATAAAATCAAGGTAACTCCCAGCGCAGCCACCAATTCAATGGTCGGGGTCAGGGTCGCCATATACTTGGCATTACGCATATTAGCCTCAAAGTTGGCCATATTCTCTTTGTCGAACCGGTCGATCTCGTATTGCTCCCGCACAAAGGATTTTACCACTCTGGCTGAAGCTACGGATTCCTGCAGCACAGAGGTGATATCAGCAGTCGCTTCCTGGATCATGCCTCCGGATCGACGGATCTTTTTACCGAAGAAATTCATAAACCATAAGACGATAGGAAAGGTGCAGAATGTAAAAATAGTCAGCTTCCAGTCCAGATAAATCATCGCGCAAATGGAACCGATCAGAATAAACCCTTCCGTCACAAGTTCTATGGTATTATCCACCATAGCGCCCTGCAACGCATTCACGTCGTTGGTCACATAGCTCATGATGGTGCCGGTTTTATTCTTATCGTAAAAGGACATGGACAAACGCTGTAATTTACGAAATACCTCGCCGCGAATATCGATCACCACGCGCTGTCCTACCCAGCTCATCAGATAGTTTTGTCCGTAAAAAGCAATACCGCGGAACAAAAAGATCACGACGATACTGATCGCGATCATATTCAGCATAAAAGCGTCTTTTTCAGAAAGCACCTTATCTACCATGTCCTTAATGATCCAGGGCAGATACAGATTCCCGGCCGCTGCCAGCACGGTACAGAGCAAGGCTGCCGTCAGTACGTGCAAATATGGTTTTACGTAACCGAGTATACGTTTATATAACTCCATCTCTTCGCCTCATTCAGGGTAATTTTTCTAACAGCAAAAAGGCTTATGCGCCGCGACCTTACTTTCGATCCGTTCCGCTCCCCCGGGGGGCAGAGACGACTGGTCTGTCAGAGGACGGGCCATGCGCAGCACCAGTTCTGCCACACGGCGTACAGCCCCCGGCTCGCCCAGACGCCGTCTTACTTCCCGCAGATCCTGCTGTAAAAGCGCATAACGATTGGGTTCTAAAAGTTTCAAAGTGGTTTTTGCCACGGTCTCCGGCGTACAGTCAGCCTGTATCAGCTCCGGCTCCACACTGCGTCCCGCCACAATATTCGGCAGACCGATAAACGGGATCTCCACCACCTGTTTGGCAATCCAATAGCTGAGCGCGGAAGCCCGGTACAAAATGACACAGCCCAGGCCGCACAAAGCGGCTTCTAAGGTAACGGTGCCGCTGGTGGCTACCGCAAAATCCGCGGCGCTCATAATATCGTAATTATTTCCTTCCGTCAGTTTGATCTCCAGACCGGAGGCCTTGATCGCCTCTTCCAATACTTTCCGGGAAATCGTCACCGCACGGGGCATGGCAAAATCAATTTCCGGGCGCTGCGCTTTGATAAGGCGCGCGGCATCCAACATCACCGGCAACAGACGTTCCACTTCCATGGCGCGGCTGCCCGGCATCAAAAGCACCAGGGGATGTCCTTCCCGCTTGCCGGCCAACTTTCTTGCCTCTTCCGGCGCTAAAGAAGGATGAACCATATCTACCAGGGGATGACCCACAAACTCGATGTCCGCCCCATAGGATTTGTACAGATCATATTCAAAGGGAAAAATGGAAGCGATTTTATCGACAACTTTCACCACGCCGGCCGCCCGGTTGGGACGCCAGGCCCAGGCCGAAGGCGCAATAAAGGATACCACCTTGATGCCTCTGTCTTTGGCCAGTTTCGCCAGACGCATATTAAAGCCCGGATAGTCGATGGTGAGCAACACATCCGGACGCCGACGCTCCATCAGCTGAATAAAAGAATTCCTCAGCTTCCAAAGATCCGGCAGTTTACGGAGTACTTCCACAAATCCCATCACACTGTGGTCTTTTATATCGTATATTACCTCGCCTCCGGCCGCGCGCAGACAATCTCCGCCCATACCGAAGACCTGAACCTCAGGCTCTATTTGCTTTAGCGCACGGGTGACAGCACCGGCGTGCAGATCGCCGGATGCCTCCCCTGCAGAAATCAAAATTCTGGTCATGATACACCTTTAAAACTTAGCTGCTGCATAAATTATTATGCTTAATTTGGTACACAATAATACACTTTATTATATCATAAAAGGACGGCTGAAAAAACCTTTCAGCCGTCCTTTTCCACAAATATTTTGTTTATGTCTGACAGTTTTCCCTTTCTGCGTTATGCCAATTCTGTTTCTGACACGGCTACAATGGTCATGTTCTTTTCATCCGCCAGCGCCAGGGTCCGTTCCCGATCTACCAGCAAAGTATGCCCCGCTTCAATCACAAGCCCTGTTGCGCCGGCATGGATCATGGAATCAAGGGTCTTGGTACCCACACCGGGCATATCAAAACGATTGTCCTGGGCCGGCTTAGCAGTTTTCGCCACGATTACGCCGCCCCGTCCTAAAAATCCGCCTCGAAGAATACAGGCATCGGTACCTTCAATCGCTTCCAGAGCCATTACCGCCCGTTTTTTTACTACCACGGTCTGCCCGACATCCAGCCGCCCTAATTCCTTGGCCATACGAAAACCGAATTTCATATCTTCCCATTCTTCCTCTGTGGGGCGCCGTTTGGTCAAAACGCCGGGAGCCGGAAGCAAAGGCTGGATCAGGATTGTCTGATCCATGACCTTCATTCCTTCTTCCTCTACAAGTTTGACAAGAGCATTCATAATCGTATCGTCTTTGCGATCCGGCAAGGATGCCAGAAGGCGTATCGTAGTCAGATCCGGCAAAACCATACCGTCTTTATATAACACTTCTTTAGTGACCTTGCCAATCATAGTCACATTTTTAACATCATGGTTTTTTAATGTACTTAAAATCTTCCCTGCTTTTCCTATGTTAATCGAATAAAATACATCGGCATACTCCGGCAATTCCGGATCCGTATTCGGTACCACCGCCACCGCCACGATTTTATAGCCTAACATTTTGGCAGACCGTGCCACATCTACCGGCAAGTGGCCGATACCGGCCAAAATACCCAAGGTTTCCATCTGCTTTAACACCGCCCGTTCTTTTCGTAAACGACCCTTTGCCTGCCTGATGCCAGACAGCGGATCAATTATAGCTTTATTTTACTACATCCGGCTGCTGTTGCGCTACCCAAAAAGCAAAACTGACACAAAAGGCAGCGAAATTTTTCGCTGCCTTGAAAGTCTTTCTGAAACAACAGAAGTACTTCTTTTTATTTTCTGGTATGGATAATTCCCCGTTCCGCATTCCGTAAAAAGCGCATCAGATGCTCTACCGGTTCGCTGCTTTCCAGTTCCTGCTCCATCGTTTCTACCGCTTCGCCCATGGACATCCCGCTGCGATATAAAATACGGAACGCTTTTTTTAACTGGGAACGAATCTCCGGCGGCATCCCGGCGCGAGACAGACCTACGCTATTTAAACCGGCCACAAAAGCAGGATCACCGGATACCAGCATAAAAGGCGGAATATCCTGTGAAATACGGCTCATGCCGCCAACCATCGCATTGCGTCCAATACGGCAGAACTGATGCACAGCCGCCAGACCGCCGATGATCGCCCGATCTTCTACGACGACATGACCGGCCAAAGTAGCCACGTTGGACATAATCACATTATTACCTACGATACAGTTATGTGCTACATGCGTATAGGCCATCATCAGAATATCGTTGCCTAAACGGGTTTCATTCCCTTCTCCCGTTGCGCGGCTGACGGTGCAGCACTCGCGAAAAGTACAGCGATCCCCGATCACAGTAGAGCTGTATTCTCCCGCAAACTTCAGATCCTGCGGCTCGCCGCCGATGGAAGCGCCGGGAAAAAAGCGGCACTCTTTGCCAATAGTGGTATGCGGGTGAATCACTACATGAGGACCAACTATACAGCCGTCCCCTAAGACAACGTCATGCTTAATCACAGCATACGGCCCTATCACCACATTTTTACCGATCTCCGCCCCCTTTTCAATAATGGCGGTATCATGGATTTTATATAATGGCGTAATTACAGATGCCATTGCCTCACTCCCCTGCTGCACGTGTTTATTGTTTGTTCGTTCCTGCCTGCGGTTCGGCTCCCGGCTGAACACATCGAAGAAAATTTTAAGATCGTCCGGATGCCGACCCAACCACGTTATATCTATATTCTACAAAGCAAGCTTTTTTTCACCTGCCAAAAACCGCCAAATTTTCTTTATTTCCGCAGTTTTAAGGGGAATATATCTTTTTTCCTGTCAATTTCAGCCGAATCGCTTTGTTTTTCCAATTTTTTTAAAATTTAAAGCAAACGTGTATTGCTTTATTATTTTTCAGGCTTTAAGCTTTCTTTTCCTGAATGGCAAAGAAACAATCACATTCACAGGCCAAAGAACCGTCCACCTTACCGGCACAATGAATAACACCCATATTACCGCGGATCTTAGTTACCTCAGCCCGGGTATAGAGCTGATCACCGGGCACCACAGGCTTATGAAACCGTACATTATCAATTTTGGCAAACACCGCAATTTTACCGCGGTTTTCCGGAGGATAGAGCATGGCAACGCCGCCCACCTGCGCCATCGCTTCGATCAACAGCACTCCGGGCATAATGGGTTCATCAGGGAAATGCCCTAAAAACTGCATTTCATTAACTGAAATATTTTTTATGCCTTCCGCCCATTTCATCGGTTCCATATCCAAAATGCGGTCCACCAGCAACATGGGAAAACGATGCGGCAGAATTTTTTTGATCTCAGTTACTTCCAATCGAATAGCCATTATTTACCCTCCCTGTATGCGATGATTTTTTTAGCAAGCTGTGAATTATATAAGTGTCCGGATTTAACGGCGATAACGTGCCCCTGCCACGGGCCAAGAAGCGAAAGGTCCCCCAGCACATCCAAAATTTTATGACGGACCAATTCGTCGGGAAACCGCGGCACGGATAAACATTGTCGGTCATCATATACCAAAGCGTTTTCCAGAGTGCCGCCAAGTCCCATGCCCATTTTGCGCATCTGTTCGATTTCACTCATAAAACCGATGGTACGGGCCGGCGCAATCTCCTTCAAAAAGTTTGCTTCATCCAGCTCGATGTCAAAATACTGCGTTCCCAGCAGCGGATGGCTGTTGATCGAAGTAAAAGAGATCCGCACGCCATCATACGGCAGCATGGCAATATATTTATCCCCGTCGTAAACCGCAAAAGGGCGCTCCGCCCTGTATACCGGCGTATTTTCGGCCTGCTCCGCTCGACCGGCCTGCTGTATCAGTTCCGCAAACACCAGGGCCGCTCCATCCGCGACCGGCGGTTCCGGTGAGTTCATTTCAATATAGCAATTGGTAACATGCATGCCGGATAAGGCCCCTAACAAATGCTCCACCGTAACGACCCGGGCCCCGTTTTCTTCCAACGAGGTGGCCCGCAAAGTCGAAACGACCAGTTCTGCCCGGGCATGAATCTGCGGCCGGGCGGGCAAATCGGTACGGATAAAGACGATTCCCGTATTTTCCGAAGCCGGCTTCAGCGTCATCCTCACTTCTTTACCGGAATGCAGCCCCACACCGGAATAACTTACGGTATTGGCCAGTGTAACTTGTTTTCTCATACTGTTGCCCCTCACTTCAATTTTTTGAGCCAAAATGTTGCCGCCCGTCTTTCCAGCGATCATGGACCCAGAACCACATAGGCGGGTTGCTGCGGATCTCCGTCTCCAAAATCTTTAGCAGCTGCTCCGTCAGTTGATAAAGATCCCGTTCTTTGTCGGGTGTTTTTTCCGCATATAGAGGCGGGTAAATCTTCGCCCGGCAGCTGCCATCCGAATCATAGTGCATAAAAACAGGCAATACCGCACAGCCGAAGGTACGGCTGAATACAGCGGCTCCGGCAGGCGTGATACAGGGCTTACCAAATAACGCAAGACGTACCCCCGTATCATTGGTGTCCTGATCAAAAAGAATCCCCAGAAACTTTTTTTCTTTCAGATAACGGCCCATGGACAGGACGCCTTCCTTGCCCCGATTATAGGCTACCGTCTGTCCTACCATCTGCCGACATTCATTAATAAAACGGTCCATAGCGCCGTTGTTCTGCTTACGGGCAATGCTCAGCATATCATAGCCTTTAAGAGCGATCATGGCCCCCAGAAGTTCCCAGTTGCCGAAATGCGCCGTAGCGATGATCACGCCCTTGCCCCGGGCGTTTGCCTCTTCCAGATAGCGGAGACCGTCAATTTTAACATATTCTTCTATATTGTCTTTGTTCAACAGCGGAAAGCGCAACACTTCAACGATCATGCGACCAAATTTGACCACACTTTGCCTGGCTGCTTTTTCTGCTTCTGCCCCGGAAATCCCCAGGCATTCCTCTATATTCGCTACGGCCATCTTCATGCGCCAACGGGGCACAAACAGCAAAGATAACCGTCCCAATAAATCGCCGAACAGCATCCCTGCTTTTAACGGCAGAAGGCAAAAGATCCGGCTGATTACTTTCATCAAATAATATAATGCCATAAATACCAGCTTACCTTTATATTTTATAATAACGTTTTAGATTTTAGGTATTGCTGCCTTTGCTTTTTTCAGCTCAGCAAGTTCTTTTTTTAATTCTTTGACGGTCTTCAACAGATTGCCGATCTTACGAAGCCTGGCTTCCTGCCGCAGCCATTCCAGATGCGGCAGCGCCGGAAAACCGGCCAGCACCTGTCCGTCTTCCACGTTGCCGATCACCCCGCAGCGCGCCGCGAAGGTGTTATTGCTGCCGATAGAAATATGCCCCACCGTAGCAGACTGTCCGCCAAACGTATTATTATCACCGATCGTCACGCTGCCGGGTATGCCTACAAAAGCAACGAACAGGTTGTTTTCTCCCACCACATCATTGTGGGCCAGATGAACCAGATTATCCAGTTTGGTGCCATTGCCGACGATCGTGCTGCCCACAGTTGCCCGGTCGATACAGGCGTTGCTGCCTACCTCCACATCATCCCCCAGGATCACATTGCCGGTTTGCAGCACTTTATTATGCTTTCCGTGGTTGGTCACATAGCCAAATCCATCGCCGCCAATTACGCAGCCGGACTGTAGAATGACCCGGTTCCCCAATACACAGTCTTCCCGAATCGTAGCGGAAGGATAGAGAACACAGTCGCGGCCGACTTTTACATTTCTCCCTACATAAGTATGGGGATACAAGACCGTGTTGTCTCCGATCTCGGCGCCGGAATCCACCACTGCAAAGGGTTGGATCGATACATTACTGCCGATCTTTGCATCACCGGCTACGGACGCCAGGGGACTTACTATTCTCTCCACCGCTTCCTGCGGACGGAATAATTCCAGCAAGTCGGCAAAGGCCTGGCGCGGATTTTCCACCCGGATCACCGGACGGTCCAACTGTCTGTCCTCAAAGCCAAGGATCATCGCCCCGGCCCTGCTTTTATGGCAAACCTCCACATAAGGCGCCACAGCAAAGGAAATTTCCGAAGGACCGGCCTCCACCAAACCGTTAACGCCGGTAATCTTTAAAGCCGGGTCGTCATTTTCCAAAGTACCGTTAAGAAATGCCGCTAACTCCTGTAATGTCCGTTCCATGTACTAACCCTCTCCGTTTGACAGGGCAGATCTGCCCTGCTCCTTTTTTCCTGCTGCTGATTGCAGTTTATTTCATCTTTTTAATAACGTCCTCGGTCACATCTACGCCGCCGGAAGGAACGGCATCTTTGATCAAAACCGCGCTCAGGCCTTTTTCCTTGGAAACTTCTGCCAACGCCGTATCCAAACTGGCCTTTAATTTCGCCTGGGCCTCGGAAGAGGCTACCTGCATCTGAGCTGATTTATCCTGGGCAATTTTCTGCGCTTCTTCCTGGCTCTTGCCCTCGGTTTCCTTTTGCATGGATTCCTGCAATTCCTTTGCTTTCTTCGTCAGATCCTCTTTAATCGTCTTTACCGCGGGGGCTTCCGCCTCCACTTTCTTCATATCCACTACCCCAAATGCCGCATTTCTACCGCTGCAGCCAACTGCCAGCAAAGCGCAGGCAATCATGACACAAGCTAAAAACTTTTTCATCTCACTGTACTTCCTTCCTGATACTGATTTTCTTCACATCTTTGATCACGTCCTCGGTAATGTCTTCCGCCGCTACGTTTGTGCGATACTTATGGAACACAACGCTGTAGCCACGTTCTTTACCGAGCTTCATAATGACGCTTTCCACATCTTTTTTGAGGGAATTTTCCAAAGTTTCCACAGCCTGTTGGCGAAAATCCAACTCCCGATCCACCTGGCTCAACACCTTGTCCAAAGCGGCCGGGGCCTGAGCCAACGCATCACCTTCCGGTGTGGAACGGTCTGTCAAACCGGCTTTCATTTGCGCCTGCAGCTGCCTGGCAAAGGCCTCCAGACGCTGATGCATCGCCTGTATCTCCGGCTCCATCTTTTCCTGTACCCGCTTCATTTTAAACTGTGCTAAAGCCATGCGGTCACGTTCCTGGGCTGCTTGAAGCAGCGCCATCTCCCGTTGGAGTTTGCCTCTTTCTTCCGGTGTCAGCTGCAGCGCCTCCAACTTTAACCGCAGGTTAAACAGCTTCAGCCGATAATTTTCTTCCAGCTTTTTTTCCTCAGATAAAAATTCCTGATCGGCTTCTTTGGCAAATTGTTCCGACAAAGCTTGCAGCTTCTTTTGCTCCAGGGCCTGCTGTTCCAGCATCCGTGTCTGCAGATCCGCCGCTAAAAAGCTGCGCTTGCTGTTTTCCTTTAACTGATGTAAACGGGCCAGGGCGCCTAAACGGGTCTTGCCCAGTACTTCCTGTTCCCGTCGCCTATCCAGCAACTGATTATATTCTTCTTTAGCTTTACGCAATTGGGTCTGCTGTGGGTGGGCTTCCATAACATTCTCCCAGTTTACCACAGCAATTTTTTCCCCGGTCGTCTGCTTACCGCAGGCAGAAAGTACCAGAGCGGCAATAACAAGCAACAGCACTGCCATCCGGCGCATAATTTTTCCTCCTTCGGCAACAGAAAAGGAGGCTCACTGAGAGCCTCACACGGATCTGATTTTATTTTTTCGCAGTTTGCAGTACTTTGGCTACTTCGTCCGTAATGTCAGTGCCGCCGTATACTACGGTAGATTTATCCACAACGACCTTCAGGCCTTTTTTCTCTGCAATTTTTTTAATCGTATCATTGATCTCGTTCAGCAGCGGGTCCATCAGCTCTTTTTCCTTATTTCCCAGACGTTCCTGCAGCTGTTTGTAATATCTTTCTTTTTCCGTTTCATTCATGCTCTTGCTTTTTTCATCAAATTCCGTACGGGTCTTCTGAATCTCGCTCTGCATCGCGGAACGTACATCATTCAACCTGGGGGACTGGGAAACCAGGACCTGATAATTTACCACGCCGATCGCGGAATCGCTGGACGCTGCCTGAGCAATACTGTTTTTGAAGCCACCGGCGCTCAACGCGAGCGTGAAGCAACCGAGCACAAAAATCGCTGCGACGATCAGAGAAATCGTCTTAACATTTTTAGGGTTACGCAATTTTTCCATCATAGTAGTTTGTACCTGCCTTTTTAATAGTTTTGCTTGTATATTATATCAGCGCATGCCGATACTTTCAACTTTTATACGCCATCCTGCGACAGCGCCCTTACAAATTGCCGATAATGCGAAAATAGGATTTGTCCGTGGAGTAGACGTATTCGCCGCTGAGAAATTCATGAATCCGATACCGCACCGCATATTCATTAGTCCCGGTATTACTGAAATGTTCGTACCGGAAACGCCATTTCGGCGTGAAATCATATTCCCCCCGATACACATTAAAGTCACTGGGCACCCGCCGCATATAAGAAAGCGTCGCTTTGCCAAAATGCATCGCATAACCGGCGCTGAAATCCCAGTCAACATCTTTCAGATCCACCCCGGCTTCGCCAAAAATTTCGTCCCGCCGGGAAATAAATTTTCCCAGATGGGCCCTGCCGGACAGATTGTGGTCATCGCGCCCAATGTCTCCATAGCCCTCGAACCAAATCTTATACCGATCCGATTCCAACGAAATCGTGAAGCGGGTGTCAGAGCCGGGTACGATTTCCACTTTGGGCCGCAAGTCGTGCCGTTTGACCTGCGCTTCTCCCGCCAGTTCTTCGGTAAACCGCTGCTCCAAAAGAGTCCGGTTGGAAACCAGATAGGAAAGCGGCAGCCCGCGCAAAGACTTCGCTTTATCCGCATACCTGTATTTCAGATCCATCAGAAACAGATTAGGTATGGACTTGGACTCCATACTGTATTCTACATCCTGCACTAATTCGCCTACGGGGTAAATAATCACCTGAACCACAGCCGTATCGGCATGCGTCGTCACATCTACCGCAGCCTTAAAATCGGGGAGTACCGTTTCCACCAGCTTTTGTACCTGTCCGCGGAGGACGCCGCCGGCCCAGTCGGCCGCATCCAGAGAAACGCCGGAAAGAGTGGCCCGCAGCTGCTGTTCTAATTCCGGCAACCGCGCCTGCAGCAAGGACACAGCCAAAGGACTGATGCCGCTGAACTGGATATCCGTTTCCGTTCTTTCTACGACCTGTGCCCAGGGCGCTACGGAAAAACAGATCTGAGCCGTGCTGCCGGACGGTCCCGGCACCGTTGTGACCCGAACGCCATTCGTCTGGTAACCGGTAATGACCCGCTCGGAAATTTCCGTTAAAAGTCTTTCATACTCCCCGGCAATCCCGCGGATCATTGTCTCATCTTTCCCGTTAAACAACTGTTCCGCTACGACTCGCATACTGTCTTCCATCTTACGCAACAGAATCGGACTGGTTCGGTTATTATTGTCGGTAATTTGTACTTCTACCCGTGTTACCGGCGCTGCCCATACACTTGCGGTCCAGACCAGGCAAAGCGTGAGCAGGAACATAATCTTTTTCATACTGATCAGAACTGACCGCCAAAGCTGAAATGGAACCGCTTATCGTTTTCCCCGATACCATAATCCAGCTTGATCGGCCCTAAGGGTGAATTAACCCGCAGGCCCACGCCGTAACCGACTTTGATCAACCCCAGGTCAAAGCGTTTTTCGTCCCGTTTATCCCAGGCATAACCGGAATCCACAAACACAACGCCCTGCACCTTCTTAACGATAGGAAGACGATACTCTACCGTAGCGCGCAGCATGCTGTTGCCTCTATACTGGTCGTCTTTGTAGCCGCGCAGATTCTCTGAACCGCCCATCGCAAAGCGCTGGGACAGCGGCATGTTGCCCCAGGCATAACCGGCGCCCAGGTCAAAGGCGATTACGTTAGGCCCCTGCGGCAGATAGTAACGGTAATTGACGCTGAGTTTTTCAAATTTAAAATCGCCGCCGAAACCGCCCCACTCAAAGGTATACGAATTGCGTTTTCCGGCATGGGGATCGTAAATATTATCCCGGGAATCGTAGACACGGGAGAAGGCTAAGCTGTTTGTTGTGCCGAAGTTTTCGGCGCGGCGTTCTGCGGCAGTAGCAGGCCAATGATGCTTTTTTGCTTCCTCATTATAAGTATCTTCATAATACTGCGTACCATATCCGTCAACTTTGCCTTCATATTTGTCATCCCGATGTTTTAGAGACAGATAATTGCTGACAAATTCCCCGTGCTTGCGTCCGAAAGTCAGTTCCTGACCCACGCGTTTTTTATCGTAACGGGCAATTTCATTGGCATCCCTGTCATAATCGGCATACTCATTGGTAATGCGGTAAATCGACAGGGTTCCGGAGGTCTCTTTTTTATCCAGCCAGGGTTTGGTATAACTGAATTCATAGTTGCGATTGTCCGCGCCGCCAAATTCCCAGCGTATCGAAATACTGTCACCGGTTCCGCGGAAGTTTTTATCCCCCAAAGTGACCATACCGATAAAGCCATCCGCATCACTGTAGCCGGCGCCAATGCCAAAGGTACCGGTATTCATTTCCACCACGGTGATTTCCATCTCTACCGCGTTAGGCTGGCTGCCCGGATTAAGGCGCACGTTTACGTCTTCAAAAAAACCCAGATTATAAATGCGCTGCATGGAACGACGGGCCAGCGTAGAGTTAAAGGGTTCGCCTTTTTTCAGGCGGATTTCCCGCAGGATCACTCGATCCTTGGTTTTCACGTTGCCTTTAACTTTAAAGTCTTCTACGATCCCTTCGTTGATCAAGACTCCCAGGGTTCCATCCGGCAGCAATTTAACATCGGTGATACGCGCCAGGATGTAGCCTCCTTTTTTGTATTCCGCCTCAACCTGCTGGAGTTTGGCCGTCGCCTCCCGGATGTTTACCATCTGCCCTTCCGGCAAATTCACCATTTCCCGAATCTTTTCCGTGGAGATCCTGGTATTTCCTTCCACTTCCAGCCTGGTAAATTTGGGGTTTTCCATTACATGATAGGTAACCTGGACGCCTTCAGGTACAGTCGTAAAAGAGGGTCGCAGATCATAAAACCAGCCCATCGCATAAATCGACTGCAAATCCTTTGCCAGTGACTCTTCCGTCAAGGGCAGACCGGGTTTGCTGATCACAGCTTTTTGTATTTCCTCAGCAGGAATCTCTTTATTTCCTTCAATGCTGATTTTCGTTACCGTTTTATTCAGGTAAGGAGCAATCTCAGGGTTGCTTTGAGCCGTTTCGCCGGCTTTATTTTCCATCGTTTCCTCGCCGGACGACGGCGGCGCAAGAAGGTTCGGCTGTGAATGGGGCGCCTCGGCAGCGGTTGCATCCTGCGGCACTTTTATATCCTTATCCTGGCTTTGCGTGCTTTGGGGACGGCCTTTGGTATCAACCGGCTGGGACATCGACGGAGTTGTTTCGGCAAAAACCGGTGAAGCTACGATCATTGCAGTCATCAGGCCCAAGGCGACTCGTTTGCTTAACGCATGTTTCATAATGTAACTAATCCTCCCTACTTCAGTTGGTTTTATCTCAATTTCATAACATAGCCAATTACCTGATACTGCTCAGTTCCTGTTTCCCGGAACGGATCAACTGGCGCAGCTGCCCTGCGGAAACCTGTATTGGCATGGACGCATCCGGAACAACAGCATGAGGAGCGGGCCGGGCAGTTTCCTCCGCAGGGGGAGCCGGCACCCCGGATAAGGCCGCTTCAGGCGCAACATTTGCTTTCACCTGAACCCCATTGGTTTTTATGGTTTCGGCGGTCTGCACGGATTCTTTTTTCTCAGAAACAGCCACCGGGCCGGGTGCAGATGAGGCCGCCTGCGAGGTATGTTCGCCATACGCAGAAGCCCACCACCAGCCTAATCCGCCCGCAGCCAACAACAACACGGCCGCACAGGCAGCAAAGGTATGCCGGGTCCAGCCGATCCTGCCTCCCCGTTTCTGCCTTAAATTCTGCAGTTCTGCTTCCGCCAGCATGAGATCCAGCTCACCGCGTATTTCCTGATGACTGCTGAAACTGCGTTCCGCATTGTCTAAACTATTACGGGCATTGCGGATCCGGCTGAAAACTGATTTACCTTGTAGCATAAGGTCCACCTCAGATAAACTTACTTATGATTATATATAATCTTATTTAGCTTGGCAAATTATCTTAAAAAATTTCACATAAAGTAACAATTTTACGTAGGTTTTCCGTCATTTTCTCTGTTTTTCAGTTAAAATGGTCTGTTTTTCTTGTTTTTTTGCTGTTTTATTATTTTTTCAGTTCGTTAATAAAACGAGACAGCATGCCGCGGATTCGTTTTACTCCCTGTTTTTCCAGACGGTATACATGCCCTGCGGTCACATTAATATCCGCTGCTAAATCCGCCGGTGTTTTATTTTCCAGAAAGATTCCCCGCAACACCTTTTGTTCCTTATACGGGAGACGCTCTACCGCCTGTGTGACCCGCTCAGCCACCGCATGACGTTCCGCAACTTCTTCCGGTTCCGGAAACAAACTGGGCATCCTGTCTGCCAGGCAATATCCGTCATAGGCCTCTTTATCCAGAGAAATTGCCGTCTGCGCATATTCCCGTGCCAGAAAATCACACATGCTCCCCCGGATCCGGTGCATGGCAAAAAGACTGAACGCGACCCCTTTTGTGTAATCGTAGGATTCTGCGGCTTCCAGTAAGCCTACGGTACCTTCCTGGATCAACTCCATCGTTATCTCTTCTGCCATGTGAAACCCCATGGCAATTTTGAAAACCAGGGGCTGATATGCGGAAATCAGTTTTTGGTGAGCCGTTTCATCGCCTGCCGCTTCCTTTTCCCACAAAAGTTTTTCTTCTTCCCGGGAAAGAAGCTTAATTTTTTGTAATTCTGCCAAATAGCCCTGCAGCATTTTTCTCCCCCTGTCAGAATGTAATACGGTATTCCACACTGTAACGATGATTATGGTTCTCGTCACGCGAAAGGGTCAGATTCACACGATCGGACACCTGATACTGCGTAAATATATTACTGTACAATCCGTTGAAACTTGCCGTATAACCTATCTTCCACCGCTCTGTCAGATTTTTCCCTACAAGGAAGTTATATTGTGATTTTTCTTCTTTTGTCAATTCTCTGATCATGCGATTATCGAAATCCAGACCATTTTCAACCCGCCCCACGTAAACGCGGAAATCATCGATGCCCAGCACTTTTTTGACCATATATTCCACGTCGCCCAAAAGACCGGTTTCCAGACCGGCAATCAACAAATTATGCAGATCTTCATTCGTCACATCATCACTGCCTGCGGACAGACGCTGTAAGGTCAGCATGCGAACCAGGGTATTTTGCGGCAAAGGCGGGTCAGAGCGTAATACCAGATTCAGATTATCTCCGCTCAACGGGCCGGTCAGTTCCATAAACACACGGTAGCGGCTGAACCGGGTATGGGCATTCACTCTTAAATTAGGCAAGAAGGTACCCGGCTCGATCCAGTTCAAGGAACCCTTATCCAGTTTAAATCGTGTCCTCAGATAGGTAACCGTTCCTTTTTCCGATTCAATGCTCCCTTCAATGCGGGGGAACACCGTGCTTCCGGTAATCTTAAGACCGCCCTTCAGCCATAAATCATATAAGTACTTATTGTATAAGCGAATTTTCGGTCCCAGCGCAAGCGTCACATCAAGTCCCAGATTGCTGTCGCCGCCGGACATTTGAGGAATCGTCGGCATATTGATCAGCACGTCGTCCAAACGGATATCTGCGGTGACTTTAGGTCGCCACCCTGCTTGTTTGCGGGAGCGACTGCGGAAATATTCCGGCGCAGCACTAAACGTCCCGTTGATCCGTCCTTTGAAGTAAGACGAATCAATCTCCGCATTATTGGCTTTTGCTTCCAGACGGTAAGCATTGGCGTCCGTAGCCATGAGATCGTAGGTTCCGCTGCCTTCGACCGTTCCTCTGCCCAGAACGGCGGAAACACGGTTTATATCGATTTTTTGGCCGGCAAAAACGATATTCGCGTTAATTTTATCCACCGGCGTATAGATATCCCTGAATTTTACCGTGCCGTCTTTAATCCCCAGATTGCCATATAAGTGAGGCGTTTCCAGCGTTCCGGCGATTTTCACCTTGCCTTCTGTCTTACCTATGCCCCATTCCACCTCTTTGAACGCAGTCAAAGCCGCCAGGTCCGCTTCATTAAAATCTACGTCAATGTTCATCTGCGCCCTCGGGTTATGGCGCTGTTCCGTACTGCGGAACAGGTCCAGCGGAATATTACCGGCCGCGGTCAGCTTATAGACCCCTTCTTCCACCAACATCTGTTCCAGGTTGATATGATCGTTTTTTAAGGTCAACATGGCGATGGCTCTGTCAAAGGCACCGCCTTCCAGACTCCCTCCCAGAATTTCCAGTGAACCGTTGCCGGAGGGATTATCCAGACTGCCTTCCAGCTGCAGCGCAATGTTCATACGGCCTTTCAATTCCACCGGATTTTTCATAAAGGCGGTGAGCACAGCCGGATCCGCTTCGATCGCGCCCGCCTCCAGATGCAGGGTTCGTTTCTCCAAATCAATCTGGCCGCCGGCTGCAATAAAACCTTTGTCCGGCGTTATTTCATGCTCTAAAAGCCGTGCTTCATCCAGGGTCAGAAGGCCTCGATTAAATCGCGCCTGCATAACCAGGCTGTCATATTTTACATCATGAATCGCAAGATTGGATAGTTTCCCCTGCAACAGCGTGTCCCGGCGCGCTCCGTTAAAGGTGACCGTACCATCCGCAATGCCACTGACAGGATAATCCCGCCGGACCATTTTCAGGATATTCTTCAGATCCCCATGGCACACATTTACCGTACCCCGCAGATCCCGCGCAGGCATATTCAGGGACAGATTCAGATTATAGTCAGACTGCACGTTATCGGTACCGTTCTGGCGGAAACCGCCTTTCAGAACATTGATATCTTTGCCGTTGCTTTGCAGCGTACCTTGCAGCTGCGTCACTTCTACTCCATTGAGTGTAAACAGGTCGCTGTGTACCGTTCCGTCAAACAGGGGCTGTTCTTTCGTACCGCGTAAGCGGCCAGAGAATGAAGCATAGCCTGTCAGAGCCAGATCTTCTTCCCGCAAAGGCAGACGGCTCAGATCCACATCCGTAGCAGACGCATTCACATCCAGACGGCCGTCCGCGTCCATCTGCCCATTTAATTTAACTGTGGTGGAAACCGCTTTAAGCACCACATCGTCCAAAGTTAGGATTTCATTTTGGTAACGGTATCGGCCGCGGATGTCTTCCACAAGGTAGCCGTCTACACTGCCGTCGAACATATGCAGGTCACCGGTCACCAAAGGCCGAGACATAGCTCCCCTGATCGTCAGGGTATTCGTCAAGTTTCCGGTCACCCGGATCCGCTGTTCCGGCGGCAAGAGCGACAACAAGGGTTCGATGCGCACATTTTCCGTATGTACCGTAAGATCGGCCACCGGCTCTTCGCCCCGCAGGTCAATGGTCCCATTCGCCACATGCCGGCCCTGATTCAGGGTCAACATATATTCGCTAATTTGCGCGACGCCGTCATGAACTTCCAAGCTGCCATGCCCTTCTTTGATAACAAGATCCCTGTAAACCGCCTGGCGCAGACCGGTCTGCCCTGCAAAATTGAGCCGGTCTCCCTGCCCATAAATATGAAAATCAGAAGAAAGAAGGCCACTGCCCGTTTCACCAAAGGCTGCCAGAATCGGAGCCAACGGCATATCGCCCATCCGTCCCCGAAGATCATAGGCTCCGTCGTAGCTTATTTTACCGGTGGCCTGCATTGCGCCGCTGCCACTGAAAGCGGAAAAGTTACGAATTTCCGCGCCTTTTTCCGTTACGTCAGTATCAAAATCCAATACGTTCAGCACCAGATCCCGCCACTGCAGATTCATGGCATCCGATGCGATATTCACTTTCAGGGTTCCCTTTTCCCTGTCATAGGTGCCGTCGCCGGCCAGCGCCGCATTCACCAGTACCGTTTCCTGTGCCGTTTTTTCACCGGCAAGGGTCACATTACGCAGATCCCCCTGACCGGTGATCTGTCCTTTCTTTAAATCGTAAAACAACCTTCCTGTGATGGTCCCTCCGCCATAGTCAGCAGCAAAATGATTGACGGCGGCCAGATGATTTTCCAGCACCGCTTCTGCCTTTATGTTGCGCACGGTCTCCCCCCCATAGGTCAGTTGGTCGGAAGTAAATTCCGCATGTCCTTTAGGATTTTCTAAATCGCTGATATCCGCCTTCGCAGAAACATAGGCGACCTGCTCATCCAACGCAACCATAAGGTTCTCAGCGGTTACGATATGGTCTACCGCAGAAACCGGTCCCGTGATGCGAAAATGCAAGGGTTCGCTGCCCACGGTATAGGAACCCTGTACTTCCTGGAGCTCACAGCGACCTTCCAAAAGCGAATCCTCCCCATTGCTGCGCCATTGTGCGTCAATGGCAACGACCCGGCCGGCCGCTTCTTTTACCTTCCCGTAACGCAGAGCCAGCGGCGCATAGGGCTTCAGGTCCACCCCGGAACATTGGATATTGACCCGGCCGGTTCCTTTTGTCGTCAATCGTCCGGTTACTTTTGCGGTTTCCATTCCCGCCGCATCTACCTGAAAATCCAAATCAAAATCAGGATTATATAAGCCGTCCAATGTGCCGTTGACAGAGTATTGCCATTTACCTTCCGGAAACTCTACGTTGACCTGCCCGTCCTGCACCTTGATTTTTCCGTAGAACGCAGCAGTATCCGACTGAGAAGGTTTCATCAGGTTTTCAAAATTCCAGTGGGCCTCTTTATTTTCCCGCAGATACACCACCGGGTTTTCCAGCACGATATCGGTTACTGCTTTACCCAGATCTGTAGCTGCCTGGAGCGGGTTCAGGGTGAGCCTCGTTTCAGGCAATTCTGCAATCGTCTGCGCTTCCCGGTTCTTCAGCTTCACATCTTTTAACACAATAACATTGCTGCCGGGCCACAGAGCATCCCCCACCGTAACCGAGCCGTTTATGTACTCTGCCGCCGTTTTTTCCAAAGAAGGAATGATCTGCTTGACGGCCTGCGGCAATACCAATTGGGTCAACACTGCAAAAAGCGCAGACAAAGCCACTGCTGCGCCAATCACCCATTTCATAAGCAGACTCATATCTATACTCCCGGAATTGTTTTAGAAAATAAATTATCTGTTCGTACTTCAATGTAAATACAATAAAGAAACAGTGCCAATAAAAATAATTTTCCACGATAATTATAGCACAAAAAAGGCTCTGCTTAGCAGAGCCTTTTAGTAAATATGTGAATTTTTTGGAGCTTAGGAGCTGTTTGAAGGCATTTAGCGATCGTTTTACTGCTCATCGCTGCCTTTAAACGGGCCTGTACCGATAGATTTACCTGTCGTTCAGCAATGGTTCTACTGTTTAGCGTTATCTTTAGTCAGTTCCCGGGTCACTTTCTGGCGGGCTGTCCGGGCTTTTTCCAGTTCCCGCACCCGTTCGGCGATCGCCTTATCGCCCTGTGTCGCCTCCCGGGCAGACTGATAAGATACCTTTGTCGCATCATACCGATCGCCATAGCTCAGCCACCTGTAATCGGAAGGACGCGCCTCTACGCCGGTGGCCGTCTGCAATGCGCTCTTGGACCTATTATAATCATACAAAGCCGTATTAAAATTGTTCCTTGCTTCCCGCAATGCCACCTGAGCGTCCAACACATCCGTATTCGTACCTACGCCGGCTTCATAACGCACCTGCGCAATATGGTAATCTTCTTCTGCCTTAGACACAGCGACCTGAGTCGTAGAAATACGCTTTTCCGCTTCCCGCAGATTATAGTAGCTGTTGCGCACATCCAGCCGCACATGATCCGTATCCTGCCGGTACGACTCTTTCGCCTGCATCAGATCGGCTTTGGCCGCTGCCACTTTGGATTTGGTCACGCCGCTGTCAAACACATCCATGCTGACCTTGACGCCGACGCCCCACTTTTCGTTGTCGTTGCCCGGCCATTGGCTGCCGCTCCAGCTGTTGGAGGCCACACCGGTAACAGACGGCTGCCAGCCTGCCTTGGCGCTGTTCAGCGCCGCCTCCGCCGCCTTCACCTGCAAACGGCTCTGCTGCAGATCCAAACGATGTTCCAGGGCCCGGTCGATACAAGCCGGCAACGTGGCGTCATATGCCGTATAATTCAACGCCTCTTTCGGGTCCAACAGGGTATCCTGCGGGATCCCCATAATATTATCCAGATTCGCCTCGGCGATCTTATACGCATTTTCCGCTTTGATCAGAGATTGCCGGGCAGAAGTCAGTTCCACTTCACTGCGCAGCAGATCCACTTTGGCCACCACACCTACGTCATACTGGGCCTGCACATTTTTCAGATGGTCTTCCAGGGCTTTGACAGACTGCTCGCTGACCTGCTGTGCGTCTTTCGCCGCAAGTAAGGCATAATAGGCATCCGTCGTAGTCTGTTTTAATTTAATAAAAGCCAGTTCTTCGCCCAGTACGCTGCTCTGATACCCCACTTTAGCCTTTTTTTCCGTGGCATTCAAGGTGCCGTTATAAATGGGTACTGTCAGGTTCAACCCATTGCTATAGCTGTTACCGATTTGTTTGGGATTGGGACCGGGTACCACCTCGTCCCAGTACCCGCCGCGGGCGGAACTGTGGGAAAAGGTTACGGCCGGTCCGTAGCTTTCCCTGGCCGCGTTATAATTTGCCCGCGCCGCATCCGTGGCATACTCCGCCTTTTTTATATCTGCATGACTGGCAAAAGCCTTATCAATCGCTGTCTGCAAATCAATGGGCATCGCTTCCGCGGCGAACACGGAAGGAATCAGCAAAAATGTGAATACAGCGCTTAATACCGCAGTGCCTTTGCTCCTTTTTTTCATCGTCATTTTACTACCTCCAATTTTCTGACTGGCAAGTCAGCGAATTTATTATATCCATAATTCAGCGATAAATCAAGTTGCTCCAACAGAAACAAGACTGAATAAAAGGTAAGTTTTTGTGAACAGATTTATCTTTACATCGGCAAACCAGACAGAAACCACATACTTAGAAATAAGTCCGTATTCCCAGATACACATCGTTCCGATTTCCATGCAGAAGATCCAGACTTTCTCCCACCAGATAGATATCGTCTTTTAGAAGCAACTCGCCGCCCAACCGCAGTTTACTGTCTTTAAAATCATATAATTGCGAATAGAAACGGAATTTCTCGCCAAAATCATAACCCAGGCCCACGCCGAACTTTCCCTGCATGGCCCCGGAGCTGACGCTGAAGTTATGGAACCGTTTGCCCAAATACAGATCCAGCTTGGTATCATCTCCGATAGACGAAGCCCCCAGATAGGTAAACGTCTGCCTCCCCGATTTGGCAAAGGTCAGACCGAAGTTACTGCGCCAATCGCCGCCGCGAGCGCTGTGCAGCACATCGGCTCTGGCCTTCAGGCTGGTTCCGTCTGCCACGGACAGCACCTTATTGGCCCGCTCGGAAACGCCCCGCATATTATGCAGTGTGGCCTGCAAATCCTCCTTTGTTTTCGGATCCCCGGCAACCTGCGCCAGCATATTGGATACTTCTTCCACATGACGGCTTGTTTCGGCCAAATTTTGCGCCATGAGCGCTACATTCGCTCCAGTCTGCCCATTGTTGTCCATGCCCTGCATGAGGCTCTCCACATGACTCATCGCCGTATTCATACGGGCGCTCATTTGATTGAGCTGTGAAACCATGGTGCGCATCTCCCCCTGATTCGCCTGAGCGGAGGCGGCCATGATTCTCGTAAATTCATTTAAATTGTTGCTGATATCACGGGCATTCAGAAAACCGTCGCGCATGGACCGTTGCACTTCTTTATCCCCAAATACATTATTCAGGGCATCCACGATCCCTTCCAGTTTATCAAGGACCGCGGCAGACTTATTCATCATCTCATCCATGCCGCCGCTACCGGTTCCGCTCAAATTGCTGTCCGGTTTCAGATATACGCCGCTGAGTCTTCTCGGAGGACGTATATCGACAAACTTTTCTCCCATGACCCCGTCTGAGCCAATATGGAACTCCGCTTCCTGAGGAATCTGAATGCCTTCGTTCACATGCACCGTTACCACGACCTGACCGGGCTCCACCCGGGTCGCTTTTACCGTACCGACAGGAACACCGGCGTACCGCACCGCATTCCCGGTCACAAGACCGCGGACGGACGGATAGGACACATGCAGATTATACCCGCTGTCAAATAACTTGAACGCGCCCAGAAAGCTGATCATTCCCGCCAGAATGACAGCGCCCCCCAAGGTCAACGCCCCTACTTTAACCTCACTTGCTTTCATCAAAGTTCCTCCGTCGTCCCTTCTATTTCCTCCCCGGTAACAAAACCGCGCACCAGGGGATCCGGTGAATTTTTAAACTCTTCCGGAGTACCGATCGCCGCAATTTTCCCCTCATTCAGGAGAACGACCCGGTCTGCCGCCACGTATACAGACTCCATGTCATGGGTCACAAGAACAGAAGTGATCTTGTGTTTTTTCTGCGTTGCGCGGATCAGACGGCTGATACTCATGGTACGGATGGGATCCAGACCCGCTGTAGGCTCGTCATACAATACGATCCTGGGATCGAAAGCCAGAGCCCGGGCCAGGCTGACCCGCTTTTTCATACCGCCGGAAAGCTCTACGGGAAATTGTTCCGCCGCCGCTTCCATGCCCACATCTTTTAGCAGTTCATTTACTTTATTCTGGATTTCTTCTTCCGGCAAAGAAAAGTGCTGTCGCAAGCCAAACGCCACATTTTCCCTTACATTCAGAAAATCAAAGAGCGCGGAATACTGAAAGACCATACCTACTTGCCTGCGAATTTTATTCCATCCCTCTTCCGACAAAGCCGAAACATCCGTGCCTTCAATAAATACTTTC
Organism: uncultured Succiniclasticum sp.; assembly: GCA_900544275.1. Taxonomy (GTDB): domain Bacteria; phylum Bacillota; class Negativicutes; order Acidaminococcales; family Acidaminococcaceae; genus Succiniclasticum. Next base: position 164,217 of record UQUU01000005.1, on the reverse strand, counting down.
CCTCCGGTAGGGGGAAGCAGACCGGTAAGAACCTTCAGAATCGTACTTTTCCCTGAACCGGAAGGGCCGATAATAGCCAGCGTCTCCCCTTGTGTTACCTCTAAATTTACACCCCGCAAAACCTCATTTTCGCCGAAGGAAATCATAAGGTTTTGCAGAGAGATCACCGATTCCGTCATAGCGCCTCACTTATTTATCAACATATAATAATACGGTCATAAAATAATCCGCAATGAAAATCAAAATGATCGAAAGGACTACAGAGGCAGTCGTGGCAAGGCCTACACCTTCCGCGCCTTTATCCGCATGCAGGCCTTTAAAGCAGCCTACCGTACTGATGATCGCGCCAAACGCGACCCCCTTGATCATACCTCCGACAATATCAAAGGTCTCGCAAAACTGTTTGATAGAATTTATATAAATAAATGAACTGATATCCGCGTAATAATGAGCGACAAAATAGCCGCCGGCGTTGCCGATAAAATTACCAAAAACGATCAGCACCGGCATCATAAGCGAAGCCGCCAGAAAACGGGGCACCACCAGATAACGCACCGGACTGGTGGCCATGACCCGCAGCGCATCGATCTGCTCGGTCACTTTCATCGTTCCAAGTTCCGCCGCAATGGCCGCGCCAATCCGTCCGGCGACCACCACACCGGTAAGTACAGGCACCAGTTCGCGGCCCATAGCAATGGCCACAATGCCGCCTACCGTATTGGAAGCGCCTAAGGAGACAAACTCTTTCGCCGTCTGGACGGAAAAAACCATGCCTGTACATAGCATGGTCAACAATACGATGGGAAGAGAGTCCGCACCTAGCAGAGCCATTTGCCGCAAGGTCTCTTTGACGCTGCCCTGGCGGATTTTCGCAAGGGTATCCAGAAAAAGCAGGGACATTTGTCCGGTGACCTGGCAAAAACGAAGGACAAAAGCGCCTGCCCAGGCACATAAATCACGCAGCATCTTTTTCTTCCCCTTCTCTTCTCATATCGCAAGTATACTCAAGTATCATGGCAATTTTATGGCAGTCCTGTCAATCGGCAATCTTTACCGTCACTCCGGTTTCACCATCTACGATTAAATCGATCGGCGTGGACTGCTTGTTTCTTCCGCCGGCCAACAGAGCGCTGAAAGTCAACGGTATCTCTTCTTCCGCCGCCTGCTCGGCCATTCCTCTGCCGCTTTTTCCGGAAGAATCTGCCGATTCTTTCACAGCATATTCCACAATAATGTCGTTGTTCCGGTCTGCCCTGTTAATTTCACGCACATAGTCACGTAAGCGAATTTCTTTTTTCTTTTCCTTGTCCCGCTTCTCCTGCTCCTGCGCCCTCTCTTTAACCTGCGGCACGCCCTCTTCCTTTTGCTGCCGCAACAGTTGCTGAATCCAGTTCATGGAGGCGCCGCCTCTTACATTCAGCTTAAGGTCGCCGGAAGCATCCTTGGGCAGCTTATAGGCTACCGTACGGGTGATTTCCGCCGAACGATAGGGTTTCATCACCACATCCAGGTGGATTGTGTCCCCCGGCTTAGGCTCTTTTTCCTGTACGGACGCCCGCTGAATTTCCGCTACCAGGCTATCCGTACTCAAGTCTACCGTAACGTCGATGTTAGTAATATTTACCTTTTCTAATTTATTTTGCAGCAAAACCTGAGAGGCTTCCTGCAATTCCTGCGGCAACTGCCGGATGATATTCTTCGTATCATAGTACATGTTTTCCCGCAAAATATGGAGGGGATTATTCTGGCTGTCCAACGCCATAATATCAAAAAGGATACGGGCGCTGCCGCCGACCGCATGATCCGCGGCCTTCGCCGCCTCACTGGCCACCACAGAAGCAATCAGCCCCGGCGTCAGCTGTTCATCTTCCACAATCTTGACTCTGGTTCCGCGATTCAAAGAACGGGTCATATCAGAGGCGGATACGTATAAAGGAATATATTTGGGTAATTTGCCCACCGTACCGGCTACCCCGGCCGCCCGATCCTGATTCACAGTACCTACGGCCTGTCCCAGATTCCCCACCTTATAGGCAGTCTGCAGGTTGGGAAGCGAGGCCAGTACCCAGGTTTTGGTCATAAAAAAGGACGCGTCGCCCCGCTGCACAAAAGGATGACCAAACGCCAGCAGGCGCCCCTTGTCATCCGTCCAGGTAACGGTCCCCAGCGCACCCAAAGAAAGATCGCCCTGAACAAGAGCGACCCCTACCGAGCTGCCGGGCTCCAGATTACCGGCAACCTGAACCGTGCCCACAGGCCCAACATCCACCGCAGTCAAATCAAAAGGCTGAAGTTCTTCTGCAAGAATAGCAAATCCTACGGAGCTGAAACCACCGGCCATCAGCCGGGTACCTTTCGGCAGCAGCGCCGGATCTTTCCCGGCATTGTCCTTATGCGGCACAGGTTTGTCCAGCATTTCCAGCATATTTTGAATCGGCGTCAGAAAACAATAGTGCGGATCATTAAAGGCTCTGCCATAGGCCACGGCCCCTACGAGACGCCCGTCAATATAGACCGGGCTGCCGCTCATTCCCTGAGCGATGCCGCCGCTGCGTTCAATCAGACTGCCCCCGGCTTTGATCAATATTTGATAACCGGAATTTTCATCGCCGGTCACACCCAACACTTCTATCGGGAAGGTTTCGATCGTATCTCCGGAAATAACGGTTTTCGCATAACCCTTCATCCCCACCCGCAGGTTTTCCACAGGCATCAGCGGCGTAAGAGCATAGGCCGTCCCTTCCAAAAAAGCAAAAAGCAAAGCCAGCAATACTACAAGTTTTTTCATGCGTACATCCTATCAGCAGCTCCGGACTGAGCCGGAGCTGCAGGTATTTTAACAGACAAACAGGCAAGGCCTCAGTGAGTAACTTCCGCCACCGCTTCCCCGCCGACAATTTTTTGCCCGGGGACCACAAACACCGCGGTCACCTTGCCGGTGACAGTTGCGCGAGCCGCAGGCATCGCTCCGGCCACGGTCTTCACTTTTACCAGCACATCGCCCTGACGCACCTCCTGGCCGACCACCGCCAGATTATCCGCCACCACAACACCGGCCAGCGTTGCATTCTGGGGCACGCTCTCCGCTGCAAAAGCCAGCGTGTAAATGCCGAAAGCCACAGCCATAACGGCCACAGTGACGATCACCTTCCAATGAATTTTTTTCAACATATCTTTATCTCCTTATGTACCTGAAACTATCATCTACACAACTACATAATAGCCATCCATGACTATTATAATATTATACAACTTATGACAATTTTTGGCAAAAGCAGGCAATTGTTCAAAAAAAATTAACAAATAGCATATCGTTTATCCAAAGCGCGAACAAAACAAACATCTGACCCCTGTCTCAAGGAGAAAAGGCCGACTGCTGATAAGGATTACCTTTATTTTTTAAAGACGCCCAGACCGATGCTTATAGGGCGCTCCCCGCCATCGGAGGGCCGATTCATGATTTTACGGTCCAGCACCATTTCCGAAGAACCGCCCCCGTCAAAATTCACGGCTTCTTTCGCCCCGAACCGTTTAAAATATTCGCCGAATTCTTTTAACGTCATGCCGGCCGAATAGGCACTGCGCCCATCTACTACCATCAGCAGCACCGTACCATCCTCTTTCACGCCCACGCCGGTACGGGGCGCCCTGCCATAAGCAATATCGGCAGCGATGCTTTCCTCTCGGGACCGCACATTGACCTGGCCTTTTTCCACCAGGGAAGGTCCGCCCCCCAGCACCAGAATCGCATCATCTGCCAGGCGGCTGCCCAGCGTCTGGTCGATGGCCACCCGATCCCCCCGTTTGATTCGGGCCAGGATATCCGCACTGCTGCCATGCCCCGAAAGCACCAGCGAATCGGAGTCCAGGCGCATGTTTCCCTTATTGGAAAGCTCCGCCGCGCGTCCTTGCTTAACTTTTACTTCACGCCCGTATTCATTCGTGCGGGTTTCGGGTCCGTAGTAGCGGTTAAGCAAAACCAGATCCTGCGCCATACGCTGCCGGTTGATTCCTTTTATCTCCATTACCTGCCCGTCGGGCAGAGAAACCGAACCGCGATACGAAAGATCCTGCTGCACGGAAGGATTGCCGGTTTTATCGATCACCAAAGCACTGCGCGGGGTGGTATCCATGCCGTAAAACGCTCCCTGCCATTTGCAGTTGCCGATGACCCAGCCATCCGTATCAAAATAAGACGCATTGACCGCCGCACGGGCGCCGGCCACAGCGGAAGCGGCGGTTAAACGACCTCTTCCGTTCCGATCCGCAGCGCCGGAAAAAGGTTTCAGATAGTAGCCGCTGCCCGGCTTCAGACTCAGCACATAAAGTCGTACCGGCAGCCCTTTCATGTCGTCCTGCCAGTAAGTGTAAGACAGGCCGTCCCCCAACTCCCGGGTCGTTTTAACGATCTGTATGCGATACACATCCAGCACCAGACGGTCCGGCTTTTTTAAAACCAATACCTTGTGCTGGGCGCTCTTGCCCAGATCCATCTCCAGCACGCCGGCATTTTTGCCTTTTTTAGCCAGTCGAATCTCTTGTACCACGGGGTCCTTCAGACTGCGCTTTAAAGCCTTTGCCACACCGGTCCCTACTTCCAACCGGATCCCGGGCTGCCCCTTCGCCTCAGTAAAACTCGCAGGCGCATCCAGATCCAGCACAATACGGACCCGGGCCGGTCCGCTGCTGACACGCATCCCCGTCACCTGCGCCCGGGCCGCAGACGGCAGGAACACGAAGCAGACAGCCAATGTATAAAACAGATTCTTTACGCAGCCTTTCAACCTCATGAGCAAATCACCTCTCATCCTTTTCGTCACAGTTTCTCCATACTTCACGCATTTTTCACAGCACCCCTGAAAGTCAGCAGGACGGTCAGAGAACAAAGGGATTCCCCCGCCTCTGCCGTCCTGATTTATTTTTCTCTGTCTTTACGTCAGGCAATGCCCGCCATAAAAACTCCCTAAACGACTCCTGCCATTATTGGCAGATTACAGACCCTTTAAAACATGGCATTGCTGAAAATTGCGCCGGGGCGCAACTTATCCAGATTCTCCAGCGCTTTTCCGGTGCCCGTGGCCACACAGTCCAAAGGACTTTCCGCCACAAATACATGAATCCCCGTATCTTCGCTGATTACCTGCGCTAGCCCTCCCAGCAAAGCGCCGCCGCCGGTAAGACAAATACCGTTATCCACAATGTCCGCAGATAATTCCGGCGGGCACCGTTCCAGGACCGCCCGGATCCGTCCCAACAAGGCCTCTAACGGCTCTTCCAAAGCGGCACGAACATCTTCGGAGGATACGGCGACAGTAGCCGGTAAGCCATTTACCGCATCTCTGCCCCGTACGTTCATTGTTTGCACTTCTTCCCCCGCATGCACATTGCCAATTTCTTTTTTAATGCTTTCCCCTGTAGTATCCCCGATTAAAATATTATATTCTTTCTTTACATAACGAACGATACTTTCGTCAAATTTATCGCCGCCGATACGCACCGAATCCGAGTCCACTACGCCGCCCAGACTGAGGATCGCAATATCCGTAGTGCCGCCGCCGATATCCACCACCATTTTACCGGAGGGAACCATAATATCTAAGCCGGCTCCCAACGCTGCGGCCAGCGGCTCTTCGATCAGGTAGGTTTTCGACACACCGGCCTGAATCGTCGCTTCCAGCACCGCACGTTTCTCCACCGAAGTGATATGTATAGGTATGCAGGTCATCACCCGGGGCTTGAAAAAAAAGCTTTTTCCCGCCACTTTATTGATAATGAATTCCAACATTTTCTGGGTGATCGTATAGTTCGCGATCACGCCTTCTTTTAAAGGCCGTACCGCCACGATTCCCTGAGGCGTGCGTCCCAACATGTCCCGGGCTTCCGAACCTACCGCCAGGATCCGGTTGGTACTTTTTTCTACCGCAACTACCGAAGGTTCGTCCAAAACGATTCCCTTGCCTTTGATATAAACCAGAATATTGGCGGTTCCTAAATCAATCCCAATATCCATGCCTCCACCAAACATAAACGCTCTCCTTATATTAACTATTAGTCTTGTTCGGTTACTGTGATTCTTTGAATATCCGCACCCAGTGCCTGAAGCTTGCCCACAATATCTTCGTAACCTCTGTCAATATGATGCAGATTGCCGATTGTAGTGGTTCCTTCCGCTACCAGGCCCGACAGAATCATCGCCGCTCCGGCCCGCAGGTCCGTGGCGTTGACTTCACAGCCGGTAAGCTGAGAGGGACCCTCGATCAACGCGGCTCTGGCACCTGTCGTCGCAATATTAGCACCCATGCGATTCATCTCCACCACATGCATAAAGCGATTTTCAAATACCGTTTCGATCAAGTTGCTGCGCCCTTCGCTGATGGTCATCATAGCCATGATCTGGGGCTGCATGTCCGTAGGAAAACCCGGATAAGGCATGGTTTTCACATTGATTCCTTTCAACGGTCCCGGGCAGGACACATGAATGCGGTCAATATCCTCTTCAATCAGGACCCCCGCCTCCCGTAATTTGGCCAGCAACGGTTTCTGGTGTTCGGCTAACACATTTTCAATGATAATATCGCCGTGAGTCATCGCTGCCGCGATCATATACGTCCCCGCTTCGATCCGGTCAGGTATTACCGTATGGTCGCAGCCATGCATATGCTGTACGCCTTCAATCCTGATCACATCGGTGCCGGCGCCTCGCACCCGGGCCCCCATCTGATTCAGGTAGTTGGCCAGGTCCACAATTTCCGGTTCTTCCGCCGGATTTTCCAACGTGGTCACGCCTTCCGCCAGGCAGGCAGCCATCATAATATTCTCCGTCGCCCCTACACTGGGAAAATCCAGATAGATGTCCGCCCCCTTCAGGCCGTTCGGCGCTACCGCATCAATAAAACCATGATCCTGAGTAATGGTAGCACCCAAGGCCTCAAAGCCCTTTAAATGCAGATCGATAGGCCGACTGCCAATGGCGCAGCCCCCTGGCTGGGAGATACGGGCATGTCCCATACGAGCCAGCAAAGGCCCCAATACAACAAAAGAAGCACGCATCGTCCGCACCAGATTGTACGGCGCTTCATACGCTGTAATATTCGAGGTATCCATCTGCAGCACATGCGGCTCGCTACGGTCCACTCTGACACCCAAATGTTCCAGTACGCCGCAGATCGTCTTTACGTCCTCCAGCTGAGGAATCTCATCTAAACGGCTGGGAGATTCCCCTAAAATCGATGCCGCAATAATCGGCAGCACCGCATTTTTAGCGCCGCTGGTCTTAACAGTACCGACCAGACGGTTGCCGCCTTTGACGATTAATTTATCCACCAAGATACCTCCCATTTTGCTGTAAGATACAGCGTTGGAAATAATTATCCAGAGTAATTATAAGGAATTTCGTACTATTTATAATAGCATTTTTACAGGAAACAACGCAAGGAAAATACTGTGAAATCTGCTCTTACGAATCTTAACTATCAACGCATATGTTGCACTTTGAGTGAATCCTTGGCTTTTTATAGCCTGGCTTTCGTATCTGTTCGCACAGGCTTCTGAATCTTCAGGTATAGCCACAATTTATACATCATCTATACTTATGCTAACCCATACACACACTCCGGTATGCTTGAGCATGCGGCAAATCAGGGCAAGCTTTTCTTCGTTATAGGTCATTGATTTTAAGCTGTTTTTTTAAGTTAATTGTAATAGCAAATTGCCCAGTCAGTGAAAAAATTATGTAGCCGGGGCAAGTTGAAAAAGTTGCTCAAGGAAAGACTCTTTTGGTGTGTGTTCGTCGAACATCTTATGGGGAAGGTTGTTGACAAAGTTCTCTACTTTCTACACCGTATAAGCAGACTCCGCCAAGTACCGCTTCACGAAGATATGTGCATTCCACGACACGACTACTTGCAAGAACTGTGAAAAACGGTGGGCACCGGCAGTATACAAAGAACACCCCGACTGGCCGCTGGATTCACCTTGGGAATCTGCTATTTATGAGTACGTTTTAGCGATTCGTCAATTAGATTACTATTTTTCTTGTTCAACGAAGCCTGCTTATTCATATTCTTTTCGTAAAAGATCGCGAATATAATATGACATCAGAATAGTAAAGGTGGGGTAAAGCATACTAAGATTTCTTAGTTCAGATGGAAAACAAAATAATAAGTATAATGGCAAATTAACACCCAAGGCAATATAGGCATGCTGTTTCCAGTGGGCAGGAAGTAACTTCCAACTATAGCGTACAATCCATGCGGCATAGGCAACGTGCAAGAAAAAGAAACCCGCTCCCATAGGCATTCCATAAACTGTTGAAGTCACATAATAGTCCTTAAGTTGAAATAGTGCGTTAATATGTTTCATAAGCTGGAACTCTACCATTCCACCAGAATTTCCAGTATACAAAGAACGCACCCACAGATAAGTCAGGCCTGATGCAAGTACACAGCTTCCTACGGCCAGCAGTGCTTTTTCGTCTCAATCTTTTTCGCGTACAATGGGAGGAGTGTAATTAAAAAGAAGAAAAAGGCTTCCTTATTCGCTGTTGCAAAAGGTGTTAAAATGAGAAGCAACAACCAATTTCCTTGCAGAGCAAAGTTTATCGCTGCAAAGAAAAAGAACAGTTCACCGAGGTCATAGAAGTATCCTCCCATATTTTCAAAAAAAGGAACGAGAATGGCAAAGAGGAAAGCACCAAGTGTACCTGCATTTTCGCTCTCAGTGACAGTGATTAAAATTCGGCGTAGCATACAAATGCTTGCAAAAAAGAATACGAAGGAGAAGATAAAAACCAAGTAGTATTCGATGCGATAGGAAGGGGGAATTTCTGCTCTTGCATAAATCCCTTCGATTGGTTTTTGCAGTTCTAATTTATGCTGCAATTTTTCTTTTGTATGTGAAGGTAAAAGCGATTCAACCTCGCGCGCCATGGCCGGTATAAGCTGACGATGCACAAATGGGCGACGTGCAGTTTGCGATAGCATTGCCTCAATACCAAAGCTTTCTGCACCATCTCGAAATGACCATTTGGAAAAAAAACCGCAATAAGAAGATGCTGTTACTACTAAAATCAAAAAAAGCAGCATGAGTTTGTGTAAAATAGCACGAATTTTTTCTTCTTTAGTTTGATTCAATCAGAAACACGCTCCTGTCCTTTTATGTAATAACCATAGCCTATAAAATATAAAATCCCCATGCAATTGCCATCCCAAGTACCAAGCCACCGAAAATCTCCAGCCAGTTATGCCCCATTCGTTCTCGTAACTTAACATTCTGTTGCAATCGATTCAGCTGCTCGGCATGTGCACCAATCTTACGACGAAGCCCATGCGCATCAATGCAAAAGAGAAGCAGAACAGATAAACTAAAGCTGAAAATAGGGTTGTCCATTCCTTCTTCAAAACCTAATAGAAATACCGCTGATGCAATTACAGTTGTATGTGTGCTTGGAAACCCTCCATAGCCGATCAAATCCAAGGCAATCCTTCGTTGGCGTATACAGTTTATAAAAAATTTGCATGTACCAGCAATGAACCATGCGACAAAGGGCAAAAAAAAATATTTCATCCTATCACCTCGAAGCGCACATTCCGAATGAAGAAGACAACCAAAAAATATACTAACACGATAAAAACCAGTGTGCGATCCTTATAGAGCAGCTCATCTGGTGCTCCACCTTCTCCTTTAGCATAAATAATATAAAGATAATAGAAAAGGCCATAGGCAACGATGGGAATCGTAAATAAAAATCCCATCTTTTCCCGTGCTTCCATTGCAAACAATGCATAACATACCAATGCCGCTGCAGTTACAATGTTAAGCAAAGAGTCAATAAAAGGAAGATTATATTGTCTGAGAACCTTTCTCCCATATCCATCGGCTGAGTTTCTCTCTTTTTGAAGCATAAGCATCACGCAAAACTCATTTCTCCGTTTTCCAAGTGCTAGAAATAAAGATAAAAACATGATACAGAGTAAAAACCATGTTGTAATTTCGCTCTCAATTGCCACTACACCAGAAACCGCACGAATCACAAATCCGTAAGAGATTAGCATAATATCCAGAATTACAATATGTTTACCGCAAAAGCTGTAAAAAAGATTTACCACAATGTAAGAAAGGAGTAAACTCGTGCAAGCAACAGAAATCTGTAATGCAAGCAGAATTCCTCCCATAAGGAGCGATATGGAGATGATTGCCGCATTTCGTTGAGAAATTTCCCCGGCGGCAATCGGACGTTTCGACTTTTTTGGATCTTTTTGGTCTTTCTCAATGTCTAGCAAATCATTCATAAAATAAATGCCACTTGCTGTAAAGCAAAATGCGGCAAACATCAGAAAGTTTGGAAGTAAAGCATTTGTCTGGAAAACCTTACCACCAAACAATAGGCCTGCAAATACCAGAATATTCTTGGTATATTGATGAATTCGCATTTCACGAAGCACTGCAAACAAATATTTCACGCTATCCCTCCATATTGTAATTTTGGAATCTTAACTGTCAACGCACCTGTTACGCTTTGATAATTATTCTGATATAACTTGATTCGAATTCTTGAAAACCAACACCGTCTGTTGCCGGCTTACAAAACACCGCATTAAGCAGATCCTGACAGCAGACCCTACTTCTTCAGGCGAAACAGTTCTTCCGCCGCTTCTTCCTGCAGCCGGCGTTCCTCAGCCAATTCACTCATACGGCGGGCTTTATCTTCTGCCCGCTTACGCCGGGCCAGCTCCAGATCTTCTTCCGTTACCTTATTCTGGGCCATTTCAATTTCTTTCTGCGCTTTCCAGGCCCGTTGTTCTTCCTGAATACGAATCCGCTGCTCCTCCAGTTTTACCCTCAGTTCGGATTCCCGCTTGTATAAATTGGATATCTGCCCCTGTTTACGTACATGATGACGATAATACAAATAGGCCAAAAAAGAAGGAAAAAACACAAACGTCACGATGATCCACAGGTTACGATAGGGTATACTGCGTTTCAGTGAATCCTTATATACATAGTACGTCAGGGCACAAGCCATACACAGCCGCACCCAGACCCACAGAGATTTCCATTCCATTATTGCACTCTCGCTCTATCCGCTAAAATATTATAATACGTTTCCTTTTCCGAAATCGTTTTTTTCAAAACCTTAATCTTATCCGGATCATCCGCCTTAGCCAGTAACTGGCGCAGATCATGGAGTTCCCGTTTCAAATCCAGCATCTTATTGCCGGTTACGGCCTGCATCACATCTCGCATTTCAATCCTCCTCCCCACAGAAGGGTCTCGCGATAAAATTCAGTGCAATAAGCAAAAACAACTTAAAACACAGTAAATAACTATAAAACTTTCTCAAATTGAAACAGCATAACACTACTTTTCATCAAGCTGAAATCCAAGTCTGAAACAGCGTAAAACGCTTAAATCAACCCAAAATTTTCTAAATAAGGAAAAAGGCATCCCGCACAATACATGCAGGATGCCTTGCGCATCAAAAGTTATCCACGGGCGCCAGCCAACTGCACAGTTTTCAGACGAGCCTTGGCCCTTTTGAGATCTTTCAGCACTTCCGGCAAATCAAATCCCTCGCCGGGATTATCAATTTTAGCCTGCGCGCGGTCCAGATCGGTCTGGGCTTTAGCCGTATCAATGCTTTCAGCAGTTTCTGCCGCCACACTTAAGATTGTGACTTTGTTTTCCTTGACTTCCAGAAAGCCGCCGTCTACACACAGATAATGCGCGGTGCCCTGCTCATCGCGGTACTTCAACGGCGCCTGATCAAGGGCGGCCACCATCGTAGCATGACGGGGCAAAATGCCTACGCCGCCATTGGTGGTCTGCGCTTCTACATACGAAATATTATCTGCCTGAAACACATAGGCATCCGGAGACAGAACGTCTAAATGCATTAAATTAGCCATAGGCTCACTCCGCTTTCATGGTCTTTGCTTTTTCTACGGCCGCATCGATGGTACCAACCATATAGAATGCGCCTTCCGGCAGATCATCATGTTTGCCTTCCAGAATTTCCTTAAAGCCGCGGATCGTTTCCTTCAAGGGAACATACTGACCAGGGGTACCGGTGAACTGTTCGCCGACGAAGAAAGGCTGCGACAGGAAACGCTGAATTTTACGCGCGCGGGCAACGGTGATCTTATCTTCTTCAGATAATTCTTCCATGCCCAGGATCGCGATGATATCCTGTAATTCTTTGTAACGCTGCAGGATCGCCTGTACCCCGCGGGCTACTTTATAATGTTCTTCACCAACAACCAGCGGGTCCAGAATACGGCTGGTAGAGTCCAACGGATCTACGGCCGGGTACAGCCCCAATTCCGCGATCTGACGGGACAGGTTGGTGGTAGCATCCAGATGGGCGAAAGTGCCTGCCGGAGCCGGGTCAGTCAAGTCATCCGCAGGTACATAAACGGCCTGAACAGACGTGATGGAACCTTTGGTGGTAGAAGCGATACGCTCCTGCAATGCGCCAATATCGTTTGCCAAAGTAGGCTGATAACCTACCGCAGACGGCATACGGCCCAACAGAGCGGATACTTCCGAACCGGCCTGGATGAAACGGAAGATGTTGTCTACGAATAACAGAACGTCCTGACCGGATACATCACGGAAATATTCCGCCATGGTCAGACCGGTCAGACCTACGCGCATACGTGCTCCGGGCGGTTCGTTCATCTGCCCGTAAACCAGGCAGGTTTTATTGATAACGCCGGATTCTTTCATTTCGTTCCACAGGTCATTGCCTTCACGGGTGCGTTCGCCTACACCGGAGAATACGGAGTAGCCGCCATGCGCCGTAGCGATGTTGTGGATCAGTTCCATAATAATAACAGTTTTGCCTACGCCGGCGCCGCCGAACAGACCAACCTTACCGCCCAGAGCGTAAGGCTCGATCAGATCGATAACTTTAATACCGGTTTCCAGCATTTCAGCTGTCGTAGACTGTTCTTCAAACTTCGGAGCCGGTCTGTGGATCGGCCAGTAATCATCCGCCTCAACCGGGGTATCATCATGGTCAACGGTTTCGCCCAATACATTGAAGATACGACCCAAGGTACCGGGGCCTACGGGAACACGAATAGGAGCTCCGGTGTCTACTGCTTCCATACCGCGTACCAAGCCGTCGGTAGAGCTCATGGCAACGGAACGAACCACGTCGTTGCCGATGTGCTGCATAACTTCGGTAGTCAAATGGACTTCCTGCCCATTTCCTACTACACCGTCGATCTTGATCGCGTTATAAATTGCAGGCAGGCCATTTGGCGGAAATTTAATGTCGACAACAGGGCCAACGACTTGTACTATCTTACCAGTCATCTATAATTTTCCTCCCTTAGTTTTCCTGCAGAGCTTCCGCTCCGCCAACAATTTCGTTAATTTCACGAGTAATGCCTGCTTGACGAGCTTTATTGTATGATAACTCTAAAGATCTAAGTAAATCACTCGCATTATCGGTAGCCGAAGACATGGCTGTCATCCGGGCGCCGAGTTCACTTGCGGCTGACTGCATCAGCGCGGCATAAATTCTGGTTTTGACAAAATACGGCAGTAACTCTGCCAATAATTCTTGGGCGGATGGCTCAAAAATCACATCAGCACTTGCTTTAGTAGCGCTTTTAACACTCTCACCCTCAGATATCCTACCTGGCTCTCCCGTTTCTAACTGGAAAGGACGAACCGGCATCAGTTCTATGGTTTCCGGCGTATAAGATAAAGCAGATTTAAACCGAGTAGAAATCAACTTAATTTCATCCACCTCACCGGAAGAAAAGGCTTCCGTTGCTATCTTCGCGATTTGCTCCGCGTAATCAAAATTTGGTTTATCAGACAAGCCGAAATAATCTTTTGCTACGTCAAAACCACGATGCTGGAAAAATTCTTTTGCCTTGCGGCCCACAGTAATTAGATAATAATTTTCTGTTTCTGCAAGCTCAGCTGCCGCATGCTTTAAAACATTGGAATTATAAGGACCGGCCAGTCCCTTATCAGCAGCAACTACAATAAAACCAATACGTCGCACAGGACGATCCGCCAACAAAGGAAGTTCCTGCTCAGATAAGTCCCCTACAGCAAATTTATCGCCTACGGCAGTCAGCAGGATACGTTCGATCTTGTCAGCAAAAGGACGAGTGGATGCGGCTTTTTCCTGCGCACGGCGCAAACGCGCGGCAGCAACCATTTTCATGGCCTTGGTAATCTGCTGAATATTACGGACGCTGCGCATGTGCCGATGAATCTCGCGTGGATTAGGCATTAGTCACTCACCTCTTTCCGTCAGAGGTTACGAAAGTCTGCTTGAAATCATCCAACACTTTTTTCAGTGCTTCTTCGTTGGCATCGGTAATTTTTTTATTCTTGATAATATCGGCGCCGATTTCCGGAGCTGAATTATCCACATATTTCAGCAATTCCGCTTCAAAACGAGTCACGTCCTGTACCGGCAGGTCGTCAATATACCCTTTGGAACCGGCATACAGGGAAATAACCTGTTTTTCAACCGGATACGGTTTATACTGGGGCTGTTTCAACAGCTCGGTCATACGCAGGCCGCGATCCAGCTGCGCCTTGGTCGCCTTGTCCAGATCGGAACCGAACTGCGCGAACGCTGCCAATTCACGATACTGAGCCAGGTCCAGACGCAGGGTGCCGGCGACGGATTTCATCGCTTTGATCTGGGCGGAACCGCCTACACGGGAAACAGACAGACCTACGTTGATAGCCGGACGGATACCGGCGTAGAACAAGTCGGTTTCCAGATAGATCTGGCCGTCTGTAATGGAAATAACGTTTGTCGGAATATAACCGCCTACGTCGCCGGCCAGCGTTTCAATAACGGGCAGCGCCGTAATGGAACCGCCGCCGGCCTGTTCGTTACGACGAGCCGCGCGTTCCAGCAGACGGGAATGTAAGTAGAATACGTCACCGGGATACGCTTCACGTCCGGGAGGCCGACGAAGCAACAGCGACATGGCACGGTAGGCCACCGCATGTTTGGACAGGTCATCATAGATACACAGAACGTCTTTGCCCTGGTCCATGAAGTATTCGCCCATGGTTACGCCGGCATAAGGAGCCAGATACTGCAGCGGTGCAGACTGTGCTGCGGTAGCTGCCACAATGATCGTATAATCTTTCGCGCCATATTTTTCCAGCGTACGGGACAGGCGGGCAATAGTAGAAGCCTTCTGTCCGATCGCCACATAAATACAGATAACGCCGGTATTCTTCTGGTTGATAATGGTATCAACAGCCACGGCCGATTTACCGGTACCGCGGTCGCCGATGATCAACTCACGCTGTCCGCGTCCAATGGGAACCAATGCGTCGATCGCTTTGATACCCGTCTGCAGCGGCACGTCTACCGACTTACGATCTGCAATACCGGGGCTTTGCGCTTCAACCGGGCGGGTCGCCGCATAATGGATCTCACCCTTCCCGTCAATGGGCTGCCCCAGAGGATTTACAACACGCCCCAGCAGGCCTTCGCCGACCGGCACTTCCATCAAGCGGCCCGTACGACGCAGGATATCGCCTTCGCGAACGGTGGTTTCACCGCCCATTAATACGACGCCTACAGAATCCGGCAACAGATTCTGCACCATGCCGCTGACGCCGCCTTTTAATTCAACCAGTTCGCCGGCCATGGCATGTTTCAGTCCTTTTACGGTAGCAATGCCGTCGCCGACCTTTTCGATAATACCGACCTCTTCCAGGTCTACATCCAATTTTGTTTCTTTTACAGTTTCAGTCAGAGAAGCGGTAATGCTGGCAGGATCTTCCAGAGACTGCCCGCTCATACCGGCTTTCGCCATGGCTGCGCCGACCTTTTCCATCTGACGTTTCACGCTGGCATCATAAACCTGATCGCCGGCTTTCAAAATAGAACCGCCAATAATGGAAGGATCAACGGTGGTTTCCATATACACCTGATAGCCTAATTTATCACCGATAACTTTGGCTACGGCATCTTTCTCAGATACAGTCAGTTCTTTTGCAGTCGTCAGCACAACGGCGATAATGCCATTGGTAGACCCTGCTTGCAGCTTGTCGTGTTCCATCTTGAGGCCGTCAAGACTTTTTACGATCAAGTCCAGTTTTTCATTACTAGCCATGCTGTATCCTTCACCTCCATATCCCCCGCGCTGCCGCGGGTGTATTAGTCACAGGCAATGCCTGTTTTCTCCACAACTTGATGAGCGGTCCGATTATTGATTCAGAACACTGTCAGCTGTTTTCGCAACCAGAGCCTGATCCGCCTCGGAATTCAGTTTCTGATCAACCACCTTGCCGGCAATCTCGGTCGCCAGGGTGATCACCTGAGAACGAACTTCCGTCAAAGCCTGTTGTTTTTCATTTTCAATCGTCTGTTTTGCAGAAACTATCAGCTGTTCTTTTTCAGCCTGGGCCTGTGCTACAAAATCGTCATGCACCTTCTGCCCGATCTTATTCGCTTTTTCAACGATCGCAGTTGCTTCGGAACGAGCTTCAGACAGCTGTCGGCTGTACTGGTTCTTCAAAGCTTCCGCTTCGGTCCGGGTCTTTTCAGCAGTTTCCAGGTCATTGGTCACGCGTTCACGGCGTGCGTCCAACACCTTCATCAACGGTTTGTAGGCAAATTTTGCCAGGATGAAAAGAAGAATAATGAAATTTAATATCTGCGCAAAAAATGTTGCATCAAAATCTAGCAATTCCAGCACTCCTTTTCAATATTTAAATCAAATAATAACTATAATATCCGCCCACTTGCTTATTTTACAAAAGGATTAGCAAATACTAATACAATCGCAATTACAATTGCAATAATAGGCATAGCCTCAATCAAACCTACGGAAATAAACATATTTACCTGAAAGGTGGATGCCTCTTCCGGTTGACGAGCAATACATTCGATAGCCTTGGAAGTAACCAGACCATCGCCCACACCAGCACCAACAGATGCTCCAGCACCGATAAGACCTGCTGCCAATACAGAAGCAGCTATAACAATTGCATTTTCCATGTTAAAATTTCATCCTTTCTTTCCTTTTTAGAATACTGTTGATTAATATTTCTGTTTAACTTAGTGATGTTTAAATACAGGAGCCAATCCAATAATGGTAAGCATCGTAAAAACAAAAGCCTGCAATAAACCGATGCATAAACTGAATAAAATCCATACATCCGGCACTACCCAGGGAGATAATTTGTAAAGCACTATCAGCAAGATTTCGCCAGCAACAATATTACCAAAAAGACGAAGTGCCATAGTTACAGGTTTTGCAATTTCTTCAATTAAATTTAAAGGAAGAAAGACTTTAAACGGTTTGAAAAAATGTGCAAAATGCCCTAATCCATTGCGTCCAATCCCTACAATATAAGTCAAAACCAAGACCATAATAGAAAAGGCAAAGACTACATTTATATCGTTAGTAGGGGACGTAAAATGAAAACCAAAAACAGAAGGCAAAAAAACTCCCACTTCATTTGCCACAAAAAGGAAGAGAAATAGAGTGAGAAGAAACGGTTCCATCTTACGACGACCATCTTTTCCCAGATTATCTTCAATCAGGCCGCCCAACCATTCTTCAATAATTTCCAACAGTGCCTGAGCACGACCCGGAATCATTTTTGCACCAGCCGTTGCAACCCAGACCAAAGCAATGGTAATGATGCAGGCTAACCAACTCATATACATTGTCTGCATATGAATCGTTGTTCCCAACGCATCAATGTGCTGTGGTAAATAATGAATGATTTCATTGCTTGCTTGTTCAGCATTTCCCATTTTTTTCTCCTTTCCTCACACCCTCAATACATAGGCTATTTTTTCGAGGCCGTGAAATATTTTAAATTAATAATAAAAAATATATGTAACAGGATAAAACCTACCATCGCTTCTGCAACTTTCAGTTTTATACCTAACATAATCACCACAAAGATAATACCTAAAGCAACCCTGGTAGCAAACATTTTCTTGAGCCACCGCTTCATCGTCTTTACATCTGCAGAATATCCCATAATTGCAGAACTTAAAACGACAAGGTCATCCAATAAAGACCATAAAAGGCCTATAAACAAAGAAATAAGAGAATGACGAGCTAAAAATGTACTTCCAATCACTATAAATAGTGTTGCCCCCACCAACTGACGCAGCCAAATTCGTTTCATAACATGGACGGCGTAGTCACGGCTTTTGCCTCTAAAATCAAGCATATGACCTGTCTGCTCCGTAATTGTGAAAAATATGTGAGAAGTAAATGCTATCTTATTTTAATATATTTTTGTTAAATTGCCAACCGTTTTTTTTAAATAACCCGAATGGTTTACACTTCTACCTCGTCCGGTCCATCTAAAAAAACAATCTTACACCTGAAACGGTTCCGGCATCCGCGAGCTAAAGTCAAAGTTATACAAAATAAATTGAACGATCCTCTCGCAGGCCTTCCCGTCCCCATAAGGATTCACCGCTTCCGCCATAGACCGATAATAAGCCGGATCCTCCAAAAGCCGAAATGTTTCTTTTTTTACAGTTTCACAATCCGTCCCCACTAAACGGACTGTGCCGGCAGCGACCGCCTCCGGCCGTTCCGTGGTATCCCGCAGCACCAGGACCGGTTTCCCCAAAGCCGGTGCTTCTTCCTGAATCCCGCCGCTGTCTGTCAGCACAACGTCCACCCGCCCCATCAGATTGGCGAAAGGTTCATAATCCAACGGCTCCGTAAGATAGACCCGATCCAGCCCGGCCAGCTCCTCTTTTACCACTTCCCGCACTTTGGGATTTTTATGTACCGGGAAAATCGCCGCCGTATCCGGATGGGTTTCCAATACCGCTTTCAGCGCCCGATACACATGACGCATAGGTTCCCCTAAATTTTCCCGGCGATGGGTCGTCATTAAAATCAGTCGTTTCCCGCTTTTCAGCGCTTTTTCAAGCACAGGGTCCGTAAAAACAAAATCCGGACGCACAGTGGTGCGCAGCGCGTCGATCACCGTGTTGCCGGTGATGAAGATCTGCGTTTCCGGCACATTCTCGCGGCAGAGGTTCCCATAACTGGTAGAGGTAGGCGCAAAGTGAAAATCGGCAATCGCGCCGGTCAGTTTCCGGTTCATTTCTTCCGGATACGGAGAGTATTTATTGCCCGTCCGCAAACCGGCTTCCACATGGCCTACTTTAACCTGCGCATAATAGGCAGCCAATGCGCCGGCAAAAGTGGTGGTCGTATCCCCATGTACCAGAATCAGATCCGGCTTCACTTCTTCAATCACATTTTTCAGACCCAACAATGCTTTTACCGTCACATCAGACAGGGTTTGCCCGCCGGTCATAATATTCAGGTCATAGTCCGGCGTAATGCCAAATAGCTGCAGCACCTGGTCCAGCATCTCCCGGTGCTGTGCCGTAACCGCCACGACAGTCTCGATGCTTTCCGGATATTTACGCATTTCCAATACTAAAGGACACATTTTGATCGCTTCCGGGCGCGTCCCGAAAACCAGCATCACTTTTAACTTTTTCAAAAAAATGCCTCCTGTTCCACTTCAGCTCCGGTCATTCAAAATACCGATCCGCTTGGCTCCTACCGCCACACCGACTAAAATCAGGACGATCACCACAGCCGCCACATACACATTGGCTTCCGCCAGAACAAAAGCCGCCAGACACAATACGATACTGATACCGTACATCAGCAGCACGGCCTGTCTCTGACTCAGACCCATGGCCAAAAGGCGATGGTGCAGATGCCCCTTGTCCGGCTGGAAAATAGGCCGGCCGTTGCTGTAGCGCCGCAAAATCGCGAACGCCGTATCCATAATGGGCAGACCCAGCGCGATGGCAGGTACGATCAGCGCGATCGTCGCCGCGCTCTTCACCGCCCCGAAAATGGAAATAGCCGCCAACATATAACCGATGAACATACTGCCGGTATCTCCCATAAAAATCGTCGCAGGGTTAAAATTATAATGAATAAAGCCGATGATCCCGCCGGCTAACGCCGCCGTCAGCGTTGCCACCGGAAAATAGCCCTGATGCACCGCCACCAGGATCACCGTAATGGACGCAATACCGGATACGCCGGCGGCCAGACCGTCCAGGCCGTCGATCAGATTCACCACATTAATAAAGCTGATTACCCAAAAAACGGTAAAAGGAATGGAAAGATATTCCAGATAAAAATAGCCGCCAAAAGGATTGTTCAGCCATTCAATTTTTACATCAAAGGCGACCAGGATCACAGCCGCTATCACCTGCCCTGCCAGCTTGACCCGGGCGGGCAGCGAATATTTGTCGTCCAATACGCCCACGATCACAATCCAGGTGCCGCCTAATAAAATCCCCAGCAGGTCCCGGGTAATCGGCATACTGCAAACGATGGCCAGCATCGTCGCAAGATAGATCGCCAGTCCCCCCAGGCGGGGCATCACCTGCGTATGAACTTTTCGCTTGTCAGGTTTATCCACTGCGCCGATTTTTACCGCCAGCTGCTTAATATAAGGCGTCAGCAAAAAGCTGGCCAACAGCGCAATGATCAAAGCTAAAATATACACGTACCGCTACCCTCAGTCTTTCTCCTGTTCCGCAAAATCCAAGCGCTCCACCTGCATCCCGGAGGCTGCCAGCATTTCTTCCGCCAGCTTGTCCGGATAGGGGTCATGATATACGATCCGCTGGATCCCTGCATTGATCAAAATTTTTGAACAAACCACACAAGGCTGATTCGTACAATACAACGTAGCGCCATCGACCGAAACACCGTGCACGGCAGCCTGCACTACCGCATTTTGTTCCGCATGGATACCTCTGCACAATTCATGGCATTTGCCCGAAGGAACCTTTAATTGTTCCCGCAGACAGCCCACCTCCGCGCAATGAGGCATGCCTTTCGGCGTCCCGTTGTAACCGGTAGCCAAAATCTGTTTATTTTTTACGATCACCGCGCCTACGCCCCGACGCAGGCAGGTAGCCCGTTTACTGACTACCTCCGCGATCTCCATAAAATAATGATCCCAATCGGGTCTGTTTTCTACACTGCGTGTCATTCCTGAACCTTCTTCTGTTTCTCAGACGGACTTTCTCTATTGCGCTTCACTGCGGAAGCGAATCTGCTCTTACGGAACACAAAAAATGAATTTTCCTGTATTTCTCCAACAACCCACTGTTTATAACGTACCGAATACCCGGTCTCCCGCATCGCCCAGACCCGGAAGAATATAGGCTTTTTCGTTTAACTGCCGATCTACCGCCGCCGTGTAAATCTCCACGTCCGGATGCTCTTTGTTAATCACTTCAATACCTTCCGGCGCTGCCACCAAGACCAACAGGCAGATATCATGCAGTCCCTTTTCTTTCAGCATCGTGATCGCCGCCGCGGCCGAACCTCCGGTCGCCAGCATAGGATCCACCACAATACACTTGGCATCCATCTGTTTGGGAAGACCGCAGTAATATTCATGAGGCTGGTGGGTCACCGGATCACGATAAAGACCGATATGTCCCACATGGGCATGGGGAATCATTTCCAACACGCCGTTCAGAAGGCCCAAGCCGGCCCGCAGGATGGGGATAATAGTCACTTCATCTTTTAAGCGCACGCCATCCGTTTCTTCTAAAGGGGTTTCGATGCGCACCGCTTCCGTCCGCCAGTCCCGGGTCACTTCATAGGTCATCAGCGAAGCGATCTCTTTTAACAGCTCGCGAAAATTTTTACTGTTGCAGTTTTTATCCCGCATCATCGTCAGTTTGTGCGCGATTAATGGATGTTCTACTACGTGTACTTTCATAAAAACGCCTCCGCTTGCTCATCTTTATTTTCTAAATTTATTGCGTCCTCTGTCTTCCTTGCAGTCGCTTTTCCAAGAGGGAGCAGCGCCCCTGCTTCATCTGTAACTTTGCGCTCTGCCTGTTTTAAAAGTAACGGGCCCTTTCGCCGCCGATCAACGGCGGACGGGTACGCGCCGCGGTCAAAACCGCGTTGCCAAGCCTATGTACTTTAAGCCGCACCGGCACCGCCACACGTTTTAAATGCATGCCGATCAACGTCTGCCCGATATCCAGTCCCAAGTGAGCCTGCAGCGACTCTACCACGACCGGGCGGGAAAAAGCTTCATAGGCGCAGGCCGCCGCGCTCCCCCCCGCTTCCGGCACAGGATGCACGGTAACTTCCATCAGATCGTACCGTTGGACGACCTCTTCCTCCACCACCAGCGCCCGATTCAAGTGTTCACAGCACTGCACCGCCAAATATAGCCCATGGGCCGCTGTCACCTGCCTGAGCGCCCTCACGATCACGCCGGCAGTTTCCGGCGAACGGGCGGTTCCGATGCACTCCCCCAGCACCTCGCTGGTGCTGCAGCCTAACACAAAAATCTGACCTGTCTTAGGCGCTGCCGCCGCGATCAGTTCCTCAGCAGCCTCTATCGTATTTTTTCCCAGTTGAGACAATTCAAGCTCATTCATTTTTACGCCTTATTTCCCGCTTCAGCCTGCCCTTGCCCGGAGTTTGCTTCCTCAAACACGGAGCTTCCGTCCTGCTATACGCGCTTCCGCCTTATTTTTCCAGGGCCATGATCTTATCTACACGCCGGGTATGACGGTCTCCGGCAAACTCTCCCGCCAGCCAGGCCTCCAAAATACGGACAGCCAGGCCCGGTCCGGTCACCCGCTCGCCCATGCACAGAACATTGGCATCATTATGTGCCCGGCTCATTTCCGCGGAAAATACATCCCCGCACAGTGCCGCCCGGATTCCTTTTACCTTATTGGCGGCCATGGACATACCGATCCCCGTACCGCAAATCAAAATACCTTTTTCCGCCTGTCCGGCAAGCACTGCCTCACAGACTTTTACCGCAATATCCGGATAGTCGCAGGAAGCTTCCGTATAGGTTCCCAGATCCTGGACTTCCACTTGGTGTTCGGCCAGATAGTCTTTCAATACTGATTTTAAATGAATGCCGCCATGGTCACTGCCAATCGCGATTTTCATACGATTCCTCCCTATGTTCAGACACTCGGTCCGGTATCAGATCCTGACGCCGGCATACCCATGTACGCAGACCGTCCTGATTTTGCTTATTTCATATATTTTAGCATAAAAACCGCCCAGATTCCATAGTTGACAAAGAAGCCCTTTACCGCCACAAAAAATCTCTGCTTCGCGCGGAAACTTCCCGCCACTTTTCCTTTTTACCCCTGCCACAGTGGAAGAACCCCTGACTCAGGCGGAAACTTCCAATAAAAACGCCGGGATCTCCGAACCGCTCTTTACCGCTATGCGGCCCTGTTCCGCAAGAAGGATCTGATACCCGGCGGATTTACGCAGCCGGTTCATCACAGCAAGGCCCAGGCCTTTTTCCGTCACACCCAGACCCAAGATGAACGACGGCTCCCACCGGTCGGCGTCCCGCAGCAGTTCATACAAATGTTCCGCCAGATCCGCGGTATCTTGCCCCCAGGCAAGGATCTGCACCGCACCGGGATCCCGCAGCAGGCCCCGCAGACGCGCCCCGGTGGCATCATCGCAAAGCACGCCCAACCGACGTCCTTCCTTATGTGCCCGCACTGCCGCCGCCACCAGCCGTTCTGCCGCTTCCGCGCCTTCATAAAGATACATGGGCGCTTGCGGCGCGTAATGCTTATATTTCATCCCCGGCGCCTTCGGCCGGAGCGCCGGATCCCCATTCAAGGCAGGGTCGATCTCCACCGCTCCCAGGCGCTCTTCCAGCATCTCCCGGGTAATGCCGCCGGGACGCAGAATAGTAGGTACCGGCGTAGTAGTATCTACCACTGTAGATTCTACACCGATGCCGCAGCGTCCCCCGTCTAAAATACCGGCAATCTTGCCGTCCATATCTTCCGCCACATCCTGCGCATTGGTGGGACTGGGTTTGCCGGAAAGATTCGCACTGGGAGCCGCAATCGGACACCCCGCTGCTAAAATCAGGGCCGCCGCCACCGGATGAGAAGGCATGCGTATCGCTACCGTCGAGAGCCCGGCCGTCACTTCATCCGGAATTCGCTCTGACTTAGGCACCACCAACGTCAGCGGGCCGGGCCAAAACGTATTCATCAACGCCTTCGCATTCTCATTTAAACCGCTGGTCAGAGACAGGATCTGCTCCATGCGGGCAATATGTAAAATCAGAGGATTATCGGCAGGACGTCCCTTGGCCGCAAAAATACGAGCCACCGCCGCCCCATTCAGCCCGTCTGCTCCCAGACCGTATACCGTTTCCGTAGGAAACGCCACCACTTCACCGGCCGCAATCAGTTTAGCCGCCTGCGCGATAGCTCCTTCCGGATCATCTTTTAATTCCCAGTGTTTCGTTTCCATTAAAAATCCAGCCTCACTTACTTAAAGATCTGTCTTTATTTATCGCATTCACTTATTGTTTTTTTGCTTTTATTTATTGTTTTCATTTATTATATTTACTTTTTTTATTTACTTACTGCATTCACTGCAAATTTTTGATCCATTCTGCTTTAGCGCTTTCCGACCGGGCCGCAAACACCATTCTGTCGATTCCGGCATAGTCATTGACCACGGCCGTTATTGTCAGACCCTGCGCGGCGCACAAAGCCGCCACCGCTTTCCCCTGTCCGATCCCCACTTCAAAAGCGGCGATCCCGTCGGGTTTCACATGGTCCGCCAGCTTCTCTGCGATCCTGCGATAGGCCGCCAATCCGTCCGCGCCGCCGTCCAGAGCCAGACGCGGTTCTCGCTGCACATCCGCAGCCAGCGTCTCAATATCGGCGGAAGGAATATAAGGCGGATTGGACACCACCACGTCAAACTGAGCGGCAGGCGGCACTTTTGCCCACAGGTCCGACCGCAGAAACCAGGCCCGCTCTCCCACACGCAAAGCCTGTGCATTTTCTTTAGCCATTTCCAGCGCCGCTAAAGACAGGTCCACGCCCAGCCCCCGCGCCTCAGGCAACAGAGCCAGCAACGAACAGAGGATCGCGCCGCTGCCGGTACCGATATCCAAAATAGTAACTTCTTTACCTGCCGCCGAGGGTGTTGGCAAAAGCTCCGTCGTTGCGGCGCGGCAGTTTCCTGCTGTGCCGTCGTTCGCAGGCGCGCCGCCATTGACGAAACTCTCAGCGGCCGTTGTTTCCTGTTCCGGCTCTTTTACAGGCCAACCGGCCCGCTCCGCCGTCTGTGCCGCTACCGCTTCCCGATCGGCCACTTCCTGCTGCCAGACCGCCGCTTTTTCAGGGTCGGTTTCCTCCTGCAATTTCGCCAGCGAGACCTGCTTTGCCTTTTCCGCGGCTATTTTCGCTTCCTGGGCCTTTTTTTGCCAGAAAAGCGCCTTACTTAACTGGGTCAGACTTTTCCCCGTCAGGCAGTGGATCAGTTTTTCTACCAAAAGTTCCGTCTCCGGCCGGGGGATCAAAACCGCAGGCGTGACCTTAAAATCCCATTGCAAAAAAGTTTTGCGTCCGGTAATGTAAGCCAAAGGTTCCCAGGCCGCCCGCCGCACCACCAAGTCATGGTAGGTATGCAGCTCTTCTTCCGTCAGCTCCTGCTGCAGACGCATAAACAGATCGATCCGGCGGCAGCCTAACACGTCACAAAGCAGTACCTCCGCATCCAGCCTGGGAGATTCCAGGCCTTTACCGGCAAAGTACTGCTGTGTCCATTGCAATATTTTATTCACGGTCCAAACGGTTGCTTCCGCCATCTTACCTCACCTGCTGCAGTTTTTCTGCCTGCGCGGCAGTGATCAGCGCATTCAGAAGTTCCTCCATATCCCCGTTTACGATTGCCTCCAGCTTATGCAGTGTTAAACCGATACGGTGATCCGTCACCCGTCCCTGCGGATAATTGTAGGTGCGGATTCGTTCGCTGCGGTCCCCGGTACCTACCTGACTTTTACGTTCGGCCGCCTCCGCCTGCTGCTGGGCGGACTGAGCCTGTTCCAAAATGCGGGAACGAAGCACCCGCAAGCATTTTTCCCGGTTCTTCAACTGGGATTTTTCATCCTGACACTGGGCCACGATACCGGTCGGCAGATGGGTCATACGCACGGCCGACTCCGTTTTATTCACATACTGACCGCCGGCGCCGCCGGCGCGATAGGTATCTACTTTAATATCCTCCGGACGAATCTCCACATCCACTTCTTCCGCCACCGGAAGCACCGCCACCGTACAGGTGGAAGTATGGATCCGGCCCTGGGATTCAGTTTCCGGCACCCGCTGCACCCGGTGCACGCCGCTTTCAAACTTCATCCGGCCATAAACACCCTGGCCGGAAATCTGGGCAGTGATCTCTTTAAAACCGCCCAATTCCGTGGGGTTCACATCCATAGTTTCTACAGACCAACCCTGCATATCCGCATAACGAGTGTACATACGGAATAATACTTCCGCAAAAAGCGCCGCTTCTTCCCCTCCGGCGCCGCCGCGGATCTCCAAAATGATATCCTTATCATCATTGGGATCTTTGGGCAGCAAAAGGATCGTCAGGCGTTTTTCATATTCTTCCAGTTCGGGCTTCAGGGCCTCCGCCTCTTCCCGGGCCATCTGCGCCAACTCAATATCCGCCGCGTCTTCCGACACGGCAAGATCATCTTCATATAATATTTTCTTTTCTTTATATTCCCGGTACACCGTCACGATCTCTTCCAACGCAGCGTGAGCCCGGGCATATTTCATATATTGAGCAGGGTCGGAAACGATATCCGGGTCCGAAAGTCTGGCTTCCAGATCCAGGTATTTTTCCTCCACCCCATGCAATTTATCCAGCATACTTTTCCTCTTCTTCCGACGGCATTGATTGCCTTGCAGTCGGCAGCGCTTCCGCTTGCGGCGGGATCGTTAACGCCACCGTTTCGGGAACCGCCATTTCCACCTTCTGCAGTTCCTCTTCCGGCAGGACCGCTTTTACGGAGGCAATGGCCACCTCCAGCATCTCATCCTCCGGCTCCCGGGTGGTAAGCTTCTGCAATAACAGACCCGGCAGGATCAGGCGATGGATCAGCGGATCGTCATCATGTTTGCCCGCATAGCGAATGATCTCATAGCTGATACCCGCCACCACCGGCATCAACACAATCCGGGACAGGATCCGTTCCCACAGGGAAGGCCAGCCCAAAAAAGCAAAAATAAAAATAGCGATCAGCATGACGATCATTAAAAAGTTTGTCCCGCAGCGGGGATGCAGACGGGGGAATTTTCGCACATTTTCCACCGTCAGCGGCAAGCCTGCTTCATAAGTAAAGATCGTCTTATGCTCCGCACCGTGATATTGAAATACACGTTGAATATCCTTCATCGAAGAAATTGCAGCGATATAAAGCAAAAAAATCCCCATGCGTAAGAAACCCTCCGCCAGATTCAGCGTAAGGCTGTTGCCTGTCCATTGCTGTAAAAAGCGCATGGACCAGGTAGGGATCGCAATAAAAAGCACCACGGATAAAACGACGGAAACCGCGATGGTCATCGCCATTTCCCTGCTGTCCATCTGCTCCTCTTCATCCCCGGAGACCTGGGCCGAATAACTGAGCGCTTTCATGCCCATGACCAAAGATTCCACTAGCGCCACTACGCCCCGCAGCAACGGCTTTTTCAGGATCGGATACCGATCCGCTATACTGTTGACCGGATTCACATCCACATCGATGGAGCCGTCCGCTTTGCGGACCGCCACCGCCACCTCTTTCGGACCGCGCATCATGACACCTTCGATGACCGCCTGCCCGCCAATACTCAGTTTTTCTTCCATAATAACTATCTCCAATCAACAATTTGTTGAACTTATCCGACGCGGCGGCCGGAGATTCTTGTTTTTCCAGCCGCGTATTTTGTTTTCCGTCCTTTGCCCTGACTGTATTTTACATTTTTGTCAAAAAAGGAACGGATACAATTACAGCAGAGCCTGAGCTCTGCTGTGGTTGTTCGTTTTATTTGCTTTCTACATTGTAACGCTTGTTGAATTTTTCGATACGACCGCGGGCAGCTACATTACGCTGCTGGCCGGTATAAAACGGATGGCATTTGCTGCAAACGTCCACGCGCATTTCCGGCTTCGTGGAACCGGTGGTAAATGTGTTGCCGCAACCGCAGGTTACTTTGCAATCTGCATAAAACTTCGGATGTACTTTTTCTTTCATTTATATTGCACCTCTTTTTTTATTTGCCTCAATATTACCCGACATTGACGCTTAATTATAATATCACACTCTCCGGGGGAGTGCAAGTGGTACTTTTACCCTCTAACGTAGTCTCCCGTAGTACGACGCAGGACAAGACAGCGCGCTATTGCCGCCGGGACTCTGACAAAGAGTCTGTTTTTTCTCTGCCCATTTCTGTTTTTTCATCTTCCCCGTCTATCATTGCCCGTGGCGCTTCCGCTGCCTGCTTCTTTTTCGCTTTGTTGGGCTTTGTGTTGAATTTCTGCATTACCGCCGCCAGATCGCCTTCATTGGCAAGCCAGAATTCCAATGCATCCGCCACATTTTTTACCGCCGCCTCGATCCGGGTTTTATCGTCTCCGGCAAACCGTTGGAGTACATGGCTGATCACCGCCTGCTGTTCATGGACCGGATGGCCGATCCCCAGGCGAAAACGGGGGAAAGTATCGGTCCCTAAATGACTGATGACCGATTTGATCCCGTTATGCCCGCCGCTGGAACCTTTGGCCCGGATCCGGAGCGTGCCCAAAGGCAGATCCATGTCATCGGAAATGACCGCGATGTCTTCCGGCGCCACATTATAAAAATGGGCCCAGGCTCCCACCGCATTGCCGCTCAGATTCATATAGGTCACGGGCTTCAGCAGAAAAACTTTTTCCGGCGCCCGGTGCTCCAAGTACATGGCTTCACGATCTTTTTTCCAACTGTCTGCCAGACCCCAGCGGCGCGCCAGTTCATCGGCCACCATAAACCCGATATTGTGCCGGGTAGCCGCATATTCTTTGCCGATGTTCCCTAATCCTGCGATAATTTTCATAATCTGTTTCGATTCCCTTCATCCAATGATACTAAATCATACCCCGCAGCCCGCAGACTGTCAATCAGCAGCGCCACCGCCTCTACGGTAGGCTGGCGGGAGGCAATGCCATACGGGCTGTCCCCGTCGTGGAGCAAAACAATATCACCATCACCGGCTTTTTCCCGCACACGACGATAAATTTCCTGTGAATCAATGCCCGTCCAGTCCCGGGGAACCAGCGACCAGTTAACCACCGTCAGACCCTGCCGCTTCGCTGTCTGCATCGTGGTAAAATCACGAAAGCCATGGGGCGGTCGCCAATAAACCGGCTCGCAGCCCGTAATTGCCTTAATGATCGCTTTGCCTGTTTGCAGATCCCGGGTCTGTTCCGCCTCCGTCAAACGCAGAAAATCTCTGTGTTCATAGGCATGCAGGCCTACCGTATGCCCTTCCTTTATCATTCTCCGGATCAGTTCCGGATGTTTTTCAGCCTGATCCGCCACGACAAAAAATGTTCCGTGAGCCTGTTTCTCCCGCAGCACATCCAAGAGGCGGTCAGTATAAGGCGGGTAAGGACCATCATCAAAAGTGAACGCAATTTCAGGCCCGCTGTGCCGCACCGAAACGTACCGCTCAGGCGCAGGGCCCAGGACGTTTTCCGACCGGGGAGCGTCAGGCAAATCCGCCAGACGATTTAGCAAGGTACTCTCCGACCGGGGTGTAGCAGGCAAATCCGTTAGGCGATTCACCGTGGTCCCGTAAAAATTACCAAACGGCAGCACGGCAGCCAGTAACGCGCCGCTGCCTGTTACACATAAAAGGAACGCCAGAAAGCCGGACACTTTACGGCTCAGACCCGAAAAATAACCGCGTCCCAGCCACAAAAGCACCATTGCTCCTATATAACAAATTCCGATAATAGACAATACTCGCATAGATGAAGCTGCCTTTCCGTCTGTGTCCCTTTTACCCGGCAAAAAGACCGGGAAAAGATTTCTTCCCGGTCTTGTGTATTTCTGCTTGCTTCTTTATCTCGCCTGTCTTTCTGGCAAATCCAGCGAATGAGGAAAACATTCCGGCGCTCACAAAAACGGGCTGCCGGTTCCTGCATTACAAGGTTCCCGTGAAGAAAGCCGCCTTCTTATTTTTTAGATTCCTCAAATAACTGGCTGACAGACCAGTCGTTATAGATCCGCAGCATGGTTTCCGCCAGGATTGGCGCAATAGACAATACTTTGATTTTCGGATGTTTCTTATTGGGCGGCAAAGGAATCGTATTCGTCACCACCAGCTCCGTAATTTCCGAAGACGCAATGCGGCTCAGGGCCGGATCCGTCAGGATAGGGTGGGTACAGCAGGCATAGACAGCTTCCGCGCCGAATTTTTTGATAGCTTTTGCCCCTTCCGTTAAAGAGCCTGCCGTATCGACCATGTCGTCCACCATGATGGCCGTCTTGCCCTTCACGTCGCCGATCAGGTTCATCACTTCCGCTACACCCGGTTCCGGACGGCGCTTGTCAATGATGGCCAGACCGCAGTTCAGACGTTCCGCAAATACGCGGGCGCGGCTGACGCCCCCCAGATCAGGGGAAACTACGACCATATCTTTCAGATTTTTTTGCTTGATGTAGTCGGCCAATACCGGAGCTGCCGGCATATGATCCAACGGTACATTGAAGAAGCCCTGGATCTGCGCCGCATGCAGGTCGATAGTCACTACCCGGGTGATTCCTGCACTGGTCAACAGATCGGCAACCAGTTTGGCGGTGATCGGTTCACGGCCCCGGGCCTTACGGTCCTGACGGGCATACCCATAAAAGGGAATCACGGCCGTGATATGGGTGGCAGAAGCGCGTTTAAACGCATCCGCCATGATCAACAGCTCCATTAAATTGTCATTTACGGCTGGACCGCACGTCGGCTGTACGATAAAAATATCTTTCCCGCGAACGCTCTCATTGATCATAACCTGCACTTCACCGTTATTAAAACGGTTGATTACCGCATCGCCTACCGTAGTTCCCAGATATGCCGCGATTTCCCGTGCCAGGTCCGGATTTGCGTTACCGGTAAAAATTCTGAACTTGTCTTCGTTTGCCAACATTTGGACGATCCCTCCATGATTTCCTCAGTTTCGACAATCATTTTATAAACTTCCACACCCAGTATATAACAAATGAACCGTCTTTCACAAGTCCTATTTCCCGCTGAAAAAATTTTACTGCTTCTTTTTCGCCGCTTCCCGTTCCAGTTTTTCCCGGAACTGTTTCGCCCAGCCCGGTAAATTCGTCTGCCGGGCTCTGCCTACCCCCAGCGCATCCTCCGGTACGTCCTTCGTAATGGTGGAACCCGCGGCAATGTAGGTATTGGCACCCACAGTTACCGGCGCCACCAGATTACTGTTACAGCCCACGAAAGCATTATCGCCTACCGCCGTACGATGTTTGAACTTGCTGTCATAATTAACGGTAATGCAGCCGCATCCCATATTTACATTGCGGCCGATATCGCTGTCGCCAATATACTGCAAATGGGGCAACTTGCTGCCTTTACCGATCACAGAATTTTTTACTTCCACAAAATTCCCGATCTTTACATCCTCGCAAATTGTCGAATCCGGACGCAGGTGTACATAGGGACCGGCGGTAACATTTGCCTCTACCACACAGTCATGGGCATAAAGGAAATGGAGATGACTGCCTGCCGCCACCTTGACATTTTCCATCCGCACATTGGGACCGATTTCGCAGTCCTCACCGATCTCTGTATTCCCCTGCAGCCAGGTAAAGGGATAGATCACCGTATCCGGCGCAATCACAACCGATTTTTCAATAAAGGTCGAAGCCGGGTCCATGATGGTCACTCCCGCATCCATCCATTTTTCCAGAATGCGGCGGCGCATGGCCTGCTCCGCTTCGGCCAGATGACGACGGCTGTTGACCCCCATGATCATTTCATTATCAGCCGTCACCACACCGCCTACTTTTTTCCCCATGGAACGCAGGCGGGCCAGCACGTCGGTCAGATAATATTCTCCCTGAGCATTATTATTGCCCAGAG
Source organism: uncultured Succiniclasticum sp. (assembly GCA_900544275.1). Taxonomy (GTDB): domain Bacteria; phylum Bacillota; class Negativicutes; order Acidaminococcales; family Acidaminococcaceae; genus Succiniclasticum. The sequence goes on along the minus strand of UQUU01000005.1, from coordinate 132,239 downwards.
TTTTTAACACTTCAAACAATAAAGGCGCTTCCACGCAATAATTCCCTGTGTTGATCTCACAGATTTTTTTCTGGGCTTCCGTAGCGTCCTTTTCTTCCACAATACCGGACACATCACCCTTTTCATCCCGCAAAATGCGGCCATAGCCGGAAGGATCTTCCAACATAGCGCTCATGACGGTAGCCGCTGCGCCCCCTGCTGCGTGAGCCGCATAAAACTTTTTCAACTCTTCCGCTTCCAGTAACGGCGTATCGCCGCATAGGATCATGACGGTTCCCGTAAAACCATTTAACGCATCGGCAGCCTGCAACACCGCATGACCTGTGCCCAGTTGTTCCGCCTGCAAGACCAGACGGGCCCGTTCCCCGATTACCGGTTTTACCAGCTCGGCGCCATGACCGATCACCACCACATTATCACGGCAACCGGCCGCTTCAGCGGCATCCAGGACATGTTCCACCATGGGGCGTCCCCCCACCTTATGCAATACCTTCGGTAATTTTGACTTCATTCTGGTTCCTTTGCCGGCAGCCAGAATCACAGCGGTTAACTGTTCCATTGACCTCTCCCTTTCCTATATCTGTTTTCTATACATTACAAATATTTTTCCGCTTCCGCCCAATCTTCCGGCTTATCCAAATCGGTACCAATGGACGCATAGTCTGTCACCACCGCGCGTCCCCGATAACCAAACAGAAAAGAAACTCTTTCCTCCACATCCTGCAAACGCAAACGCCGCAGAACCAATCTGACTAAAAAGCGAAAGCCAAGCCAATTGGCCAGCTGCAAGGGGTTCTTCCGCAATTCGTATACCCGACGCATTTTTTCAATGCAATCGGGAAACAGATTCACAGAAACCAGCGAAACATTTCCCCCGGTAAAATCCCCTTCTTTTAAATGAAAGAACGTACGGTGCAAAGTGGGGAAATCCCTGCCGCAAGCCTCTTTGGTTACAATCGCATAGGCTCCGTCAGCTTCCAGCTTCTCTGCCCGGCCGATAAAATCATCCAGCGCCTCCCCGGACAAAAAAGGCAGATCATCGCAAACCGTAACGACTTTGGTTATCGCTTCATGCCCCGGCTGCGCCTGTAACCGTTGTATCGCCGTATACGCCGCTTCCGCCATACTTCCGTCGCAGCTGCAAAGCAGTACCTCTGGCAACTGCAATTTTTCAAACGCCGGCAGTTCCCGACTGCCTGTCACCAGCGCCACCAGCCCGATTCGTCGGCTGTCCCGAACCGCAGCCAGAATATAATCTAAAAGACGCCGGCCTTTTAATTTTGCCAGCGCCCGTATTTGAGGACCTTCCTCCGCTGTAGTGACTGTCGCGCCGCCACCGGCCAGGAGCACCAGATCATATTTCCGCTTCGTTTCCGTCATACGTCGTCACAGTCCTTCATTGCCCTGCCTCGTCCGGTGCTGGGGTCTGCGTCACCTTCTTCGTCTTGTCTCGGTTCTTTTGCCCGGCCATGGCTTCCATTAAGGTTTTTTCGGCATTTTCCAAATGGATGCGCGCCGCTTCCTGGCTTTTTTCCACATCCCGGGCAGCAATGCTTTCCACTAATAAGCGATGCTCTTCCTGGGTATCTTTCAAACGCCCGGGGTAACTCATAGAAACACCGCGGATCACGGTGATCTGTTCCCTTAAATTGTTGATAATATTGCGCAGTCTTTCGTTACGACTGGCTTTATACAACACATCATGAAAGGCGATATCCGCTTCCAATACCTTCTCCATATCGCCGGAGTCGATGGCGTGTCCTACCTGAACCAGAAGGCGCTGCAGTTCTTCCAGCTCATCGTCATTGATCCGTTCCGCCGCCAGGCCTGCCGCCAGAATATCCAGACTGGTGCGAATCTCATACACATCGTTAATATCCTTAATAGACATATTGGATACATAGGTTCCCCGACGGGGGATCATCACCACAAAGCCTTCCATCTCCAGCTTACGGATCGCTTCCCGCACAGGCGTACGGCTGACGCCCATCTCATCCGCCATTTGGATCTCCATCAGCCGTTCACCCGGCGCAAAGACCCCGTTAATGATCGCTTCGCGTATATGTTCACAAACCAGTTCACGCAACGGTTTGTAACTGTCCAGACGAATCTGGCTCAAATGTCCTGCCATAATCGAACCCTCCCCCTCGTTTCCGTAACGGCCGCTTCCCAGGAACGGGCCCGCGCCATAGCCGCAATCGTATCCCCTGCGGCAGGGTCTTCCAATACGCCGAAAACCGTAGGACCGCTGCCGCTCATCTGCACGGCCCCGGCTCCGTTTTCCTGCATAATCTTTCTAATCTCATTAATTTCCGGATGCGCACCGGCCGTAACCGGTTCCAATATATTACCCAGACGCTGCAATACGCCTTCGGCATCTCCGGCCCTGATTGCTGCGCACATGCCGTCAATATCCGGATGCTGCACGTTTTTCTGACGGTCGAACTCCCGGTAAGCCCAGGGCGTAGAAATTTCGAAAGAAGGCTTCACCAACACCAGTGTCCATTCCGGCAGATCCGGCAGAGGCACTATCTTTTCGCCCCGTCCCAATGCCAGGGCGGTGCCCCCTTCTATACAAAAAGGCACATCGGAACCCAGTTCCGCCCCCAAACGCTCCAGACGATCCGCCGGCAGCTGTAAATTCCAATAGCGGTTCAGGCCCCGCAGGACAGCCGCCGCATCGGTGCTGCCTCCGGCTAAACCGGCCGCCAGAAAAATACGTTTTTCAATATGAATATGCACCCGCGGCGGTCGCTGGGCCACTTTTCCCATCAATACAGCCGCCTTATAGGCCAGATTGGAAAGGCCGCCCGCCAAGCCGGGGCAATCGGTCGTCACAGTCAACTCCGGCGCGCCGGTAATCGTCACCATATCCGCCAAACCGATACTTTGCATGACCATAGCCACCTCGTGGTAACGATCCGGCCGGAGCCCCAGCACATCCAGTCCCAAATTAATTTTTCCGTATGCTGTTTCTATAATTTTCATCGTTCTTCTCGCAACACTGTTGTATCCTTGTCCTATTACTTTAGCAAACGTTCCGTTTACAAAACAAATGTAATGGCCGCTTCCTCTGATTTTTCCGGCAGCGTACACATCAATCGACATCATAACTATCAACTGACAGCGTAAATATCAATTTACATCATAAATATTAAAAAGTATATTGTATACAAATTCTCTGTTTTATTTTACCATAAACAGCTGTTTTTTTGAATAACCTCTTGTCTCTCCTGCCGGGGCAAGAAAATCTCCGGCACAAATGGTCGGTTCTTCATATAGAATGGTCAGCTTGTAAATGATTTACCTGCAGTACCTGTTCCCAACCATAACATACGCCTCGTAGTTTACCGACAAAACAGGGAAAAAGAAAAAACTTTTCTGCCAACATTACGCAAGTTAAAAGTGCACATTGCTTTTTTACCAATTCATGGTATGCTAGGATATATTTGTAAGGAGAATACTCTTGTCTCACGATCTTCAAAGGAGCAAACCATAATAAGAGCAATCAGGCAAAGAAAGTTAGCCGAAGGCGCCTCCTGCGCTGCATTCCGACTTTGTTAGTGATAGCCGGGAAACCTGTGACGAGGACGACTGAACACCGCTCTTACCCTGCCTCTTTCTTTTCAGAAAATAAAGGAGTTTTTTGTGAATACACAACTGCGCCGGTATCTTACCATTACTTTAGGAGCCTGTATTTCCGGCATTGCATTGAATGCGTTTTTCCTGCCCCATCATTTACTGAGCGGTGGCATAACGGGGGTAGGCATGATTTTATACTACCTGTTTGGCTGGCAGATCAGTGTAACTAATTTTCTTTTTAATATCCCTTTGTTTTTCCTGGCCTATCGCCTCATGAGCCGCCACTACTTTATCAGCGGCATCTACGGCACTGCTATATTTTCTGTTTTTTTACATTTTTTTGCGCCGCTGCATGAAATGATGTTGGTCCAGAATGCGCTGCTGAGCTGTATCGCAGGCGGCGCTCTTAACGGTGTCGGGCTGGGAATTTTGTATCGGGTGGGTGGCAGCACCGGCGGTACCGACATCATCGGCGCCATCGTGCAAAAATTTTACAGCATCAGCATCAGCGCTACCGGCTTTCTCATTAACGTGGTCTTGCTTGGTGCCGGCGCCTTGCTTTTCGGGCTGGAGCCTGCACTTTATACCATGACAGCCTACTTTGTCGTATTTAAAGTTTCTAACGCATTTACTGCAGGCTTTGACTTTAAAAAAAGTGTTCTGATCGTCAGCGAGCACAACGAAGAAATCGGAGAAGCCATTATCCAACTGGTCGGCCGCGGTGTAACCTATGTCGACGGTGAAGGAGCCTACACTCACCAAAAACGAAAACTTATTTTCTGTGTGGTGAAGCTGACACAACTGGCAAAGATCAAAGAAATTGTAAAGGAAGTGGATCCTTTCGCCTTTATGATCGTCCAGGACGCCAATGACGTATTCGGGCGGGGCTTTACCCAAAATACCGATCACTCCGTAAAACGGCCGGAAGAACTGCGTACCGGCTGGAGCGAGGTCACCGAAGCAGCCAACAGAAGAAATACGGTGAAGAAGTAACTCAGAGTACCCCTGATTCCAAAAAGTCAAATGTGAGGCGACTATAGTCTCACCCCAACATTTATTATAGAACAAAAAATTAGTCAACTACGATTTACTAAATCATAGTTGACTAATTTTATTATTTGCTTTTTAATTATTCTCTGCCATCACTATCTACTACTTTTCAATGGAAGAGGGCTCCCCTGCATTATCTTTTGCAGTTGTCTCTTCTCCCTCTCCCGTTGCCGCTCCCCCTTGCGGAGCATCCGTATTTTCCGCAGCGCCGTCCCGTACGGTAGGCCCGGCATGTTCCGGTGCGCCGCCTAACGTCCAATGGGCTTGCTTTGCCGCATAAGCCGCAGCTTCTCTGGCCTCTTTTTCTTCATCTTTACGGCGCTGTTCCGCATTGCGGGCTTCTGCTTCTATGGCCGCTTTACGCACAGCTTCTTCCGGGTTTTCATTATTCAGGATTGCCATGAATTCCACGCCGGTAATGGTTTCTTTTTCCAGCAGATACGCAGCCAGGCGATCCATATCTTCCCGGCGCTCCCGCAAAATCGACAGGGCTTTCTGATGCGCTTCTTTGATGATCTCCACGACCTTCGCGTCAATTTTAGCCAACGTCGCTTCACTGCAGGTCAGAGACGCATCGCCGCCCAGATACGCATTGCGGATGGTTTCCATGCCCATCATATCAAATTCTTCCGTCATGCCGAAGCGCGTGACCATGGCCCTGGCCAGCCGGGTAGCCTGCTCGATATCGTTGGAGGCGCCGGCTGTCATATGGTTAAAGGCCACTTCTTCCGCGGCGCGCCCGCCGGTAAAGGTGACGATTTTATTAAACAATTCATCCCGGGTATAATTCACTTTTTCCTGCTCATCCACCTGCATGGTGTACCCCAGAGCCCCATTTGTATGAGGAATAATCGTAATTTTCTCCACCGGCGCGGTATGGGTCTGACTAGCAGCCACAATGGCATGTCCTATTTCATGGTAGGCAATATTCTTCTTTTCCTCTTCGGAAATCAGCATATTTTTACGCTGGTAGCCTGCCACAATGATGTCCACCGCCTGCTCCAGATCTTCGCTGGCCACCTGACTGCGGCCATTACGCACTGCACAAAGCGCCGCTTCATTGATGATATTGGCCAGTTCCGCACCGCTGGCACCGGGAGTCGAACGGGCGATCTTTTTCAGATCCACATCGTTGCGCATCTTTACATCTTTGGAATGTACCTTCAAAATGGCATAACGTCCATTCAGATCCGGCAATTCAACCGGGATCCTGCGGTCAAAACGACCCGGCCGCAAAAGCGCCTTATCCAGCGATTCCGGCCGGTTGGTTGCCGCTAAAATAATTACGCCTTTACTGCCGTCAAAACCGTCCATTTCGGACAACAGCTGATTCAGCGTCTGTTCCCGTTCGTCATTGCTGCCGAATGCCCCATTATCACGTTTTTTACCAATGGCATCAATTTCATCAATAAAAACAATACACGGCGCCTTTTTTTCGGCTTGGTTGAACAGGTCACGGACACGGGCCGCGCCCATGCCCACAAACATTTCAATAAATTCGGAACCGGAAATACTGAAAAACGGTACTCTGGCCTCTCCTGCAATGGCTTTGGCCAGCAGCGTTTTGCCTGTACCGGGCGGTCCTACCAAAAGAGCGCCCTTAGGCATTGTCGCCCCGATTTCTTTATATTTTCCGGGATTATGCAAAAAATCCACCAGCTCCACTAAGGATTCTTTCGCTTCGTCCTGCCCGGCTACATCCGCAAAGGTAACGCCTGTCTGCGCCTGCATATAGACCTTGGCATTGCTCTTGCCAAAATTCCCCATGCCGCCAATGCCTTTGCCACCCATGTAGCGCATAAAGAGCTGCCCCAGCGCAAAGAAGAACAGGATCGGCAGTATCCAATTAAAAAAGAAGCTTTCCAACGGACCGCTTTCTCTGGGAATGACCTGTGAAAACGTGACTTTGCTCTTTTCCAGACGGGACAACAGCTGGTTATCTTCCACCACCCGCCCGGTCACATAGATCTGCTTGTCTTCCGGGTCCTTGGCTGTAGCAGCGATCTTTTTTTCGCTGATCTCCACCTTGGCGAACTTGCCTTCATCCACCATCTGCAAAAAGCTGCTGTACGGCATTTCGTTAACCTGCGGTTTGAACATGGCCGGGAACACATAAGTATTCAACAGCATGATCACGACCAAAGCCAGAATGTAATAGAAATAAAGAGGTCGTTTCCCCTTATCTTCGTTATTCATAATTCCTCCCCCAACGTTTGTGCCCCGGCGCTTTCGGCCGCCAAAACTGCATCCGGCTGCCTTCTTCCTGCGCTTTTTCAGGCATAATTATAGTATTTCTTACATTGTTGTCTCGTTTTCTTTTATCCACTTTAACAAAGCAATTTTGATAATTTACCTCATTCTAACCTGAAAAAGCCGGTCTGACAAGTGAAATAAATGCAAAAATCAAAAAGTCAAAGTTTTATTGTCCTGCTCAAGGATAAAATTCTTTATTGGGCAAGGCAATTTCGCGTCCCGCCGGCAGCACCCGGCGAGTCTCTGACTGCAGGGTAATATCCCCCGGCAAAATGATAACTATCAACAGGTGTGATACTATTAAGCGCCGTTTAATAGTCCTATCGTTAGCTAACCTCAACGGATGCAATCGTGCCCGTAATATAAGCATACTTGTAAGCCCGTGGGCGTTTTATACGATTGCTATTAAGACAATCGTACCCGATAACAAAAAATCTTTTGTTAAAATTTAAAATACAGATAGAAAATTTGACAAAAGACAAATTTAATTTTAAATTTGTCTTTAAAAGTTACCTCCCGAATCATATAATATTATTATATCTCATATACTAATATATTGATACTAAAATATAGAATTGTGCTTCTTATGGCCCAGCCACAAAACAGGCACATTTTTTGAAAGGACTTTTACCATGAACCGTCGTTTACGTTTTTTACTGCTGCTGTTAGTAAGCTATGCCGGAGCGCAGAGCCTCCTGCGTCTGATTCTCTTTTTTACTTCCTGGCGCGAAACTTCGCTGCTGCCGATGGATCTGCTGGGCACTTTTGCCTTAGGTATTCTTTATGATATAGCCGCCGGTATTTTTTTCTATCTGCCGACAGCCCTGTGGCTGTTGCTTTTACCCACCCGGTGGTTAAATCAAAGATTGGGACGGAGGTTCCTTTTGTTTTCGGTTTTTGCCGCCAATTTTGCCATGGTTTTTACGATGGTTGCCCTGTTCCTGTTCTGGCAGGAGTTCCATACGAATTTCAATTTTATCGCAGTGGATTATCTAGTTTATACTCAGGAAATGCTGGGCACGATCCGGGAGTCCTTTAACATGTATGTGATCCTGCCGGCCATCGGGGCAGCTGCCGGCGTCCTTACCTGGTGGCAAAACCGTAAACTGCCGCGGCAGTTCGAAGCAAAAAGCCGATCCTTCGCCCTGCTCTACCTGCTCCTGCTGATTTTGCTGCCGGTGGCGGTGGTAAATCTGACAGACGACAAGTGGCGAAACGCCGTCAGCCAGAACTACTACAATATTGAATTAGCCGGTAACGGACCGTATAGCTTTGTCAGCGCTTTTTTCAACAATGAGCTGAACTATTCCCAATTTTATATCGAAGAAGAACAAAGTAAGGTCAACGAAAATCTGCGCCGCTTTTTAGCGGCGGACAATGCCACCTTTACCGACCCGTCTTCCGCCACAGGCGATGTGACCCGTCGGATAGAAAACCTGAATCAGCACACTGTGCCCGCTATCAGACCCAATATCGTCCTTATTACGGTGGAAAGCCTCAGCGCCAATTACGTAGGCGCCTTTGGCGCGCAAAAAAGCTATACTCCCAACCTGGACAAACTGGCGCAGAATGCTTATCTTTTCACCCGCATGTATGCTACCGGAACCCGCACCGTACGAGGGCTGGAAGCCCTATCTCTGGCCCTGCCGCCTACGCCGGGGCAGTCTGTGTTACGGCGGCCCGGCTGCGAAAATCTGGCTAGTCTGGGAAGTGTACTGAATCAACAGGGCTACAGCAGCGATTTTATCTACGGCGGTTACGGCTATTTTGATAACATGAACGGCTTTTTTGGCACAAACGGCTATCAGATCAAGGACCGGATGACGATTCCCGGGGAAGAAATTTTTCAGGAAACTATCTGGGGCGTTGCGGACGAGATCCTCTTCTCCCAGGTGCTGAAATCCATGGACGAACATTACGCCAACAAAGAGGCGGCCTTTGAAATGGTCATGACCACCAGCAATCATCGCCCGTTTTTGTTTCCGGAGGGGCGTCTTGACGCAAAACAGGGCGAACGGGAAGGCGCCGTGCGTTATACGGACTGGGCGATTCAGGATTTTTTGAACCGGGCCGAAAAAAAGCCCTGGTTTAAAAATACGATCTTTATTATCGTAGCGGATCACCAGGCCGCTGTCTCCGGTAAAACCGACCTGCCGGTAGGCAAATACCACATTCCCTGCCTCATTTACGGACCGAAGTGGATCCAACCGAGCGTCTGCGACCGGCTCATCAGTCAGATGGATCTGCCCCCTACTTTGTTAGGCATGCTGGGAATATCCTATACCTCCCGTTTCCTGGGGCGCGATATCGCAAAAGTACCCGTAGGGGAAGAACGGGTTTTCATCAGCACATATCAAAGCCTCGGCTATATTGAAGGGGATACGTTAACCGTATTGAAACCCGGAAAACAGGCCGTGACTTATCAAATCGAAGACTGGGAACAAAGCGACTATAAAAAAATTACCAACGATCCGGTCTTAGTAGACAAAGCTGTCTGTTGGTATCAGGGCGCCAGTTATTTATTTAAAAACGGACTGCTGAAAAATCCTGTAGTCAAAGAATAAAAAAGCTCTTCTGTCAATGTTTTCTCCGAATAGACGCGGATGCCATGCTGCCGCAACAGCGCAGCGGTAACCCCCTGTCCGGAGATTTTTTTTTGGGAAAACGTGCCGTCATAAATTGTTGCGGAACCGCAGGAAGGGCTGCTTTCTTTCAAAATGGCAATTTGTATGTTATGTTCCCGGGCCAGGCGCAACACGTTCTCCGCTCCCGCCAGGAAATACATCGTCACATCAGCGCCTTGCACATTGACGACACGGCCATCCGGTTGCCGTTCCGCCGGGGGACGAGGGATCGGCAAGCCCCCTGCCGCTTCCGGGCAAACGGAAATAAACCGGGAAGGGTTGGCGGCTGCCCACGCAGCCAGAAACTCCACCCGGTTATCTTCCCCATTGTATTTTACTTTTTCACCCAGCAAACAGGCGCTGATCAGAATTTTCGGTTCTTGCATTGTATCACATAGTCGAAACTTTTAATTCTTGTATTCAATTTCCAACAGGCAGTCGCCGCTTTCAATCCGGCCGGCTTCCTGCACGTGGATGGCGGTTACAATACCGCTTGTCGGCGCCGCAATAGTGGTTTCCATCTTCATCGCTTCGGTGACGATCAGCGGCATTCCCTTGGTGACGCTTTGCCCCTTTTCCACCAGCAGCTTCACCACAGAGCCGGATAAGGTAGCGCCCACATGTCCCGGATTGCTCTTGTCCGCTTTTTTGCGCGCCACGTTGGTCGTCTTGGCGTTTTTATCAAAAATTTCCAATTCGCGGGGCATACCGTTAAACTCAAAGGATACCGTCCGATTGCCGTTTTCGTCGGCTTCACCGATATGGGTCAGCTTGATGATCACCACTTTGCCTTTTTCCAGCTCCACATAAATTTCTTCCCCGGGAACCATGCCGAAGAAGAAAGTCGGCGTATCCAGAACGCTGACATCCCCGTACTCTTCACAGCGGGCCACCCACTTGCGGAATACATCCGGGTACAGACAGTAAGAAGAAACCGCTTCGTCCGTGACAGGCGCGTTCATCTCTTTCAGTTCCGCCCGCCTGGCCTCAAAATCCACCGGCGGCAGCACGGCGCCGGGACGCACGCTGATGGGTTCCTTCCCTTTCAAAATAATTTTCTGCAAATGCTGAGGGAATCCGCCGTAAGGCGTGCCGATACGACCTTCAAAGAACTCGATGACGGATTTGGGGAAGTCCATCGTACTGCCGTTGGCGTAGACATCTTCCTCCCGCAGTTCATTCTGCACCATATATAAGGTCATATCCCCTACCACTTTCGAGGACGGAGTTACCTTGATCACGTCGCCGAACATCATGCTGACACGGTGGTACATGTCTTTGATGTCTTCCCAGCGATCCAGCAGATTCAACGCCGCGGCCTGCTGTTTCAGGTTGGTATACTGCCCGCCCGGCATTTCGTGCACATACACTTCCGGATTGGGGAAATTTTCCGTTTTATCCGCCGCTTTATAATACGGACGCACGGTTTCCCAATAGCGGGAGAACTCATTCAACGCCGTTACATCTAATTTCGGCCGGCGGGTGTGTCCGTCCAGAGCATAGCACAAGCCTGCGGCAGAAGGCTGAGAGGTGCCGCAGCTCATGGCGCTCATGGCCACATCCACAATATCCACCCCGGCATCGATGGCCCGGGCATAGGTATAGATACTGTTGCCGCTGCCATCATGGGTATGCAGATGGATCGGCACCTGCACCGCATCTTTCAGCGCCGCCGTCAGTGCATAGGCTGCCTGAGGCTTCAACAGACCCGCCATATCTTTAATGGCAATGATATTGGCGCCGGCTCTTTCCAGCTCTTTCGCCATGTCCACATAATATTTTAAGGTATACTTATCCCGTTCGGAATCGAGGATATCACCGGTATAACACAGCGCAGGTTCCGCCACCTTGTTGCATTCCCGCACGGCTTCAATCGAAAGCCGCATATTGTCCAGACTGTTAAGGGAGTCAAAAATGCGGAATACATCTATCCCATTTTTGGCCGACAAACGGATAAACTCTTTTACCACGTTGTCGGGATAACTGGTATAGCCCACTGCGTTAGCGCCGCGGAGCAGCATCTGGAACAGAATATTCGGAGCCGCTTCCCGGAAATCCTGCAGCCGCTTCCAGGGGCTTTCATCCAGAAAACGATAAGCCACATCAAAGGTAGCCCCGCCCCAGCATTCAAAGGAGAACAGTTCCGGCAGTTTGCCCGCCGTATCCCGGATCACCCGCATCATATCCGTTGTACGCAGACGTGTAGCAAACAGCGATTGGTGGGCGTCACGGAAAGTCGTATCCGTGAGCAGCACCTCTTTTTGCTCCTGCACCCATTTTGCCAGCCCTTCCGGCCCCCGGGCGTCCAAAATCTGTTTGGCACCGGCCGGCAGTTCACCGCCGGCAAAAGGCTTCGGCAAGACCAGGGGAGCAAATTCCGGTTTCGGCTGCACGCCTACGTTGGCATACCCGTTCACCGTGATATCCGCAATATAATGGAGCAGTTTGGTCCCTCTGTCCCGGCTCTCCGGGAATTGGAACAGCTCCGGCGTCTCATCAATAAAGTTCGTCGTATACGATCCGTCAATAAACTTCGGACTTTGCAGCACATTTTCCAAAAAGGCAATATTGGTCTTGACACCGCGGATGCGAAATTCCTTCAGACAGCGCAGCATCTTGGTGATGGCGATTTCGTGGTTCAGTCCCCAGGTAGTGGCCTTAACCAGCAGCGAATCATAATAGGGGGTGATCACAGAGCCGGTAAAAGCGTTCCCCGCATCCAGACGGATCCCCATGCCGCCGCCGCTACGATAGGCGATCAGCTTACCGGTATCCGGCATAAACCCATTGGCCGGATCTTCCGTAGTAATACGGCACTGAATGGCTTCACCCCGGTACTTCAGATCTTTTTGTTCCGGAATCCCCACTTCCGGACTGTGGAGGCTGTACCCTTCCGCAATACGGATCTGGGACTGTACAATATCAATGCCGGTAATGGCTTCCGTAACGGTATGTTCTACCTGAATACGGGGATTCACTTCAATGAAGTAATAATTGCCATCCCCGGTCACCAGAAATTCTACCGTACCGGCGCTGAGATAGTTGACATTTTTCATGAGCGCGACTGCCGAGCCACAGATTTTTTCCCGCAGGGCCGGATCCACAAAAGCAGCCGGCGCCACCTCCACCACTTTCTGGTGACGGCGCTGGACGGAGCAATCCCGTTCGAACAGGTGCATCACTTCGCCCTGTTCATCGGCCAGGATCTGCACTTCAATATGCTTGGGATCCTGCAAATATTTTTCCAGATAAATCTCTTCGCTGCCAAAGGCTTTCAGTGCCTCGGATTTAGCCAGGGTATAGGCTGTTTCCACTTCGGCCGCGCTGTTGACAGCCCGCATCCCGCGGCCGCCACCGCCATTGACTGCTTTGATGATGATAGGATAGCCATAGGTTTCGCCAAAATCCAGTACCTCTTTCACGGAAGACACCGGACCGTCGCTGCCGGGAATCATGGGGATTCCGGCTAATTTCGCCTGTTTACGGGCATTGACCTTATCCCCAAACATGATCAGATGCTCGACCCGGGGCCCGATGAAAATAAAGCCTTCTTCCTGACAACGCTTGGCCAGATCCGCATTTTCCGATAAGAATCCGTAGCCGGGATGGATGGCATCCACATTGTGTTCGTGAGCCACACGCATAATATCTTCAATATCCAGATACGCGTCGACCGGGTCTTTGCCTCTGCCGATCAGATAAGCCTCGTCAGCTTTATTACGATGTAACGATAATGTATCTTCTTTGGAAAAAACAGCAATGGTACGGATCCCCAGCTCATTGCAGGCACGAAATACACGAATTGCAATTTCACCTCGATTGGCGACCAGTACTGTCTTAATTTTTTTCATAGTGAGCCCCTCCTTAAATATTAGGTTTATTGTAGTACATGCAGCAGGTCAAATTCAACCATTTCGCCTCATGTATACATTATTCTTGTTTCCTTACGCGGAAAAGTGTAGGCAAAGCGAAGAAAAACACGCATATAAAAAAATGAAGCAAAGGTTTACTGCTTTACAGTATGTGATATAATGAAAAAATAAAATTAACCGCCACAAGCAAAACAAAGGTGACGTAATCATGGCAGAACCTGCACGTTCTGCCCGGAAGTACCATAAAAAACACAAATGGTATATATAATATGGCAATGCCGATATGAAACAAAACAAAGGATACACTACTATGACAGAAATTAACGACAACCGACAACCGAAAAGTCTTTTCCTATATATCATCGACCATCTGGATAAGAATGGCTGTTATGACGCAGCGCCCCTGGCAGACGCGCCGGAGCGCCCCTATTCCTATGGTGCGGAAGATGCGGCGCTTTTTCACCCCAAAGCAGAAGACGGCGACCTGGAAGAAGCCAAAAACGTTTACCTGCTTTTAAAAGCCTGGATGCAAGACCCCTCGGTGAAGACCAAGCAGCTTTTGTATGCGAAACTCCGATCGATCCGTGTCATCACGGTATTCTTTCCTCTGGCAGCACAGCTGCGCGGAGAAAAACTGCCTTTTGATCTGCTGCACCTGGCGCAGGAATGGCTCTATACCGCAGCCGACAGGGAAGTACTGAAATTTGTCTATCTTCTGTGCGGCCTTCTGAATCTGGAACACGTGCGTAAATCCTATTCCGAAAATTTATACCGCGATCTGTTCACCGTAGCGCGCTGCGAAGAATTTACCATTTTTCTCTGTCTGGCCTGTCAATTAAGCGACGTTCGCCCGCAAAAAGAGCTTTGGTATCTGGCCCGCCGCACCTCCGGCTGGGGCAAGGCCCTCCTTCTGGTCATGCTGAACTACAATACCCCCAGCCAACAAGACTGGTTGTTAAAAAACGGTCTGGATATGAAGATCCTGTGGCCATCTCTGGCTCCGGTCGTCATCAAAGAAAGCCGTTTATTCCAGCTGCTGCAGCAGGAGCAAATTGACGCGGAAACCTACAATGCCGCAGCCAAGTCCATCATCACCTATCTCATGCTGCTGGCCCCGGCAGAAGGCATGCCGGAATCGGGTTTCGAGCAGTCGCTTGACATGCCGATACAAATTGCGCTGTCGCCTTTGTTGCAGGAGTTTCTGCGCCATGCCCGGCACTATGCCGTTACGCCAAAATCTCTGCTCACGATTTTTGCCATACGGGACAGGCTGGAGCTGCTTTCGACCGAGAAAGACGGCGCCTTCCTGAATCCCAATGAAACACAACGCCTTATCGGCCTCTGCGACAGTCTCATCTACACGAAAAACTGGGAACCGGAGATCCGTTCCGGACTTTTCGACAGCAACGGCGACCTGGCGTCGGATATCGTTGATTTTGCGGCAGATATCGGCATCGACATCTGGCCTTCCGTGATGGAATTTTTTAACAGTCATCCGAAAAACGTCGTGGCGCTGCGTTACCTGATGTTTGCCGAAGACTGGGACAATGAAAGTCGTACCGCCACCCGCCGCCAGCTGTTTCTGGAATGTGCGGAAGCCCACATCGCAGACTATATAAACGAAGAAGATATCCTGGTCAATCTGGCCCATTATCTGCAAAACTTTCCCGGGGAGGGAAGCCTGATTCTGACCACCTGCCTCACGTCCATCTACGAACATGCGAGAGCTATTGCCGCCATCTCCCTGAGCCACTGGCCCAAAGAAGCGTTGACCCCTGCCATAAAGACCGCTGTGATTCAGGCCATCCATTTAAATGACAACCCCTTTATCGCAGCCATGCTGGAGTCTTTATTAAGCGATCCGCCGCCGACCTCCCCGAAGTTGGATCAGGCCAGAGAACAAAAATAAGGCACGAATCCCGGGGGAAACCCTGCTAAGTTTCAACTCCCGGAAAATTCCCATTCGGAAAACATTATATAAATACCGTCCGGTCCTTCGCGCGAAGATCAGACGGTATTTTAATTTTTCTTTTATAATTATGTTTTAAATTATGTTTTGCTTTTCTACAAACTACGGCTTACTTTACCTCCGCTGCCAGCGCTACAGATTCCTCCATCGCTTCTTCTTCCGGCAAAAGTCCGTTCACTGTTTCCACATCGCCCGCTTCCACGTGTTTAAAGTAGCGCCGTGTTTCCGCCGCGACCACGCCGGACAGAGCCAACAGGGCAATCAGGTTCGGAATGGCCATCAAACCATTAACAATATCAGCCAGAATCCAGATCGCTTCCAGTTTCAGGAAGGCGCCCATCGCTACCAGAACGATAAAGATCACGCGGTACGGCATAATGGCTTTCACTCCGGCCAGATACACGATGCACCGTTCGCCGTAGTAGTTCCAGCCCAGAATCGTTGTGAAAGCAAACAGCACCAGGGCTACCATCAGGACGATTTTGCCATATTCCGGATAGCCCTGTAAAAATGCAGCCTGAGTCAGCGCCGCTCCGTTCAGATCCCCCTGCCAGAGTCCGGACACAACCAGCGTCAGGCCGGTTAAGGAGCAGATAATAATGGTATCAATAAAGGTCCCCGTCATGGATACCAGTCCCTGTTCCGCAGGCCATTTTGTCTTTGCCGCAGCCGCCACGATAGGGGCAGAGCCCAGACCGGATTCATTGGAAAAGACGCCGCGTGCGATACCGGACCGCATAGCCAGCATGACAGTCGCGCCGGCAAAGCCGCCGGCCGCAGCGGTAGGAGTAAAAGCATCATGCAATACTTCCATAAACGCCGCCGGCACTTTATCAATAAACATTAAAAGAAAACCTACGGTCGCTATAAAATAGACCAACGCCATAGCCGGCACGATTTTACTGGCTACCGAAGCGATAGACTGCAAACCGCCGATGGTAACAGCAGCCACTAACAAGGTCAGGATAATCGCCGTATACATGGGATCTAACCCAATGGAAAGCCTGGTAATATCTACGATTGCGTTGACCTGGGCGAAGGTACCGATGCCGAAATAGGCTACCAGCACACCGGCGCCGGCAAAGAATACAGCCAGGGGCTTCCATTTTTCGCCCATACCTTTTTCAATATAGAACATAGGACCGCCGGCAATCTCACCGTGTTCATCTACACCACGATACTTTACGGCCAGCAGGCCTTCCGCATATTTGGTAGCCATACCGAAGAAAGCGGCGACCCACATCCAGAACAACGCCCCGGGGCCTCCCGCTTTGACGGCCGTTGCCACACCGACAATATTACCGGTACCGATGGTAGCGGCTAAAGCGGTGCACAAGGCTTTAAAAGAAGACGTATCGCCTGCCCCCAGGCTCTTTGCCTTAAAAATCAGACCTAACGCCCTGGGCAGCTTGCCAATCTGCAAAAAACGCAGCCGCGCGCTTAAAATAATGCCGGTGCCTACCAGCAAAACCAACAGCGGCGGCCCCCAGACAAAGCTGTCAATCGCATTTAATAACTCCAAATCCATGTTCTTCTCCTCCTACACTTTGTAGCTTAAATTTTGGAGATCTTCCACCATTGTGCTGACTGCTGCACAACGGGATCCGACTCAACAAACTAAAAAAACTTATCTCCAACGATTCCGGAGATAAGTTTACAAGTCAAAGTAACAGGAAATTATCCTGTTTTTGTCTCTGTCCTTTTGCCTGAGAGATAAGATTACATTAAAATCTGTAACCGTGCACCTTCGGCGCCCTTGCGGGACTCTCCAGAGTTGTGTCCGCTTATGGTTCCGCTTTCGTACTAAAAGCGCCTGAGAGTTTAGCTCCTTCGGCAGGCTTACGCCGTTCTCCCATAAGTTTCATTCACGCATGTTCAGTTGTGATAGACATATTATACACTAATTGAGGACAATTGCAAGCAGTTTTTCAAAAATACGAAAATATTTTACGAATTGCAAAACAAGACGCAACGATTGCAGAAGCATACCGGAAGCTGCCCTTCAGTACACGATCAATACACGCTGCGATCGGAAACAAGCGATCTACGCTTCCGTCCACTCTGTATGAAACACGCCTTCCCGATCCACCCGCTGATACGTATGGGCGCCAAAATAATCCCTCTGCGCCTGTAACAGACAGGCATTACTGCGCGCCGTGCGATACGCGTCAAAATAAGACAGGGCACTGCTGAGAGCCACCACGGGTATGCCTTGTTCCACAGCCAAAGCCACCACTCGGCCCCAGCCCGGGCGTGCGCTACGCAGCGCCTCCGCAAAGAACGGGCAGGACAAAAGGTTGCTCAGACCCGGCTTTTCACTGAAAGCCGCGCTTACATCATCTAAAAATCCGGCCCGGATAATACAGCCGCCCCGCCAGATCTTGGCAATGGCCGCCATGTCCAGCTTCCAGCCATAGGCAGAAGCGGCCCCGTGTAAAAGATTAAAGCCCTGGGCATAGGCACAGATCTTCGCTCCATACAAAGTATGACGCAGATCTTCCAACAGCGCTTCTTTTTCCTGCGGTGAAAAAGGCGCTTTGGTCTGTTCCTCCTGCGCCGTTTTTCGCCCCGGCAAAGAACAATAAATCTCTTCCAGCGCCAGACGCCCTTCTTTCTGGGCGCTCATGGTACGGGCAAACACAGCTTCCGTAATAGTAGGAACAGGAATCCCTAATTCCAAAGCATTTTGTCCGGTCCATTTTCCGGTACCCTTTTGCCCGGCCACATCCTGGATCACATCCACCATAGGCAGGCCGGTAGCCGAATCCTTTTTCCGCAGGATCTGCGCCGTGATTTCCACCAGGTAAGAGGACAGCTCGCTGTGGTTCCACTGTTCCCACACAGCCGCCATTTCCTCCGTCGTCATGTGCAGGATACAGCGCATGACCGTACTGGTATCCGCAATCAGCTGCATATCCGCATATTCAATGCCATTATGCACCATTTTTACATAGTGACCGGCGCCGTCCTGGCCGATATAGGTCACGCAAGGCTCCTGCCCGCTATGCCCCGCTTTGGCGGCAATAGCACGCAAAATCGGCTCCAACTGCAGGAAAGCCTTTTCACTGCCCCCCGGCATAAGACTGGGACCGTGCAATGCCCCTTCCTCACCGCCGCTGACTCCCATGCCGACAAACTCTATACCCTGTTCTGCCAGCCGGGCATGCCGACGGCGGGTATCTTCAAAGAAGGAATTACCGCCGTCGATCACAATATCGCCCTTGTCCAGCAAAGGAAGCAGTTTGTCCAGCAAAGCATCCACCGGCGCGCCGGCCTTCACCATCAGGATCATTTTACGGGGCCGTTCCAGTTTTTCCACCAGTTCTTCCAGACTATACGCAGCCGTCAGGTTGGCATCGCTGCCAAACGCCTGCATAAACTGCCGGGTCTTTGCTTTCGTACGGTTATACACCAGCGTTGCAATCTGTTTCCCGGCCAAATTACGGGCCAGATTGGCGCCCATAACTGCCAGCCCGATCAATCCGATTTTTGCCTGCCCCATGAAATATCTCCCTCTGTAATTGCGTTATGGTACGGTATCGTAGCCGTACGTTATAATCCTCCGAATCTTACTTCCCTGCACTATACGCAAAGAACGCGGCACAAACTCACCGCCATCCGTTCATCCGTTGCAGCAGCCGGTTATTTCTTTACGGCCTTGTTCCAGGCTTCCAGCAACCGACCGCGGTTATCGCCGGACCACTGGAAATCATATTTCAATAACTTGGCGTCTTTGAAGGCCATCGCTTCTTTCGGCGGATTGGCTTCCGGATTGGTCAGGAACTGATAGGAGTTGTTCTTCTGTCCCAATTCCTGTGCTTTCTTCGTCAGGCACCAGTCAATAAACTTCTGCGCCGCTTCTTTCTGAGGCGCGTTTTTCAGCATAGCCACAGCGCCTAATTCAAAGCAGGTACCGTCTTCCGGCATGGAAAGCTGCACATTCGTATTGCCTTCCTTCATCAGACGGATCCCATTATGCAGATACGTGATTCCAATGGCGCATTCGCCTAAAGCGGCAGAACGAGCCGGCGCAGCCCCTGCCTTGGTATATTGTTTGACCTGTTTATCTAATTTAGCCAGATAATCCAGGCCCTTTTCTTCGCCCAGACGCTGTACAGTAGCCGATACGACCACATAGCCGGTGGAAGCGGAGCCCGGGTTGCCCATCACGATCTGTCCCTTGAATTCCGGTTTCAGCAGATCATCCCAGGATTTCGGCGGCTGCGCCTTGTGTTCTTCAAACCAGCGTTTATCAAGGATAAAGCCCAGGTAGCCCTGGTAGATGCCTGTCCAGAACCCGTCGGCATCCTTAAAGTCCGCTTTGATTTTTTCTGCGTTAGGCGATTTATAAGCATCCAACAGCCCTTCTTTTTTCGCCATAATAAAGCTGTCCGCGCTGCCCCCATACCAGATGCTGGCCTGGGGATTATTTTTTTCCGCCCGGATACGGCTTAAGGTTTCGCCGCCGGACATCCGCACGAATTTTACTTTGATGCCGGTATCCTTTTCAAACTCCGACGCCACTACTTTGGCTGCCTGCTCTACCACGCCCATATACATGGTCAGTTCCTTGGCATTGCCGGCCGGCGCTTTTTTCTCACCCTCTTTTTTATCGCCGCCACAACCTGCAAACGTAAGTGTCATCGCTGCCATCGCCGCCAATGCGGCCGCCTTTTTCCATGTAGAATTCATCACTACATACCTCCCTCTCGGTATAAATTCTATTTAGGGTACCGCTACCCGAATTGCCTGTTTTTGCTTAGGGTTTGATCACGTGGAGGCTTTCCCACTGAATCTTCAAAAAGACCGCATCCCCCGGAGAGTATAGTTTTTTCCCCGCCGGATTATAGGTTTCCGTCGTCAATTCACATTCCCCTGCCTGCACCACATAGTCCTGCGTCTGCCCCATATAAGTGGAAGAGGTTACTACCGCAGGCACATCGCCGGTATCCGCCAGCGTGATAGCTTCCGGCCGGATCACCACCTCGACCGTATCGCCGGGTTTAAACTGCCCTTTTGAACAAGGTACGGCAAAATCCTGCCCAAGCATTTGAATCACAGCGACTTCTTTTTCTTCAGACAACATATCCTCCGAAACCAGGGACCAGGAACCGACATTAGCCGCGCTCTTTCCTTCCCCACCAACTTCTTTCACCGTACCGGGCACAAAATTAGCGTTGCCGATAAAATCCGCTACAAAGTGCGATACCGGATGCCGGTATATTTCTGTCGGCGTGCCGATCTGCTCGATTTTACCCGCATTCATAATAATAATTTTATCGGAAAGGCTCATGGCCTCACTTTGATCATGGGTCACATAAATACTGGTAATACCGATACGCTGCTGGATTTTACGGATCTCCTGCCGCATATACACCCGCAGCTTGGCATCCAGATTGGATAACGGCTCGTCAAACAGCAGGACCGCCGGCTCCATAACCAGCGCCCGTGCCAGCGCCACCCGCTGCTGCTGACCCCCGGAAAGCTGATTGGGCAGGCGATGTTCCAACCCTTTCAGGCCTACCAGATCCAGCATCGCCATAACCTTTTCTCTCAGCACCGCTTTCGCCAGTTTTTTGTTGACCAGCCCGTAGCCTACATTATCGAACACATCATAATGGGGAAACAGCGCATAGCTTTGGAACACCATGCTGCTGTCCCGCCGGTCCGGAGTCATGTCGTTGATCCGCTCACCATTTAATAAAATATCCCCTTCGCTTACGCTTTCAAAACCGGCCAGCATGCGCAGCGTGGTGGTTTTCCCACAGCCGGAAGGCCCCAACAGCGTCACAAACTGTCCGCTTTCAATGACCACATTAATGTGATCGACTGCCAGAAACGTGCCCGTTCCCTCGTGGGTCACATATTCTTTTGTCAGATTTTTTAATTCGATAGTTGCCTGCTTCGCCATAGGTACACCTCTTTAATATTCAGTCCAAACAACTGCTCCTGCGCAGCCTTATATTCTCTTCATGTATTTTCTGCGTCACGTTTTTTGCACTGCCTCAGGACTGCTTCCCGATTCTGCGTCACGCCTTTTGTTCCGCTTTATGGGTACTTCCCAGCCGGTTCAATAACAGCCGGATAAGCAAAATCGCAATGTAGACAATGATGATTAGGATCGTAGAAAAAGCTGAAGCCACACCAAACTGGTTGTCTTCCACCTGATCCAGAATCAATACCGTCAGCAGGCTGTAATTGGCCGACACCAGAAAGATTACGGCGCTGATACTGGTCATGCTGCGGATAAACGAGTAGATCAAACCGCCGAAAAAGGCGCTTTTGATCAACGGCAGCGTAACGGTGGTAAAAACCCGTCCGGCGTTGGAACCCAGGTCCGCCGCCGCTTCCTCTATGGCCGGGTCAATCTGCTGCAAACTGCTTTCCCCGGCGCGGATCCCAATGGGCAGCGCCCGAATCACAAAAGCCGCAATAAGGATCGCCGCTGTGCCTGTAATAGGGATCGGCGGTTCATTAAAGGTCAGGATATAGCCGATACCGATTACCGTGCCCGGTACCGCAATACTCAATAAAGACGCGAAGTTAATGAAACCGCGGCCGATAAATTTCTTCCGCACGACCAGGTACGCAACGATCATGCCCAAAATCCCCGCGATCGGCGTGGCAATGATACTGAGCAGCGTCGTGTCCCGAATGGCGTTAAAGCCCACATCCCAGGCATATCGATAATGAGCCGTCGTGAAACTGTAATCCACGCCCCACATCTTAATAAAAGAGGCGATGGGGATCAGAACGTAAATGGCCAGAACCATCGCCGTTACCAGAAAACAAAATCCGCCTACCAGACCAACAATCTGGGAATCATCGATCATCGTCCGCTCCCGGGAAGCCTTGCCGGAAACTGTAATATAGGTTTTCTTCTCAATCCAATACTTGGACAGAATAAACAGGAGGATGGCGATATCCAGCAACACCACCGCCACCGCAGCGCCACCCTGCACATCATAGCTGCCGATGGCCTGTAAATACACCTGCGTGGCCAGCGTAGAAAAATTCCCGCCGATGGCCATAGGATTGGCAAAATCGGCCACGGATTTAATAAAGACCAGCAAAAACGCATTGGCAATACCGGGGCGCACCAGTGGCACCGTCACCGTACGAAATGTCCGCCATTTGGACGAACCCAGATCCCGGGCCGCGTCTTCAATACTGGGGTCGATGGACTTGAGCATCCCCGCCAACAGTAAAAACGCAATAGGAAAATAAGAAATCGTCTGTACAAAAATCAGCCCCTTGAGCCCGTAGATATTCGTCCCATGCCAGCCCAATAACTCATAGGTGACCAGACCGCGGCTGCCAAACAGCATAATAATGGAAAGGGCCACGGAAAAGGGCGGCGAAACCATGGGCAGAAGCGCCATAAGGTTGAACAGCTTTTTTCCCCGTATTGCCAAATGGGAAGAACAGTAGGCAAAAAGAAAACCGATACAGGTAGCCAGCACCCCGACAATGACCGCCAAAAATAAAGTATTCACCAGTGCCTGGTAGGTCTCGCTCATGGTGAAAATATTAGCGTAGGCGGAAAGGCTGACATGCCCGTCCAGATCAACAAAACTCTGTTTGACAACTTCCAGCAGCGGCCAGACGACAAAAATAAAAAGAGCCAGGATCATCCCCACCGATACCGTAGCAATAATCGGATCGCGGAATGTATTCCTGGTTATTTTAATCTGATTTGATACGTAGGCAGTAAGCTTGCTCATGCGGAACCCCCAGATTTATAGTGACCACAGGAAACGCTGCTCCCTGAAACTGCGCAGCGCCGCCTTGAATATTTGCAATCATTTTTTTAGACGTAAATGAGCAATTTATTTCTTTTCCCCATTCTACTAAATATTACAAATTTGTGTCAAGAGAAAATCCGTAAAAATCTTATTATGGGGTCCCGCCAATAAATAATCCTGCATCTGAGACAACGGCACCCAGCGCCAGTCCGGGGGAAGATCATCGCCGCCTCTGCCGTACCTCACCGGATGTGCCGAATTCTCCTTAATACCTGCGGTCTGGTATACCTCCATCTTCCAAATTCTGTGGGAAAAGACATGTTTGATACGCATGGGGGGCGACAGCAGACAATGTACCGCCACGCCCAGTCCTGTCAAAACTTCTTCTAATTTACGCTTGCCATCCGGACCGGCTGCGCCGGGAAATTCCCACATATTTGCCAAAAGCCCTTTGGCAGGCCGGCGGTGCAGTAAGAAGCAAGGTTCTGAATCGGGAATTCCCCCGGGGTGTAAATCCGCAGCCTGCTCCGAACAGGAAACAGAACGTAAAAGCATATCCGGGCTCACGTCCGGTCCGGCAGGCAAATGTAACGCCCCGCCTTCCGCCCGGACAACATACACAGTGATTTCTTCTACGGGAACCGTTTTTTTGCGCAGCCGAACGGGCAGCTCCTCTTCTCTTCCCGCCGCCTTTGCCCCACAGCACTCTGCCAACGGACAATCGGAACAACGGGGCTTACCCGGAATACAGATTATCGCTCCCAGATCCATCAGCGCCTCATTAAAATCCCCCGGACGTTTTGGATCCTGACAAGCTGCCACTAACGTCGTAACCTCTTTTTTCACCGTTGCGGATAAAATGTTTCCATCTAAATTATAAAGACGCGCCAGCACCCGCAGCACGTTGCCGTCCACCGCCGTTTCCCGCTTTCCGTACGCCATACTTAAAATAGCGCCGGCCGTGTAATCGCCTATGCCTTTTAACGCGCGGACAGACTCCGGCGTATCCGGCATACGTCCCCCGTAAGAGGCCACAATTTCCTGCGCCGCCAGATGCAGGTTGCGGGCACGGTTATAGTAGCCCAGACCCTGCCATTGTTTTACCACGTCTTCCTGCTCTGCGGCAGCCAGCGAGGCAATATCCGGAAAACGTGTCATCCAATTTTGATAATAGGACTTTACCGCTTCCACGCGCGTCTGCTGCAACATAATTTCCGAGATCCAGACCTTATAAGGATCGCGGGGCGATTCGGTACGCCAGGGAAGCGCTCTTTTATGCGTGTCATACCATTGGAGTAACAGCCGTCCCCAGTCCGAAGCAAACAGATTCGGACTGCCGTCTTCCACACCGGCGGCTAATTTTCGCGGCTTCTTCGCCTCTTTCGTCTGTTTCGTCTGTTTCTTCTCTTTCGTTTCTTTTACTTCTTTCGCCTTGTTCGTCCTTTTCTTCTCTTTCGTTTCTTTTACTTCTTTCGCCCTGTTCGTCCTTTTCTTCTCTTTCGTTTCTTTTGCCTGTTTCGTTTCTTTTGTCTTTCCCTTCTCTTTCCCGGCGTTCACAGCGTTCCTCCGCCTCATACTTTTTCCCGGGCGATCGCGTCCCGGACACGTTCCATATTATCAATAAAATCATCCATACGGCGCTGCATCACGCCTGTGTAGATACAATCCACAATAGCCAGATGCACCAGGCGGGAAGCCATCGCCTCACTACGGTAATGGGTCTCTTTAGCCAGTCCCGTCAACACCACATCCGCCAGTTTTGTCGCCGGAGACTTCAGATAACTGGTGATCAAAATCACTTTGGCTTTATTTTTTCTTACGACTTCCAATACTTTCAACAAATCTAAACTGGCGCCGGTATGAGAAACGGCGATCACCACATCCGCGTTTGTCAAAAGCGAAGCTGACGCTACCTGCAGATGCGGGTCACTGTAACCATGCACATCCATACCGAACCGCATAAAGCGATGCTCAATATCCCGCGCAATAATGCCGCTACCCCCATAGCCATAGGCATCCAGGCGACGGGCCGCCGCTACCCAGGCAATGGCCTTATCTAACGCCGTATAATTCAGCATTTTCGCCGTTTCATGCAACGCGTCGTGAATATTCTGGAACACCTTGCCGGTAAGTTCTTTCGGCGTATCCTCCGGCTTCACTTCCTGAGAAAGGGATTCCGCCGGCGAAAACAAATCTCCGGCCAACGCCTGCTTCAGCCCCTGAAAACCGCTGAAGCCTAATTTCGTGCAAAAGCGGAACACCGTGGCGTCCGCGCTGTCCGTAGCGTCCGCCAGTTCGCTCATGGTCATATGCATCACACTGCCCGGATACTGCATAATATAGTCCGCCAGTTTTTGTTCAGACTTGGTTAAATTAGTATAACTGCTGCGCAGAACCGGAATACAGGTCGTATGTCGAAAAGTTGCCAACTCTCTCCCCCCAATCAATTTTAGATTATTATACCATACTTAAACGCATCCTTGCGGAGTGAAAATTACCGCCAACAAAAGAGGCATCTCTGCACCTTAACTTCTTCAAACACATTCTCGCGGAGTTACAGCCCGCATCAGATGAAAAAAACAGTCAGCCGGTTTTTATTCAGGCTGCTCTAAAGAAGAATAGTTGTCTCTTTGAAAGAATAATTAGTATCTTTTCAGGAAATTCTCTGTTACATATTTTTTTATTTTTCTCTTTATTTCACCGTTATGTCACAATCACATATTGACTTTATGTTTTTAATAGTAGATAATTATTCATAAGATTCATTACTTTTTACTATGCTAAAATAAAGGAGATACAGGATGCCCGAGCAACAGCCTGCGCGGTACCGCTGGAAAAAACTTCTTTTGTTATCGCAAAGCGGAGATACCGGCGCCACATTAAAACTGTTGGATGCTTTTCGTTTCTTATTATATTATGAAGCAGCAAGAAGTCAGGGACCACCATCCCAAAGAGCGTACCGGTCACCCGACTACAAAAAGGAAAACCGCAGTAAGCTGCTGTTGCTGTTTTTACAGTTTATTACCGATTTTCGTGATTTTTCCTTACCGGACGCAAAACTACCGGCAAATTTTCAAAGATATGTAAGAGCCCTGACGCAGGAACAAGACGCCGATGCAGCCCAGTTTTTTCTCTCTGCCCCGTCAAACACACATGTAGTAGACTATGCTACGGAAGTTGAACGTATCGGAATCCCCTTCCGACAGTTTCCGCAGGATATGCTGCGCATCAAGCAAACCGCTTTTGTCTTTCAGCACCGCAGTAAGACGTCTTATCACTTTCCCAGGCAACTGCCGCATAAGAAGCCTTCCTGGCAGTGCTTTCTTCTACAGGAACAGAATAAACAAAAAAGAGCCTATAAAATAATGAGCATCATTTTTATCCTGCGTTAAAACACTTGACGACAGCCATAAATACATCGATAACAAAATATTTCTGAATGAAGCAAATCGTCCACTCTAAAACATCTGGCTACAGACGCAAACAGGCCGGTAACTCTCATGAGTTACCGGCCTGTTTATTTGCCTGCTTCTTTATTTTTCATAAATCAATTTTTCCAAATCCGCCTTTATACACTGTTCTACAACCAACGCATTGTCCTTATCTGCCGCCGACACGGTAATATAGGTTTTCAGCTTGGGTTCCGTCCCGGAAGGGCGAATCACGACCGAGCCATGATCTTCCAGAACAAATTTTACTACATCCGCCGGCGGTAAGCCTTCGAGCCCCGCCGCGTAGTCCAACACTTTCAGCACCCGTTTGCCCCCGGGAGCCAGCGCCCCGCCCCGGCGACGGAAGTCTTCCATAATCGTTTGCATTCGCTCAAAACCGGAGGCGCCGGCAAAAGTATAGGAATACAACGTATTCAGACAATAGCCATAGGTACGGTACAATTCCGCCAGCTTATCCAGTAAGCTCATACCCTGCGCTTTGTAATAGCAAAACATCTCACAAATCAAAAATGAAGCGACCACCGCATCCTTATCCCGCACATGGGTACCGGCCAGATACCCGTAGCTTTCTTCAAAACCAAACACATAAGAGGCGGCTTTCCCCTGTTCTTCCAGTAAACGGATCTGCTCGCCGATGTATTTAAATCCCGTAAGCACATTGCAGGTCTTCACCCCATAATGCGCCGCAATCTGCTCCACCATATCCGTGGTGACGATCGTTTTTATCACCAGGGGATCCTCCGGCAGGGTACCCTCCGCCTGCCGTCGGGAGCAAAGATAATCCACCAGCAGCATACCGGTCTCATTACCGGAGATCAGTTCATACTCACCTGCGCTGTTTTTTACGGCAATCCCTACCCGGTCGCAATCCGGATCCGTAGCCAATAACAAATCCGCTCGGTACTTTTCGGCATAGTCCATACCTAAGGCCATCGCTTCCCGAATCTCCGGGTTCGGACAGGGACAGGTGGGGAAAGTACCGTCCGGCTGTTCCTGTTCCCTGACCACCCTGACCTTTGTATAACCGCTTTCAGAGAGAATGCGCAGCACCGGTCTAAGCCCCGTCCCGTTCAATGGCGAATACACAATGGACACGTCTTTATCTATCGCAGCTTCACCCAGCACCGATTGCGTTTTAACCGCTTCAATAAACGCAGTATACACCGCTTCAGGAATATACGAGATGAGCCCCCGCTCCAGACCTTCCTCAAAATCTATATACTTCACATCAGCAAAAGGATCCAACGCCTCAATTGCCGCTAAAATCTCCGTCGTCCCCTCGCTGGTGATCTGGCAGCCGTCCGGGCCATAGACCTTATAGCCATTATACTGTGCCGGATTATGGGACGCCGTGATCATAATGCCTGCGCCGCAGCACAAGTTCCTGACAGCGAAAGAAAGACAGGGCACCGGCATCAGCTGCGCGTACATCACCACATGTATACCGTTAGCCGCAAAGACACGGGTCGCCGTTTCGGCAAAAAGCCGGCTTTTGATTCGGGAATCATAGCTGACCGCAATCTTCCATTGGGCCGGGGGAAACCTTTTTTGAATATACTGACTGAGGCCCTGCGAGGTGCGTCCCACCGTATACACATTCATACGGTTACTGCCGGCGCCAATGACGCCCCTTAAGCCCGCGGTGCCAAACTCCAGATCCCGGTAGAACGCATCTTCCAGCCTGGCAGAGTCCGCTTTCATCTGCTTGAGCTCCGGAATCAGGTCCGGATCCGCCACCGCCTTTTCCAGCCATTCCGCATACAATGCTGCTACATCCCTCATTTTTTCACCCCTAAGCCTGAAAACTAACAGCCCCTTACATCAACTACGCCATCCCCATCGGATCAAAACGCCTTTACACAACGGTTTCGTATCAAAAAAGCAACACAAATTGCGAATCTAATACCATCCAGCCGTATCTCGCCGACTTTACTTTTTAATTATAACACAAAAAGCTCCCTTTAAACCGCCTTTTCCAACGAATGGATATACCAGGCCGCCTTGCCCCGCAGCACCTCGCCTCCCGGCAGCAGAATGTCGGTAAGCGGCAGATCCGGTAAAAACCAGAGATCCCAGCGCATTTCCCCATCTCCGGAGCAAGGGCCATAACCATCCGCAATCGCCGCTTCCGCATGGGTCATCACCTGTTCCGCCCCAAGCTGCAGCGCCAGCCCCTGACACAACAGCGCGATTACACGGGCAGCGCTTTCAATCTGTAACACTGTCGGCCCCTCTTTCCCGTAATCTATTTCGGCAGAAAGCAGAGGGCGCCGGCGGACACCGGCTTTAACCCCATAAAGCATTTTTTCGCAGGTTCCCAGAGGAACACTGACAGAAGCCCCGTAGCCGCAAGCCAACGCAATACCGATACTGCGGCGGTTTCTCTGCCACGTGTGTGATTTGCTTTCACACAGATTCTCACAAGTCTGATACACGGTTCCGTCTTTGTCTATATTGAAATGATAATCGTCATAAAACTGTCCATAATGCCCCGCAGTCCAATGAAGATAAATACGGTCTACGCAATTACGGGCAGCCAGCGCCAACGCAATAATATCCGGGATTTCTACCATGTTTGGATTATTTACTAACATACATGACTCCTTTCCTGTAAGCCACCAACAGTTACGCAAAATAAAAACTTTTCCGGGCCAGCATCACCTGGGCCAAATAAAAGCTTTTCCGTGTTGCCAGCGCCCGGACCAAATAAAAGCTTCCCTGTAAAAAATATTTGATAATCGAATGTTCCGATTGAAAAATCCCCCTTCGGAAAACTCCGAAAGGGGATCGGTCAAAAATTTCCTGCGTCTTTTCCGCACAGGCAGCCCGCGCTATTTCCACAGACCGGGCCGGTCACTCGCTCTGCCTGCCCTTTCAGCTTCGCAGGGCGGCTATAGTACAGCTCAGTTCGCCTATGACCTGCGTTAAGCCGGCCAATTTGCTTTCTATGCGCACCAACAAATACCAGCTTAAAATCATAGGAAAACCAAAGTCTCTAATATAGTCAAACAACTGTGAAATATCCATTAGGCCAAAGGCTCCAGGATCGTAGTGCGCAGCCGTCCTTCCACCGCTTCCACCAGATCGCCGCCGGCAGAAGTAAAGACATTGGCCGCAAGTACCGCCTGCATGGCCGTATCCACTTCACCCTTGGTCACGCCTTCCTTCGGCGCCCGGATATTCAAGGTGCGGCTTTGACCGGCCGCATTTTTGAACTTCAATTCCAACTCTTTTTGCGTACTCATGTTTCCTCCTCTCTCAAACACCATCACCCGCAGAGCAACGCAAAAGGCAATGTGGCTACACAGCCTTTGTCTCTGCGTACCCCGTCAGGCCTCGTCTTATTCCGCAGACAGAAGAGCCTTTTCAGACAGAGCGATGCCTGCCAGGTCCTGCGCATACAAAGACCCCAGGGCATTCCCCGCCGCCATAATCTTCTCCGGCGCGGCCTCCGGTTTCACATTATTAAAAGCATAGGCTTTCGTTACTGCGGTACCGTTGGCATCCACCCCATTATTGATGAGAAGATTCATAGAACGTTTCGTAACATTTACAGAAACTGCCATACCAAGTCACCCCCTTCCCGAGCAAAGTTATTTTGCAGCGCCACTGCGCCGCTCACCAAAGTAATCCGAGGAAAATTAAAAAAGCGGAACAACCACTCTGCTTTTTAAAACAGAAGTTGTTCCGCTTTACTGTATGACAACGGACTACCTTATTAGAAGGCCATTCTCAAAGGCAAGGAAACGAAAAACAAAAAAACAGGCAACACAAGACAAAGTAACGAAAAACGTAAAAAAACAGACAACGCAAGGCCCGCCACGCAAATGGCAGAAAGGGAAAACATGGAACAAGAACCACCTATTTCCAAATGGCAGGAAATTATCCTGCGTTCTCAGTCAGGCGATACAGACGCAACCTTGAAACTCTTAACACAATTTCGTTCGCTTCTGCTTTACGAAGCCCGGCAGTACGTGAACCAGAGTCTCCAAATCGAACCGGAAGACGCATTGAGCACCATGATTCTTCTCTTCCTTGAATTTATTCGTTCTTTTCATAAAAAGGAAATCTCGGATAAAAAAATCCCCGGGCTCTTCAAAAAATACCTGCACGACAAAAGGCTCGACCTGCAAGCCAGTAGAAAACGTCACTGTCCCGACTCCTATGCTGTGGATTACGAAGCGGAAATCGCCCGGAATTCCACTTTTTCCCAACAATTCCCTCAAGAACTGCCTCATACCCTCGAAAAACTGGTGGAACGGGAAATCAGACAGGACTTATTGCAGGCTATGCACCGACTGAAACCGGAAGAACAGCAGGTCCTCCGGGGGCTTTTTTTTAAAAAAATGACACAGGTCCAAGTCGCACAGGAGATGCACTACAGCACACGTTACATCCGCAAAATAAAGGAACGTGCATTGCAAAAGCTGCGCTATGCTCTGGCCGGCAAATATCCGGAACGCTTAAGGGGTTAAGGCGAAGCTATATGGGCTGAACCCCCCTTGTTAAATGTGTACGTACCGGGCGGGATACCGTTCCGCTGAGGCAAAACTACGCATGCTGCGATCCTTGCAGCTCCGGATCCGTCTGTTTTAATTGCAGCAACACCGCCAGCAGGAACCAGAAAGTACGAACCACGGAAGCTAATGCGAAAGTTAAATGAGTACTCCCGAATAAGACAACCATACTAAGAACTGTCGTAAAAATTAAAAAATCATAGGGGTTTGACTTTAGCCGCCAGTTACGAAAACTGTGGTAAAGAAAATAGAACGTAAAATATAAAAAACCCATTGTACCAATCAGGCCTGTTTCCGCTAAAATCTGAAAAAAATTATTGTGTGCGTGGGGCAATCGCCCTTTTGTTTTTTGCAAATCCCGATACCCCTGAGCAATATATTCCTGTTCCCAATTTCCTAGCCCCACCCCATTAACTGGAGCTTTCTTAAACATCTCTATGCTGGAGTGCCAAATCCAGATCCGCGCCAGATTCGATCCGTTTGTAGTAGTATTAAATGTTGTGACCAGACGAGCCGTATAGTGCGGCAAGGCTAAAATAGTACCGCCAATACAGCAAAAAACAAGCAAGGCGATCAAGACTGTTTTTGCCTTGTTACGCGCAAAGCAAAAGACAGAAAACGCGCCCAAAAGAAAACTTACTAACCAGGCGCCCCGACTCCAACCCCCAAAAAGTTCGGCAATCGCGCCGAGTAATCCAAGCATCGCTGTCTTTTTCATAAGGGCAGGAAATCTATGGTCTAAAAGAATGACGATAATAACAGGCACAAACATACAGACAATAGCCGAAAGATCCAAGGCATTCCCGCCAAAACCATACCCTCGAAAATTACCTTTATGCGCTATAAACTGGTAAAGAGAAAGCATTCCGTCTATGGCAAAAACCATAATGGCAGCCGACAGCATATTCTCTAAATACGCTCTTTTTCTTATAAATGCGGCGACTAAAACAAAAATCAAAAAGCGCCAGAACCAATCATTCAGAGCAAAAGAAAAGATTGTTCCCGGATTGGAAGCTCCTATTGCAGAGAACAATGTTGTGAAAAAAAATATACAAGTGACAATAATGTACTTATTAGCCTCATCCGAAACAAATGGTTTCTTCCCATTTTTATACCATAAATATAAGCCTAAAACAGCCGCAAGCACTAAAAAAGTTTGTGCCACCGCCGTCGCGATTTGTGTAAGACACAAACCAAGAACAAGAAACACCGCCATTATTTTTTCATAACGGCCGCCGTTTTGTTCTCCTGGCGCTACATCATACTCCCTTTTCATTTTTTTGCTGTACCACCCTATTCATCAATGTTTCCCATGTATCCCAAATTACCTTTGGAGAATAATTTCTCATAAGTTTGCGGCCTTCCTTGCCCATTTTTATGCGCAATTCTTTATTCCCCATTAAAATATGCAGCTTTGCTGCAAAATCTTCAATGCCATCTTCACATAAAAATCCATGTACATTATCAGTAACTATAGCCGCAATAGATCTACAGCTTTTATAAGCAATTACCGGAAGGCCCATGCTCATCGCTTCACCTAAAGACAAGCTAAACCCTTCATAAGCACTGGGCATAGCAAAAATATCACATTGCCGTAACACATCCGGTACATTTTGTGTCGTTCCTCTTAAAAAAATCCTATCCTGCAATCCATGCTTTTTTATTTTTAGTTTTAGTTCTTCATAATATGCCTTGCCATCTGACGCTCCCCAAAATTCTAAATTCCATTGGGGAAAATCTTTAGCAACTTTAGCAAAGGCATCAATTAGTAAATGAGGGCGCTTATGGCTATATACTAAACGGCCAACCGTCACAATTTTATGCACAGATTTTTCAGAATTTAAATCAGCTGGTTGTTTAAATTGCGGAATCGCATTGCCAATTACCACCGTTTTTGCTTTAGGCAAATTTTCATTTATCTGTTGCTCATAACAAGACAATAAAACCTGATACACGGCGCTTTTTTCTATTGCCGGTAGTTCAGATTTTGGATATTCATGGAAATAATCATTAGTATCCCCATGGCACATCGTAATGACAGGGGTTACCGTTTTCAAATCACATAATAATATTTTACTGGCGGGCAGCTGAAAAGATATAATTATGTCAAAGGGTTCTTCTTCCAGGACGGTCTCTAGATTGTGTGATAAATAACGAGTCAAAAAATCATTGTTTACTGTTTTTGCCCTTTCTTTATCAAAAGTTCGATATATTTCTCGCTTTAATTTGAGATACCATGGGTATATGACCTTTTTACCCTTAAAATGACGTACATCAACAGTCTTTATATTTTTAGCCACAGGATAATAAAATTCCCCAGTCCGCACATCACTGTATACTAAAGTCACCTTGTGCCCTCTGCGATCCATCTCGTTTGCAAAAGCACTGGCAACTTTTGCTACACCGCCACTATCCTCTACCATTCTCGTTAAATTTACAAGTAAAATATTCATATGTATCCTCCCTGTTTTTTATTTTGCTTCTGTAACTCGTATAATTTCAGATATTTTAAAGACGTATAAAAAAAATAAAAACATGATAAATAAAACCCCATCCAACCGTCTAAAATCCCTCTTTTAAGAAAACACATTTTAAAAAAACCGCCTGTAGCATGAGCCAAAGCACCTGCTAAAGACGTACGTTTTCCTCTTTTATAAGCATCGTGCGACCAAATTGTTGAGTATAAAGACAT
This sequence comes from uncultured Succiniclasticum sp., assembly GCA_900544275.1. Classification (GTDB taxonomy): domain Bacteria; phylum Bacillota; class Negativicutes; order Acidaminococcales; family Acidaminococcaceae; genus Succiniclasticum. Next base: position 98,483 of record UQUU01000005.1, on the reverse strand, counting down.
CTTCACTTCCCATTGGCGCCAATTTTTATAGGTATAATGCTCAATATGTCCTTTCAGTTTTTCAACAGGCAATTTACATTCTGGTCTCTCATGCACCATCCCTGTCCACGTAACACATTCTCTGGGAAAAAGACGCGGCACCCAATCTGGATGCAACACACCATAATTAAACTTTACGCCAAATGCGGCAGACTTGCGTTGGATACTATATTGTTTTTTCGTATCAGCAGCAATAATCTGCCGGATTTCTTCGACTAATTCAGGTGTCAGCCTTTCATCCGCATCTAAATATAAGACCCAATCCGCCTGCGTTTGTTCTTTAGCAAAATTACGCTGGGCTGCATAATCGTTATTCCAGGCACGAAACGCAACGGTCGCGCCTTCTTGTTCAGCTAACTCCACCGTTCTATCCGTGCTGCCGGAATCTATAATCATCACATCACCACCGCATTGCCGGGCATTTCGTATTACACTTACAATATTTTCTTCTTCATTTTTTGTCAGTATCAAAACTGCTAATGAAATCACGTTACTCCCCCCAATCTTTCTCTGAAGTATGCGTTTTCTATCGATAACTATAACAACTATTATAACGTTTTATTATATTTAAAACCTTTTCACTTTTCTACATCCTCGGACAGAGAAATTTTACCTAAATTAGTTCGAAGCATAGCGCGGGTATACTTAAATTTTGGCGATGCCAAACTATTCGCCTCATCGTAACGGTTAGATTTAATGTTTAAAATACTACAAATTAACTCATAAGCTAGATCAGTCGTAAAATAATTATTTCTATGATCTTTCAGAGTAACCACTATTTCCGGATTTTTCTCCTGATATTCTGGTGAAAAGTAAGCAAACATAGGAACCCTCACCCCAGCAAATCCATTAAAGTTGGGAGAACGCCGTTTATCCGGAATCGTCGCATGATCTGAAAAATACAACATTGCCTGTAAATTCAAATATTCGGCTGCATATTGATACGCAGACTGCAAAATAAAATCCGTGTAGGCAACAGAATTGATGTAATTAGGGATCAATTCATATTTCCCGGCAGTACCCCATTTAGTAAAAGATTCCGGATATCGGTTTATAAAGTTAAAATGACTGCCTTTGAGATGCAGGACAACAAAATTATTTTGATTTGAAGGAACTTCCTGCAAATATTTCAGCAGCGCTTCATCGTACTGTACCTGATTCAGCCTTTGCTTCGTCCATTTGGCCGTACCACTGGTATTAGCAATCAATGTAACAGGCGTGTCGGCACTTCCCAAATGACCTTGGTTGCTAAACCAATAGGTATGATACCCCGCCGCTTTTGCTATATCTATGATAGAACAGGAAGTGTAAAATTGCTTGTCATTATATTGGTTAACTTCTGTCAATGCCCTTTCTAAACTAGCTACTGTCTGTTCTAAACAGGCATACGCATGTGGAAAAAGGATGAAATTCGGGTCTTCTTTATGCGCTTTTAGCCAAGGCGTTGTATTTTCCGGGTAGTCGCAAAAAGCACTCATATAGTCCCTGGATTCAGATTCCCCGATGACAAGCAAAATCGTTGAAGGCTTATCAAAGCGGGGAATAGAAGGTGTTACTTTTAAATCCGCCAAGCGTTGCGCCAGGTTTTTTGTATAAAGTTGTGAATTTCTTAAATAGTCCTGTACATCCAAATATAACTCTATTATGCCGGTACGAGCTAAAAGACCCTTCTTACGCCGGAAAAAATAATATGTCAGAAAGACGAACATACCGACTAGTATAGCGATTTGCCAGTCATTCAACATCGTGGCATACACACTTCCCTGAGAAGAAAGGCGTAGCCAAAGGCCGGTGTTCATCTGAAAAAACAAGAACAAAATCATTATTGTTAACGCAATGACGGTCACAAGAACAATTCTCGGCAACGATTTAAAGTATTCGATAACTTCATTGTAGTTAGTTTCCTGAATCAACGTCATTCCCTGCTCGTCAATACAGGTGCCATACAGTAAAAAATAACCGTATTGATACAAAGGAACAGACAGCAAGATTACCTCTAACAACGCAAGCAAGGTTAATAAAAAAACCGGAGCCAACCTGAAAGTCACAATTAAAACCTTAACAGCAGTAAGCCAGGCCAGCAAATATAAGCCAAAGACGATATCTAAATGAAAACCAAAATCATTGGACACTTTTCGATTGGTTAAAAAATACAGCAACGGATAGGTTACCACCCAGGAAGCCCCAACAATAACGGAGCTTAAAAACCATGTGCTCTGTAAAGGTAATTGTACCAGTGCCGCCGGCAGAATAGCCAGTATTGCGCAGGGAATGAAACGCCGCAACTGCAGGTACTCTGCCTTATGACCTAAACCGTGCGAAACCACACGATAAAAAAGATAGGATGTTACATATAATGCTACTATTGTTAAAATATACTTATTATCAATCAAGACCTGCCCTCTTTCTTTCTCTCTTATGGATTCCAGTACGCCTATGACAATACAAATACGCACATACGTAACAGCGCAAAACAATTAAAACAGACTTATAAATCTTAAATAGAAATTAGTTCCTCTTGCCAGGAGCAAGGCTCATAAAAAATCCCGGAAGATGCCAAATATAACGCACCATATCATACATATAACATGGTGCGTTTCGTACTTAGAGTATCTTGCATAACAACACAATATCCTCATTCTTCCAACAACGGTACGGTCAGGCTACCGGTAGGCATTAAGATCACACTGTAATCTTTGCCCACAATCTTTTCCGCCTCTGCCAACGCTTCCTCTACGCTGCCTACCGCATCAGTAAATAGCATTTCCTGCGCCATTTTTTTGTCCAGCCCGGTCACAAGGATAAAGTGCGCCTTTTTAGTCAGACGGGTAACAGCATAGGCTTTATTGGCGCCAATAACAAAGCGTTTGCGCAGTTCAGCTTCAATGGCGTCAGCCGTTTTCAATCGTTTACATGTTTCTTCCAGCACCTTACTGCCGCTGCCTTCTTCACATTCTGCCAACAAAATAACTACGCCGCCCTGGCGACAGGCCAGCACGCTGTTATCCATGGTCTTTTGCATCTGATACACGTTAATATCCTTGGGATAACCGCCGCAGGAGACGACTACCACGTCTGCCTGCTTTTTAATTTTTACGCCGTACACCTGGTTGACAAATTTACAGGCTTCAATATGAGCATCGATATAATGGCCCGCAAACATGCGCAGGAAACGATGCTCCGCATCCAAAATCGCATTGAACAAAAATACATTACAACCTCGTTTCTGCATCGCAGCAGCCCAGAGAGCGGCCCCTTCCATCTGGTCCTCATAAACAGGATTGCCCGCGGTCTTGCCTAACCCGCTGTTGGGATCCAGCATAAAACTATGATTATGACGCACTGTTTCCATGGCGGCGCACCCCGGAAGTACGGCTTTGCGTCCCCCGCCATAACCGCTGAAATAGTGGTGTACGATCGTTCCAGTCAAAATTACATGGTCGCTGTGACAGATTTTCTTATGAATCAATACCGGCGTAAAGCGGCTTGTAGTTCCAAAATACTCAAAGTCTTCCGGCACATTGGCGTCACTGTTAAACATTTTGATCCGGCGGGCCACTTCTTCTCCCACGCCTTCCGCCATTTCTTCTTTTGTCATCAGGCGATGGGTTCCCAGACTGAACACGATCTGCATATTTTCATCGGGAATCCCCAGTTTATTCATTTCGTTGACTAAGACAGGCATAAAATCAAAGCTGTTTGCCACACGGGTGGGATCGTTGCAAATAAAGGTAACGGTCTGCCCCGGTTTGATCAGCTCATTGATCGGCGGCATACCGATGGGATGGTAAATCGCGTCCAGTACCCCTTGCGCCACATTTTCCATCACAGGTGTTTCCGGCATATTTATTTCATTCAAAACACGATTTTCATCCAGAGTAAACGATTTGCTCCCATGACCATAATGGAAAGTATACTGTTTCATAACAAATTTGCCTCCCCTTCTGTTCTTTGACAGCAGTTAACACAATATATTTCAGCTGAATAAAATATTTTAAAGGCCGTAGACCAGAGCCTAAAAAGTTCTTTTAATTTTAGTCTACTATATTAAATATTGTAACAAAAAGCAGTTGTGTAATTCAAGCAGATCATCGATGAATTGAAAACTGCGCGTTTAGCTCCCTGTACCATAAATTGTAATATCCTTATTTTACAAAACCTGCACAATAAAATTAGATACGACACGACCATCGCAACAGTCCATCTGCGGTCCATATGTATTAAAAATGCGAACCACTTTTATATCCACACCTTTCCCTCTATGATAGTCAAAGAACAGCGTATATGGCATTCTTTTTCCCCTCGTCATAGCAAGAACGAGATCCGATCGGATTTGTGTTTTCCCAGTACGTTTCGGGCTGAGGATGTATCAATGGGTCTCCATAAACCTCTGATGTACTGGCTTGCAGTATTCTTGCGTTCACCCGTTTGGCCAGCCCTAACATGTTTTTGACTCTCAGCACATTTGTCTTGTCTGTTTTTACCGGGTCATGCCGGTAGTGAACAGGACTGGCGGGGCAGGCAAGATTATAGATTTGATTAACTTCTGCGTAAAATGGCTCTGTCACATCATAGCATATAAATTCAAAATATGGATTACTCAACAAGTGACGAATGTTGTTCTTCTTGCCTGTAAACAGGTTATCCATACAAATAACGTCATTTCCTTCTCTGACCAATCGGTCACATAGATGAGAGCCTATAAAACCGGCTCACCTGTTACTAACACTCGGTTTTTCATCCTCCTGCTCCTCATAAATCATCCTTCGTTTCTTTCATTAGCATGGCACACATTTCCAAAATTATGCTTTTCATTATTCTACCAAAGATTCTGAAAAAATAAAATCTTTATTAGTTTGACAACAATGCAGAGGGACTATAAAATACTCAAATAGGAGGTGTTTCTTTTGCAAAGTCGATTATCTGAATTAGTCTATAAAACAACAACTGCAATACAATCACAAATTCCCTGGAAAAACACTTTGTTGATCCTGGTTTGTATTTACTCTTTTCTTATGTTTCTGCTTTGGGACGCCCAGGCAATTTTCAGTTTAAAACAAACTACCGTCCTGCGCTTAATCAGAGGGTCTCTTTTTTTTGTTATCGTTTCAAGTATAGTCCAAATTATTTTTAATTGCAAAAAGCTGCAACCACAGATTCTTTTTGCAGCACTTCCCTCTATTCTAATGATAGTCCTTTACTCAATTCCTCTGACATATACGAATCAACTCCCTTATTTAGGTCAATTTTATACCTTTGCACCGCTGCTTTTTTTAGCTTTGCTTATTGGTTTAAAAGCAATCAGTACCTTGAGTGTGTTACGCATTCCAAGCATAATGTTATTAAGTATCATATATTTTCTTGCTACTATTCTGCCCCTGTTCTATATCGGTTATTATTATATTTATCACGATGTATTTGACTTATTCGCGCTTGTCGCCATATTAAACACGAATATAAACGAAGCGAGAGCCTATCTGCTTCAATTTATGTCCCCGGTTTTTATCGCAGGACTTTTTTCCCTTTTTCTTGTTATTTTCTTATCCGTTACTTTTGTCACCTATAAGCTCACATTATCCAAACACCTCTTTATTCTATCCCATACGCTTCCTAAAAAATTTCTCACTATTTTTCTGCTTGTTTCTTTGTTTCTGTTCGGGCATCATTTGATGAAAGTATTTCCTTTTGACATGTATGATGGATTAACGCAAAACGGAGGTTTATTGTCAGCCTTCACGGAATTGCATGATAATATAGACAAGAATTCAAAGAAACTTATGTTCAACAAAGCTTCCCTCTCCGGTTTAGCTTCACGCAAAGCACCCGGCAGCATCGTTCTGGTTATCGGCGAAAGTGCCAACCGAGACTACATGAGCGCATTTAATACTACCTTAAATGTTGCGACTACGCCATGGGAAGATCGTTGTTCCCGGCAAAAAGATTTTGCCTTTATGCAAAATTCCTACGCAAACTTTCCTAATACGATAATGGCATTGACGCAAGCGCTGACCAGTGTCAATCAATATAATAATACTTGCCTTAAAGAAGGGGTCAGCTTACTTGATCTGGCCAAAAAGGCAGGCTACCATACCTATTGGATCTCTATGCAGGAAAAAGGTTCCATTTATGATGCCGGAATCACCGTAGTCGCAGAACGGGCGGACAAATGCATCTAGTCGAAGGGGCACTACGATGAAGAAATCTTAAAAGAACTACGGACGCTGCGGCTTCCTTCTACAGAAAATCATTTTATTATCCTGCATCTCATGGGCAGTCACAATCGCTATCCGGAACGAGTGCCTGATTCTTTTCTGGAAACACATTCTCTTCCAAAAGAAATGCCTTATCCGAAATATACGCCCTCTCTTCTTTATACAGACTATGTCTTGCAAGAGATTTTTGAGTATGCGCAGAAAAATTTAAATTTACAGTCTATGATTTATTTCTCTGATCATGGGGAAGATATGAAGTATATGCACACCGCTTCGCCCTTTTATTTCTCCATGGTTCGTATTCCGTTTTGGATTTATCTTTCTCCTAAATATCAAAAAGAGTATCCTGAAATTTTACCAAATCTAAAAAATCATAGCCAGTCTGTATTCACCAATGATTTGATTTTTGACACCGTTTCCGGACTCTTGCATGCAGATACTAATTTTTACCATCCGGAATACGATATTACGAATAAGAAATATTCTATTACCCGCGAAAATGCCAAAACCCTACACGGGAAAAGAAACATCTCTGAGGAAAAAGTGGCAAATTAAATCACTGTGGTTTCCCGGCAGAAAAAATTTGCTCAAAAACGACAACCCCGTAGCTCAAAGCCGTGGGGTTGTTTCCATTTATCCTGTCTTTTTCTTACTTAATCATATTATCTACTTCTGTCACAGTGTCCTGAAATAGAAGACACAAATAAACAGCACCGTCAGTATGATCATAATGGTATCGCTGATCGCGGTACGGTAGTTATCCGGGCTGTAGTGTTTTTTCACCCGGAAAGGGCGGGCGTCCATCAACAACATGGGGTTCGCGCAAACGTCCATAAACTGCCGTACGCCTACACCCCAGGCCCGACCCAGGCTGCGGCAGAGGCCAAAGCACAGGTAGGTGACCGTCAGGAAAAATTTCTTCAGCGGACGCCGATAAACCCAGTCTGTATCTAACGATAACGCCATATGAGGCTCCATTCGGGGCAGGAACATGAGGAAGGGGATCAAAGCGGCGAAGCTCATGGAAAGAAGCCCCGTTACATGGCCCATGGTATAGGGCACATAAGTCACTGCGCCAAAGGGCAGGTATTGATACAACAGACCGGGGAATACGCCAATGGCCGTACAACACACAGCTCCCATAATCATAGCGATCGTCATATTGGTAGGGATCGATTGCTGCTCGGGCGCTTCGCCCCGATCCGGCGCCAGGAAGATAAAGTACATCATCTTGAAGCAGATGGACAATAAAGTACCGACGCTGGCCAGTTCCAGCAGGATGGCAGTTATTGCCATTTCCGCCTGTCCGGCGGCGGCAATGGTCATGGTCTTACTGACAAAGCCATTAAAGAGCGGAATGCCGGAGATGGAGAAGGCCCCCACCACAAAGCAGATGAATACGGCGGGATAACGCCGGGCCATGCCGCCCAGCTGGTTGATCTTCCGTACCCCCGTGGCATAAATAATGGCATTGCAGCACATAAAGAGCAGCGATTTAAAGAGAATATCGCAGAAGGCATGGGCGGTAGCCCCGTTCATGCTCATGACGGTACCGATACCGGCCCCCGCCACCATGTAGCCCACCTGACTGACAATATGATAGCTCAAGAGCTTCAGCATATCGTTTTCCATGACAGCATATAACGCGCCATACAACGCCATCAACACGCCTACACCAATAAGTAGTTCCGTGCCGCCGAAGATGCGCAGCAACGCATAGACCGCCACCTTGGTCGTGTAGCTGGACATAAATACGCTACCAGTGATGGTGGCAGACGGATAGGCATCCACGATCCATGCGTGCAGCGGAACCGCCGCCACATTAATGCAAACGCCGGTAAGGATCAGCCAGAACGATACGTCATGAGGGCCGTTCACCAGGTTTTGCACCAGGTACTGTCCCTGGGATAATTTAAGCAAAACGCCAAAGAGCACAAAGTTGCCGCTCAACGTATGCATGAGGATGTAGCGCGTACCTGCGCCGCGGCTGCCGGGCCGAGGGTCGTTCCAGACCAGGAACAGGGACGTTACGGCCATCAGCTCCCAGAAAAACAGGAAGGTGATCCAGTCGTGAGCCAGTGCCGTACTGATGGAAGCGCCAACGTAACTCATACTGCACAAAGCTTCCAACGGGCTTTTGTTATGACAGCTGAAGACACCGCCGATGCAACCCATGATGCAGAAAATCAGGACAAAGACCCAGCTCAATTTATCCACATACAAATAATGGCTGGTCCAGTCCGGCAGAAAGGCAAAGTCTTTCACCATACCGGGCGCCAGATCAAACACAGCGATCAGCGCCAAAAAGGGACCGCAGGCCAAAATCATCTTGCGTAGCTTGTAGGAGCCGACGCAGGCAAACATACCTACCAGGAAAAAGATGAAGCCGGGATGAAAGTTCTCAAACATCTGCATCATCATCTCCCTTCTGATAATAGTCTTCGTCGCGCTGGAGCAGCGGGGTCATGATTATTTTAGCCGCGATGATCAGCACCCAGCAACCGAGGAAGCCGAACACCACCATCATGAAAGGTTTTTCCAGCAGCTCGTGGGCCGGTTCGTTGAAAACACCCGCAGCATACGCTGCCGCGAAAAGCGCCACCGCAGCAAACAGGGAAAACAGCATGACTTTATTTTTTGTTTTTTTATCGTTTACCAGATCAAACATTACCAGCCACCTCCCCATCCGGCGCAGATGGCATCGGAAGCCATGCCGGCCAGTTTGTAGAAGTCAGGCGGGAACAGTTCCGGATCACAGCCCAGCACCACCGCCAGAATCGCGGTCACGCAGATCGGGATCAGCATGTTGTAGCTGATGGAGCCGTAATGCCGCGGATCTTCCACCGGCTCCGGCTTGAAGAAAGCCATTCGGACTACCGGCATCAGGTAGGCAATGGCCAGAAGGGCCGAAGCCACCCAGACCACCACGAATAAAGGTTTCCCTGCCTGAATCGCGCCTAAAGCCAGGTTCCATTTACTGATAAAGCCTATGATAAAGGGCGTACCTGCAATCCCCAAAGAAGCAATGGTAAAGCAACCCATCGTCACCGGCATATGCCGCCCAATGCCGTCCATTTCGCTGATCTCATGCAGATGCGTGCGGACGATAATACAGCCGGCGCACATAAAGAGGGTGATCTTCATTAACGCATGCGCCACCAGATGCATATAGGCGCCTTTGATAGCCAGCGGAGTCAGAAGCGCGGCGCCCAGCACGATATAGCTTAGCTGCCCGATTGTGGAAAAGGCCAGCCGACGTTTCAGGTTATCCTGTTTCAGAGCGATAAAAGAACTCACGAGAATGGTAAGCGCAGCCAACCAGGCCAATACATCGGCAGTGCCCAGCTGACTTAAAAGCTTCGGCCCAAATACGAAGCCGATAATGCGCAGTACGGCAAAAGCACCGGTTTTTACTACGGCCACCGCATGGAGCAACGCGCTGACCGGGGTCGGCGCCACCATAGCTGCCGGCAGCCAGCCGTGCAGAGGCATCACCGCAGCCTTGACGCTGCCGGCTAAGATCATAAGGATAAATAGTAATTGTAAAACCCAAACAGGAGCCATGTTGATATCCAGGAACCCGCCGGCTTTAAAATCCATGGTGCCGCTGATACAATAAACCCCCACCGTGCCGGCCAGAAACAATTGCCCGGAAACCAGCGTATACGCCAAATATTTACGGCTGGCGTCCAATGCTTCTTCATTCCGTTCGTGTAAAACCAGCGGATACGAGAAAATCGTTAAAATTTCATAGAAAACGAAAAAGGTCAGCAGGTTGCTGGCCAGCGCAATCCCCAAAGTAGCTCCCAGACAAACCGCGAAGGCAGCAAAATAGCCGGTCTGCTCCGCTTCATGATTATTCCGCATATAACCTATGGAATAAAAATTGATGGGGATCCATAAAAGAGAAGCCAGACAGGCAAAAATCATACCGGCCGGATCCGTACGCAGTGTAAGACCTATGGTATCGGTTAACTTGAACAAAGTCCATTCGTATACGCTGCCCTCTAATACGCCAGGTACCATGCTGATCACCAGTGAAAACATGATCACAGCGCCCAGTGTGCTCCAGGTCTCACGGATATTGGGATATTTGCGGCTGCAGGAGACCAGCAATGCCGCCAGAAAGGCTACGCCTACGCCTAAAAAAGGTCTCGGATCGGTTACTATCATCTTAGAAACACCTCCGGCAAACCTAACTGAATCACCCGCGTCACCAAATCAGAGCTGTAAATGCCAAGGAATAAAATGCCCAATCCGGTAATACCGATGGGCAGAACCATATTCATCGGCAGGCCGAACTTGCTGTCCGGGTGATGGATTTCAACCAACGAAGCTTCCCGCTGGACAAACATCTGCTCAATGATGCGGAAGTAATAGACCGCATTCAGCAGGGAGCTGATGACTAACACAACGATATAAATATACTGCCGGCCTTCAAAAGCGCCCAACATTAAATACCACTTGCTGAAAAAACCGCAGGTGGGAGGAATGCCGACCATGGACAGCACCGCAAAAATAATCGCCACGGTGCTCACCGTCATTTTTTTATTCAGACCGCCCAGGCGATAGAGGTTGACCTCACCAAAGCGGTAACTGATGCCCCCGATAACCAAAAAGAGGCAGCTTTTCATAAATGCGTGGTTGATCAGGTGGAGAACAGCGCCGATAAAGCCGTACATGTTGCCCATGGCCATGCCCACCGCAATATAGCCTAACTGCGCCACCGAGGAATACGCCAGCATACGGCGGAAATCATACTGAGCCAGCGCCATAACGGAGCCGATCAGGATGCCGCAAATGCCCATGATGCCGATGACGTCCATCAAGCCGGACATAATAGAGTTCTGCATGCCGAACATAAAGAAGAAGAAACGCAGCATAGCATAGGCCGGTACTTTGGACATACAGCCGGCAATCAGTCCGGCCGCGCCCGGATGGGAATACGTATAGGCGTCCGGCTGCCAGCCATGCAGCGGGAACAAAGCCATCTTGATCCCGAAAGCAATCAGGAAGCAGGCCACGGCGAAAGCAAACAGCGGCGTATGAACAAAGGGCTGGATGCGAACCGCGATATCCGCCATATTCAAAGAACCGGTCATGCTGTACACATAACCGACCCCTAACAAATAAAGGGAGGCTGCGATGGTGCCCACCAGCAGGTAGCGGAACGCCGCTACCATAGATTTTTTGCCGCCCAGGGCGATCAAACCGTAACCGGAAAGAGACATGATCTCCAAATAAACGTACATGTTAAAAACGTCGCCGGTCACCACCATGCCGCACAGGCCTACGGTCAACAGACCGTAGAGGGTGTAGTAGCCGCCGTAATGGAGCCAGTCTTCCTCCACCAGAAAGGGCTGGCCGTAAAAGCTGATGACCAGGGACAGAAAGGTGATCATACACAGGACCGACACATTCAGAGGATCCAGCGCAAATTCAATGCCGATCGGCGGCGCCCAGTTGCCCATCCAGTAATGGACGCTTTTGCCGCCTTTCCCGAGAACTTCGTACAACGTGGCCAGCGACGCCGCAAAGCTGCCGGCCAGAGCGGCCTGTACCAACCAGCCGCCGGCTTTTCGGTTAAAGCGGCTGAACAGAAGGCACAAAAGGCTGGCCGTCAAAGGCAGCAGTACGACCCATACCGGCGCGTGAGAACTTATACTCATTTACTGGCCCTCCTTAGCACCTCCGGCTCTTCTACGGAACCGTAATTTTCTTTGATCCGCATCAAAAGAGCCAGCGCCACGCCGGAAGTACCCATGCTGACTACGATAGCCGTCAGCATCAAAGCGTGCGGCAGAGGGTTGATATAATCCGCCGGATTCACATTGCCCGGCACCAGAATAGGGATCATGGCCCCTTCTTTCTGAGCAAAGCACAAATAAAAGAAGATCACGGCGACCTGCATCACGTTCATCGCCATCAGCTTCTTCATATAATTTTTACTCAGCACCATACCATAGACACCCAGGAAAAAGAGGATCATGACCAGCGTGTAAATGCCCCGGCGGGCCAGGAACTCATTCAGCGCTTCCATCGTCTTCACTCCTTTTCACAACAGCGTCCATAATGTTCAGGATGGTCATCATAACGCACATCGTTACGCCGATCTCTATGATGAGGATCCCCAACGCATGAAGCTCATTTGTTTTTTCCGCGGCAAAGGGCAGAAAACCGTAATCCAGAAATTTGCCGCCCCCCAGCAAGGTAAGCCAGCCGGCCAGGCTGTAAATAAAGGTACCCACCCCTGCCAGCACTAACGTAGTCGTTGTGCGAATATTAAATAAGGATGAATCTTCTCCCATAATCAGCCGGGCCAGTACGATGCCGAACCCTAATACCACGCCGGCCTGGAAGCCGCCGCCGGGGCTGGATTCACCTAAAATCAGCACATATACCGCATAGACCAGGGAAAAAGGCACCAGCATCCGGAAAGCTATATTGAGGAGGAGTCCGCCAAAAGGATCTTTCATTCGTAATCATCCTCCTTTTCCGGCCGCCGTCCCACCGTGGAACTGGTAAGAATCAGCGTAGCCGTCAGCCCGGAAAGGAACATGACCGTCGTTTCCCACATGGTATCGAAGCCTCTGTAGTCGGCCAGGGTACCCGTTACGATATTAGGAGAACCGGTATCCAGTTCACTTTGGGCAATGTAGACGGGGGTAATATGCTGATTCGGTGCAGAACCGGGATCCCCGATAGCCGGTAAAAATGTAACACTGCTACAGAACAGGCCGGTCAGAAGCGCCAGCACTGTGATAACTAAACCGCGCATTATTTACACCACCTGTCAATTTTCTTTAACGAAATCACATAAAAAATGGTGGAAACGGTCCCTACCACAACTTCCGTGAAAGCTACGTCGGGAGACCCCATCATCAGATACAGCAACACGGCGCAAAAACTAAATGCGCTGTAAATATAAATACAGCTTAAGATATCACGGCAATAAATAATACAGGCCGTGATCAGAATCAGAAAAATCAGCAGCAAGGCTTCAAAAGTATAAATTTGCATTTAACTTTCCCCCTCCCTTGCCGCGGCTTCTGCTTCCTGCATTTCCGCATCTTTCTGATGCGGTTTTGTCCATACGACATGACCTGTTTTATAGGCTGTTTTGGTCAATATATGAGAGCCGATCGGGTTCCCTATAAAGACGAAAAGAAAAATAATGATGATCTTTGCGGAAGTATCCGTAAAACCGTTATACACAGCCAATCCCAGAAATACTAAGGCCGTGCCCAAAGTTTCGCTGTTCCCGGAGGCGTGCACCCGACTGTAAAAATCCGGCAGGCGCAGCATACCAATGGCCGATCCGATCAGGAAAACCAGGCCCAGTCCCATAAGCACAAAAGCAAGCAGCTCTTGTACCGGTACGCCAAAAATCATAATTTCTTCCCCCCCAGATATTTGCCCAGCACCACAGAGCCAAGGCAGCCCATCATGGCATAAGCCAGCGCCAGATCCACATACATACCCGGCTGCTTATCCAGAAAACCGAAGATCACAATCAGCAAGATCACATCCGCGGTGATTACGCCCAGCCCGTTCATCCGGTCAAAAATCGTCGGCCCGCGGAATAAACGCTGCAGCATCAGGCCGATCGTCAGAAGAAGAACCACCGTGATGACTAATAAAAAGGTCTGCATCAATAGTCCCTCCCCAGTTTCTCAAATTGAAAATCCTGCCCCAGCAGCCAGGCCACTTTAGCCGGCATGCCCATCGGATCTTCCAACCCTTCCGCCGCCCCGTCGGTAAGAGCGTGTACTTCAAAGAGCCCGTCTTCCGTTACGTTCATCGTCACCGTACCGGGGGTCAGGGTAATGGAATTGGCCAAAATCATGGTTCCCATCGGGTTATCAATGGTATAGCGGAACTTCACCACACAGGGGTTAATAACCAGTTCCGGGCCGACGGTCGCCTTAATGACATCCACATTGGCCAGCACCAATTGCCACATGAGCCAGAAAAAATAAGCAATCAGTTTTCCCGGATTGATGCCTAACACAAAGTACTTTCTCGTTTGTTCCCTGTTGGGAAGCAGCAGCACCGGGTACGATACCCAGGCTACGATGACGGCGGTCAATATGCCATAGGTCAGGAATTTGACCTCGGTATTACCGGACAAAAGCAGCCAGAAAGCAAACATCAATACGGCCATATAAAGGATGTGCGTGATGGGCGTGCCCACGATGCTTTTGTCACGTAAAACAGTTGAATTCGTCACAATAACCACCTTTCTTTATATATTTTTTATTTATATATGTTTATAGAGTAATAATTTACCTGTAAGAAACTGAAAGGATGCACCAACTTCCCGTTTTTTTATATGGCTCTCATATGAATATACGGATATATGCGGGGCTCGCAATTTCCCGTTGCAGATGATTTTCTACAAGTGCGCTCAGCGCAAAAGATTAAATTAAAAAGACGTAGAAAAGGGTAAAAAATCCCAAATTCGTACGTCTAGTAGTATTCGACAAAAAGGCAATGAATTCCTGCCTGCCCCCTCATATTTGTGAATTTTTTTAGACAAAAAGAGGTGTCTGCAAAGATTTTTTCTGCCAGGTCACAGCCGGATCTGCACAAATTCGCAGGCGTCATCTGCCGCTACCATTCGCTGCGCCAGCCGCTTGCCCAAAGCAACGTCCCCCGTAAAACCGATGACGCAATGTCTTCTGCCCTGTTCTTTAAGCTGCCCGGCAGATTGCAGCTGCCTTTTTGCCCGTAAGGCAGTTTCTTCCGCCGGGTCAATGATCGTGACCTCCGGCCCGAATGCCTGTTCCACCCCGGACCGGATAAAAGGGTAGTGGGTGCAACCCAACACCACCGTGTCCACGCCCCGGGCTTTTAAAATATCCGCATATTCATTTACCGCGGCTGCTAATTCCGGCGTGTCAAATCGGTTTCCTTCGATCAGCGGCACAAATTTTGTACAGCCCACGGCAAACACTTCGATGGATGGATCCACCGCCTGAATATCCCGTTTGTGAGCGCCGCTTTGGACGGTAAAATCAGTGGCCAGGACTCCGACTTTTTTATTTTTTGTGGCTTGCAGCACACTTTCTACGCCACGGGACATGCCGATCACAGGGAAAGAATGTCCCGTGCGGATAGTTTCTTCGCCCAGTACGGTGATCGTATTACAGGCAACCACCAATTGCCTGATTTCCTGTCGTTCCAGCCAGTCGGTCATCTCCCCGACAAACCGGCAGATTATTTCTCTGTCTCGCACCCCATAAGGCGCTCTGGCCGTATCGCCTATGTAAAGAAAGTCTTCCTGCGGCATTGCCTTTTGCAAAGCCCGCAGCACGCTTAATCCGCCAACACCGGAATCCATCACCCCAATCGGGCGCGTTTTTCCCATTATCGATCCCTTCTTTCCCTCTCACAAATACCTGTTTCTTTTACCGTAGCAGGCTTACGGCTTTGCCGTGCGCCCAGCTTGCGGCACCACCCCGGGTCACAGCCTGCCGACAAGAGCCGCCCTTCCGGTTTGTTCCTTCTACCGCGCGGAACTTGCGACCGCGCCGCATGAGCCGGCTTCACCCCCTGGCGGTCAAGCCGCCGTCTACGGGGATGATCGCGCCGGTCATAAACGAATTGGCAGGAGACGCCACGCTGCAAATCACATGAGCCACTTCCCGGGCTGCAGCGATCCGCTCCAGTGGATAGGCACGCCCCATATCCTCTTTAGTATAACGAGGCTCCGCTGCAGCCAGCTGCTCAGCCAACAAGGGCGTATCTACATCCCCGGGGCAGACGCAATTTACTCTTACAGACGGCGCCAGATCCAACGCCAGCGCTTTGGTCAGGGCCACCACCGCGCCCTTGGACGCGCAGTACACCGGACAGCCGTAATTGCCGCCGATGCCTGCATCGCTGGCAATATTTACGATACAGCATCCCCCTTCTGCCCTGTCCGCCCCAGGCTCCCTGCCCGAAAGCCCGGGGAGCGGCGGCGCAGACACTTTTCCTGCCGGTGCCTCCACAGCGGGTTTCCCTGTCGCCTTTGCGTGCCGCATATAGGGTTCACAGGCCCGGATCATCAATAAAGTTCCTTTTACATTTACATCCATCAGCCTGGTATAATCGGCTTCCGTCCATTCCGCCAACGACTGCTCCAGATAGACACCCGCGCTGTTGACCAGGATATCGATCCGGCCGTTGCCGTGTTCAGCGGTATATTTTGCCGCTGCCGCACATTGCTCAAAACTTGTCACATCGCCTTGCAAATAATAAAGTCCCGGGAATTCTTCCTGCGCAGCCCGGCCCCGTTTAGGGTCACGCCCCATCACAAAGACCCTGCCCCCATCCCGCAAAAAGCTTTGGGCCGCCGCCAAGCCGATACCGCTGGTTCCACCGGAGATCAGGATCGTCTTTCCTCTACAGCCGTAATCCATGAAGCAAGCCTCCTAAATACTGTTCTTTTCTTCTTCTGTCAAGGCCTCCGGCGCAGGCAGCGTCAGCGTTACCGTAGTCCCCTTGCCGGCTTCACTGTGCAGTTCCGTCAAGATTCCATGCCGTTCCGCGATTTCTTTGGCAATGGCCAGGCCCAGGCCGCTGCCGGATTTATTTTGCTCCCCCCGGGTCTTATAGAACCGGTCAAACACATGCGTCAGATCTTCTTTGGAAATCCCGGAGCCATGATCGCGAATGGTTAAGATCCGTTCCTGTAACCGCACCTGAATCTGCGTGCCTTCCGGACTGAATTTAATTGCATTATCCAAAAAAACCAGCAGCATCTGATTTAACCGGCCATAGTCGCCGGTCATTTTGTAGACGGGGGTATCCGTTGCCCACTCCACCGTAATATTTTTTTCGTGCCCGATATGTCTGGCGCTGCGCACCGCGTTATCTACCACCGAACAAAAGTTAAGCGGGGCCTTCTCGATACTAAAATCCGCATTCTGTAAACGGGAAAGCTCTAACAGATCATTAATCAGCCTTTGTAAAAATAAGGTCTCGCCATACATGGTTTCATAATAGCGTTCGATATCTTCCGGCTTATCGATCACCTTATCCCGCAGCGCCTCCAGACTGCCGCGCACTACCGTGACAGGGGTACGCAATTCATGGGAGATATTGGCGATAAAGGCTTTGCGTATCGCCTCCGTTTTACGCGTTTCCGTATCCGCCGCTTCCAGCCGGCCCGCCATATTGTCCAAAGTTTCCGCCAACGCCCCTACCTCATCGTTTTGTCGTACATAGCTGCGAGCTGTATAATTGCCGGAAGACAATTCTTTGGCGGCATTTTTCATCTTATTCAGCGGCCGGGTAAATTTCAGAGACAGCATCCAGGCCACCGCCAGAGCCATAAGTAATGCCAGACCCAGACAGGCCACAAAGATTTCCCGGGCCTCGTCGAAGGACCGGCGCAGGCCAAAGACCGGCACGCGCAGCAGCAACGCCGCTTCCACCCCGCCGGAATTATTGTAGATCGGCGCCACGGCAGACACCCGAAGTTCATTGATCCGGGGGTCAAAGTCTTCCCGCACCCCGGTCTCGCCTTTTAACCCTTTGCATAGCAGATCCCGATAGGACTGCGGCAGTTCCTCAAGGGACGCGACGCCCACAAAAACAGGCGGCAGATCTCTCCCCTGCGGTCCTTTGGGGCGTTCTACCTGACCCTGTATCTGATCCATTTCTGCCGGAGTACTCCCGACAGGAATGTGATTGCGCATTTCCACGTTGCCGTCTTTGGAAGCCACCCACACATCATCCGCCGTGATCACATTCACATAACGGATCAGTCTGCGGGACCGCAACAGAACCATCGGGCTGTTGACACGTTCCCCCCGTAAACGGGAGCGTTCCAGATTATCCCCCATAATGGAAGCCACCTGCTGCGCCCGCTGCATGAGGCTTTTCTGCTGCCGTTCGATCACGCTTTCGCGGAAGAAGTGCCCGAAAGAAGAAGCCATCACAAGGGCAAACACAAAAATAGCCAGGGCAAAATATGCTGCCAGCTTCACAGCAATTTTACTTTTCAACATCGCGCACCTCGCCTTTCCCCGACTACAACACCTGCCCTTGCAGACTCCGCCCCCTGCAAACAAGCGCAGCGATTCCCCCCGGCTACAACGTCTGCGATTTCGTATTATTCTGTAGCAATGCAGCACATTCCATTGATACCTGCTCTTAAAGACCGACTTTTGCTTTATGGCATGTCGGCACCAGCCGGTTCTTTGATCTCAAAACGGTACCCCACGCCCCAGATGGTTTTGATAAACCAGTCCGGATGCGCAAAACCGTCTAATTTAGCGCGGAGCCGCTTAATATGGGAATCCACTGTACGATTATCTCCGAAATAGTCATAGCCCCACAAACTGTCCAGCAGATTATCCCGGGAAAATACTTTCTTCGTATTGGAAGACAGAAGCCATAAGATTTCTTTTTCCCGCTTGGTCAGCGCTACCTCCTGCCCATCGATAGTAACCAGATAATTATCCATATCAATGCACAGATTGGCAACGGAAAGCTTGTGGGAACCGGTTTCTTCCGTCTGAGGTATCCGCCGTAAAATCGCCCGGGCGCGGGCCATTACTTCCGCGGCGCTGAACGGCTTTACGATATAATCATCGGCCCCGATATCCAGCCCCAAAATTTTATCGGCATCTTCCGTCCGGGCGGTAATCATAATCACCGGCACCAGGGAAGAAGCCCGGATGGCTTTACACACGCTGAAACCGTCTTTACGGGGCATCATCACATCCAAAAACACAATGGCAATTTCTTTTTCATGCTCCCGAAACAACTGCAGCGCCTCTTCTCCGTCATGGGCAATGTGACTGCCCCAACCTTCTTTTTTCGCATAATCCGCCAATACCTTGGTGATTTGTATATTATCATCAGCGATCAAAACCTTATTCATGGACAACACCCCCGCGGAAAGCTGGCTTATATAGGTTTATTATACATCAAGTTACGCAGCGGATACAAATAGAACCGTTCTTTTCCGTAATAGAAAAGTCACGTAAAAAACATGAATTCGCCATAATCTTAGTTTATAATAGATACAGGTAAGATACCTGAAGTAAAAGGATATCATACCACTATTTTAAGTAGAGTAAAGGAGAGGTAAAAATGAGATCAAATTTCAAGAAAAGTATGCTGGCTGCCGGTGTGTTGGCAGCTCTGATCGCCGGTTCCGCTTTTGCGGCTACGCCTGAACAAGACGCGGCTATGCAGAACCAGGGACATATGTATAATAATCGGGTAGAACAAGGTGCAGTAAAGACCGACGACGCTTCTATGCAACGTCAGGGACACATGTATAATGAAAAGGTAGAGCAAAGAACAGTAAAAACTGACGATGCCACGACCCAGAATCAGGGACACAGATATAACGAAAAGGTAGAGCAAAGAACAGCAAAAACTGACGATGCCACGACCCAGGATCAGGGGCACACATATAACAAAATAGTGGAACAAAGAGCGGTAAAAGCAGATGATGCCACGACCCAGGATCAGGGGCACACGTATAACAAAATAGTGGAACAAAGAGCGGTACAGACCGAAGATGCAGCCACCCGTCAAAGCGGCGTTATAAAATCGAAAGACGGCGGCAGATAACAACGCGGTCTTCGTGATATGAAAGGTCTCAGTGAAGGCAGAGACTGGGCGAAGAAAGAAACGAGATCTTGAAGGACTGGGCCAACATGACGCAGGAGCAGCGCTATGAAGCCCACGAAAAGTTCATTGAACGGGTCAGGGAAATAGCTTTATCTCTTTAAAAAGACAATGTTGGAAGCAATTTATTTGGCAGCGAAACGCCGGTGGCGGTCATGCTTTCACTTTAGCCTTACCTGATCGTTCATACCCCCTCATATATAAAAAATAGACCTGTCGGAAAAGGTACCTTCTGTGTACCGGCAATTCCGACAGGTTTATTTTTATAAGGCGCTTGTCATCAGACTTATTTTGCTAAAATTCTTATTATAAATTTGGGCTCATGCAGTTCGTCACACAGCGACACACCTTTTCTCCATGTTAAATTCCAATAATCACGCCGCCATGATCGTGCCAGCCCCAGCCGATACCGATTCCTATACCAACTGAACCGCTGCCGCTTCTGCGGTTTTCCACCGCTTCCATATCCTGTTCGTCCATAACAACGAAGCGGATTTTTTTATTTTTTATAAAGCCGCCGATCTCAACCTCGGTCAGCACGTCGACTTTGCCGCGGGCCAATCCTTTTACCTGGCCTTTCTCCGAATCCACCGAAGCGATACTCTCATTCAGACTGGTCAACTTCAATTTGAAGGGGATATTGCCCGGCACACGGATAAACACTTTCCCTGCCCCATCAATGGGTACTTCTCTGTAAAGAGCATAAATTTCTACCCGCTCCAATAACTTGTCAGTGGACCCTTGCAACAGTTCAACCTTGTCTTCACCGGGGAAACGCCGATACACGCAGCTGTCGTCTTTGGCCAGCAAATAATCTCCCACAACGTCAGAAGTGCCTTTCTTAAAGGCCTTGACATGATAAAAGTAGTCGCCTGTCAACACTTTATCCATCCGATAGGAATACGTTTCTCCGTCCATCAGGCCGGTTTTCATCGAAGAGATGCCCTGCAGAAGGGCCACCGCTTTATCCAGTTTTTTACCGGATGTGATGTAATAGCTGGCCATAGCCTTTTCGCGGGCGGCTGACCGTGCAGACTCCGCCTGTTCCACCGGTACCACCTGCCCATCTTTATAAGCCTGCGATGAATCGGCGGTTTCGGCCGCAGATACAGGTGCCATAAATAAGCCGGTCACCAGTAAAGAAACCGCCAACAGACCAGCGCCTCTTTTTCCCCAAGTATGCATAATACACCTCCAAAACACACACTGCTTCAAAATATACTCAAGCCAAAATTCTCCCCACACTTTCAGCTCTATAAAATCACTTAAAATCCGTCTTTACCAAGTTACGCCAACTGAGCACTGCCAGGTTGTTTTTTCGTTTTTCTTACTTTTTTGTAGTTATATTATAACGCTAAAACGTGACAAATCTATGACAGATCTGTGACAGGGGAGACGATGCGAATGCATGCGATAATCAAGGCGCTTCGGAAAAGCGGAAACACCTTCAGAAATAATTCTCCGAAGGTGTTTCTGTTTATAAGTCTCTTGTCAGAGCATCCATCATCATGATATTGCTGACCGTCCCCACTCCGCCGGGTACCGGTGTAAAGGCAGAAGCCTGCGCCTCTGTTTCCGGCGCCACGTCGCCTACGATACCGTTATCTGTCACGTTTATGCCCACGTCGACAATGACAACACCGGGCCTCACCATCTCCGGCCGGACAAAACCGGCTTTACCGATGGCGGCCACCACAATATCCGCCTTTTGCAGGATGTCTGTCAGATTTTTGGTGTGGGAATGGCAGATGGTCACCGTACAATTTTTCTGCAACAGCAACAAAGCGACAGGTTTGCCCACCACGTTGCTGCGCCCCAGCACCACCACGTTTTTCCCGTCCAGCTCGATCCCATAATGCTCCAGGATCGCCAGACAGGCGCGAGGGGTACAGGCAGCTCTGCGTCCTTGACCCAACAGTAATGCTCCGCCATTCATGGGATTCAGGCAGTCCATATCTTTTGCGGGAGCCAGCGCAGCTCCTACTGCTTCGCTGTCCACCTGCGGCGGCATGGGCATCATGGGCAGGATGCCGGTCACCGCCGGATCTTCATTTAAAGCCCGGATCGCGGCAAGCGTCTCCTCCGTCGAGGCTTCTTCCGGCAATTCCACACAGCGGGTCCCTGCACCAATTTTTTCGGCCATGCCCAACAGTCGTTTTCGGTACACAAAAGATGCCGGATCCTGTCCTACCGTCAAGATGGCTAGGACGATTTGCCTGCCTTGCTGTTTTGCCGCGTCTACTTTAGCGGCAATCTCCGCCCGAAACTTGTCCGCCACCGGTTTTCCCGCCATACGCATTGCTGTCATCTGTTTTTCTCCATTATTTTTATCATTATTTTGATTTAAAACAAGCCACTGATCAGTCCCTCATCGGTCACGTCAATATTTTCTGCCGCCGGTTTTTTGGGCAAGCCGGGCATGGTCATGATATCTCCCGTATAAATCACGATAAAACCGGCTCCGGCGCTGATCTTTGCATTTTTCACATGGACGATAAACCCGCTGGGCGCCCCCAATAAAGCCGGGTCGTCCGACAGGGAATTCTGGGTTTTCGCCATGCAGACAGGCAGATTGCCAAAGCCTTCGGCTTCATACTGGGTCAGTGCCTGGGCCGCTTTCGGCGCAAATTCCACTTTGTCGCCGCCGTAAATTTCTTTTACGATGGTTGCCACTTTTTCCTGCAAAGGCATTTCCAGGGGATACAGCGGTTTGAAACGGGCCATGCCGCTTTCGGCCAGTTTCACCACTTCTTCCGCCAGAGCCACGCCGCCGGCGCCGCCTTTGGCAAACACATCGCTGATCGCCACGTTAACGCCTAAATCAGCGCAATAATCGTAAACGGCTTTTAATTCTTCTTCCGTGTCCTGTTCAAACACGTTAATGGCCACCACTACCGGCAGGCCGAATTTGAAAATATTTTCAATATGTTTCCCAAGGTTGGGCAACCCCGCCTTTACTGCTGTAACATTGGGTGTTTTCAACTCCGTTTTGGGTACGCCGCCGTGCATTTTTAAGGCCCGGACCGTAGCCACCAGCACCACGGCAGCCGGTTTTAGACCGGCATAGCGACACTTGATATCAAAGAATTTTTCCGCCCCCAGGTCGGCGCCGAAGCCGGCTTCCGTAATCGTGTATTCCGCCAGCCGCAACGCCGTACGCGTTGCCATGACGCTGTTGCAGCCATGCGCGATATTGGCAAAAGGACCGCCGTGGATAATGGCCGGCACGTTTTCCAATGTTTGTACCAGATTCGGCTTGACCGCATCTTTCAGTAGCGCCGCCATAGCCCCGGCCGCATGCAGATCTTCCGCCGTGACCGGTTTGCCTTCATAAGTATAGGCCACTACGATGCGTTTCAGACGTTCTTTCAAGTCATGCAGGCTGTCGGCCAGGCAGAGGATCGCCATGACTTCGCTGGCCACCGTAATATCAAAACCATCTTCCCGGGGCACGCCGTGCGCTTTGCCGCCTAACCCGGCCACAATATTGCGCAGTTCCCGGTCATTCATGTCGACGACCCGTTTCCAGATGACCCGGCGCGGATCGATCCGCAGCGGATTGCCCTGATGGATGGAATTATCCAACATAGCGGCTAACAGCATGTGAGCCGAGGTGATGGCATGAAAATCGCCGGTAAAGTGCAGGTTGATGTCTTCCATAGGCACCACCTGGGAATAACCGCCGCCGGCGGCGCCGCCTTTTACGCCAAAACAAGGCCCCAGGGAAGGCTCGCGCAGCGCGACCACTACTTTTTTTCCTATTTTATGGAGGCCCTGAGCCAGACCTACGGTCGTGGTGGATTTTCCCTCCCCGGCAGGCGTTGGGGTGATCGCCGTAACAAGGATTAACTTACCGGGTTCCCGGCTTTCCACTTTACGAATCAGGTCATAAGAAAGTTTGGCCTTATATTTTCCGTATAACTCCAAATCTTCTTCGGCAATACCCAACTGTGCCGCCACCTGGACAACGGGGAGCATCTTAGCCTGCTGTGCAATTGCGATATCCGATAACATGATATCATCCTCCTCATTTTACGCTCTTTATTTTCTCTTTTTTTGCTATTTCCTGTCTAAACCGAAGTTTCTTTGAAGCATCGGCAGTTTATTTGAACCAGACCTCTATTTTCGTTCCTTTTTTTACCGTAGCGCCGCCGGCCGGCGATTGTTTATAGGCCGCGCCTGAACCATAGGGTTCCAGCACCAGCTCGCCTTGCTGCAGGATAGCAGCAATGGCCCGGGCGTCCAGACCGGTGAAATCCGGCAGCAGCCAGCCGTCTTCTTTCGGCAGCAAGACCGGCTCCGGCTTGCGTGTTGCAATCTGCTGTCCCGGCTCCATATGGGCTTCAAAGCTGGGCAGGCCTTCACTGTTGCTGGGCTGAATACCTTTCGCTACCAGGATCTGCTGTAAGGTATCCCGGAAAATCGGGGCGGAGACCTGTGAGCCGTAAAAAGCGCCCCGCGGATTATCCAGCATAACCAGCATCGCATACTGGGGTTTATCCGCCGGTACAAAACCGACAAAGGACGCAATATATTGTCCCGGAGCATAACCGCCGTATTCGGAGATTTTCTGCGCAGTACCGGTCTTCCCGGCAATACGATACCCCTGAATACGCGCGGTTTTACCGCCGCCTTCACTGACCACTTTCTCCATCATAGCCCGCATCTGCTCCGCTACTTCCGGCGTAATGACCTGACGCACTGTTTGTTTCTTTCCCTGACGGATCACTTCACCATTCGGCGCTACGATCCGGTCGATAATGTACGGTTTCAGCAATTCGCCGCCATTGGCGATGGCGCAGATCGCCCGCAGTTCCTGCAGCGGCGTCACCGCAATGCCCTGACCGATGGCCAGTGTGGCAATATCCGGGTCGTACATATTCTTCGGGTCGTATAAGATGCCGTCTTCCTCACCGGGCAGCTCAATACCTGTGGCTTTGCCAAAGCCGTATTTTTTGGCCCAGTCGATTTCTTTTTGCGCGCCTAACTTCATCCCCAACTGTACCATACCGGTATTAATGGAAAATTTGATGACATCCTCAAATTTTACCAGGCCCATACCGCTGCCGTCCCAGTTGCTGATGGTGCGGTCGGCAATGCGGATGCTTCCCGTATCATTGATGGGCGTATCCGGCGTGATCAGGCCTTCGGAAAGCCCCATTGTGCCCACAATAGGCTTAAATACGGAGCCCGGTTCGTAAATAATGGAAACAGCCCGGTTCAGCCAGGTCGTAGCCGGAAACTCATCAAATTGGTTAGGGTTAAAGGTGGGGCGGCTCCCCATAGCTAAAATCGCCCCCGTATTGGGATCCATAATTAATACAGCCGCTCCGGCCGCATTGGTACGTTTCATCGCATCATCCAGCGCATCTTCGATGACAAACTGGATCTTGCTGTCAATGGTCAGGTACACCGTGGCGACCATGGGTTTTTCTTTGGTTTCATCCAGATCGGTATTCCCATCGGTTACCACCGTACGCCCCATCGCGTCCACTTTTTTCGTCTGGCGCGTTTCCGCCCCTTTCAGTACGCTGTCCAACGCCAACTCCAGACCGGAAAGCCCGTTGTCATCCGTACCGACAAAGCCCAATACCTGTGCTGCCATGGACTTCTTCGTATAATACCGCTTACTTTCGGTAATAAAATGAAGTCCTGTCAGTTTATTCTCTTTTATGATCTGCTGCACTGCCGCATAATCCTTCGGCTCCAGCATACGCTTGATCCAGGAAAAACGCCCGTCTACCGTCAGCTTTTTGTACAGGGTCTCCTCGGACATCTGTAAGACCGGCGCCAGTTTTTGCGCGGCAATGCGGGGGATATCCCGCACTTCCGCCTTTTTCCCCGGCGTGGGGTTTTCGCTCATTTCACCCGGATCCGCATAAAGCGAATGGACCATGATACTCACGGCCAATTCTTCCCCGTTGCGATCCACAATACGCCCCCGGGGAGTGTTCCGTTTAATTTTATCGGTCACCTGAACGGTGGCTCTTTTGCCCAATTCTGTCCCGCTGATGATCTGCACCCACAACAATTTGCCTACCACCAGCAAAAACATCCCCATCATCAAAAGGCCCAATAAAGCCAAACGGGTACGGCTGTCATGCATCGTAAACTTCGGTTTTTTCATCAGAAGCGCCTCCTGTATCGGTTGGAAGCCACTATCCGTATGTCATCTTTTTCGGTAGGCGGCAGGCCGGCTGCGATGCGCTCTTCCCGCAGTTCCCTTGCCGCTTCACTGCGGTAGACTGAAATTACCAGCCCCAGCACAAAAAGGTTGATGACCATCGCTGTTCCGCCATAACTGATAAACAGCAACGGCACGCCGATAACCGGCAACACGCCGCTGACCATGGCCATATTGGCCGCCGCCTGCCCAATTAAGAACAGTGACGCGCCGGCCACTAATAAATAGCCCCGTTTATCCCGCGTCCGCATCGCGATACGAAACAATGCGCAGGCCAGGGTCACAAAACAGGCAATCAGAAACAGGGCTCCGATGAAGCCCCATTCCTGACAAAAAATCGCAAAAGCAAAGTCCGTATGCGCTTCCGGCAAATAAAAGAACTTGCCGGACCCCTGTCCCCAGGGTACACCGGTCAGCCCGCCGCTGCCGATCGCCAGCAGGGACTGCGCCATCTGATAACCGCCTCCCTGCGCATCGGCCCAGGGATTCAGCCAGAGCAGCACCCGCTTCAGACGATACGGCGCCAACACCGCCAATACCGACATGCCCACGCCGGCAATGGCAATCAGACCGGCGACCTGCTTAGCAGGGATACCCGCTAAAATATACATGCCGAGCATAAGAGAAAGCACAATCGCCGCCGTCCCCATATCCGGTTGTTTATAAATCAGATAGCCACAGGCAAGAGCAAAAGCCAGGGACTTATTTCCCGGCCAGCCGATCAGACTGACAGGCAGGCCTTTTTGCAGCCTCTCGCCCAAAAGGGAAGCCGCTATCAAAATCACTGCCGCTTTCGCGATTTCCGATGGCTGCAGAGAAACACCGGCCAGGTAGAGCCAGCGCCGGGAACCGTTGACCACCGTACCAAAAAGCAAGGTGACCACTAAAGACAGCAGCGAAACGCCAATCAAAATCGTGGCAAACCGCTCTGACATTAAATTTTTATAATTATAACGATAGCCGAAAAACCAGAATATAAGCAGACCGAATACACCGTAACCTATATAACGGATCAGAAAATAATAGGGAGTCCCCATCATATCCGCAGCCCTGACAAAACTGGCACTGAACACATTGACAGCACCAATCACCATGAGGAGCAGGGTGATTGTCAGTATCGCATCTTTTGGATTCTCCCAGAATAAAAACCGCTCACGCATATAAATTCCTTATTCCCCACAGGGTCGGGAAGATACATCGCCCTCCGTACCCCGGATTTCTACTGTTCTTTGCCCACTTATATCCCTGCAGACCGCCACCGGCCGGATATTTTTAGGAGACCGGTACGGGATCAGGCCTGAATTCTCGCCAAAGCAAGCCTCACAATAATTAATGGGAGTTCCTCCGGCGCTGAACTTCCGCTCATATTCCGTCTGCACTTCATTCAGGTATTCACTCTGATGCAGATCATAGGAAAGCCCTCGGATCTCCAGGCCAAATTCTCGAAATTCTTCCACAGAAAAATCAAAGAGGCTGCGGTTATCTGTTTTAAAGAACAAACGGCCGCCGTTGCCCAGTATCTTTTTATAGACGCCTAAAAAATTACGGTGGGTCAAACGCCGTTTAGCCTGTTTTTTCTTGGGCCAGGGATCGCTGAAATTCAAATACAGCGTCCGGATCTCGCCGGGTGCAAACCAGTCTTCCATATAGGCGGCGTCTGCCGCAAGGATCACCACATTCGTCAGGCCCAGCTCCTGCGCTTTTTTCGCCGGATAATAGGCAATGTCCGACTGGGTCTCGATGCCGATAAACGCTTTTTCCGGATGCAATTGCGCCATCCCTGTAATAAAGCTTCCCTTGCCGCAGCCGATTTCCAGGCAAAGCTCTTTGCCTGGAAATCGGTCCTGCCAATGGCCTTTGAACCGGCCGATGTCATCTTTATATAAAAATCCTGCTTCGATTACTTCCGGTAAGGCTTTTTCAATCCAGGGCTTTTTCCGTAACCGCATAATCTGTTCCTTTACTTTTATCTCTTCTTTTTGGGAGAAGGGCCCAGGTCATATTTCTTCAGGTAACGATACAAGGTAACACGGCTCACATCCAACATGATCGCTAACTTGGAAATATTGCCGCCCGCCGCTTTCCAGACGGAAATAAAGGCGTCTTTATCATATTTCCAGGATTTTTCCAGTGTCTTATCCTTCGGCAGTTTAATATCTTCCGCTTCAATCACGGTACCGGACACATGGAAGAAGGCCCTTTCGATCACGCCCTGAAGCTGTTTGATATTGCCGGGCCAACTGCAATCCGTCAACAGGCGCAAAGCATCCGGCGACAGGTGCTTGGCCGGCATGTTGTGCTGTGCGCTCATTTCCACCAGAATATGGTTGGCCAGCACCGAAATATCTTTGACTCTTTCCCGCAGCGGCGGGATCCGCATCACCGTATCGATCACCAGCTCAAATAACTTGCGGCTGAACAGGCCTTTGTCCGCCAGACGCTTTAAGTTACTGTCACAGGCTGCGATCACACGCACGTTCAGCTGCTTTGTCTCATGGCTCCCGGAGGAGAATATCTTGCCCTTTGCCAGGGTGTCTGCCAGACGATCGCCCAGGTACACCGGCATCTTTTCCACTTCGTCAATAAACAATGTCCCGCCGATCGCCAGTTCCAGCTTACCGGTCGAAGGCTGATTGTCCCCGTCCAGGCTGCCAAAAATTTCTTCTTCCAGTTCTTTGTCTGACCCGTCGGTGCATTTTACCACGATCAAAGGCGCCGCCGCTCTGGAGCTGGCCTGATGAATGCCGTGTGCCAGACGCTGCTTGCCGGTGCCCGGTTCCCCCTGCAGCAGGATATTGTTTTCACTGCGGGCCACCCGGGCCGCTTTATGCTGCAGCGCCAGGAATTCCGTCGTTTCACCCACCATACTGTATAAACTGTAACGGCTGCTGTAGCCCGTAGCATGAGCAATCGTAGTTTTCAGATCTTCAATGGACATGGACAACACCACCGCGCTGTCCACTTCGTCCCCCGTCTTGACAGGCAGTACGGTAGTCACGTCTTCATAGGTACGGTCCTGGGTGATCCAGGTAATTTCCCGGCGATGAGTCGGCTTGCCGCTCAGGGCCTGACGGATAGGTATATGCTCATAGTTGAGGAAGACTTCTTCCAGTGATTCTCTTCCATCCAGTCGTTTTCTGGCATTGCCATTGCAATAACGGATTTTTTCCGCCCGGTTCAGCCAGTATACGCTGACGGGCAGTTCATCCAGGATCATCTTCTGGACGTTCCAATAGATCAACATCTCCAGATACCGCTCCACGGAATATTTCATTGTGAGGAGCAAAGAGAGAAGGAGATCATAAGGCAACTCATTTTGATCGACAGAACAGAAGGACAAAATATAACGGATCTTACCGTGAACACAGATCGGCGCGCTGCAGGCGTCCCCATTATGGCTTTCCCGGATCCACATTTCCGGACCGAACATCAGGAACGGCACATTGTGTTCTCTGGCCACGCTGATGCTGGAAGTTCCTACATCTTCTTCCAGAACCCGCATGCCCTGAATATCTTCAATGACTCTTTGGAAAAAAGGCATTGCATAATTTTTAATTACATAGCCCTGATCATCGATCAGCAGCATGCTCAGATTATGCGCATTAAAATGCTGTTTGCTCTGTTCATACAGGCCATTGACATACTCCACCACATGTAAATGGGCTTTTTGATGTTCCACGATCTGTTCCCGGCTGAGCCGGTTGATTTTGGGCATCGTTTCATGAGGCAGTTTCATATTACGGCACCGCAGCCAGGATTCCGCGATCCAGGGATGCACGTTAGGGTCAACAACACCGTCCTCCATAAACTTGTTGTAGTAGGATGTTAATTTTTCCTTATTGCGTCTTTCTCGAATCATAGATCCGGGTCCCTCTTTTCTGTTTATATTTAGCGACAACGGTCATTGCTCCGTAAAATGCGGCGGGCGGTGTAATAACGCGGCCCCCAATAACCGTCATTCAAATCACTCAACATAATGCCTTTGGAACTGGTTGCGTTCCAGAATTTTCCATTGCCGGCGTAAATGCCGTCATGGGAAGCGCCGGGTTCATAGGTGCTGAAAAAAACCAGGTCCCCCGGCTTCAAGTCCTTTTTGGCGATACGTTTGCCTTCCAAAGCCTGTGTATCAGCCGTACGGGAAAGTTTTATGCCGTGTTGGGCAAAGACATACTGCACATAACCGGAACAGTCAAACCCTTTGGGCGTCGTGCCTCCCCAACGATAGTGAACGCCCCGGTATTTGGCGGCCGTCTTTAAAATTTTCAGGCTCTCCACGTTACCGCCGTATTCTTTGGACTCCAACTGCCATTTAAGCTCCGTATACGTTGCATTGTCCAGATTGCCGGTCACTTTCAGATTATATTTTTTCTGGAATTTACGCAGCGCCTTACGCGTTGCTTTGGTAAATTGCCCATCCGTATCCTGCGGATTGAAGCCCAGACTTTGCAGATATTTCTGGGCCTGTTTTACTTTCCAGCCCTTGTCGCCTACCTGATAGACCGACTTCACTTCCGGCGTTTCGCTGTCGGTTTTTTTCGGTTTTACCGAGGGAGCAACGGGGGGATTTTTTTTAGGCTTTTCCCATTCCATAGGTTTTGTGGGCTTAGGCTGCGCTGGGGGCAGTACCGCGGTTTTCTTCGGAGGCACTACCGGTACCGGAGCTGCCGGTTTAGCCAAAGGAGTCGGGAGCGCTGCTGCGAGCGGCCCTTTCTCCACAGAGGTTTTGACAGTCGACGAATTTTTTGTTCCCGCTTCAGGCTGCGAAGGGGCTTGTGCTTCTGCCTTGGGCGGTTTTACAACTTCCGCCGGAGAAACAGCAACAGCCGCAGGCGCCCCTGTTTTTAAAGGCGCCTCCGGCATTGGTTTTCTGGTTGTACTGATCACGTCCTGCGGCATTCCCTTGGGGGTTTGCTGCGGCGTTGTAATCTTAGTGCCATTCGCCCGGTGAGGCATATTGGCAATAACCGGCGCAGCCGTGGCCGGCTGCGGGAGAAAGCCCAGACAGACCGCCAGGATGATTCCCGCGGTAAATCCTCCGGGCAACTTTTTCTTCCACATACCCATCACTCCGCTTAATATCGATCGTCGTTATAAACGTCCCAGCTTTTGAGACGATCCAGTTCTTCTGCCGCCAGTTTTATCTCTTCCAGCA
This sequence comes from uncultured Succiniclasticum sp., assembly GCA_900544275.1. Taxonomy (GTDB): domain Bacteria; phylum Bacillota; class Negativicutes; order Acidaminococcales; family Acidaminococcaceae; genus Succiniclasticum. Next base: position 67,261 of record UQUU01000005.1, on the reverse strand, counting down.
AACGCGGTTTATCTTTGGGCAGAGTCCCGGAAAAATTTACATAATTGGAAACGTGATTGCTGCGGAAAAGTGTATGGCACCCTTCCGGAATCTCGATATGCTCCATCATCAAGTGCAGTTCGTGCATCAGTCCGCCGGGGGACAAGGGGTGGAATTCCCCTCTTTCAAACTGTTCCTTCAGCTCGCTGCCCCGATATAACATCAGACACAATGCGCTCAGCATCGTCGGCCGGATCTCACTGATCGCCCGGGCCGTAGCCAGCGCATGACGCTCGCTGCCCTCCACTCCTGCGATCCCCAGGATGACCATGATCGACAATTTCATACCGGCAGCGATGACCCGTTTGCCGGCCTCGATCGACTGAGGGCCGTCCACGCCTTTTTGCACATCTGCCAGCGTTTGCGAATCGCCGCTTTCCATACCGTAATACAAAAGCTTCAAACCGGCTTCCCGCAATTTCACCAGATCTTCCGGCGTTTTGCGCAAAATATCTTTCGGCGCCGCATAGGACGAAACCCGCTGCAAATTAGGGAAATATTGGCGCAGGGTCTGTAAAATACGCAGCAGACGGTCGATGCTCAGTACCAGCGCATCGCCATCGGCCAAAAACACGCGCCGGACCCCATCCTTGTTATACATATGAGCCATCGCGATCTGACGGGTGATTTCTTCATCCGTCAGTACCTGAAAAGGTACGCCGCGATACATATTGCAATAGGTACATTTATTGTGCGCACAGCCTCGTGTCACCCGCAGAATGAAGCTGTTCGCTTCACTGGGGGGACGAAAGACCGGGGTATCATAATTATCAAAAAACATGCTGTTCCTCCATTCCGTTAAACGTCATATACAGAATGATTTTCCGCACCTATTACAAGTTATAGCATATTTTCATTGCTATTATACAACATTTAACACTTAATTGTAAACTTCTTAACAAAAAATTATTTACTTTACACTGTTATTTTAGACGAATTTCTTATATCTGTTCCATCGCCGCTACAACCGCTTTAGCGGTAAAGTGGATTGCCGCCGCGGTTCGCCGCAGCGCAACTTTTCCGCCTGCCAGATGGCTGCAGCAATGAGTAACAATACTGTCGACTTCATCCCGCAACACAGTTCTTTCACCGGTACAGAATTGCCGCCCGGCAGTCATACGTCCGTTACTTCATCCGGCAACGCAGCTCTTCCACCCCGTTTTTATACTCGGCAATAATATCCTTATGTCTGGCAATTTCTTCGTCAAACATTTCCCGCACATAATCCACAAGAGTCACCCCTTTGACGGTAGCCAATATTTTGATCCCTTCAAATTCTTCCGGCGTAAGGCGAAAATTTGCCATTATATTTTTACAGGTCATGATCATGCTCCTTTCCTGGCTGTGAGATGAGTATAGCGCTGCCGATTTATTTTGTAAAGCAAGATTTCTCGATTTCATAAAATCTTCATATCTTGCTTTCCAAAAGACAGCCCGGCTGCAGCTTGACTTTTATTTAAGAATGTCACAAAAATAACTCTTTTTTATGGTATCATGGATAAAGATTAAACAAGTATCCGCATCATTCAGGTTTTCCTGCTTACTGACGCCTTTAATGCCTTTGTCATTTTACTTTATGGTAGCCTGTGTCATGATCAGGATGGCTTTGGACGCCGCCAAAATGCAGCAACACGCATTTGGACATAAGCTTTCAGGATAACCGGTAATATATTTATTGTAGTTGGTGAATCATTATGAAAAAACTATGTATGGTACTGACCTTACTGGGACTTTTTTTGACAGTAGCAGCCTGCAGCAAAACCGCAGCACCCAAAAATATTGAATTTCACGGTACGCTCCAGGCGGTTCATTATACAATTACGGCCGTCAAGGACGGGGAGGTCCGTGGCCTTATTTTGGCAAAAGGCGAACGCATCCGCAAAGGACAACCTCTTTTAGGCCTGGGGACCCAGGAAAATAACCCGCAGGCCGATAAAGCGGCCGCTGATCTGGCCAAAGCCCAGGCGGAGATGAATCGCCTCTCTTATGCCAACAGCATCGAAGGCCGGGCCACTGCGGCTCTGGCCGTACAGAATGCGCAAAACCGGGTGCAAGAGGCCCAGCAGAAGTATAATAAAATGCAGCAGCTTTATACCATCGGCGGCATCAGCAAGATCCGGATGCAGCAGGCGCAGGATGAACTAAATCTGGCCCATACAGAATTAAACGCCGCCCAGACCCGCTTCCAACAGAGTAATCAGCCGTCTTCTCCCGCCGATGCCGCCGCGATCAAACTGAAAGTAGAAGATTTAAAAAAAGCTTATGAAACCACCGTGTTATCCATCGCCGGCAGCGAAATTTCCAGCCCCACCACAGGTACGGTACAGGCCATCTGGGTCAAAAACGGCACCAAAGTTAAAGAAAAGCAAAATCTGCTGGAGATTCTCTCTGCGACGGACTGTACCATCACCATCCCGCTTTCTACACCTGACAGCCGTTTAAAGGAAGGGATGGCGGTCAAGATTACCAACGCTTCTTTAAAGATTCCTTTTGACGGCATTATTCGTAAAATAGAAGGAAATACCATCACTATTTACAGCGATAAAAAGCCGGAAGAATTGCCAGACGGCACCGCCGTCGTAATCACCGTAAAACCGGAAAGTGAAAACGTCTGATGAATACTAAAAAAGTACTTGTACAGCATGACCTGTATAAGTACTTTTTTAATGCTTTGTCTATTTACTTTTTTATTGCTGATTGCTCAGGTTGGTCCGGTCAGTGGGAATGATCATCCTCTGCAAAATAATTGGAGCGGGCAATGGGAATCGAACCCACCTCTAAAGCTTGGGAAGCTTTCATTCTACCAATGAACTATGCCCGCATTGTAAAATTATTAGCCTTTTCAGAGTGGTCAAAGTGACAGGAACACGCATGAACACTGCACTTACGACACTTAAGGAATTAGAGCACTCATGATTATTTTGCGTATTTTTTAAGGTTCAATCAAGATTTAGTAGAACATAAGTCACATGCACTCTCATTGTTCATTATTTTAAAGGCAGAAAGTTGAAATGTCAAGTATAATGTTACGGAAATCCCCGTATATTTAAATCGCCTTTTACCCTATAAACCATGCAACAGGTTTACTAAAAATACCCTGTTCGACAAAGATACTCATTAAAATACGCCTAACACTTCAAACAACACGATCCAGAAAAACAAAGTAACGCAGGATAAGGCCGAAGTGATGACCACCGCATTTCCCGCTAAATCCGCATTGCTGTCCAGTTGCTGCGCCATAGCAAAAGAAGCCACTGCGCATGGGGTGGCAAAAATACTGATCAGGGTCACAAATTCTAATCCTTTGAAGCCCAGCACATACGCCGCGCTCAAAACCAAAGAGGGCACCACCACCAAGCGGCCCAGCACCATGATCAGCAAATTCCTTTTTTCTTTACTGATACTGCTGAGACGGAAGGAAGCGCCCAAGATGATCAAGGCGACCGGCGACGTACAGGCGGAGATCTGGGAAATCGGTTTTAAAATAAATCCCGGTATATGGATGCCGCTAAACATAAAAAATGCTCCCAAAAGCGCCCCGACGATCATCGGATTTTTGAGTACGCCAAAAAGTGTCTTCCCTAAAGAAAAACCGCCTTTCCCGCGAAAACTCTCCAGCACCATCACGCCCAGTATATTATATAAAGGAACGATGGTGGCGATCATCATCGCCGGCAGGGCCAACGCCTGCGCACCGAAAATATTCTCAATCATGGGCATGCCCAGCAAAACAAAATTACTGCGAAAAATTCCCTGGATCATAGCCCCGCGGGAGCGATTTTTCTTTTCTACTGCACAGACCAGACCAATGGAAGCCACTGTCACCAAAAGCAGTGCACTTACGCTGAAAAAGACTAGGTCAGGCTTCCACAACGCTGTGATATCTGTTTTATACAGGTTATCAAACATCATACAGAAAAAGAACACTTTGAACAGCATGCGGTTTACATGAACCAGTTCCGTATCATTCAGCATTTTGCGCCAGCGGATAAACACTCCTACGGCAATCAACAAAAACAAAGGGACTATCGCCTTTACAGCCACAATAAAATATTGCTCCAACCTTCGTAACCCCCTCTTGTCAAAATACTGCGTTGCCGTACCTTACCGAACCCATTGCTCTGCTTCCGGTCCAACTTGTGAGATTTATTTTAACACCTGCCGATATTTTTTTCCATAGCAATCATTCTTTTGATCCCATAAAATTTACTTTTTCCCCTATTCGATTTTTCATGGTCTGTTTACATATTTTTACTTCATTTTTGTGCGAAATTATAGTATAATGTTAAACATAGTAACTTGTTCTTTCGCCGGAACGGGTTGCTGTCAAATCTTAGTTTGTCAGTTGGCGGGAAGTCCCTCACATTCCCCTTTCTGCACATTAAAAGGGGTACGAATATGCGTTTATTGGAAAATGAGATTTTGAAAGCGGGACAGGTTATTAATAACGAGGTGCTGAACGTAGACAAGTTCTTCAGCCATCAGGTGGATACAGAGCTTCTGATTGAGGTGGGCAAAGAATTTGAGCTGCACTTCAGCCATAAAAAAATCGATCGTATTTTAACCGTCGAAGCGTCCGGCATCGCCATCGCTATGGCCACCGCTTCGTTTTTACATGTTCCCTTTGTCTTCGCGCGCAAACGGCCGGACCCGCTGATGCAGGGAGACAGCTTCATCATTTCGGCTCATTCTTACAGCAAAGAGCAGGATTATTCCCTCTTTGTCCTGAAGCACCTGCTACCGCCGGATGAAAACGTCCTGATTTTAGATGATTTTCTTTCCAACGGTGAAGAGCTCTTGAGTCTGGCCAATATGGTTAAATTATCCGGTTCCCGGGTCGCGGGCATCGGCGTGGCCATTGAAAAAGCATTTCGCCCCGGCCGCCGGAAATTGGAAGATGCGGGTTATTCCGTAGTTTCTCTGGCCCGCATTGAAAAATTTGAAAACGGAAAACCGGTGTTTGTCCGGCTTCATCCTAATTATTGAGCAAGTTTCATAAGTCTGTGTACACAAAACGTCCAACCGGGCTGTTGTCCGGCAGGACGTTTATTTTTATGGCCTTGCACACTATAGTAAACTTATAGTAAACGCTTCACAGAATTTTGCAGCATCTTTCCTGCCGCAACCCAAGGTTTTAACTTAACAGTAATTTATCGCTGGCCATATCATCACCGCTGGCTTTTTCAAACATTTCCAGCAGATCCCGGATGGTCAGATTTTTCTTTTCCTCACCGCTTACATCTACCAGGATGTGCCCTTCGTGCATCATAATAAGACGATTGCCAAATCGCAGCGCATCCCGCATATTATGGGTGATCATCAGGGTAGTCAAAGAATCCCGTTTTACAATGCGTTCGGTCAGTTCCAGCACCTTGGCGGCAGTTTTAGGGTCCAACGCAGCGGTATGCTCATCCAACAACAACAGTTTCGGTCTTTTGATCGTAGCCATAAGCAAGGTAAGCGCCTGTCTCTGCCCTCCGGAAAGAAGTCCTACATGGGCCGTCATACGGTCTTCCAACCCCAGCTCCAGCGATTTTAACATCTCGTAAAAACGCTCCTGTTGTTCACTGCTGCTGCTCCAACGCAGACCGGGAAATTCGCCCCGTCGGGAAGCGATAGCCAGATTTTCTTCGATCATCATACCGGCAGCGGTCCCCAACATGGGATCCTGAAATACGCGTCCGATATAACGGGCCCGCTGGTATTCCGGCTCTTTCGTCACATCGACCCCGTCGATCAGAATACGGCCTTTATCGATCGGCCATACGCCGGCAATGGCATTTAATGTGGTGGATTTTCCTGCGCCATTGCCGCCGATCACGGTAGCAAAATCACCCGGTTTCAGGTGCAGCGTTAAATCGCATAAAGCTTTCTTTTCATTAATGGTGCCCGGAAAAAAGGTTTTGGAAATCGAATCAACACACAGCATCAGTCGGCCACCTTTCTGCCTTTGAATCTGGCTTTGATCAGCGGCATGGACAGCGCCAGCGCCACCAGAACAGAAGTAAATAATTTCAGGTCGTTAGGCGGCATCCCCAGTTGCAGCACCACTGCGATTACAATACGATAGACTACCGATCCCAACACGACGGAAATCAGACAATTTTTAAAACTGCGGGTGCCAAACAACACTTCGCCGATAATGACCGAAGCCAGGCCAATCACGATGGTCCCTACGCCCATCCCCACGTCAGCAAAGCCGTTATTCTGTCCCACCATAGCGCCGGCAATCGCGATCAGCGAATTACTGATCACCATCCCCAGGATGATCGTCATATCTGTATTAATACCCTGAGCGCGGATCATCTGCTGATTGAACCCCGTCGCGCGGATTGCTGCTCCGATTTCCGTACCGAAGAACCAGTACATCACAAAACCGATTATCAGTACCGCCGCCAGCCCTACCGCAAAGGTCGTCTGGGCATTGTTCAGTCCCAACGAAGCCTGGGCGATAGAGAACAGGGTATCCACCCCCAATAAAGAGAGGTTGGCTTTGCCCATGATCCGGAGGTTTACGGAATATAGGGCGATCATGGTCAGGATCCCCGCCAGCAGGGCCGGTATTTTCATTTTTGTGGTCAGCACACCGGTCACAACACCTGCCAGCATACCTGCCACGGCCGCTGCAAAAATCGCCGTTCCTACGCTGTGTCCCCCGGCCATCAATGCGGCCGCAGTAGCAGCGCCTAAGGGGAAACTTCCTTCACAGGTCAGGTCCGCCAGATCCAGCACCCGAAAAGTTATATACACACCAAGAGCCATGACAGCCCATAATAAACCTTGTGCCACCGTGGACACAATCAGGTTACTCATAGAACATTCCTCAATTTCTTTTTATTTTGTTTGGCAAGTAAGTGTAATTATACCACAAACATAGATTTATTGCAGTACTTCTGCGCCCTTCAGCAGTTCTTCCGGAATTTTGATCCCCAACTGCGTTGCTTTTTTAAGGTTTACCACAGCTTTAAATTCTTTTTGAGAGCGAATTGCCATCTCCTGGGGCTTGTTTTTGCCTTGTAAAATCTCCGCCGCCATTTCGCCGGCGGTCTCACCCAGACGGAAATAATCAATGCCCAACGTAATCAGACCGCCCGCTTTCACTTCGCCCGGTTCCGCGCAAATCACGGCCAGCTTTGCTTCGTCTGTCACTTTGCACAACGTAGGCATCGCGGAAGCCATAATATTGTCGGTAGGAATATACAGTGCGTCTACGCTGCCAACCAGGCTGTTGGCCGCCTGCTGAATATCATTTACCGTAGAAACGGTCGCTTCTTTTACGGTCAGATTCCGGGCCGCCGCTTCTTTTTTCAGGATGTCCACCTGCAGCTGACTGTTTACTTCACTGGAGCAATAGATCACGCCGATATTTTTTGCCGTCGGAACGACTTTCAGCAGTAACTCCACCTGTTCTTTGATCGGATTCATATCCGTAGTGCCGGTCACATTCGTGCCGGGTTTTGCCGGATCCTTCACCAGTTTGGCGATTTTATAATCCGTGACCGCCGTAGCTACAATGGGAATATCCTTAGTAGCATTAGCCACGGTCTGCGCTGCAGGCGTCGCAATCGCACAGATCAGGTCTACCTTATTATTCACAAACCGCTGGGCGATATTTTGCAGATTGGATTGATCCGCCTGGGCATTCTGCCGGTCAAAGGTCACATTCGTGCCCTCTTTAAGGCCTTTGTTGGCCAGCCCCGCGACAAACCCTTTGTTGGCCGCATCCAGAGCGGAATGTTCCACCAGCTGGACAATACCTACTTTATACGTCTTCCCTGCCGCCGGCACTGCGTCTTTTTTCTCTCCACCGCCACAGCCAGCCATCCCGGCAGCCAGCGCTAACAACAAAGCGGCTGTCATCATTTTCATACCGTTTTTTAAATGCATACTCATTCCCCTTCCCCTCACTTCGGTCCTTATCGGACGATACATAAATTTGTAATTATTTTAAGACGAATGGAATATAATGTAAAGAGCTGTTAAGGATTTTGACTTTTTATCGAATAAGAAAGGATTTTTGCAACTCAGACTGTGAAGAATTTTACAGTAATGAAGCGGTAAAATTCTATGCCGGCCCGCCGCCGCTTTATCAGCAACAAAAATGCAGGCACTGCCAACGGAAACTCCGACCGGACAAAACTAAAAACCGCCTACCGAAAGTAAGCGGTTACTATGCGATGGTGATCCATCCGCGACTCGAACGCGGGACACCCTGATTAAAAGTCAGGTGCTCTACCGACTGAGCTAATGGACCGTTTTCTCTTTTGTTACACCTTTTGCCCGAAAAATTTGTAACAGTGACAGTATACGGGCAATTCTCTTTTTTGTCAAGAGAAGAAAATTTTTCTATTCAAGGAGTGTCCGGTCCCTTTAATTGTTTTAAAAGTGCGTTTTTATCTGTTTTCCCGCAGCTGTTTAACGGGATCATCGGCAAAAAGAAAAATTTTTTGGGAAGTTCCTGCGGCATTAAGACAGATTTTAAGTTCTGGCGCAAGGCTCCGGCGGTAAGGTTTCTTTCGCCAACGACAAAAGCGGCTAATTCCTGTCCTTTACGCTCATCTTCATAAGGCAGAACAACTGCTTCCGCCACGCCTTTGATCTCATTTAATGCGTTTTCTACTTTAGCGCAGTTCACTTTAAAGCCGCCTTTATTGATGATCCGACTTTTGCGTCCCTCAAAAATCAGGTAGCCGGCTTCATTAAAGTAGCCTGCATCCAGCAGCGTACAGGGCTGCGTCAGTCCTTCCACATGGTACGGCGTATTTACATAAATCAGACCATTTTCGCTCCAGATTTGGACACCGGGCACCGCTTTTCCTACGCTGTCCGGATACCGCAGCACTTCTTCAAAAGTCAGCCAGCTGATGTAATTCAACTCACTGGCGCCGTAATAGAGGATGATCTCACTGGCGGGAAAAGCCTTTTTGAGTTTCTTTGCCGCCGCCGCGCCCAACAATTGAGAGCCGGCTAAAATGATTTTCACCTGAGGATAGGTGTTCCTGGCCAGACGATTCAGGAGCTTTAATTTTACAGGAATCAGATAAAGAGTGGTCACCTGATAGGTCTCGATCATTCGCAGCCACTCGCGCCCGTTCAATGCATCACTCACCACCAGAGTGCAGCCGGCAAATAAACAGGAGGCCCAGATGCTGAGATTGCCGGTAAAACTGAAGCTGCCTTCCACTAATACCGTAGCTGCGCTGTCTATGGCAAAACGGCGGTTTTGCTCGGGGAAAAAGCCGCCCCAGCTTTCATAAGTGCGATACATCACCTTAGGCGTATCCGCAGAGCCGCTGCTGAGCACGCCCATACAGGCATTTTGGCAGCTTGCCTTGGCAGGGATGCTGCCCGCGGCGGAAAAGGACGTTTCTTCTGCCGCTTCTTCCGTTTTCTTTGTCAAGACCCAGGCCCCGCCTTCTTCCGCAAGGACAAAACCGATCTTGTTCTTCGCCACCAGCTTTTCTTCTTCTAAAGGAGGCAGATCGAAATGACCGATGATAGGAATCTGCCCTGCCGCCATGATGCCAAGAAACGCCACCAGCTGATGATAAAGGTCAGCGGTCCGAATTAATACGGCCGTCTTGTAATCACGCGGCAACTGTTTCCGCCAGGCAGGCAACACAAAGTGTTGTACCGCTTCGCATAATTCACGGTACGTATAGCTCCTGTCCTGCCAGATCAGAGAAACGGCGCTGCCCCGTTTTTGTGCCTGTTCCTTTAATAAGGTTACATAATCCATGAGTTACCTTCTTTAGCCAATGCGTAGCCTTTTTATTGTCTTTCCGCCAAAATAGCGCATCCCAGACCGCCGGCGCCCGCAATGCTCAACAGCCCCAAATGTCCCCCGCTTTGTTTCAGGCCTTGCCAGAGATGCAGCAAAAGAATCGCGCCGGACGCGCCGTAAGGGTGTCCATAGGCCAGCGCCCCGCCCCAGGGGCAATAGCGGTTGGCCACTGCCGCGTAGTTACGGGCAAACAGCGCGCTGATCACAGCAAAGGCTTCGTTATATTCAAAAATATCAATTTGTCCGGGCGCCACATTCTGACGCCGCAGCAGCGCCTCCCCTACCTCAATCGCGCCTTCCGGGCAATAACGCGGATCGACACCGACTTCACAGGCTGCCAACAGACGCAGCTCCGGCTTCAAGGCATTTTCTTGCAAATACTTTTCCGAACATAAAATCGCAAATGCCGCCCCGTCACTGGTAAGGCAGGCATTTGCCGCCGTCAGTACCGGGACCTCTTCCTGCCCCCAAAGCGCCGTCACCTGTTCCTTCGTAAACAGGGTCGGCATACGGGCAGCCAGTGTTTGACTCATCCTGGTACGAATCCCCTCGTCCCGGATACTGCCAAAAAGCGACACCGTCACATCCGTCAATGCGCCGGATTCCTGCGCTTTTTTGGCTAGTGCGTGGCTGCGTACAGCGAAAGCATCCAATTCCTCTCTGGCAAAACCGTGCTTATGGCAGGTGCGTTCCGCTCCCTCCAGCATCGCCCGCGGGCTGTTTGAATCCGGCGAAAACTGTGCCGTTTTAAACCCCGCTTCCGTGAAACGCGGATCAGCGGAGTTATACTTGCGCAAAGGCTGCATAGACGCAGATTCAAAACCGCCGGCAATTAAAAGATCCGCCATCCCGCTACCTATCTTCGCCATACCCAAAGCCAGCGCCTCGGCAGCCGAAGCGCACTGCATATCAATAGTAACCGCCGGCATTTTTTCAGGGAAACCGGCTTTCAGCGCCGCCAGGCGGGTAATGTTGCCCCCTGACCCCACTGCATTGCCGCCTAAGATCCCCTCCGCCTCCCGTACATAGGGATAGCGCAGCGCCAGTTTTTCTAATAAGGCTGCCGCCAGATCTTCCGCCGGAATCTGCCGAAAGATTCCCCCGGCTAATCCGATGTGGCTGCGCAGGCCTCCAAGCAGATATACTTTTTCCATTGCCGCACCTCCCCAACAACGCCAGCACAGGCAAATGCGCCGGCTGGTAAATAGAACGGCTCAAGAGCACGAAGAATGTCTTGAGCCGACTGTTTGCGATAGTAAACCGGGTTTATTTTATTGGTTATTTTGCAGTAACGCGTTAATCCGTGTTGCTAAGAACGCGCCGATGAATACTTTTACCAAATCGCCGAAAATAAACGGGAAAACAGCGGCGACTAATGTGGCCCAAACGCTCATATGCGCCACAAAGTACATAGAAAGGCAGCCGCCAATATAAATGATAGGCATACCCACCAGGATCCCTAACAGGATCATTTTACGGAAACTGTTGGAATCGCCCCGTAATTTACTCATGGCCCAGCCCGCCACTAAGAAAGAAACGATAAAGCCGCCGGTGGGACCGATCAATTTCCCCATACCGGCTGTACCTCCCACAAAAACCGGTACGCCTGCCGCGCCCAGCAGCATCCAGGCTAAGAGTACCAGAAATGTTTCCTGCGGCTTGAGGATAAACGCCGTCAGGTTCACAATAATTGTCAAAGCCGTAACCATTGCCGGCGTAAACGGCAACGGAAAAGAAATATAGGCGGAAACCGCCAGTAAAGCCACACATAACGCCATCTTTGTCATGCTGCGGGTTTTGTCCGCCAGTCCTTCTCTGCGTACCGGCGTGCTCGTTGAGTTCGTTTCCATCAGTCCATCTCCCTGTCTTTGCTGCTTCTTTCCTGCCCGATATATGATCGGTTATCCAGTATAGTCAAATTGGTTAACTGTAATTTTTATTATAAAATAGCAAAACTGCTTTGTCAACCTATGTAGAGAGCAAGTTAACTTTCCCCTTCTTCCCTTTCCTTTCCTTTTCCTTTCCTTTTCCTTTCCTTTCATTCCCCTCCCTCTTATTCCCACTCATTTGTTTCAATTTTTTCTTTTTACCCCGTATATTTTTACTCTTGCGCTTTCCCTTGTCGCCCCTTGCACTATTTCCTTTTCGCCCGGCATCTCCGGACTGACAAGTCAGTATTTGTAACATTCATTACATATTATGTCCTTGTATTTTCTGATAATTCATGGTACAGTATAGGTGAAAAGAGAAGTACCACAGAAAGCCCTTAAGGGAGGTTCCTGGAAAAGGAAACGAGGATACTTCGGAAAAAGAAGAAAGGAGTGATTCCCCCGAAATACGTAAAAGCAGTATAAGGTTCAAGAGCAAGATGTTGCAGTTACAAGCAGCAATTACGAGCGGAAGTTGCAGATAGTAATGAAGGAAGAAAATTTCAGGCAACGAGAATAGCGGTGAGAGCGAGTTGTGACGGAAGCAACATAGCAAGAACGGAAGTAGTAATAAGATGGTTTGCAGTAAGTTGTAAGAAAACATCGAGTTAGTAAAAAGAAAGTACCTTGAAGCAGTAACAAGGGAAAAGTAAAGTTCAGTGAATCAAGAGGTCGATTCCAATGCAGAATTTAGAAGAAGTTCAGGTTTAAAAGCCCGTGACGTCGTTGATACGATGCACGGGCTTTTAGTTTGCCTGGATTTTTTTGTTTCTTTAAAGCTTTTATCAAACTTTCTGCGTATTCAGCGCTGCTTATTTAGCGGTTTCTTTTTGATGCATATTCTTTTTAAAGTGTTGCATATACACATGCTCGGCGGCTAACTCCTGCAACAAATGACGGCCGCTCCACTGGCGATTGTTCACCGTCAGCATCGCCTTTAATTCCACTTCTTTCAGCTTGCTCCGTTTCAGCGCTGCCAGAAAACGGTTCAGCAGATGCATATCAAAACCGCATAAAAACACCATTTCCTTTTGCGCTGCCTGCATTAAAAGCTGGACAGCAGCTTTTTTTACTTCCGCCGGGTCTTCGCCGGCCTTTTCGGCCGCTTCCTCCAGTGCCTTTTGTAACTGCGCTTCCTCGTTAGCGGGGGGATTCACCGCTTCTTTAGCACAATCTTTCAGGCCTGCCAAAAAACCGACCGCGTCATTCATTTCTTCCTGCGGCACAGCTTTGCAATTGACCCGCAGCATCATGCACACCTGGCGCAGCAACGGCAGTCGCTCCGCAGTGAAATTATACGCTAAGATAACTTTGTTCATCCTGTCCTCCCATTCGGAACTCCTGTTTTCTCGGATCTTATAAAAAATCCCCGACCAACGCCGGGGATCTGTTTTCTCCGGTACGCCACCATCCTTTGCAATCTCTGAGAGCCTTTTAGCACACAAAAAATCCAACAAGGGTTCCGACGGCCCTGAGCGGCATATTCTTACAACAATTTTTTTAACACAATCGTCTGTTCCCGGTTCGGGCCTACCGACACGATGCCCAGTTCCACTCCGGCTACTTCGCTTAAACGTTGCAGGTATTTTTGCGCGCCTTCCGGCAATTCTTCATACTTACGACATTTGGTGGTATCGGTCAGCCAACCGTTGAATTCTTCATATACCGGTTCTACCTTGCTTAAAGTTTTCAGGCTGGCAGGGATCTGTTTGATCTCCACCCCGTCAATTTTATAGCCTACGCACATCTTGATCTTCTGCATATTGTCCAGTACATCCAACCGGGTAACGGCCAAGGCATCCAGACTGTTCAGACGGGCAGAATACCGCAGCATGAAGGCATCCAGCCAACCGCAGCGGCGCGGGCGGCCGGTCACGGTACCGTATTCATGGCCGGTTTCCCGGATTTGGTGACCGGGGCCGTCTGTATCCAGCAGTTCCGTCACAAAAGGCCCTTCCCCTACCCGGGTCGTATAGGCTTTCACTACGCCTACCACATGATCGATAAACAAGGGTCCGATCCCGCTTCCGGTGGAAGCGTTGCCCGCCGTGGGATTGGAACTGGTCACGTAAGGGTAGGTGCCGTGATCAATATCCAAGAAGGTCGCCTGGGCCCCTTCAAATAACACTTTTTTATCCTGTTCCATCAATTCATCCAGGATCACGCCGGTGTCCGTAACATAAGGACGAAGCTGCTCCGCATATGCCAGATATTCAGCCAGGACCGTTTCATAATCCAAAGGTTCTGCACCGTAAATTTTGGTCAAAATGGCATTTTTGGCCGCCATATTAATTTTCAGCTTTTCGGCGAATACATCTTTGTCGACCAGATCGCACATACGGATGCCTACACGGGCCACTTTATCCATATAGCAGGGACCGATCCCGCCTTTGGTGGTACCAATCCTGGCACTGCCCAGCGCTTCTTCCTGCAACGCATCCAGCAATTGATGATAGGGCAGAACCACATGAGCCCGGTCACTGATGGCAATACGACTGATATCCACGCCTTTTTCGTGCATTTCTTTGATTTCCTGCAGCACTACGCCGGGGTTGATCACCACCCCGTTGCCGAGGATACAGACTTTCCCATGATATAAAATACCGGACGGCAGCAAACGCAGCTTATAGGCCACATCATTGACCACAACGGTATGCCCGGCATTGGAGCCGCCGCTGTAACGCACTACCGCATCCGCTTTCTGGGCCAGGTAATCTACGACCTTGCCTTTGCCTTCATCGCCCCATTGGGCTCCGATAACTACTACTGATGACATGTTGACCACATCCCCCTCAAACCTGACTTATAAACCAAAGCGCGCAAAAATTTTATCCACATGTACTAACATCGGTTTGAAATCAAAACAGGCTTTGATCTCCTCCGGTGTCAGGTACTTTCTCACATCTTCATCCCGGCACAGATTTTCATAAAAATCTTCGCCCTGCAGCCACCGTTTCATCGCATTGCGTTGCACCCAACGGTAAGCGGTATCTCTGAAAGCGCCTTTTTCTACCAGCGCCAGCAACACTCTGGGGCTGTAGATCAGTCCGCCGGTCATATTCAGGTCTTCCAGCATCTTTTCCGGATAAACTAATAATTTATCGATCAGATTTATCGTTTCATTTAAAATATAGTCTAATGCCGTGGTGGCATCCGGCAACATCACCCGCTCTACGGAGGAATGGGAAATGTCCCGTTCATGCCACAGCGGGATGTCTTCAAAAGCCGGCAGCACATAGCCCTGGATCAGGCGGGCCATGCCGCAGATCCGTTCGCTGCGCACCGGGTTTCGTTTATGGGGCATGGCAGAAGAGCCTTTTTGTTTGGCGCTGAAATATTCTTCCGCTTCCCTTACTTCCGTGCGCTGCAAATGACGTACTTCCAAAGCGATCTGCGACAGTGTTCCTGCAATCACACCCAGGGTAGCAATGTAGGCCGCATGGTGATCGCGCTGTACCACCTGGGTCGCCACCGGTTCCGGCTGCAGCCCCAGTTTTTTACAGACATATTCTTCGACATAAGGGTCAATATCGGCGTAGGTCCCTACGGCGCCGGACAATTTTCCCACGCACATGGTTGCCGCCGCCTGCTTCATCCGTTCGATGTTGCGCAGCGTGGCGCTGTACCAGAGCAAGAGTTTCAGGCCAAACGTAGTGGGTTCCGCATGCACACCGTGCGTCCGTCCGATCGTGGGTACATGTTTAAATTCCACCGCCCGCCGCTTTAACACTTCCGCCAATTTTTCCAGATCTTTTAAAATCACATCGGAGGCCTGTTTGACCTGTACGTTCAGGCCCGTGTCCTTGACGTCCGTAGAGGTAAGGCCCATGTGGATGTATTTGGCGTCATCACCTACATATTCTGCCACGGCAGACAAAAAAGCGATAATATCATGGTTGATTTCCCGATCGATTTCATGGATCCGCTCCACATCAAAATCAGCTTTTTCTTTGATGACCGCGACGGCTTCTTTGGGAATCCGCCCCAGTACCGCATTAGCCTCACAGGCAGCGATCTCCACATCCAACATGGTCTGCCATTCGTTGCGTTCATTCCAGATTTTTTCCATCTCCGGACGGGTGTATCTCGGAATCATAATTTCCCTCTTTTCTCGGTTTTTACCTGTTTTATCGGCTTTATCCTTTCTATCCGTTTTACTGTTTTCTCAGATTCCGGGGCTTTATTCCGATCGCTTTGCCAGACTGACAAACTTCGTACATTCATTCCGGAAGAACAGATTAACCCGCCCCACGGGGCCGTTACGATGCTTAGCCACGATTAACTCTGTAATATGCGTCGGCTCTTCGTCTGCGCTTTTATAGTAATCGTCCCGGTAGAGAAACATAACGATATCCGCATCCTGCTCCAGAGAACCGGACTCGCGCAGATCCGACAACATGGGCTTTTTGATCTGCCGGGCTTCCACGCCGCGGCTTAACTGGGAAAGGGCCAATACCGGCACATTCAGCTCACGGGCCAAAGCTTTCAGTCCGCGGGAAATTTCCGATACCTCCTGCTGCCGGTTGTCGGAGCTGTTTTTGCTGCTGCTGCCCTGCATCAACTGCAAATAGTCCACCACGATCATATCCAGGCCGTCCTGCGCCTGAAGACGGCGCGCTTTGGAACGCATTTCCATGATCGAGATGCCCGGTGTATCATCAATAAATATCTGGGAGCCTGCCAACCGGTCCGCAGCCATCCAGAGCTTGCTCCAGAAATCCTGATCTGCCCCGTTTCCCTGCATGCCGCCGCCAATACGAAGTCTTTGGGCATCCAGTTCCGCTTCGGAGCAAAGCATACGCTGCACTAATTGTTCCCGGCTCATTTCCAAGCTGAAAAAGGCCACCTTCTTGGGCACTTCCCTGTCTCTTGCGCCCCGGATGGCCACATTCTGCGCAATATTCAGCGCCAGCGCCGTTTTTCCCATGGAAGGGCGCGCCGCCAGGATAATAAAGTCGGAAGGGTGCAGTCCGGCGGTCAGCATATCCAGATCCGGAAAACCGGTGGTCAGTCCGGTAATAGGCTGTTTCCGTTCCAGCACTTCATTAATATGATCCACTGTCGCCGTCACTACATCAGAAATGGGAATAAAATCGGCGCTGCCTTTGCGGTTGGATATCTGCAGGATTGTTTTTTCCGCCTGATCCATAATATCCTTCACATCTTCCGCACCTTCATAGCCCATAGAAGCAATGGAAGTACCACCTTCCACCAACTGGCGCAGGATGGATTTTTCTTCGACGATTTTAGCGTGATATTTTACGTTGGCGGCCGTTGGAACCGCATTAGCCAGCAACGTGACATAGGCGATTCCTCCTACAGCCTCCAGTTTATCCTGTTTTTTCAGTTCATCCACAACGGTGATCATATCGACCGGCTCATTTTTGGTGTGCAAGGTCAACATAGCGCTGTAGATCACTCTGTGCGCTTCCCGGTAAAAATCCTCGGGCAGCAACGTTTCCGTAACAGTACTGACAGCGTTTTTATCAATGAGCATCGCTCCCAATACCGACTGTTCCGCCTCTATATTTTGCGGAGGTACTCTGTCCTGCATTTTCTCCTCCTGCTGTGTGCCGGCTGCTGTGAATCCAAAGCCGGACATCCGTATATGATTTTACAGATGTCCTTCCCTGTATTTCGCCACAGGTTTGCCCGGCAAGCTTGATTCCTTGTGTTTATGGCAGACCGTTCAATTCAGATCCGGTTCCACCACCACCGTAAAACCGGCGGAAACTTCCGGATGCAGCTTGGCTACCGCAGTATAAGAGCCGGGTTGTTTCACCGCCTGCTCCAATTCAATTTTTCGCCGGTCAATCTCCAAACCGGTCTGCTTCATCAGCGCTTCTGCCACATCTTTCGCTGTCACAGCCCCAAACAGTTTTCCGTTCGCGCCGATCTTCAACTGTAATTTTACCGTCACCTTTTCAATCTGCGCCGCCAAAACTACCGCCTCGTCTTTGCGCTGCGCCGCGCGATGCGCCGCCACCTTTTTATCCTGAATGGCCTGGTTCATATTTGCAGCAGTGGCCTCTTTCGCCAGATTCTTCGGAATCAGGTAATTGCGTCCGTAGCCTTCCGCCGTTTCTACGATATCACCTTTTTTACCCAATTTTTTTACATCACTCAGTAAGATTACTTTCATCTTTTTCTTTCTCCTCTGCTTCTTCAAACTGCTTTTTGGTCAATTCAATGATCTGTTGTTTGACTGCCTCGCCACTGATATGATTCAGCTGTACGCCGGCGACTGTCTGATGTCCCCCGCCGCCCAGTTCTTCCATAATAATCTGGACGTTTACCGTACCGTCGCTGCGGGCACTGACACTGACAGACCCGTCCGTGCATTCATTGATCACTACACCTACCGAGATACCGTTCACGCTGATCAAACCGTCTGCCGCCTGGGCCGCCAGGATCGTAACCTCGTTACTTTTTTCCACATTCCGATTGAGCGAGATCGCAAGATGCGGCAATGGCATTTCCGCTTCCGCAATCAAACGGTACCGTTCCCGGAAAGAAGCCAGATCATCCTTGAACAGCTGACGTACCAGGGAAGGGTCTGCCCCGCTGCGACGCAATAAGGCGGCCGCTTCAAAGGTCCTTTCGCCGGTCTGCACGTTGAAATTTTTCGTATCCACCACCAGACCGCAATATAAGGCGGTAGCTTCGCCTCTGGTAAACTCCAGCTTATCGTTAAAGTAACGGGTCAGTTCTGTCACCAGCTCGCTGGTCGAAGAAGACGACGGTTCCATATATTGCAGGATAGTATCGCTGATCACATCTTCCGCCCGGCGGTGATGATCAATGATGATCCGGTTTTTAGGTATCGCCGCCAAAACTTTTTTGCTGGCGCTCAAGATTGCCCGATGGTGATCTACCAGCATTAAGAGACTTTTTGGCGTCACTTCCGCCAGCGCTTCTTCTTCATGCAGAAATAAACCGGCGTAGCGTTTGTCTTCTTCGGAAATATTTAATTCGCCGCCAAACACCAACGCCTTTAATTTGGACAGGGAAATGCTGTCTCCGCTGACGACGATAAACGTGGGTTTTTGCAGGGACAGGGCCAGCTTGGCCACACCGATGGCGCCGCCCAACGCATCGTAGTCTTCGTTCACATGCCCCATAACGAAAACTTTTTCTGCCGCTTCCATTTGTTCATGGATGGTGCGGGCCACAATACGCGCCCGGACACGGGTACTTTTAGCTGAAACCGCATTGGTGCCGCCAAAATATTGCAGTTCTTTATCAATTTCCACCACAGCCTGATCGCCGCCGCGCCCCAGCGCCAGATCCAGGGCTTTGGCCGCGTTCTGGCTGACTTCCTGCAAGGTATCGCCGTCTTTGGAAACGCCGATGCTCAGCGTAGGCAGGATCTTGCTTTCGGTGTGAATATCCCGGACTTTATCCAGAATAGAAAATTTATCTTCCAGTGCTTTTTGTAAATTGCCGAAGCTTAAACCGGCCAGCATATTTTCTTTATTGATACGGATAATAAAGCCTTCCAACCCTTCCGCCCATTGGGTCAGTGCCGCGCTCATTTCTCCGTCCAGGGCCGCCCGGGCGATTTCACTGAGGCCTTTGGCCGCATCTTCGTAATTATCAAAACGAATATAAGCCAGGCACAATTGCTCGTTCTGGAATCGCTGTTTCAGCAGCTCCCATTCCGTTACATCCGTCAGATACAGCATCAAACTGTTGCGACTGCCACTCAGGGCAGCGGATTTACCGCCTGATTTAGACTGGACGCTGCAATATTTCATCTGAAAATATCGTTCGTGCAGTTGGATCACCTTACTGCTATCCTTGACGCACATAGTTTCAAAGGCATTAGGCGGCAGAGGCAGTATTTCTTCCGGTTTTTTCCCATCCAGATTTTTAATCCCGGTCCATTCCTGAAACTTTTCATTTTTCCATTGCAGTTTGCCGTCTGCCGAAAACACCGCCATCCCCACATCCAGATTCCGGGTCG
Source organism: uncultured Succiniclasticum sp. (assembly GCA_900544275.1). Classification (GTDB taxonomy): domain Bacteria; phylum Bacillota; class Negativicutes; order Acidaminococcales; family Acidaminococcaceae; genus Succiniclasticum. The sequence continues at coordinate 47,544 of UQUU01000005.1, read as the reverse complement.
CAAAATGGTTCGTCCGTTCAATATTCCGGATTACATCGTCCAGGTAGTCTGTCATAACCACCCGGCTGCTGTCCAGTGAACGACGGGCAAACCAGACCACCGCCAGCACGATGATGGCTCCCACAGGAATAAAATATGGCGCGATCACGCAAAGAATCAGCACCAGAATAATGATCAGTGCCACATAAAGGCTCACGTCTTTCCAGTTGGAAAAAAGATTTTTATTTGAAAACATTTACTTTACTCCGCTTTTCTTCTTTATTCTTAATTTCCGGGCATCAAACAGGATATCGTAACCGCCTACATAGGTCATGACCAGTCCCAGCAGAGGAATCAGCATGGCCAAAGGGATCAGCACTTTCATCCACCAGGAGGGCTTGTTGTTTTTTTTGACATACCAATGCACACAAACCAATCCCTGTACTACCAGCAGCATGCTGCTGATGGCCCATATGTTCGCCGCGACCAGATAGGCCGTATGCGTTTTATCTCCCTGAAAATATTGCAGGGCAAAAAGACTTACTACATACACAATGGCCACAAAAGGGGGAAACGACCATTCTTCCGCCGGAGGAAACCCGCCGAATCGTTCGCCGGTTTTACCTAAGATCTTACCTGCTGCCCAATAATTGATCACGACCAGGATCGGGGCCATTAACATCATAGCGCCGGGCAAAATGATTTTGATCATAGCGACGGTGTCTGTCATTTGCGTCGTAAAACCGGCCGCCTGCTCCGCATTCATCTTTCCCCCGAAGGAAGCCGCCATTTGAGGAATCGCGTCATCCAGGGATTTAAACATCATCGCTACCGGATCGATGCCCATCACATACAGCGCCAAAAGCAAATTGACGCCGATGCTGACCAGAGCCCCCAGCGATGCGTAAAGCAACATTTTTTTTGCCGGCAGATGTCGGTGCATACATTCGCCCAGCACCACACCCATAATCCCATATACGCCGATAAAGAAAAGCGCGTGTACAGGGTTGACCATCATCGCCACCAGGACGGTCGCCACGACGGCCGCCATAATGCTCCAGCGCATACCGTTGCGCATACCGCAAATAACCAGTGGAAGCGGCATGATCAGATTCAGAATAATGCCCATAAAAGGCACATAAGCAAACAGCAGATTAAACACGATGGCGATGGCTGCGCAAATAGCGCCTTCTACCATAGCCGATGTCCGCCCGCGATAGGTTAAAGCCACAATTTCCTCCTGCGGAACATTCCCGCATTTCCTGATAACAGATTTTGCTGCCAGCGTGATTGAAAAAACAAAACACTCCTGCAGTCTATGTTTTATTTTACACCATATAAAACAATTTAGCAAAATCTACGCAATATTAAAATAGATCTGCTGTCGGATCACAGTACTAAAACAAAGAAGCCCGGGGAAGTCTCTTCCGCCTTTCCCTCGTCGCCCCTTAAAGGAGCCTGAAAGGAAGCCGAAAGACTCCCGGGCTTTACCGTCTGATCACGCTGCGCGTTTTGCTTATAGTACCGAACATACATCATTAGATTAAAGAAGCTTATCCCGAATAAAGTTAAAGGACCACATTGGCTTTCAGTTTCAGCCCCTCCCCTACCACGCTCAGATTGGTCAGATGAACCACATCCAACACGGATTTTTTCAGGAAACTGGTCTTGCCCAGCTGGCTCTCGTGCAACGTTTTGGCAAAATCCAGACCGATCACCCCATCTTCATAAGTGGTGACCACTCCTTTATTTTGAATCGTCACCTTGTCAAAAGCCATGTCCAAAATGGCTATGATCAGCTTGTCCCCTACTGTATTTACCACCAGGGAAGCAAAATCATTGTTAAAAATATCGAAACCCTCTACCTTAATGTGGGCGCAGGCTTCCTGCTGATCCACATAAAAGTCCAACACCGATAGCTTTAATTCCAAAGTGCCGTATGTATTATGCTGCAAGCTCATGCGCAGACGGTCCGGCGCTAAAAAACCTGCCTCTAATAAAGCAAAGTCGCTGCCGGCCAAAGACCGGGTCATATACTGCTTGATCTCACTATAGGGGATCACCAGTTCCCCGCGGGAAAGCTGCTGCCAGTTCTGAGCGGAGATCCAGCGGTCACTTTTATTTTTGAGCGGATTCACGATGCGTTCGTTAAACCCTTTAATTTTTTGGCTCAGCGTGTTTTCCGCCTTATCCGCCTTGTTTTTCATATTGTTAAACACATCTTCAGTCTTCATATTTTTTACCTGTTTTTTCAACGCCTGAAGATCAAAGGTACGGCTTTCATCCCCCAACGGTTCTTCCTTGCAATCCATGTTGCTGAATGTATCTGCATTCTCCGCCCCTTCTTTCCGGGCCTTTTCATACACTTCCCGAAACGCGGCGATATCCTCCGGACGACCGGCTTTCAACCAGGCGTTGGCTGCTCTTCCGACACCATAAGTGATGGAAATGGCCAGAGGGATCTGAATCACAGGAATGGGTAATAACGTAAACACGGATTGCCCGACAAAAGTCGCTCCTAAAGAAGCCAACAGACCCAAAGCAGCTCCTTCCGACAATTTAATGCCGCGCAGATCCGCCAGACGGGAAATCATGTAGACCTCATTGGCGATAAGGGCCATGGTCCCCAACAGCGGGGTCACGACCAAAACGCTGGACCGCGCTGCGCCCCACCGGCAAATTTTTTCCGCTTCCCATTCGGTATCGATGTCTTCCAGCGGCACGATCTCATCTTTTTTTACGTTGTTGTCTTCTTCACAACTCATGCTAAGCACCTCTTAATCTTCTTCAGCCCGCAGGCTGACATTACACTTTATATTATACTGATTGTGTTATAATAATGGTTGAAATCTTTATGAACTATGGGAGGAAAAGGTCTGATCATGTCCGATGCCACAGCAGCAGTCAGCAAAATCAAGGGGCGTTTTGCGCCTTCTCCCAGCGGCAGGATGCATCTGGGCAATATTTATACGGCGTTGGCGGCCTGGCTTTGCGCAAAAAGCAGAGGCGGAGAATTTTTTCTTCGGATCGAGGATCTGGATCCGGTACGATGCCCCCGCTCCTTTGCGGATCTGATCCTGCAAGATTTAAACTGGTTGGGCCTTACCTGGGATAACGGGGATGTCTTATACCAGAGCGATCGTTCTCCTGTTTATGAGACTTATTATCAGCTGTTATCTGACAAAGATCTGATCTACCCCTGCTTTTGCAGCCGCAGTCAGCTCCATGTAGCGGACGCGCCTCACGCGGAGGACGGACGCATTATCTATCCCGGCACCTGTCGTCAGCTTTCTTCCGAAGAAAAGCAGATTCGCGCCAAACACCGTCAGCCCGCCTATCGGGTCATACTGCCGGACGCAACCGTTTCCTTTCATGACGGCGTATATGGACCGCAGCAATTTAACCTGGCGCAGGACTGGGGCGATCTGATCATCCGTCGCAGTGACGGCGTTTTTGCCTACCAACTGGCAGTCACGATAGACGATGGGCTGACGGGCGTTTCCCAGGTTGTTCGGGGCAGAGATCTGCTCAGTTCCGCGGCGCCGCAGCTATATTTGTTTCGCACCCTGGGTTTTACGCCGCCGGACTATCTGCATCTTCCCTTATTGATTACAACCACAGGTGCGCGGCTGGCCAAACGCGAGCGCTCTTCGGATCTGGGCTTTATTCGCAGCGTTTGCCCCCGACCGGAGATCCTTTTGGGCTATTTAGGCTGGTTGTTGGGGCAGCTGTCCGCACCTGAGCCTATTGATCTGCCGGGTCTTTTGGCTGTGTTTGATACAAAAAAAATCCCCAAAGAAGATATTATCATCTCTGAGGATTACTGGCAGCGCTTCACCGCCTGCCGCACCTGTTAAATTTGTAAAACCGGCGGAAACTGCACGGGGGTCGGACTTTTCTTTGCCGGACCCCCTGTACACAGTCTCCCGTTTCCGGATCCTCTTATCTGGCCGCTACCACATTCCCCTGGTGCACCGTATCCGCAGCGCCTCTGCGAGTGGGTATTACCAGCTTCTGCCCCACATACAGGTTCGTATCGGTCAATTTATTTTCGTGTTGGATCCGATCGATCACTTCCCGCACGTCTTCGTCTTTCCCGCTCCAATTCGCCGCAATATTCCAAAGAGTATCGCCCGTATGCACCGTTATGATTTGTTTTTCATATATTTCGGGGGAAGCCGACACGGTCATATAAGTAAATCCGCCGCTAAGAATCGCTCCCAGCACAAATGCAAGTAAAATTTTTTTCATAGCGTCCGCCTCCTTTTTTGAACGTTTGTTTGTTATTAATATAATATAGCCTAAATGTTCGTTTGTCAAGGCTTTATTGCGAACTTGTTCGCTTTTCGTTTATTTTCACACAATACATATATATTGTGTTTCATTTTCTTTATAATACTATATATTGTGTTAAAATGCAAATTTTATTTTTCCTTTCTTTTTTCTTTGTTCGCCATTATAATAATATTAAACATTTTAAATCTCAGACTGCGAAACAAAAGCACTTTACCGCAACCGGCCACTCCGACAGTGAGCCTATGTCATAATCTCAGTTTTTTTACAAGGAGGAGCGCCATGTTTCAATTCCGTTTACCGGCAAAAAAATTCATTGCCTCTTTTGATATCGACGCACAAAAAACCTTTACGCCCCTTTGTCCGAACGAATTGCCCGTAGCAGGGGGGGACGAAATTGTGCCGGAACTGAACGCCCAGGCCGAATTAGCCTGTCTGCGTCTGGCGTCCCGCGATGCCCACCCGGCCTGCGCCTTATGGCTGGCCTCTCCGGAGCACCCCTCTCTGACACCCTTGTCCGGCCATGCCGATCTGGACCTGTACTGGACGGCTCATGCTATCGTGGGAACGCCGGGCTTTGATTTTATCGACGGTCTGGATCCGCAAGCCTATGCTTTCCAGAGTTTAAAAGGAATTGAGCCGGACAAGCATCCGTACGGAGCCTGTTACCATGACCTGGGCAATAAATTCAGTACCGGCGCCATTGAATTTTTGCGGCAGCACGGCATCACCACCGTGATCTGCGGCGGGCTGGCGACCGACTACTGTGTGCTGAACACCGTCCTGCAGTTGCGAGAAGCCGGCTTCACGGTAGTCCTGAATAAGGCGGCCTGCCGGGGAATTGCGCCGGAAACTACAAGAGCAGCGTTGGAAAAAATGCAGCTGGCCGGCGTATATCTGGCAGAAAATGCAGCTGAACTGGCTACTTTGGCTTAACGCGCCTCGACTTGCCCGGATCCGTTTATTAAAAATCTTTCTTCTGCCAGACTCAAGCGAAAAGTAGACAACACAGACTCATAGTAAAAGACGGTATCCGAATCTGATCGGATACCGTCTTTTACTCTAATCATCCAGGGCCTTGCCGCCCCTGTTTTGCAGCAGTTACGCTTCTGTCTCCGCCGGCAAGATCACACCTGCAGAGACACTGTAACGGGTTTTATTTTTGTCCTTTTATATTTTCAATTACATACAGGACCTGCGGGAGATATTCATACTGCTCGCTTTCCGGAAATACCGCCGCCACGCCGTAGCTGCGCTCCCCATCGGTAATATCTCCGCGCACAACCAGACAATAGACACCCTCTCTAAAATAACGAATATACTGAATGTTAGCCTCCCTGCCGGAAGCGGTTTTTCTGGTTTCCGTATAGATAGGGACGGTCTTGCCAAAAACAGGCAGCGTGTCTGTATTTTTATAGTAATAAACATCCGCAGGATCGTCTACCGTCACCGCCAGTATTTCGTGTGCGGAACGATTGCGGATAAGCATCGGGCCCTGTGCCGGGAATCCTTTTAAAGGATCCTGCGGCAAGGCTCTGAGCAACGGTACAATGTACCGTCCTTTGTCATTGGCAAACCAAAAAAAATCGCCGGCCCTTGGTAAACGAAAAGGCGAAGCTGAATGGACACGTACCTGAATCGTAATATCCTTATATTTTGGCGGCTCCTTTACAGGCGCCGAACTTTCCGCAGGCATTGCTGTCCGCAGCACATTGGATGGTTCAGCCATTTTTCCGGACGGCTCATTTACAGCGGTCGACGTTTGCTTTTGCGCTTTTATTTCTGACAGCGTTCCATCCGAGTTGACCTGAAATCTTTCGGTAAAACTTTTTATACTGTCGGCAGGAAAAAAGTACGTGGGAATTTTTACATCCAACCCTCCCGGAATGTATCCTTCATCCGCTTCGAGTCCTGAAGCCGTACGATAAAGGACAGACTTTACCCCGTATTTTTTCTGCATCCGTTCCCGTATCTGCTCCTCTGTATAACTGGGAACCCTTACGCCGCTTACCGCGGTTTCTTGCTTTGGCGCGGCCTTGGGGCCTACTACCCGAATATGGATTGTATTCTTGCCTGCCCTTAACGGGTAGGGCCCAATCAGGCCGGTCCCTGCCGGGGCTTTATATGAAGAATTTTCTCCGGCTGCTCCCACAGGCAATGCCCGGCAAAACAGCAGGCTAACCGTTAACCCAACGAACAGTCCCGCATTAAGCAATGCGTTTTTTCCGAATTGCCCGGTTACTTTCATAGTCCCACCCCTCGCCTTCGCTTTGGTCACCCGCTTGGCGCAGAGAAAAACGCGTCGCCTCAGCGGATCGTGCCGCCCCCTGCTACTACATCACCCTGATAGAAGACCACCGCCTGCCCGGGCGTAAGAGCCCGCTGCGGTTCATCAAACTTCACCCGGATCGTGCCGTCCGGCAAAGGAGAGATCGTTGCCGGAACATCCTGAGCGCGATATCTCGGTTTGGCCGTGACCCGCACCGGTCCTTCCAGTTTTTCCCAGGCGATCAGATTACAGTTCTCCGCCGTCAGCGTATCGGAAAACAACGCCTCTTCCGGTCCCACATACACGATATTTTTGGCAATATCTTTTTTTATGACATAAAGGGGATACGCATAGGCAATGCCCAGTCCCCTCCTCTGTCCAATGGTGTAATGGAGCTGCCCCTTATGGGTTCCCAGCACTGTGCCGTCCAGATGCACAAATTTTCCCGGTTGCGGCTCCCGCTGCGTTACGTTGCGGATCACCGCCGCATAATCTCCGTCCGGGACAAAACAGATGTCCTGGCTGTCCGGTTTTTGTGCATTGCTCAGCCCCTCCCCGGCGGCTTTTTCCCGAATCTCCGGCTTATTCAAATGTCCCAAAGGAAAAAGAATATGCGCCAGCTGCTGCTGCGACAAAGTGTATAACATATAACTCTGATCCTTACGCCGGTCATCCCCCCGCAGCAACTGCCAACGTCCCGACGCTTCGTCAAATTTTACATTAGCGTAATGGCCCGTGGCGATATAATCACAGCCTAATTCCGCCGCTTTGGGAAAAAGCGCTCCCAGCTTTACATTTTTATTGCAGTCTACGCAAGGATTGGGGGTACGTCCATTTTCATATTCACTGATGAAATGATCGAGGACCGACTTGCGGAAAAAATCACAAAAATTAAAAACATAGTGTGAAAAGCCCAGTTTATGCGCTACCATACGGGCATCTTCTATATCGGCGAGATTACGCCGGCGGCTTTCTTCCCCCAGGCCGATCTCTTCCTGATCAAACATTTTAAGTGTAACGCCGATCACCTCATAACCGGCTTCGTGCAAGAGCATAGCTGCCGTGCTGCTATCTACGCCGCCGCTCATGGCGGCCAAAACTTTTCCCTTCATATGCTTCCTGTTTTCCATCTCCGAATGCGTAAACCGCGCGCCTGTCGCTGTCTTAAATACCTGCCTGTCGCCCGCCCGGTCAAGCTTCCCAGGCAGCACAGGTCTGATTGATTTTTACTTCGTCTACTTTCATCGCCTCTATTGTTTTAAGGATCAGCTCATCCAGGGTCCATCCCAACATATCTGCACCCTTTTGAATTACTTCCCGGGAACAGCCTGCGGCAAAATTCAAGGCTTTAAACTTCTTTTTCACCGATTTCAATTCCATGTCCTGCACACTTTTGGACGGACGCACCAAGGCGCACGCGCCAATCAGCCCGGTCAGTTCGTCACAGGCGAACAGCACTTTTTCCATTTCATGTTCCGGTTTTATATCCACGGTGATTTAGTATCCATGGCTGGCCACTGCCCGGATAAGACGGGGGTCGACTCCCCGCTGCGTCATAATTTCCTGTACCTTGATACAATGCTGATCGGGGAACTGCTCAAAATCCAGGTCGTGGAGCAAACCTACCAGTCCCCAGAAATCTTTTGCTTCGCCATAGCCCAATATCTCCGCATAGTAACGCATCGCTCCTTCTACAGTCAGGGCATGCCGCAGGTGAAACGGATCTTTATTATATTCCGTTAATAATTTCCAGGCTTCTTCACGAGTAAGCATTGCAACGCCTTCTTTCTCTGCCGCATCAGTGTCCTCTTGCGAAAACACCGACGAATAATTAAACTTGCCTGATTGATTCTCTGTTGCATTAAATTATAACATAAAATCATAAGACACTGTATATCCTACATCAAACCCCCTCTGTTACTTAACAAAACCGGGGGTGGATAAATACCGTTCGCCCGTATCCGGCAGTAACGCAACAATAACTTTGCCTTTATTTTCCGGGCGAGCCGCCAAAAGCGTCGCCGCATATTGTGCCGCACCGGAAGAGATCCCTACCAAAAGACCTTCCGCCTGTGCCAGATTTTGTGCCGTGGCAAAGGCATCCTCCGACTTGATAGTCAGAATTTCATCAATTACGTCCCGCTTAAAATTTTGGGGTACGAAATTGGCGCCGATGCCCTGAATTTTATGAGGACCCGCCTTCCCTGTAGACAGCAGCGGAGAATCGGAGGGTTCCACGGCGACGACCTTTACCTTCGGATTTTGTTTTTTTAAATACGCCCCCACGCCGGAAACCGTACCGCCGGTACCTACACCGGCCACAAAAATATCTACCTTGCCTTCCGTCGCCTGCCAGATTTCAGGGCCGGTGGTCGCTTCATGCACGGCGGGGTTTGCGGGATTTTCAAACTGACCGGGGATCCAGGCGCCGGGGATGTTTTTCTGCAGTTCTTTGGCTTTATTCACTGCGCCGATCATGCCTTCCGAACCGGGAGTCAGCACCAGTTCCGCCCCATAAGCTTTTGCCAGATTGCGCCGTTCCAGCGACATGGTTTCCGGCATAGTCAGGATCAATTTGTAACCACGCGCCGCAGCCACCGAGGCCAAGCCAATGCCGGTATTGCCGCTGGTGGGTTCGATCAGCGTGCCGCCGGGCTGCAAGAGGCCCTTCTTCTCTGCGTCCAGCACCATCGCCAGAGCAATCCTGTCTTTCGTGCTGCCGGCCGGATTGAAATACTCCAATTTCGCCAAAATAGAAGCGCCCTGCGCAAATTTTTTATTGTAATTTTTTGTTTCCAGTAAAGGAGTGTTGCCAATTAATTCTGTCAAACTGCCTGCAATCTTTCTCAATTTTATTGTCTCCTTTTCCCTGACTTATTTAATTTAAATAATATAATTTCCGCCATTTTTCTCATTATGACGTTTTACAAGATCTGCCAATGTGATATGATCTACCACACGATTTATCGCCTGTTCTATCTGAGCCCAGACCTCCTGCGTTACACAACTTTCCCGCATCGGACAACAGATGCCTCCTTCGCTGTCCATACAGGCTACGGGCGCAAGGCTCCCTTCCGTGGTGCGGAGAATTTCCCCTATAGTATATTCTTCAGGCCTGCGGATCAGCTGATACCCGCCCTGCGCTCCTCTGGCGCTGCGTACATAGCCTGCGCGGCTCAATTGGGTGATGATCTGCTCCAGGTACTTATCTGAAATATTCTGCCGCTGGGAAATCGCTTTCAACGGAATAAAGCCACAATTATAATGCAACGCAAGGTCCAGCATCAATCGGGTTGCATAACGCCCCTTTGTAGAAATTCGCATCAGGGTCACATCCTTTCTTTATATACCAGTATTCTAATATGAATAATATGATATTGCAAGAGTTTTTTGTGAAATTTTAACTATTTTTTTACGCAGCGCTGCGTTATGTCATTTCAACGTTAAAACGTCTGCCGTCCCTGCATAGAAAAAGCTCCCTTCACCGGAGAGGCGGTCAAAGGAGCCGTTGCTATATGTGTTTAAAGCTACACGTGCATTTAAAGATGCACGATTTGTCAACTGAGTTTTTACTTTGCACAGTCGCAGCATTTTTATTTTTCTTTGTTTTGTTTTTCTTTATCCTGTTTTTCTTTTACCTGCTTTAAAAGAGAAAGAACTGTCTTCATCCAGTCTATCATAGCCAATTTGCCAAACTGATGCCAGTTCGCGCACTCCGTATGCTTCGCAATAAACGCGTTCCATTTGTTCTGATTCACATTCTCTATTTCCATAGGATTGGTCAGCCCGAAATCACTGCGAAATAACATGTCATCCATAGATTTGAATTTACTGTTTTCCTGCATGAATTTATCGTTAAATAACTCCTGATAAGAAAGTTTCAGCATCAGCTTGCCTAATTCCGGATCTGCTTTATACATATCCATATATTTTTTAAATTCATAATCCAGCTTTTTCCCGTCGATCATAGCAATCCTCCCACATTCTATATTTGTTTTATTTTAACACAAAAAAGCGTTTCTGATAAAGCAATAGCCTGATTCTGATCAAATGTATCTTTAATCACAATTACCATCAGCCGGAAGCAGGAACGCCGCCTCACACCCAAACGCCTGTAATTCCGTACTGCTTTATCGCTGCCAAAAGCAAGCCGAAGAATTTTTTGCGCTGCGAAATTACAGCAGGGCATTGTCGCGGCGCAGCTTCTTTCTTATATATAATAAGCGAAAGAACAGGATAACGGCCGAGGTGAAAAGGCCGAAGTCCAGGCTTTGCCAGTAAGAATACGGCCCATGCTGCAGCACATAATCAAAAAATAACCCTACCGGCGCACAGATTCCCCAATAGGCCACTAAAGCGGAATAAAACGGCGCCTTTACGTCCTTGTAGCCTCGCAGTATTCCCTGGATCGGCGCAGCCACCGCATCCCCCATCATAAAAATGCAGCTGTACACAATAAACTGCACGCAAATCAGCACAATTTCCGGGTCTGTTATGTACATACGGGCAATCGGATAGCGGAGCAAAAAACACAGACCGGGCAAAATCAGGGCACAGATCCAGTTAAAGGCCAGTCCCACATTTTCATACTGCTCCGCCGTAAGCCAGGCTTTTCTGCCCGCTTCGGTACCGATAATGATCGTCATGCTCATCGAAACACTCAAGGGCAGCATATACACCAGGCTGGAGAAGCTCATGGCCGCCTGGCTGGCCGCAATAGCCGCCGTCCCAAATTTGGCCACAAGAAAAGCCACCACACCGAAAATACTGGTTTCCATAAAGATTGCCAGGCCGATAGGAACACCAATACGCAGGTATTCTTTTACCATCTCCCAATCAAGAGACCCTTTTCCCGGTCCGGTTGTCGCGGGATGCATTGGGGTCCTTCCAGATGCCCCACAGTCTGCCGCTTGTCGGTCCGGACTTTGTCCGGCGGCGCTGTCCGGCAGGATCTGAATATCACGATAGGCCCTGGTATGCGTTACAATAAAATAAAACATGCCGAAAATCAGCCAGCAGGTCAGACCGGTGCCAATGCCCGCCCCAATGCCCCCCAGCGCCGGCAGCCCCAATTTACCGAAAATCAGGACATAATTTAAAAAGGCGTTGATCGGCAGGGCCGCAAGATAAACCTGCATCGTAAGACGTGTCCCGCCCAGCGTATCCACTAAAGAGCGCAGCACTGTCCCCATAAAAAATGGGATCACACCGATCCCAATGCCGGCCAGGTAATATGTGGCTATGTGGGCCACGACAGGTTCCAGACCCAGGCCTCCCAAAATCGGCCGCAAGAGAAAAAATGCAGCGGCGAAACACAACAGGGAAAAGACGACTGCCAGCAACAGGCCGTAGCGAATCACCCGACCGATCTCACTGCGTTTGCCTGCGCCGGATAGGTGGGCTGTTAAAGGAGTCGCTGCAACCAGGATCCCATTTATTGTGGTAAAGATCGGCATCCAGAGGTTGCCGCCGATCGAAGTGCCGGCCAGTTGTTCTGCTCCGGCGCGGCCGCTCATCACCGTATCTACAAAATTCATGCCCATAATGGCCGATTGCGTAATTAAAATGGGCAGCATAATAGCAAAGAAGCGCCGGAACTTGGTCCGTGCGTCATCGCCAAATAACGTTTTCAGATTGATCTTATTTTTCATTTTCTTTACGATTACAGATTTCTATCCAAGCCGATGCTAATTGGGCAAACTCTTGCAGGCTTAATGTTTCCGCCCTGCGCTTTCCGTCAATACCGGCTTTCTGCAGCCACTGCGTCACCTGTTCTCCGGCAAGTCCTCCCATATTCTTCAAACTGTTGGAGAGCATCTTACGCCGTACAGAAAAAGCCGCCGCCACTACCCGGAAAAAGACCTTTTCATCCGCCACTTCTACCGGCGGTGTTGCCCGGCGTTTACATACCAATACGGCGCTGTCTACCTTTGGCGCGGGCAGGAAAGAACCTGCTTTTACCACAAAAGCGATGCGCGGCTCCGTATAATACTGCATCGCCACGGAAATAGCGCCATATTCCCGCCCGCCGGGTGTGGCGGTCATGCGTTGCGCCACTTCTTTTTGGACCATGACCACAAGACGCTCCAACGGCAGCTTTTGTTCCAGCAAATTCATAATAATGGGGGTGGTAATATAATAAGGCAGATTCGCGCAGACTTTAAAGCCTTTTGTTCCCACAACTTCCGGAATATTGATTTTTAAAATATCGCCCTGAACCACCCGCACATTTGCATAAGAACCTACAGTCTCCTGTAATACCGGAATCAGCCTTTTATCCAGTTCCACCGCCACGACCTGCGCGCCGGTAAGGGCCAGAGACTGGGTCAGAGTGCCGATGCCGGGACCGATTTCCAATACTGTATCGTCCGGGGTCAGCTCCGCGGCCCGGGCAATACGATTGACAATGGTTTCTTCCACCAGAAAATTCTGTCCCAGATTTTTATCCGCTTTTAAGTGAAAAGCCTGCAGGATGCGAGTCGTAACTTCCCGTCGGGCTATAATCGGTTGAATGGATGTCATGGGTTCCCCTTTTCTTCCTGTGCTGCAACAGCGCTAAACGTTTCGTCAATTTTGGCCAGCGCCCGGTCAAACTCCTCCCGGGTAATACCATAAGAATTTAAGCGCCGCAAAAACTTTTTTACCGTGCCATAGCCGATTCCCAATTCCGCCCCCAGCAGATCCCGCTTCCGGCTTGCTTCCGTGCTGCCGGAAAGACCGTTTTGCCATAAATCCGCCGGCGTAAACAGCTGCTGCGGTGCATATTCGTGGTAACGGACCCTGGCTAAGGCCCGTAAAATCGCATCCGGCTTCGCCTGCTCAATGCCCACGTCATCCGGAACGGACGCTTCTTTTTTGGGAATAAACGCCTGTCCTGCTTTCGGAAAGCGCTTTGTCAGATAGCTGCGGATCCGTTCGCCGGACCCGTCCGGATCTGTCAGAATAATAATACCCCGTTTTTCATAAGCAGCCTGTATCTGCCGCAGCGTATCCGGCCGCAGCGCATAGCCGCCTGTTTCAATCGTGTCGCATTCCAGGGCACGATGCAAGGCCGCCGTATCCATTTTCCCTTCCACAATGATTACTTCTTTTAACAAAATCCGTTCTCCTTAACGTACGATCACACGGAGTCACACAGAGCGATCCGCACTAAATTTTACTAAGCAATAAAAAGGACGGGTATGTCCCGCCCTCCTGTCATTTTAAAATATATACCTCTACATCTCGACGCCCCCACTGATAACATTCATTCAATGTATCCATAAAGAGGTCTACCCGATGTCCGTTAATGGCGCCGCCGGTATCTCCTGCTATGGCAAAGCCATAACCGGGAATGTACATTTTCGTGTAATATGGGATTTTACGGGGATCCACGGCCACAATACCGCGTTTAGGCGTCAGTCCCAGAGAAGTTGCGCCGCTGGCGCCTGCGCCCCAGGTATAAGCTGTCGCTTCCGCTACAATTTTATACCGGTAAGGTTTATAACCTTCCGGTGTCCAGACAGCCTGGGCTGTTCCCTGTCGGACCACTTCTTCCACCGGCTCCAGCACTCGCTGCCGTACCAGTTCGTATTTCCAGTCACCTTTCGGACCCGAAACTTTTGCGTATGTCACTTTATCTTTGCCTGTGACTCCCGGTTTATCTACCTGCTTCGTACCAAAGGCTAAAGCCGGATCATCCACAAACCGGGTGCCAAAAGGAACTTGTACTTCTTCGTCCGCCACCACGGAACGAGGGCCTAAAATATGAATGGTCATCCCGTCTTCAATCTGTAGATTCCCTGCAGGATAAACGATACGGTTTTCCGTATTGATCTGCAATTCCTTCAGCGCCTCTTCTACCGTACTGCTCCGGACCGTATATTCCCGGACAGAGCCAAACCGTGAGACTCGCACGGAATGCCCGGTTTTAAGCGGTGCCTGTACAGCCGCCGGCAAAGCCGGTACTTTGATTTCCGGTGCAGCAACTGCCGCCGCCCAAACCGACACGGCTGCCAAATGGATTGCCAGAAACAAACCGACCAGAGTCCGCAGCGCTATTTTTTCCCAATGTTTTTTTTGTATCTGTTTCATAGTCAATACCTCATAAAATGATATTCATTTTATCATAAAATAAATATTGAGGCAAATGACCGAAAAAAGAGACAGCCAGCAGAAAAAAGGCCGATGCTTATTGCAAAAAGGTGGTCGCCTCGAGAAACGATTTGCGGCTGCGGGCTTTCGGCAGTTCATCCGGATACCCCAGACAGATGCCTGCCACCAACATGCCGTGCCCCGGATCTTTCTTTGCCAGCCAGGCGGCTAATTCAGGATAGGAAAAGAAAATATCGCCCAGCCATAAGCTGCCGATTCCCATACTCTGCGCCGTCAACAGCATGTTTTCTATGGCTGCGGCTACGGACTGTACATTACAAAGCTCGGCCACCCGTTCGTCCACCGACAATTTTCTCTTAAAATTCACACTTACCCCCAATTCGTTGGTCACTAAAACAATCACCGGGGCCTGCTGCATGACTTTTATACTGACAAAGGCGCCGTTGATCATAGAGGCACTTTCCGGTAAAAACGGTTTTTGCGCCTTGATTTCCAGAGACAGCCCCTGCTCCATGGCCCGAAGAAGCTCTTCCCTGGCGTTTCCCCTGACAACCGTAAAATGCCAGGGCTGCCGATTTTTAGAGGACGGCGCGGCGATTCCCGCTTCCAGAATCGTGTGCAGCTCCAGTTCTGAAAGGGGCGCTTCTTTGAATTTACGGATACTGCGACGATTTTTAACGTTTTTTACCAGTATCGCAGCGTCCGGACCCATACGCCGCGATTTCTCCGGTGCTTCATACATAACTCCCATCTCTCTTCTCTGCTTTATTTTATTTTATTAAACAGGACCTTTGCATTTTTAGTTGATTGTACTGCGATTTCTGCAAAAGAAGTACCCCTTACCAGCGCTGCATTTTGCGCTATGAACTCCGTCATCGAAGGGTCATTTCTTCGTCCCCGATAAGGTTCCGGCGTTAAATAAGGGCAGTCTGTTTCCAGCAAAAACAATTCCGCCGGGCACGCCGCCAGCACTTCCCGTACTTTTTTGTTATTTTTATAGGTGGAAGACCCGCCAAACCCCAGGTAGATGCCTCGTTTCCATAATTCTTTCGCCATTTCCAGCGAGCCGGAATAACAATGAAATACCGCCCGCAGATTTTTTGGCGCCTCTTTACGGAAAAAATCCAGTATGTCGCCATGGGCTTCCCGGTCATGGATCACCACCGGCAGATCCAGCCTGTCCGCCAGATCACACTGCTGTTTCAAACGCAGCAGCTGCACCTCCCGGGGCTCGTTTTCTTTCCAGTAATAATCCAGGCCGATTTCCCCGATGGCCACCACTTTTTCATGCTCTCGGGCCAGCCGCTCCAGCTCCCCGATATAACTTTCATCCCGTATCCCGGCCAGATCCCCCGGATGCCAGCCCACCGCCGCATAAATAAAATCGTATTGCTCTGACAGTGCCACCGCAAACCGGGAACTTTCGTAATCCGTTCCCTGGGTGATCACCGCTTCCATATCCCGGCCAAGGCGTTCCAACACCTCCTGCCGATCCGCAGCGAAGCGTCCGTCATCCAAATGGGCATGGGTATCAATAATTCCTAAACGTGACATAGCGCGATCCTTTCAAAAAATCCCTGCCGCTCCAAAACGGCAGGGATCGTTTTATTTTACTTTTGCTCCGGATGCAATATCCGGCGCATCAGCCAACACCAGATGCCCTTCCCCGTCAGAGGCTGCCAGCAACATGCCGTAAGACATGATGCCGCGCAGTTTTACAGGCTTCAGGTTTTTGATCACGATCACATTACGCCCGACCAACGCCTCTTCCGTATAATATTGGGCAATACCGGAAACAATGGTTCGTTCTTCTTCACCGATCCGCACCTGGAGTTTCATCAGCTTATCGGTTTTGGGCACTCTTTCCGCAGAAAGGATGGTGGCAACCCGTAGGTCGATCTTAGCGAAATCATCAATGGTGATCTCGCCCGCCGCCGGAGCTTCTTTTTTCACTTCTCCCCGTGTAGCCGCTTCCAGCGCCGCTTTCTTTACTTCGGTTGCCGTGCGTACCGCGTCGTCTGCCGCCGCGCTGACCCGTGCTTTGGCCGAGGCCACCGCTGCTAATACGGCGCCGCCCACCGCTTTGGCCGCATCGCCTGCGGCGGCTACCGCATCACTGGCCGCGTCGGCTGCGGAATTCGCCTTTCTGGCCGCCGCTTCTTTGGCTTCCAGCGCTTTCGCCTTCGCCGCGTCCGCCTTGGCCTGCGCTTCTGCTACGGAAAGATTCTTTTTCTCCGTTTCCGGGTGATATTCCACATGAGTACCGGAAATCGGGTCATAGACTTTACCGGCATATTTTTTCGTGGCGCCGATGAGAGTACGCCCGTCAGGCAACACATCAATACGGGGATAGAGCGGCTCGCCCTTGACGATCTTCGTCCCATCCGGCAGAGCGCCCCAGACCAGATCGCTGAGCAGATTCTGCTCTTTAAGCGGTAGTCCCAACTGTTCCATGATTCTGGGAGTCGTACCGGGAATATAGGGTTCCGTCATAACCGCCACAAAACGCAATACCTCGGCCAGGTTGTAAAGTACCAGGTGCAGACGTTCGTCCTGCTCCGGCTCCTTCGCCAGTTTCCAGGGAGCCGTATCATCGATATATTTATTCGCCCGGGCAATCAGGGCCCAAACCGATTTAATCGCTTCATTGATCTCCATGGCATCCATGTGCCCGGTGTATGCCGCTACCGTTTCCTCGGCCAACTGTTTCAGTTCCAGGTCCACGGGCTGCGCCGCAGCCGGATAATTTTTCAGTACGCCGCCATGATATTTTTCAACCATGCTGACAGTACGATACAATAAATTCCCCAGGTCATTGGCCAGATCGGCATTTGTGCGGTTAATCAGCGCATCCCGGCTAAAATTGCCATCGCTGCCCAACGTAATTTCCCGCAGCAGGAAATAACGGATCGGGTCAGCGCCGAATTCATCGATCAGTCCGTTGGGATCGACTACATTGCCGATGGATTTGCTCATCTTGGTGCCGTCTACTACCAGCCAGCCGTGTCCGTACACTTTTTCAGGGATCGCTTGGCCCATGGCCATCAGCATGATTGGCCAGATAATGGAGTGGAAGCGGACGATTTCCTTGCCTACCAGATGTACATCCGCCGGCCAGAACTTATGGAATTTTTCTGCGTCGGATTTGAAGCCGGCCGCAGTCATATAGTTCAACAGCGCATCAAACCACACATACACCACATGCTTCGGATCGAACGGGGCCTTAATGCCCCAGTCAAAGGAAGTACGGGTCACACACAGGTCTTCCAGTCCCTGTTTGATGAAGTTGATCATTTCATTGCGGCGGGCGACGGGTTGGATAAAATCCGGATGTTCATCAATATATTGCAGTAACCGGTCCGCATATTTGCTCATTTTGAAGAAATAGCTTTCTTCCGCCATTTTTTCCACCGGACGGCCGCAATCCGGGCATTTTCCGTCCACCAGTTGATGTTCTGTCCAGAAAGATTCACAGGGTACGCAATACCAGCCTTCGTAGTTTTTCTTATAGATATCCCCTTTTTCGTAAATCTCCTGCATCACCGCCTGCACTACCTTTTCATGGCGTTCCTGGGTCGTGCGGAGGAAGTCATCGTTGCTGATTTCCAGCCTCTTCCACAGGCTTTGGAACGTCGCTACGATCTTATCTACATATTCGATCGGGGTAATACCCAATTCTTCCGCTTTGCGCTGGATCTTCTGACCGTGTTCATCGCTGCCGGTCAGGAAAAATACCTCTTCCCCCCTGGCACGGTGAAAACGGGCAATAGTATCCGCTACGGTCGTGCAATACGCATGCCCGATGTGCAGCTTTTCACTGGGATAATAAATGGGTGTGGTAATAAAAAACGGTTTCTTTTCCATGACCCTGTCCTTCTTTCTCTTAACAAAATGGCACTTCTGTCTTCAAATACGTCTCTGCCAACTTACAACAGTATTTTTCATTTTTTTATTTTACCGCAAATCGGCTTTCTCCTCAAGTCGCAGCAGTTGATTATATAGATCCCTGCGGGGGATTTTTTTCTGTTTGGCAATGCGGCTCAGGGCCTCTTTTTTCGGCAGGCCTTCCGCAATCAGCGCCTGTACTGCCGCCAGCGGGTCTTCCGCCGCCTCTTCTTCCGCCTGCCCTGTTTCTTTTTTCCCCTGCTCAATCACCAGGACGAACTCCCCCCGGGGAGGATATTCTTTTAAATAGGCCAATGCTTCCGAGACCGTACCCCGCCAAAACTCCTCGTGCAGTTTGGTCAACTCCCGGCCAAACGCCATCCGGCGGTCTCCCCAGGCGGCCAGAATTTCCGCCAGCACAGTTTGAATGCGATGGGGCGCTTCATACAGCACCACCGTAGCCGGGATATTTTTCCAGGCCGCCAGTTGTTCACTGCGGTTGCGCTTACTTTTAGGTAAAAATGCCCCGAAAAAGAACGGTGTGGAAGGAAGGCCCGAGGCAACTAAAGCGGTAAGACAAGCATTCGCTCCCGGTAGGGGCACTACCGTAACTCCATGCGCGATAGCCAGGGCCGCCATAGCCTCGCCCGGATCAGAAATACCGGGAAAACCGGCATCCGTTACCAACGCAATATTTTCTCCTGCCAGCAGTCTCTCCAATAAAACAGGGCCTTGTTTCGCTTTATTATTCTCATCATAATGAATCAGCTTCCCTTTGATGGAAAAATGATTCAGCAACTGCAGCGTCCTGCGGGTATCTTCCGCGGCGATGCAGTCCGCCTCTTTCAGCGTCTGCAGCGCGCGGGGCGTCATATCTGCCAGATTCCCGATGGGCGTCGCTACCAAATACAGCTTGCCGGGCATTCTTTTTCCTCCCTGTAGCTTTCCTGCTGCTCCGAGCGTCTCTTACACACCGACAGCATCTTGTTCCCGTCTCCTGCCGCCGGGCTTTGACAACGCATTTTCTTACACCATTTCCGGCCCCGTATTCGGCTCCGGAGCTAACGGGCGGGTGGCCTGCGTTGTTAAGTCTCCGGCTGCAGTATACATGATCAACGGAGGCAATACTTCCAACCCGTACTTCCCGTTCTTCGTCATTTCCAGCAGAAAGATCCAGGCCGGTTTATCTACAGAGGCATGGACCCATTGCAGTCGTTTCGGCTGCAGATGATATTTCGCAGCCAGTTCCACGGCTTCCATAAAGCGTTCCGGCAACTGCACCAGAGCAAAGCGGCCCCGGCTGCGCAGCGCGTAGGCCGCCGCCGCAAAAAAATCTTCCAGCACGGCGGTTTTTTCGTGGCAGGCTGCAGTCCCCACAGACCGTTCTCTGCCGCTGTTACGGTAGGGCGGATTCGCCGCCACCAAATCAAAACTTTCTGTCGGACAGAAGTTCTTTATCTCTTTAATATCCCAGGTCAAAGCCTGTACCTGAGACAGACCATTCGCTTCGGCGCTGCGGTTCATCAATTTCGTCATGCGGGGGTTGAGATCCAGCCCCGTAACTTTAGCGGCGCCGCGGGCTGCCAGACACAGACTGACCGCACCGGTACCGCAGCCCAGTTCCAAAACGGAAGCTTTCCCCGCCAGATGCGCAAAACGCGCTAAAAATATAGAGTCTGTAGTAAACGTGAATTCTTCAGGGTCCTGGTAAATTTTATAACCACAACCCGGTAAATAATCTTCCCGCATCGTACCCATAGGCGCTCTTATTCATCCCCGGCCTGAGACGCATCCACCAACTCATCCCATTCCAGCGTCACGATATTATCCTGCGAAAGCTGCACCGTCGCCGTATGCTTCGCTTTATTCACCGTTGTGACCTTGCCTTTGCCTAACGGCGTTGCCACCATCGTCCCCACCTGGGGCATATCGGGCTGCTCCCGACGGCGGTTTCTGCCGTTGCCTTTTTCTTTTTCATACAGATAATTTTCAAATTTGAGACAGCACATCAGGCGGCCGCAGCTGCCGGAAATCTTGGTGGGATTCAGCGACAGATTTTGGTTTTTGGCCATGCGGATGGATACCGGTTCAAAGTCGCCCAACCAGGAAGCGCAGCACAAAGGTCGACCGCAACAGCCGATGCCGCCGATCATACGCGCCTCATCCCGTACGCCGATCTGGCGCAGCTCGATCCGGGTACGGAAAACAGAGGCCAGATCTTTGACCAGTTCTCTGAAATCAATGCGCCCGTCTGCTGTAAAATAGAAAATAATTTTATTGACATCAAAGGTAAATTCCACATCCACCAGACTCATATCCAATCCATGACGCTTGATCCGCCGCTGACAGATATTAAACGCTTCTTTTTCCCGGATCCCATTCTGCACCACCGTCGCTTCATCTTCCGCGGTCGCTTTGCGGATAATCGGCTTCAGCGGATTCCGGATCTGTTTTTCCGGTACTTCCCGGGTGGCGATTGATACCGTACCGAATTCCATGCCCCGGGCCGTTTCCACAATCACATGATCCCCCACCGCCAACTCAACGTCCAGCGGGTCAAAATAATAGATCTTACAAGTTTTTTTAAAATGAATGCCTACGATTTTTGGCATTATATCCTCCCCCCACAATATCCATTTATGGTAAATGTAATATCATCCAAAATACTTTTTGTGTTGGCTCTGCGCGCCGCAGCCGCGGCGGCTTCCTGCGCAAATGCGACCGACCGCTGCAGTCCTTCCGGCTCCCATCGCCCGGCAATCGCCGCCAGACGGTCTGCCATATCCCTGTTAAAAAGATGCTGCCGCAGCCCTGTCCGGATAAAAAGCAGATCCCGCAGCAAGGCGGTCAGCATACTTAAAAAATACTGTAAACTTTCGTTGCTGTCAGTAACGGGAATCACATCCGCAAAATATTCTTCCCCTGTCAGGTAAGTCATCGGCGCCGGCAACGGCAGCGCTTCCATAAATTCCAGCGCTCGATTGCGTAAATTTACCACGCCGGCTTCTTTAAAGCGCAGTCCGCGGCCCGGCGAACCGTCCGCCAGAGCTGCCAGCAATTCCGCTTCCGCCGCAGAGCACCCCTTCGCCGCCAACACCTGTCGCGCTTCAGCTTCTGTCAAAGGCGTAAACCGCACCTGAATCACACGGGATAAAATAGTCGGCAACAGCTGGCTGACAGAGGTTGCGATCAAAATAAAAAACCAGTTTTCCGGCGGTTCTTCCAGCAACTTTAAAAGAGAATTGGCCGACTCCGCATTCATGGTATCCGCTTCATTGATAAGACAGATCTTATGGGCGGAAAGCGTCGGTCCAAATGCGGCCTGACTCAACAACCCGCGGATCTGGCTGACGGAAATGATTTTCAGCTTCTTCTTTTCCTGGGCTTCGTCCGTAGCCGGATCTAAATACAAATAATCAGGATGAGCCAGATTCCCGGCGGTAAAATTTAACAGGCGGCAGGATTCACACCGGTCACAGGGACGTTTTTGCTCCGCCGGTCCCTGACATAAAAAAGCCCGGGCAAATTCTTTTGCCAAAAGGCATTTGCCGATCCCCTCCGGACCGTAAAACAACAGGGCATGCGGGCGTTCTTCCCGCAACAGGAAGCGCGCCAGAAATTCTTTATTCTGTTGATGCCCCGCAATCTGTTCAAACATAGCTCACCTGTACTAACCTGTAACAATACTTCTTAACTACACTTCTAAACTGTATTGCTAAATTGTATTGCTAATGATACTTCCTGTGCTTTATAAACCCCGGCCGATGCCCGCTTCTTTCAACAGGCAACGAATCTCTGCCTGAACCTGTTCCGGCGCCTGCAGGGCATCGACTTTCTTGATCCGTTCCGGTTCTTTTTCTGCCAAAAAGAGAAAGCCTTCCCGGAGTTTTTTCTGAAAAGAAAGTCCTTCCTGTTCAAACCGGTCGGTAACGCCGCGTTCCCTGCGGCGCTCTTCCAACAAGGCCGGGTCGGCGTCCAACAACAACGTGAGAGCAGGCATAAGTTCCTCTGACGCAAATTCATTCAACTCTTTAATCCGACACAGATCCAGTCCCCGCACGATCCCCTGGTAGACCAGCGTAGAATCCACAAAGCGGTCGCATAACACGATCCTGCCGGCAGCCAGGGCCGGTTTGATCACTTCCGCCACATGCTGCGCCCGCGCCGCCAGATATAATAAAAGTTCCGTCCGAGGCTGCAAAGGAACGTCTGCATCCAACACTAAATTGCGGATTTTTTCCGCAGTAGCCGTACCACCGGGTTCACGGGTCACCAGAACCTCATAACCCTGTTCTTTCAACCAGGCTGCGGTAGTTTGAATCTGAGTGGATTTTCCGCTGCCATCTACACCTTCCAAAGAAATAAACCATCCCTGCTTCATTCCACACCTCTGTCTATCTGTACCGTATCTCTTGTGCAATTCCTTACGCCAGGACTCTGACCGTTTGCAGCGTTGCGTCAGCCGCACCGCTGATGGTGAGACCCTGTTCTTTTCCCCGGGCAAATTTTTCAATCAGACTCTTTGTAAAACGCTCTCCGGGCAGAATCAGCGGAATCCCCGGCGGATAAAAACTGATACTTTCCGCGCTGACCTCCCCTTCCGCCTGTGCCAACGGAACCATTTTCTTTTTGCTATAAAACACCCTGCGCAGCGGCACCGCCGCCTGAGCCAAAATTTCATCAGTTACAACGACAGCCGGTGCCGCGACATTGTCCGCTACGCCTTGCTGCATCCTGTTCGTCGGCAGGTCTGCCGGTTTCCCTAACTTCCGGAAAACCTCGCCGATACGCCGCACGACTTGAGGCCACCGGACCGCATCCCAATCCGCATACGTTACAAGAAACAACACATATTGCGGATCCACCAGTTCTACGGCAAGCTTTGCCCGGCGCAACAGTTCGCCGGCCTGAATGCCGCTGATACCCAAGCCCTTTACATTGACCGCCACCTTGCCGGGATCCAACGCAACTACGCCGGCTTTTCCCGTCACATCAGACGGACATATCACCTGTAAACCGGGAATTTTTGCCAGTTCCTGCCGCAGCAGACTTGCCGCCCGCAGCACATCCTCCAGCAAGGCGGAGCTTTGTGCTGCCAGCTGCGCCCGCGCTGCGTCCAGTGATCCCAACAGCAAATAATTCGGGCTGGTCGTAGACAAAAGACTCATCGCATCCGCAGCCCGTTGTACCCGTGCTCGATCACCCCGGACATGAAGCCAGGAACATTGAGTCATCGCCCCCAGAATTTTATGGGTGCTCTGAGCCGCGAAGTCGGCGCCGCAAGCCAATGCCGAAAGCGGAAACGCCTCATGAAAACCCAGATGCGGACCATGCGCTTCGTCCACTAAAAGCAGCGCATTATGCTTGTGCGTCACTGCCGCAATTCCTTTGATATCCGCCGCCATGCCGAAATAATTTGGCGATGTCAGCAACACGGCTTTTAAATCCGGATATTCTCGAAAGGCCGCTTCTACCTGCTGTACCGTCACCTGACCCTGCAGCGAAAGCGACGACAGTCTGAGGGGCTGCAGATAAACCGGAACCGCATCCGCCAGCAACAGGCCGCCGATCACACTGCGATGCGAATTACGCGGAACCAAAACCTTAGCGCCCGGTTCAAGCGCTGCCAATAGCATCCCGTGCAGCGCGCCGGTAGTGCCATTTACCGCAAAAAAACAGGCGTCACTGCCATACAAAGCAGCAGCGGCCTCTTGCGCCTCTTTTATACATCCGGTGGGTTCATGGATATCATCCAGCTCATGCATAAGCGAAACATCCAGCGCCAGCGCTTTTTCACCCAGCAGGGAGCGCAGCGGTTCCTGCATCCCCCGCCCGCCTTTATGCCCCGGTGTATGCAGAGGGTAGACATCTTCCTCCAAATAGCGCTGCATCGCTTCTACCAACGGCTGTTTCAAGATAACCTCCAAGTACCAACACTGTTCCAGTTTATTTTTATATTTTAGCATACTTGAGGCAAATAAGACAATATAAAGGAAGAAAAGGGAACGGTTTCATCGGAGCCGCAAGACAAAAAGAAAGAACCGACAACCGCGGTATCAAACCGTTGTTGCCGATTCTATGCGACACAATTTTAACGAAAAAATGTGGGAAATTCTGGTGGAGATGAAGAGGATCGAACTCTCGACCTTACGGATGCGAACCGTACGCTCTCCCAGCTGAGCTACATCCCCATAAATTGTACGTTACTATCTTACGCCAAATTGCTGTAAAATGCAAGCTTATTTTACGATTGTTCCGGTAAATCACCGAAACAGGACTAAATACAGGAGTACTAAAATCAGCGGCTGGTGCAGTAAATAAAATATTAAAGAGTTTTTTCCTAAAAACGCCAGGCTCCGATTTCCCCTGTTGAACAGGCAAGAAAACTTTCCCGCCGGGAAAATGCCAGAGAAAGAACCGCCAATCTGCTCGATTTGCCCACAGGAAACCGCCTCTTCCCTGTACAGATATGGTTGCTCTTTATCGGTCGATTTTCTCCGGTTATGCTTTTGTTTCTGTCCCATACAGTAGCCACTGAGTAAAATAAAAGCTTTCTTTCTCTCCTGAGTATAAAAGCAAAAAGTAAAAAACGCAATGTATTTTACCGGACGACCCTTTGTCCGGTTTATTGCTTTTAGAAGCATCCACACCAGGAACTCTGACAGTCTGTCGAAAACATGCTATAATAAATTATAATATTATGGTTATGGATTGCTGTTGCCGGAGCTTTTATTGTCCGGCTCAAAAATAACGCTTCTACAGTTAATATTCAACTTGATTCTGCCATCAACATTAATAAAATATTTTAAAAAGACAGGTGATTTTTTATGGCAACGTACAAGTATTTTACCCCTACCAAAGTAATTTTCGGCAAAGCTGCGGAAATGCAGGTGGGTATCCTTCTCAAAGAGCAGGGAGCGAAAAAAATCCTTTTGCATTATGGCAGCGGCAGCGTCATTCGCAGCGGCTTATTGGATCGGATCAAAGCCACACTGGCAGACGAACAGATCGCCTATGTTGAGTTAGGCGGCGTTGTCCCCAATCCCCGTTTGTCCTTGATCCGGAAAGGCATCGAGCTGGTAAAGACAGAGCAGATCGACTTCATTTTAGCCGTAGGCGGCGGCAGTGTGGTAGACTCGGCCAAAGCCATCGGTTACGGCGCAGCCAACGAAGGGGATGTTTGGGATTTTTATGAACATACCCGCCAACCGGCAGCCTGCATGCCTCTGGGGGTAATTTTGACCTTGGCGGCCACGGGCAGCGATATGAGCGATTCTTCGGTCATCACCAACGAAGACGGTTGGAAAAAACGCGGCTGCAACAGCGACCTTTGCCGAACTCGGTTTGCCATCCTCAATCCGGAACTGACACTGACAGTCTCCCCTTATCAGACGGCCTGCGGCTGTACAGATATCCTGATGCACACGCTGGAACGTTATTTTACCGCCGTACCCACTCTCGATTTGACGGATCGTATCGCCGAAGGTCTGTTAAGAACGGTAATGGAAAACGCGAAGATATTAGAAAAAGATCCGCAAAACTACAACGCACGGGCTGAGATGCTGTGGGCAAACAGCCTTTCCCATAACGGGCTGACAGGCTTTGGCAGTGATGGAGGCGACTGGGTCTGCCATCCCATGGAACACGAGATGAGCGGTTTATGGGATGTAGCACACGGCGCCGGACTGGCTGCTATTTGGGGCAGTTGGGCCCGTTATACCTATAAACAGAACCTGCCTCGTTTTTGCAAACTGGCCGTGCATGTATTGGGCGTCAGCGAAAACGGAACGGACGAGGAAATCGCCCTGCAAGGCATTGAAGCAATGGAAGCATTTTTCCATTCCATTCATATGCCGACCTCTTTCCGTGAATTAGGGGTCAATGCAGGCGATCAGGATCTGGACACCTTGGCCCGCAAATATGCCGCTGCGGTAGGCGGCAGCCGCGGCTCCGCCGTTAAGATTGGCGAAAAAGAAGCCCGGGAAATTTATGCCATGGCCCGGGCGCGCTAAAAAGAAACGGACTGCAAAGAACCAGCGTAAGGTTTGTTTGCAGTCCGTTTTTATATTTTATTTTCGGCCGTTTATTTATACGTCCATCATTCTTTGATTAATGCGTCTTGCCGCAGTTATTTTGCCATCATCCGGGCAATCTGGCGGGCTAAGGCAGCCGGATCTTCCGGAATCATGCCGTCCAACAACAACGCCTGATCAAACAACAAGTTGCAGAAGTCTTTAAAAGATTCGCTGTCTTTGCCTTCTTTATAAGCTGCCTGCAGCTTTTCAAAAAGAATGTGTTTGGGATTCAGCTCCAAAATACGCTGCGCTTTAAACATTGGCGCGTTAGCCATAGCAAAAGCCTGTTCCATGGCAAAACTGGGGCCTGCTTCCCCTGCCACGAGGCAGACGGCGCTGTCTTTCAGCCGGCTGGTCAATTTTACCTCATGGACTTTTTCGCCCAGCACCTCTTTAATGTCTTTCAGCAGCGTTTCATTGTCCTTCGCCAGGCTTTCTGTTTCTTTTTTGCCCGTCTCACTCTCCACATCTCCCAGATCCAAATCCCCGCGGCTCAAAGAACGGAACGGTTTTTTCCCATATTCCTGCAGCGCTTCCAGGCAGAACTCGTCTACCGGATCCACCAGGAACAAGATCTCAAAGCCTTTGTCCCGCACAGCCTCCATCTGAGGCAGGTTTTCGATGGCTTCTTTATCCTTGCCGGTAGCAAAGTAAATCGCTTTTTGATTTTCCGGCATTCGCTCCGTATATTCTTTCAGCGTACAAAGTTTTCCTTCTTTACTGGTCATGAACAACAACAATTCGGCCAGCTGCTCTTTTTTATTGTCCGGATCATAAATAGAATTGTATACGCCGGCTTTTAACGAACGTCCGTATTCCTGCCAGAATTTTTCATATTTCTCCCGGTCCTTAGCCAGCATTTCCCCTAACTGTTTCAAAACGTTCTTTTCCAGATTTTTGCCAATCACTTTGATCGTCCGATTTTGCTGGAGCAATTCACGGGAAATATTCAGCGAGAGATCCGGCGAATCCACCAGGCCTTTTACAAAGCGTAAATAATCCGGCAACAGATCTTTGCACTTGTCCATGATGAAAACAGAGCGGGAAAACAGCTGCAGCCCCGGTTCATATTCCTGGAAATACAGATTGGCGGGCGCCTTGCCCGGAATATATAACAAAGCAGTATATTCTACCGTACCTTCCGCCCGGGTATGATACGTTAACAGGGGATCTTCCCATTCATGGAACTGATGCTTGAAGAACTCATTATATTCTTCCGGTTTGATGGAACTTTTATTGCGTTTCCACAACGGAGTTTGTGAATTTAAAGTCTTATCTTCCGTCTTTTTAACCGTAGGTAATTTTTCGTCGATATCCCCTTTTTCATTTCGCCCCGGTTCCTCCGTCGTTTCTTCCATTTTAATAGGGTAACGGATGTAATCCGAATATTTTTTCACCAGACTTTCTAAGGTCCAGTAAGAGGTCATATCATGCTCCGCCCCTTCCCCGGCAAAAGCCTCGCTAAGCTGCAGGGTAATCGAGGTACCGTGTTTGTCTGCTGCACAGGGCTCGATGGTATAAGTCCCGTCCGCCGCCGATTCCCACTTCCAGCCTTCTTTTTCACCGGCCTTACGGGTCACCAAGGTCACTTTATCCGCTACCATAAAAGCGGAATAAAAGCCGACGCCGAATTGTCCGATCAGGTCCTTATCCATTGTATCTTTCGAGGCGCCGTCCTTAGCGGCTCCATCTCCGGCGGCCTCTTTGGCCTCTTTCGCCAGCTTATTCGCTTCGGCCAACCTGGTCAAAAATTCTCTGGTCCCGGATTGGGCGATAGTGCCGATATTTTTGATGATTTCCTCTTTGTTCATACCAATGCCCGTATCTGTAATGGTCAGGGTATGTTTTTCCGCGTCCGGGGTCAGACGGATCTCAAATTTTTCTTCGCCTTCCAACAATTCCGCATTGGTCAGAGACGCAAAGCGCAATTTATCCATAGCATCGCTGGCATTAGAAATCAGCTCCCGCAAAAAAATCTCGTGATTGGTATAGATGGAATGAATCATCAGATTTAATAACTGCTGCGTTTCCGCTTGAAACTCAAATTTTTCTTTTTCCACAGTAACAGCTCCTTTGGTTTGATAATAGATTGCTATGAGAAAAGGGGCAAAGGCTGCAGCGGTACGACTTGTCCTTATGCCTCTTTCTTTTTTCCTTCCTGGCACTCGACAAGAAAGAGTGCCAACCACTTTTATATAATACCACGATTGTCGTTTAAAGTCAAAAGGTCAATAAATAAGAGTCCCCTCTTTGCCTGAACCGGTAAAAAGGGGATTTTATCTTGTTGTTTTGGTCAATAAAGCAACACCTGACCGAAAAATGGCGTCTTCACCAAAGAGTCTGATTTTTAAGGGACAGAGCAAAATCAAATGTCGCTTTCGCAATATTGTTTTTATAACCAAACTGTGTTCTTACAGGTCATAAAGGAAGGTGAAATTCTTTTCCACATCCGGATGCAAACTGCCGCCTACCATGCACATCTCATGGGCCATTTTTTCCAGCATGGGACGCATTTCCACAGCAATGGCCTGCGGCAGATGGAAGATCACGTTAATTTTACGAATTCGGATGATTTCCGGCTCCGGTTCCTGACTTACTTCTGCGTATGCGCCTTCAAAAGGCTGCTGCATTTTAGCGGTGCCCAAAGCCATGCTGGTCATGGCGCAGGCAGCCAAAGACGCAGTCATCATCCCAACGGGAGAAAATTTTTCTTCCAGACCGCCATACATTTTAGCGCCATCGGTGACGATGACTTGCTGCCCTTGTGTATCCGTAATTTCCATTCTGAGGTTACCTTTTGATTTTACAATAGCCATTTTTAACCTCCTTTTTACCGGTCTACCTATCGTTTACTTTTTAATTCTCTTTAATCCATGCCATGTCTGGCCAACTGTCCTATTTATTTCTACCATATTTTTGTTTACACGGATGACCCGGTTCCTTATTTTTTACTTGCCGGCACGGGGATCACGTCGCAGCCCATGTATTTACGCAATACTTCCGGCACGACTACGCTGCCGTCAGCCTGCTGATAGTTTTCCAGAATTGCGGCTACCGTACGGCCTACCGCCAGACCCGAACCATTCAATGTATGGACGAATTCCGGTTTGGACTTGGCATCCCGGCGGAACCGGATATTGGCGCGACGGGCCTGGAAGTCCAGGAAGTTGGAGCAGGAAGAAATTTCCCGGTAACAATTGGCCTGCGGCAGCCATACTTCCAGATCATAGGTCGTAGCGCTGGAGAAGCCGATATCCCCGGTGCAGAGCCGTACTACATGATGGGGCAACTCCAAAAGCTGCAGCGCTTCTTCTGCATCATGGGTCAGGCGGTCCAACTCTTCCCAACTCTGTTCCGGACGGGTAAATTTCACTAACTCTACTTTATTAAACTGATGCTGACGAATCAATCCCCGCGTATCCTTACCGGCGCTGCCGGCTTCGGCGCGGAAACAAGCGCTGTACGCACAATAGCGCAAGGGCAGTTCTTCGCCATTCAAAATTTCATCCCGATGCAGATTGGTAATGGGAACTTCCGCGGTGGGGATCAGATACATATCCATCCCTTCCAGCTTGAACATATCCTCCGCAAATTTAGGCAATTGTCCCGTGCCCAGCATACTGTCCTGATTCACAATAAACGGTGGGAAGAACTCAGTATAACCGTGTTTTGTCGTATGCAGATCCAGATAGAAATTAATCACGCTGCGTTCCAGACGGGAGCCAAGACCTTTATAGACAGTAAAACGAGCGCCGGAGATTTTATGACCACGTTCAAAATCTAAAATATCCAATTTTTCTCCGATATCCCAGTGAGACAAGGGCGTAAAATCAAATTTTCTGGGTTCGCCCCATTTACGCACTTCCGGATTATCCGCATCACTTTTCCCTAACGGAACGTCATCCGCCGGAATATTAGGAATCGTCAGGAGGATCTCACGCAGGCGTTCACCGATCACCCGCAGCCGATTATCATCTTCGGTGATCTTATCGCCGATCACCCGTACTTCAGCCATTTTTTCTTCCGCGTTTTCCCCGGCTTTTTTCAATTTGCCGATTTCTTTAGAAGCGGTGTTGCGCTCATTTTTCAGCGCTTCCACCTGCTGCGTCAATTCACGGCGTTCTTTTTCCAGCGCCAGAAATTCATCCAGATTCAGTTCGCCATTGCGCTTATGAACCGCTTCAATGACTTTTTCCGGATTTTCTCGTACAAATTTCATGTCTAACATAATGTCCGTCCCCTGCCTTTTCTTTCTGTAATTTATCTTATTATGTTGTAAGTGATTGTTATATGTGGTTTTACACCGTGTTTCTTTATTGTATCTCACATCGCAAATCCGCGTCAAGTCAAAACGGGCAGCAAAAAGCCCCGTCGCTTTCGGCAACGGGGCTTTAGTTAACTGATTAATCAGCGGTAAACGGCAGTAACGCAACGTTACGGGCACGTTTGATCGCAATGGTCAGTTCGCGCTGATGTTTAGCGCAGCAACCGGAAATACGACGGGGTAAAATTTTACCGCGTTCGGTTACAAATTTATGCAGCTTAGCAATATCCTTATAATCAATGCTTTCCGCTTTATCTGCGCAGAAGCTGCAAACTTTTCTTCTGGGTCTTCTGCCTCTTTGTACTTTCATTCGCTTAATCCTCCCTGTTGTTTAGAACGGAACTTCTTCATCAAAGGGAACATCGTTGCCCAGACCGCCCATGGCGGAACTTCCGGCAGAAGAGTCTGGATGCGCGCCGCCGGTCGTCTCGGCATTGGCCGGATAAGCTCCCCGGTTGGCGCTGTCAGATTTACGTTCAATAAATTCAACATTCGATGCAATGACTTCGGTAACCCAATGGCGTTGACCATCTTTACCGTCAAAAGTACGAACCTGAATACGTCCTTCTACCAACAAACGATTCCCTTTAGCTAAACTGTTTCCGCATAATTCTGCAGCTTTTCCCCATACTACCACAGGAATAAAGTCTGCTTCACGCTGGCCTTGTGCATTCATAAAAGGTCTGTCAACTGCAAGGGTGAAAGAACAAACCACCTTCTGCGAAGGCGTATAACGAACTTCCGGATCCCTTGTAAGCCGACCCAACAAAATAACTCTGTTCATAAGTTACCCTCCTGGATTAATCTTCCTTTCTGATAATCATATGGCGCAGCACTTCATCGGTAATTTTCATTACACGATCAAGTTCTTTTACAGCAGCAGGTTCAGCCTTGAAATTAACAAGTACATAGTACCCTTCGGGCATATCCTGGATCAAATAAGCCAGTTTTCTTTTGCCCCAACGATCAGTCTTTTCTACAGTAGCACCATTGTCAGCCAGCAGTTTATCGAATTTAGCAACCACTGCATCGATTGCTTCGTCCTCTGCCACCTTAATGATGTACATGACTTCGTATGCTCTCACGAAATCACCTCCTCCTCTGGACTTTCGGTTCTCCCGTCAGGAGAACAGAAGAAGTAAAATATGCTTATCACAAGCTACATTATAGTATCACTCGCTTGCCGCTTTGTCAAGGTAGGGACCCTGGATCTGACTAAACACTTCGCCGATATTTTCGTTGATCACCAGGTCGGCTCTGCTGTCATAGGATGTGTTTGACTTATTTACCAGCACCAGCTTATGGCCCTGATAATACCGCAGAAGACCCGCCGCCGGGTACACCACTAACGAAGTCCCCCCGATAATCAGCATATCCGCCCGGCTGATGTAATTGACAGCCGCTTCCATCACATCCATATCCAGATTTTCTTCATACAATACCACATCCGGCTTTACCCTGCCGCCACAGGCATCGCAATGGGGCACCCCGTCCGCTTCCAGCACATACTTCACCGGAAAAGATTTGCCGCAGCTTTCGCAATAGTTGCGCAGTACGCTGCCATGAAGCTCCAACACGTTTTTGCTGCCGGCAGCCTGATGCAGTCCGTCAATATTTTGTGTAATAACAGCCTTCAGTTTGCCGGCTTTTTCCAGTTGAGCCAGCTTCTTATGCGCTGCGTTCGGCTGTGCATTCATAAACAGCATGCGTTTCTTATAAAAGTCGAAAAACTCTTCCGGACATTCTTCATAAAACGTATGACTGACGATCATTTCCGGAGGATATTTGTAGGTCTGGCTATAAAGCCCCCCCGTACTGCGGAAATCCGGGATGCCGCTTTCCGTAGAAACACCGGCGCCTCCGAAAAACACGATATTATCCGAGTGTAAAACCATTTCGTTCAGTTTAGCGATTTTTCCATCCACATGAATACACCCCCTTGTTATCTTATTATAACATAGAAATACTTTTCTCATCGCAAGGGGAAGGCGCCGTTTTTCCAACGAACGGTTAAACCGCCGACAGATACCGGCCTACTAATTTAGCGGCGCGGACTTCATAAATCTCCCGATTTTTTTCCAGCGTTGTTTTCAACGCGTCCGCCAGGCCCTTTTTCTCTTCGCCGCCGGCAATTTTCCCATAGGCCTGTGCGAAATTCCGCCCGACCGCTGTTCCGGCAGTTAAGAGAACTTCCTCTGCTGCCGGCAACCCTGCCCGCTCTGCCGCCTGCCGATATAATTCCGGCTCTGTGGCAGCCAGTGTCTGCAGCGCCGCTAACCATAAAAGCGAAGTCAGTTTAAAGTGGACCCGATTGCCGAAAATTTTGGCTGTCTCTCCCGGTTCGGCAAAGTAAAGATCCGCGTCGGCAAAACTCAGCCGGTAATCAAACGCTTTGGCAATCGCCGCATGAACAGCAAGCTCTTCCTGCCAGCCTTCTTTTACCATTGCCGCAGAAACGCAGAGGGTATCAAATTTCACCGCCGCCCGTTTTAATTCATTCACCAGAAAATAATGCTCCTGCGGCGTCAGTACTTTAGCAACGGCAGAAAGATCCACTTCGAAATCCAGATCCCAGGGCGTGTTATCCAGATAATCCTTGTACATTTTCTGCAGGAACATAATAGCCTGACCGAACTCCAATACCATCCGATGCAGGGCTTTTTCTTCAAAACGCAGCTTTTCTGCTCCCAGTTGGAACTCGGCATCCAGATAGGATTTGTCGATTGCTTCTTTAAAATCCCGATCCAGTTCGCCAAATTGCTTTTCAACTTCCTCGTCCGTTAACTTCTCGATGGAACGATCTATTTTTCCGCTGCAGTCGATCCCGATCCCGCTGTATCCATAAAGCAATGCTTTAACCACTTCTTCTTCCGTATGGAGACCGGCTGCGTTAGCCGCCCAGCCCTCCTTATAACCGGAAGAAAGCACGCTCCAGGTCGCCGTATCCATCACCTCTAAAAATGTTTTGTTCAGCGCTGCGCTGTTGACCGGGGAAAAATCCACCAGCACCGGTTTCACCTGTTTATGAGCAAATAAGTTCGGCACGGTACCGGAGACCAGGCTCAGCCAATCCGACAGGCTCACACTCAGACCGCCCACACCACAGGATGTAGGCGATACCCGGCCTACCAGACGGCGGATCAGGGCGGCATTATTGGAATTCAGAGGAAAAAAGCCCCATTTGATATTTTTGTAAGCGGGGTCCGTCATGAACTCCGCCCCTCGCCATAAGTCCCCCACGCCGGATTTTTCATTGCATACAACGGCTAATTGGCTGGCAGTCCCCTGTCTTACCAGGCCTGCATAACCGTCCGGTATCACAGAAAAAGACGCCGTAACCAGACTGCCTCCTTTATTCATCAGTATTTCCGCGGTTTCTCGCTTAATTGCCATTCGTACATCCTCCAGTAATTGATAAATTGATCCGTTCCTGTTTACAGTTCCGTGTATCCTGTGTTAATTTCTCAGACAGATTTTCCCTGCCGGTTAATTTAGTATGGTAAAAATTATACCGTTATATTTTATCATATAAGGAAAAAAGAGCAAAGCCAAAAGATACGGAAGCAG
Organism: uncultured Succiniclasticum sp.; assembly: GCA_900544275.1. Classification (GTDB taxonomy): domain Bacteria; phylum Bacillota; class Negativicutes; order Acidaminococcales; family Acidaminococcaceae; genus Succiniclasticum. Next base: position 13,058 of record UQUU01000005.1, on the reverse strand, counting down.
AAATCTCTTTACCTGGTAAAATTCCTTCTTAAAAATAATCTTTCCTGTTATCTTGTCCATTTTGTATTGCCCACTGGAGAAGTTACACCAAATATTTGGTTTACGCCGTCTGTTGATAACTTGCATTTATACACACTATACACAGGGTTATCCACAGAAAACAGGTGTTCAAAAGGAAAAAATGGGCATAAATAAGCCATTTCTCCTTTTGTATCGAAGTTATTCACTTCCTTATACACAGGTTGTGGATAACTTATGTACATAGGGAATATTTTATACACACCACAAGATGTAGTGATATTCCTAAAATAATCTGATAAAAATAGAGACATATTGATTATTTTTAATTTGTCAAGGCGATTTTTTGTAAACAATGCCAAATTTATTTTTCTTAACCGCTTGACATTTTTTACTTTATGTAAGAACCGCCTTATCTTGCCGCTTACTTTTCCATGAATTATCAGACAATATCATTTATCCTTAAAAATAAAAGAACAAAAAAATTTTTTCTTTCCCTTGATCAGCACGGCGTATTTTCTCAATGAACAAAATTTTCAGGCTCAGGCACGTTTATATTTTGTTGTCAGCGTTGCAATTTGTTGCGCCAATGCCTCATTTAAATCCGCGCCACAAGCCTGCCAGAGCCAATTCCCCCGGGTCGTGCCCGGGAGGTTCATACGACCGCCCGAAGACAGCAACAGAAAGTCCTGCAAGGGCACGATCACCGTATCAGACTGCCGGCTGTATAAATACGCAAGCAGCTTTTTAAGCGGCTGCAGCTCCGTATCGCAGTCGTCGCCGGGCGAAGCATCTATATCTGACAAAGCTGTTTCCTGATCGAGCATGACCAGGAGCTGTGCTTTTTCTTCTATCGTCAACTCCTCTTCCCACCAGCCCCGCAATGTATTATTGTCATGGGTTCCCGTATAGGCGATGCAGTGCGGTTCTGTAGAAAAGTCACAATTGCCCCCCGCGCGGTTTCGCCAGTGGAATTGCAGGATACGCATACCGGGCAGCGCTAATTCCTCCTTTAACCGAGAGACTTCCGGAGTAATCACGCCCAGGTCCTCAGCAATCAGCTTTATTTGATTGCCAGACTGTTTGAGGGCCTCGAACAAATTCTTCCCCGGCCCTTTTAACCAGCGCCCGGACACAGCATCTTCCGCCTGTCCCGGAATGGCCCAGCAAGCCTCAAATCCGCGAAAATGATCCAGGCGCAGCCAATCCACCCTGTCAGACAGGCAGCGCAAGCGTTCCACCCACCAACGGAAACCGTCTTGTTCCATACGTTCCCAGCGGTACAGAGGATTGCCCCAGACCTGGCCTTTCGCGCTGAAATAATCCGGCGGCACACCGGCCGCTTCCAGAGGATAGCCCTGTTCATCCAGGTAAAAATATTCCGGATGAGACCAGCAGTCCACGCTGTCCGCCGCAACAAAAATAGGCAGATCGCCAAAAACAGAAATGGTACGGGCATTGGCATATTCTTTGATCCGCAGCCAGTCTTTCTGAAATCTGTATTGCTCCCAGGCATAAATTTTAATGGACTCGGCTAATTCCGCCGCATAAGCGGCCAGACTTTTTTTGTCCCGTTGCCGTAAAGGTTTCGGCCATTCCTGCCAGGGCTTGCCCCCAAATCGCTCTCGCAACGCCCGGTACAACACATAATCCGGCAGCCAGTATTGATTTTTCCGGCAAAATTCCGCAAAGGCCTCCCATTCGCCGGTTTTTTCTGCTTTAGAACCGTCATAACCGTCGACAAATCTTCCCCGACCTTCCCGGCACACCAAAAAAGGCACATTGTCTTTCAATGACCATGCGACCCCTGCCGTTTGTATAGCTTGGGGAAGTTCCTTTGCCGGCGTCGTGAATAAACCGTCATGTCCGGCAAAAGCGGAAAACGAATTATACGGCGAACCTGCCCCATCCGGCGGATTAAGAGGCAATATCTGCCAAATTTTTTGTTTGGCTGCCGCCAGAAAATCAATAAACCGCTTTGCCTGTTTTACTTTTTCCGGTCCGTTCGGCCCCGGCAGAGATGTAGGATGCAAAAGGATACCGGCCTGTCTGGCAGGAAGCTTCCGGCTCCTTTCCGTGCACTGAAAAACTCGGTAGCCAAACGGTTCCAGAGTAAGAGAAAAACTGCCGTTGACCACAGGGATCGCTTCCCCCTGATCGACTGCGGGACTGAGCTGACACAGTTCCCCAAAGGCCAGATCTGCCGTGTCAACCGTCACCGTTTTTAAGGCATGACTTCGATTTAAGGCGATGAAAAAGGTCCCGTTTTCCGCCGGCTGCCCGAACACATCTCTCGCCCCCTCGATGGAACGGGCATACACGTAAACGTCCCCTGCCGCATAAACAGGGATCATGCGCCCCGTCCGCAAGGCGGCGTTTTGCCGGCGCAGGCGAACAAACTCTCTGCACTTGGCATACAGGCGTTTATTTTCCCTGCCCCAGGGATAGGTACGCCGGTTTGCCGGATCTTTGCCGCCCTCTAATCCCACTTCGTCCCCATAATAAATTGACGGAGCTCCCGGCAGGGTCATTTGCCAGGCCCACAACAAAAGCAGGCGTTTTTCTCCGGCGGAAAAAATTTCTTTTTGCGGCAGATTTGCCCGAGCACCGGGCAACGGTACATTTACAGAAAGAACCTCCGGAGACTGTACTCCGGTCATCTCCCCGGTCATCGTCCCGGTCTCGATCTCTGCCTTTTCCGGCGCCCACTCCTTACTCGTCAGCGTCAGGATCCGCTCCACATCGTGACTGCCCAGGAGATTCATCATGCTGTACAGGTTTTCCCGGGGATAATTCTCCATCTGCTGTAAATAACGGTCGTTTGCCTGTGCCGCGTCTGAACGTCCCTGCACAAAATCCAACATAATTTTTCGGAGCACATAGTTCATGACCCCGTCTAATTTACCGCCGCATAAATACGCCCTCTGACGGCCATAACTGACTTTATTGGAAGCATCCTCCCACACTTCGCCCAACAAAACAGCCTCTTGATTTTCGACTTTCAGCTTTTTATAAAAAGCCTGCAAAAACACATCCGGCAATTCGTCCGCCACATCCAGACGCCAGCCGCTGATGCCCGCCTGAAGCCAATGGCACAGTACGCTGTCTTTACCTTCAATGATAAAATCTAAATAAGCCGGGTTTGTTTCCTCTACCTCGGGCAGACTTTTATCTCCCCACCAACTGTCATATTTCTCCGGATATTCTTTAAAGCGATACCAGGAAATATAAGGCGACTCCCGAGACTGATATGCGCCTTTCCCCGGATAGCGTCCCCGGCGGTTAAAATACACACTGTCTGCACCTGTATGACTGAATACGCCGTCCAAAAGAATTCGGATTCCCTTCTGCTTTGCTTCCCGGCACAAACGTTTTAGTTCTTCTTCTGTCCCCAGAAACGGGTCAATCTTTTTATAATCTCCTGTATCGTAGCGGTGGTTGCTCCGGCTTTCAAAGACAGGATTCAGATAGAGGCAGGTAATACCCAGGTCCTGCAAATAATCCAGTTTTTCCCGTATGCCTGCCAGGGTGCCGCCAAAAAAATCATACTGCAGCACAGCGCCGGTTTCCGGATCTTTCACATAGTGCGGTTCGTCTTCCCAACAGCTGTGGAGCAGCGCATCTTTTTTCCCCGTAAATTGTGCAAGCGGAACCTGCCCCCGATTAAAACGATCGGGAAAAATCTGATAAATTACCGCGTCTTTCAGCCACTTTGGCGTAGCAGACGCCGCATCATACACGGTAATCTGAAAAGAAGGCGGCTCGTATTCATAAGTCTGCCCGACACCGCCTGATTGCGTTTCATTATTACCGTAATAAAAAATCGCTCCGTCCTCGCTCTGCAGCTGAAAATAGTACCAGACTAAGCAGCCTTTTTCCGGCAGGGAAAAGGTAACGCTGTATCTTTGTTTTGAAAATTTTTTTTCTTGCTCCGCATCAGTTTGCGTTTGCTCCGTATCGCAAATAAGCTCCATCGGCAATAAGGTGGCGCCGATATTCTCCTGCCATAAACGCAATCCGACCCCGGCGATCCGGCAGCCTGCCACATCCAGCCGTAAAGTCAGACGACTGAGCGTGGGTGCCGCGCCAAAAGGCACACGATAAATCGTATTGCGGGAATCATGAAATAAGACAGGCCGTTCCATAAGCAATACGCCTCCCATGAAATAAAATAGAGAGCGAAAAATTCTGCCTGAACAGAAGTAATTTCGCTCTGAAGATTCATTCGCCCGATTTCTGCTTTGGTCCGGCCATGCGTCGGTTGCCATGAAGGACTTTTTCATACAGCGATGCATAAGCTTTGGCTGCATTTTCCCAACTATTGTCGCTTCTCATCGCATTGAGCACCAATTTTTTCCAGATTGGCTTTTCCGCATAATAGCTTAGCCCCCGTTTCACCGTGAACAGCAATTCATGAGCATTAAAGTTAAAGAAACTCAGACCATTTCCTTCCTGGTTGGTAAATTTCTCAAAATCGGTGACCGAATCTTTCAGACCGCCGGTTTCCCGAACCACCGGAACCGTCCCGTAACGCATGGCGATCATCTGGCTCAAGCCACAGGCTTCATAACGGGAAGGCATGAGAAACAGATCCGAACCGGCGTACACCCGGTGGGCCAGCCCTTCATCAAACAAGATGTTGACGGAAACCCGATCCGAATTTCGCAAAGCCAGCGCCTGCAGTTCTTTTACATAACGGTCATCGCCGGTTCCTACCACAATCAGTTGAATGTCTTCCTGCAGCAGTTCATCCATGATGCGAAGGATCAGATCTAACCCTTTCGCTTCCACCAGCCGGGTAACCATGGCCAATATCGGGATCTCACGGTTTACAGGTAAATTTAACTCTTTTTGCAGCGCTTCTTTATTCTGCGGTTTCCGGGCAAATACACTTTTATCGGTAAAGTGAGTCTTGATAAAAGGATCGGTGTGAGGGTCATAAGCCTTTTGATCCACCCCATTCAAAATTCCGGTAATTTTTCCGGCGCACAGAGCCACATAATCCTGCAGCCCCTCACCAAAATAGGAATAGCGGATCTCCTCCGCATAGGTACGGCTCACCGTAGTGATATAGTCGGCATAGCACATACCCGCTTTCATAAAATTCACATCGCCGTCATTGGCAAGATTCCCATTATGCATCAGGCGCAGGGGCAGCCCCAACACATCTTCGACAATGTCCCGGCCGAAGATCCCCTGATATTTTAAATTATGAATGGTAAAAATATTTTTCAGGCCCCGATAATAGGGATCCTTCATGAATTCTTCCTTTAAATATACCCCTACCAGGCCCGTATGCCAGTCATTGGTATGGATGATATCCGGTTTAAAATCGATACAGGGCAACATGGACAATACGGCCCGGGAAAAATACGCAAACCGTTCCGCATCATCGCCATAGCCATATAATGCCTCTCGTTTAAAATAAAATTCATTGTCGATAAAATACACCGGCAGACCATTGAGCAGCAGCTTTTCCACACCGATGTACTGATTGCGCCAGGCCAGGTTGATGCGTCCGGTATAAACGGTTTTCAGCTCTTTGCCATAGTTTTTTTCCACCGCCGGATACTTGGGGAGGACCAACGCCGGTTCTATCCCCAGTTTTTGCATTTCTTGCGGCAGCGCGCCCATCACATCCGCCAGTCCCCCGGTCTTAACAAACGGGGCCGCTTCTGCTGCCACGAATAGTACCTTAAACGCCATGACTCTCTCCCCTTTCTGCTTTTTTTACTTCTTTTAAATATAAAATGGCCAGCGGCGGCAATGTGACTGCCAGAGACTGCTTTCTCCCATGCCAGGGAACAGCCTCGCTCCGCAAAGCGGAGGCATTTTTTACATCGGAACCGCCAAATCGGCTTGCATCGCTGTTGAACACTTCTGTATACTCTCCCGGCGTGTCCACGCCAATACGGTAGTCAGCAAGAACCTGAGGCGTAAAGTTACAGATTACGATGGTTTCTTCCCGCTTCCCTTTTTTTTCTTTACGGCGACGATAATAACTGATCACGCTGTTTTTCCGGTCATCACAACTGATCCACTCAAACCCCTTCCAGTCATCGTCAATTTCCCAAAATTCCGGATGTGCTGCATAAAATGCATTCAGCGCCCGAACATAGTCGTGCAGTTGTTTATGCATCGGGTAATCCAATAAATGCCAGTCAAGGCTGTCATCGAATTTCCACTCAATAAATTGTCCGAATTCGCCGCCCATAAACAAAAGTTTTTTCCCCGGATGGCTCATCCAATAGCCATAAAAAGCCCGCAAACCGGCAAATTTTTGCCAATAATCCCCCGGCATTTTGTCCAAAAGCGAACGTTTACCGTGCACTACCTCATCATGACTTAAGGGCAGGATGAAGTTTTCTGCAAAAGCGTAACATAAGGAAAAAGTAAGGTGATCGTGCATCTGACTTCTCTGACCAAAATCAGCGGCGGTATATTGGAGCAGATCATTCATCCAGCCCATATTCCACTTGTAATTAAAGCCCAGACCCCCTTGTTCTGTCGGTTTGGACACCAGGGGCCAGGACGTGGATTCTTCCGCGATCATCAGCGTCTGCGGCCGGAGCGCAAACACGGCTTTGTTCAGGACCTGTAAAAACTCCACCGCCTCCAGGTTTTCTCGGCCTCCCAATCGGTTAGGCCACCAGTCTCCCTGTTTTTTCCCATAATCAAGGTACAGCATGTTAGCGACGGAATCAATGCGCAATCCATCTAAATGGAATTGTTCCAGCCAGAAGCAGGCGCTGGAAATCAAAAAGCTGCGTACTTCCGGGCGTCCATAATCAAAGTTCAGCGTATCCCAGTCTTTATTCTCCGCCAATTGCGGGTTGCCGGACTCATACAGGGTGTCTCCGTCAAAGCGTCTGAGTCCATGTGCATCTTTGCAAAAATGCCCCGGCACCCAGTCTAAAATTACACCGATGCCCTGTCGATGAAGTTCGTCAATCAGATACATCAGATCTTCCGGCTCCCCATACCGGCTTGTCGCCGCAAAATATCCCGTTGCCTGGTAGCCCCATGAACCATCAAAAGGATATTCGCATAAAGGCATTAATTCCACATGGGTATAGTGCATTTCTGTCAGATAGCGAACCAACGGCTCCGCGATCTCCCGATAACTGAGCTCTTTGCCGCCTTCGCCTCTGCGCCAGGAACCCGGATGCATTTCATAAATCAGCATCGGACTATGATAAGAATCATAGTTTCCCCGATTTTTCAGCCATTTTTGATCGCGCCAGACATAACGCAAACGCGAAACTTTCGACGCAGTGTGAGGACGCACCTCGGCAGCAAATCCATAGGGGTCGCTTTTGAAGCAAATTTCCCCGGACGGACCGGTAATCGCGTATTTATATAAGGCGCCTTCCGGCAGACCCGGCACATAGGCCGCCCAAATATCCTGGTCTACCTCCGTTCTTTGCATCGGTGTCGCGGTCGGATCCCATTGATTAAAATCGCCGACCACACTGATTTGTCGCGCATGAGGTGCCCATACACAAAACCGTACTGCCGGTTTGCGGCGCCAGCTTAAAAAATGCGCCCCAAACAGCCGGTCGCTGTTAAAATTTGTTCCCTGATGAAATAAGTACGTGCTGTAGGCATCAATGGCACTGATTCGCATGATAACACCTCACAATACTCCAACCTGTTACGTTTAGTCCGCTTAAATTTTTTCCGGACGAAGCTGCCAGATTTCCCGCGCATATTCCTCAATCGTACGATCACTGGAGAAATATCCGGCATGAGCAATATTTACCGTACTGGACTGATACCATCCGGCCCGATCCCCGTAGCGTTTCTGAATCTCTTTCTGCGCCTCGCAATAAGATGTAAAGTCTTTCAACACAAAGAATTCATCGTTCCGATCCAATAAATCCTCCCGCAGCTGTCCAAACATGGGGTTTTCTTCCAACACACCCAGGGTTTCACGAATTTTCTCATCTTTACCAAATAACTGTCGGGAAGAATAACCGCCCTCTTGATAATATCGTTCCACTTCTTCGGCCCGTAAGCCAAAAATCACGCTGTGGGCATCACCCACCTCCCTGTGGATCTCTACATTGGCGCCGTCCATTGTCCCCAACGTGATCGCGCCATTCAGCATAAATTTCATATTGCCCGTACCGGAAGCCTCTTTACCCGCAGTGGAAATCTGTTCACTGACATCCGCAGCCGGAAACAGGAGCTGTCCCAGAGAAACATTATAGTTTTCCAAAAACAGGACTTTGATCAATCCGGTAACCCGTTCATCCTGATCAATCAAAGACGCAACCGTGTTGATCAGTTTGATCGTGATTTTTGCTTCGCCATAGCCGGCCGCCGCTTTCCCTCCAAAAATAAACGTCTGGGGGACGAAATCCATAGTCGGATTATTCAGCAGATCAAGATATAAACGATAAACATGTAAGATATTCAGCAGCTGCCGTTTATACATATGCATACGTTTAACATGGATATCGAAAATAGACCGGGGGTCAATTATGATCTGCTTGGTCTTATACACATAATCCGCCAACATTTCTTTGCGCTGCTGCTTCACCTGTGCCAGTTTTTCCAGAAAAGCCGGGTCTTTACTGAAAGCTTCCAGCTCCCATAACCTTTGGGGTGTTTTGATCCAATGATCCCCTATCGTCTCATTGATCAGATCGGTCAGCTGGGGATTCGCGCTTACCAGCCAACGTCGATGACTGACCCCGTTTGTTTTATTGTTAAAGCGCTCCGGAAACCATTCGTATAAAGGATGCAGCGTTTTATTCCGCAAGATCTCGGAATGCAAAGGCGCCACCCCATTCACACTATGACTTCCCACGATGGCCAGATTTGCCATGCGAACCTGGTTATTCCATAAAATAGCCACTTCCCGGGCTTTTTCAGTTTTGCCCGGATAACGCTGTGCTACCGCCTCCAGCCAACGCCGGTTGATTTCCTCTACAATTAAATAAATACGCGGAAGCAACTCTTTAAACAGAGGCAACGGCCAGCGCTCCAGGGCTTCCGGCATAACGGTGTGGTTCGTATAGGCCACAGAATTTGTCGTGATCTCCCAGGCATGCTCCCAGCTTAACCCTTCCTCGTCCATCAGAATGCGCATTAACTCCGGTATCACAAGCGACGGATGAGTATCATTAATATGCAAAGCTATGTATTGATCGAAATCTTCTGCCGAACTGTAGTGAATTTTGAAATGCCGCATAATACTTTGTAATCCGGCGGAAACAAAGAAATATTCCTGCATCAGGCGCAATTTACGTCCCTCATGGGTAGAATCATCGGGATACAGGAAGCGGGAAAGCTGCTGTGCCACATCTTTGTAACGCAGCGCCCTGCGATAATCTCCATACCTGAGCTGATCATACATACCTGCTCTGGTATACTCCGCCCGCCAAAGCCTCAGGGTATTTACCGTATTGTTGTGATAGCCCAGGATCGGTACATCATAGGGAACAGCCCGCACCGTACAAAAATGTTCATGTACGCAAACCAGCTTTCCATTACGCCCCGGAACCATGTATGCATTACCGTAAAATCGTACATCCACGGCTTTATCCGCCCGCTTTGTTTCCCAGGGAAAACCATTTTGCAGCCAGGCATCCGGCAGCTCTACCTGCTGCCCGTCCACAATACGCTGGTCAAATAAACCATACTGGTATCTGATACCGCAGCCGTGTCCGGGCAATTGCAAGGCTGCCAAAGAATCTAGAAAGCAGGCGGCCAGGCGGCCCAATCCCCCGTTACCCAATCCGGGATCCTCCTCTTCCGGAAGGATCTGATCCAGATTAAAGCCCAGGTCTTTCAACGCATTACGACAAATGGTTTCCGCCTCACAATTCAGCAGATTCACATTCAGAAGCCGTCCCAACAAAAATTCTATGGAAAAATAGTAGACCTGACGTACTTTTTTCTCATCATAGGTATTCACTGTTTTGGTCCAGTCATCTGCTGCCAGATCCTGTACCATGGATACTAAAATGCGATATACTTCCTGTTTATTTAAGGCCCTGGGAGCTTTGCCAAACAAAACCTCTGCTTTTTCCAGAAATAACTCTTTAAACGCTTTTTTTGATTTCCAAGATTTCATAACTGATTTTAACCCATCCTATTATATTTGTTTATCAAGCATTTATTCGCCTGTTTATTTACCCAAGCATAGCGAATCCCTGTTTTTATGGTAAAGCCTTATTCTGCCGGACCGCTTTTACCTATAGAACCTCATATTTTACAATACACAACAGTTCTTCTTTTGTGCCTTCCAGGATGGCTTCTTGCTGGATATCCCTGTCTTTATCGCAAACAACATAATTCAAAAACGCATCTTCCCCGACAGTTGTGTTTTGCATAATGATACTGTTGCGTATCACAGCGTTTCTTCCTATCCGTACTTTGCGGAACAGAATGCTGTTTTCCACCGTTCCCTCAATGATACATCCGTTGGCAATAAGAGAATTATTGACTTTAGCCGCTTCCATATATTTAGCCGGCGCTTCGTCTTTTATTTTAGTAAAAATACGCCGGTCACGATTAAATATTTCCCGCCAGTTTTCCTGATGCAGCATATCCATGTTTGCCTGATAATAAGACGACAGGGAATTGATCCGTTTGGCGTACCCTTCATACGGGAAGCCAAAGACCCTCAGACTGCCCACGTTTCTTGCCAACACTTCATTAAAAGATTTCAGCGGGTCCAATTCGTAAGCACAGCGAACCATTTTGATAAAAAGTTCGCAGTCAATCAGAAGAGAACCTAAGAACAGCGCCTCTCCCTGTTTTCCACCCTCCACCTTTTCCATACCGGTGATCCGCCCAGAATCTCTGTTGGTTATGCGGTAGCCTGATCCAGGACTGTCTTCTTCCATAACTTTATAAACCATTGTAATATCTGCATTATGGCGCCGATGAAAATGCAACACCTTTTCATAATCAATATTGCAAATCACATCACACCCGGCAAGAAGTAAATAACGGCGGGAATCCAACTCCACATACCTTAAATTTTTGTGATACGTTCTTATGTCGCTCTGTTGAGGATGAAGGATCTCTTCTTCCTCATCTACCGGTAAATAAAATAAGCCACGTTGCTTATGTGCCAGATTCCATTCTTTCGCCGAACGGACATGGTCTAAGATAGAGCGGGAATGGAAAGGAAGAATAAGCCCCACTGTATCCACCCCTGCGTTTACCATAGCGCTTAACGAAAAATCCATCAAACGGAATTTCCCCGCAAACGGTTGGGAAGCTAAAGGACGCTTTGTACTGATTTCTTTCAGCATGTCAGAGCCAGTTAAATTAATCAATCCTAAAATGGACTTCATCTTATTCTGCCCCCTCTTCCGCCTTTATTTCTCGATCATTGCCATAGACTTTGATCTGTTTTTCCTGCCCTTGGATGATCGCCCCTGCACAAACATGGCAGCGTTCTCCTATAATCGCTTTTTCAACCACACTGTTCTTTTCTATCACTGTACCCGGCATTATGATCGAATCCGACACCGCAGCCCCTTCTTCGATCACCACATCATAAAAGATTACGGAATGAGATACCCGCCCTAGAATGACGCTTCCTTCGCCCACCAGCGAACTATGCAGGCTGCTCTTAGGGCCCAGATAGTGCGGCGGCAGCGATTGGTTGCCCGCATAAACCCGCCAGTCAGGATCATTCAGGCTCAACGGCGGCTCATCATCTAACAGATCCATATTTGCCTGCCACAAACTTTCAAAAGTACCCACATCTTTCCAATAGCCTTCAAAAGGATAAGCATATACCGCCAACTGGTCCCCCAGCATTTTCGGTATGATATTTTTACCAAAGTCATGCTCGGAACCCGCTTCTCCCGCATCTGCCTTCAAATACTCTTTCAATACATTTTTATTAAAAATATAAATGCCCATAGAGGCCAATGTGCTCTTAGGATTCTTCGGCTTTTCTTCAAACTCTTTAATCCGCAATGTCGCGTCCGTATTCATAATACCAAAACGCGATGCTTCTGCTAAGGGCACCTGAATCGTACTAACCGTGGCCTTTGCCTTGTGTTTTTTATGGAAAGCCAGCATCTTGGAATAATCCATGGAATAAATGTGATCCCCGGATAAAACCAGCACATAATCCGGATCGATCATCTCCATAAAATTAAGGTTCTGGTAAATGGCATCCGCGGTCCCCTGATACCAATTAGAAGAATCGTTATCATTTATATACGGCGGCAGGACAAAGACCCCTCCATGTTCCGAATCCAGGTCCCAACTGCTTCCGTTGCCGATATACCAATTTAGTTCCAAGGGCTGATACTGCGTCAGGATGCCTACTGTTTCAATCCCCGAATTCCGGCAATTACTCAAGGTGAAATCAATAATACGATATTTTCCACCGAATAATACGGCCGGTTTTGCCACATTTTTCGTTAAGACCCCCAGTCGGCTTCCCTTGCCTCCCGCCAAAATCATGGCCAGACATTCTTTCTTCCGCATTGCAGCGCCTCCCTTACACATCTGTTATATGCATCTGAACAAGAGAATTAACAGGAATTTATATTAATAAGTAAAACAGACAATCATACATCCTTATTTTTCATTATAACACAAATCCCGCTTATAAAAACAGGGACTATGTAAAGTTAATGTATGAAATCAGCTAGTAAACAGTAAATCTCACGCACGAAAGAACCGTATTGCCATAGCAAAGTTTTGCATACAAAAAAACCGCACTGCGGATATTCTCTGCAGTGCGGTTTCCTACCGGCAATAATCTATCCTCCCGGGCCGCTTCCAGCCAAGTACTTTCGACGCGTGAGAGCTTAACTACTGTGTTCGGGATGGGAACAGGTGGGTCCTCTCAGCCATCATCACCGGATCTCTGAATGGCGCTTTTGTGTCCCTGTGGCGTCAGTGTTACGGCTCATTCGCTCGATATACTCCGGTATTATCTCGCGTCATTCCCCTACACTTCCTAACAGGACCTACAAAATCCCTCATTCATACGTTTCTTGAAGGCTGCGCCTTCAAAACTTAACAGAAGAAACTACTGATCAACGAATCGCCTG